>NZ_JARXYU010000022.1:0-82393 GCF_029893715.1 Paenibacillus sp. LBL | reverse complement strand
CAAACTGGGCGACCTCTCCCCGATTGAGTTTCGGGAAAAAGTCGCCGCTTAATAAAATCTCTTTTTTTAATGTCTACTTGACGGGGCTATGACCAGGTCAGTCCCGTCAGCGGCAGCTTTTTATCTTTCCGGTAACCTTCTTATTATGGTTCCGTTGTTACATCCCCCAGCGATTGGTCAAACGGAGGCCATCAAGCGCATAATTCCAAATGGATATATCATTCGGGCGGCTGTCCGGGACCTGCAGCGTGCAAATACCGTCCATTCCCCAATCGATTTCTTGTACATTCTCCAAATCGAGAAGAGTTTGAAGGAAGAGAACATTACATGTGCCGCGAACTAACGAAGATAACACCGCATGCAGCTCGGCTGCTTCGTTGGCGGTCACTTCCCCCCACCTGACAAATAAAACGGATTCGCTATGTTCAAGAATTCTGAAGAATCGATCGATGCGATGATTGAGTCTTCCTCTGTAAACATCGTACGAATGCATCCAATCCTGGTTAGGCAATACGGGGAAATCATGCACGGATATGATGTTATACCGGGTATCCAGAATAAAATGGGCATCTTGATACACCTGATTTCCTTCAGACAAAACAGCGACTCCATCTTCCAACAAAGCCGAAGTACCCTTGGTCTTCTGCAACTGCTCCAGATCCATAAATCCAACGAAGCGATTGTCCAATAATCGGCTGACATCCGAAATCGAGTTGGATATCATCCAGTCCAGCGGAAAGGCAAACCTTCTCAGTCCACGTTGCCGCAAATAAAGCGAAGGTCCGCACCAACTGCCCAAGCCGATAATTACATCGTAAGCACCCTTGACGTCTTGCAGTTTCAAATTCGTCACCACACTCTCTTGTCCATCTAATCTATCCTATGCGGCTTGCTGTCACTTCGATTAGATGTTCATAGGTAAGAGGGAGCCCATTCTTATAAGGATTTCTGTTATTTTTGGTCAAGTACGGATGCGTGAACTCTAATTTTGTAGAAATTTATAAAAATAAGCAATTCATAAGAAACTATGACGTTGTGTACATGCTATAATATTCAGGTAGTGACACAGGCGAGTTAGAAAGGGTAGACTGCCTGGCGTATGCGGGCTTGGCATTTATGAGGAATGATACTTAGAACCGAACTATCACAACAGGTATCAGAAACCACTACGATGGAGAGAATTAGGAGCATTGGATATTGGATATTCATTTTACATAAGGGAGTGGAAAGATGATGATTAGCCAACTTGGACAAATTATGTTGTATGTGAATAACCAGGATGAGGCAGTGAAGTTCTGGACAGAGAAGGTAGGATTTCATGTCATTTCCGAAGAAAGCAACGATCAGATGAAATGGATTGAAATTGCTCCTGCAAAGGGCTCGGAAACCAGCATCGTGCTGCATGATAAGGAACTTGTCGCTAAATTCTCGCCTGGCGTAAATCTGGGGACGCCTTCTTTAATGTTTTACACGGAAAATTTCTATGGATTAATGAGTGACTTGTCGAATAAGAATGTCAAGGTCGGTGAAATTGTAAATTTGCCTTCCGGCAGAGTCTTCAATTTTGCTGATGAGGAAGATAACTATTTTGCCGTAATGGAAAAGTAATGGGTTGAAAAAATATAACGGGTATCTGTATAAGAGGCTCGTCCGAGTTCAAGAGTATAGAAGTATGATGAAGTCGCCGGGATCGGCGACTTTTTTTGCGTTCAACGATAAGGGTGGTGCGCAGGAGCACACGCTGCCATTATACTTTCAGACTGTATTCGCTATAATGGATACAGTGATTTAGGAAAGGGATGTAATTATGAAGAAAGTCATCATCATCGGATCAGGGATCCTGGGGGCATCAACAGCATATCAGTTAGCGAGAATGGGAGCAGAGGTCCTAATCATAGATCGTCAGGATCAAGGGCAAGCGACGGATGCTGCGGCTGGCATTATCTGTCCCTGGCTATCGCAAAGGCGCAATCAAGCTTGGTACCAGCTGGCTAAGGCCGGTGCGCGTTTCTATCCCGGGTTGATCCATGAGCTGGAAAGCGAAGGAGAGACAGATACCGGCTATGCTCAGGTTGGTGCTCTTAGCATTCATGCGGATTTGGACAAAATCAGAAAGATGGAGGAGCGGGCACATCAACGAAAAGCAGATGCTCCGGAAATTGGTGAAATCACCCGGTTGAATGAAACAGAAACCCATGAGCGGTTTCCCTTGCTGGCAGAAGGTTATCAATCGGTTCATATTAGCGGTGCTGCAAGGATAGATGGTCGTGCGCTGCGTGATGCGTTAATCCGATCCGCGCAGAGAAACGGGGCTGTCCTGATCAGCGGGGATGCCTCGCTGGAGTATCAGGCAAACCGAGTAACGGGAGTAACGGTCGGGACGGATCGTTTCGCGGCTGACCAAGTCATTGTTTGTGCAGGCGCTTGGGCAAACCAACTGCTCCAGCCCCTAGGTATTCATTTTAAGGTGAGTTATCAAAAAGCTCAGATCATGCACGTGAAAATTCAGGGTGAGCAAGAGACAGGCAGCTGGCCTGTAGTCATACCGCCTACAGATCAATATCTGCTCTCTTTTGATAAACAGAAAATCGTGATAGGCGCGACCCATGAAAATGAAATTGAAGGTTATGATACTAGAGTAACGGCAGGCGGTATGCAGGAAATCCTCAATAAAGGGTTTGAATTAGCACCGGGTTTAGCCGACAGCACTTTTCAAGAGGTCAGGGTGGGTTTTCGTCCGTTTACGCCCGGATTCCTTCCAGTGATAGGCGTTGTTCCGGGCTGGAAAGGGCTTATAACGGCAAACGGACTTGGAGCGTCCGGACTCACCATGGGACCCTTTATAGGAAGCCAACTGGCAAAGTTAGCACTAGGAGACACGCTCGATATTGATCTACATGACTATGATCTGCGCAAAGCGATGGATTGATAGACTAAGGCATCAGACAGCTACTGGCATTGGGCCAGCGCTTCCTTCTCATATCGGCTCTGTAGTGTAGGAAGAGGATTTAGCTCGTGTTTATCGAATGGATATAGGTAGATGATAACGAATTAAGGAGACTGACGCTATTTTTCTTCTATTAGCTCTCATTGGGGTAATCCAATTTGTGAGCAGTGGTTAGTAGCCGCCCAACTGGGCGGCTTTTTACTATTAAGGAGCGTTAGTGACAGTCAGCCTAGACGGTGGTCAATGATTGCTTCAGCCGACTCGTTTTAATTTTACCGAATAAGAACCGTACGAGCGGTCCCATGATCAGGAGCTGAAGCGGGAAAGCAAAAACAAAATTTTTCAAGAATATGGCGAAATAACTTCCAAGCAAGGGCTCTCCTGCGAGGTGATGGGAAAGGTAAGCTGAAACTAATCCATACATAGACATAAAGAAAACCATCCCCGTCACCATACAGAATGACATTGCCAATATCGTAATCATTTTACCGGACTTATGGCGCGTTATCGAAAACACGATTCTCTGTGCTGTTGGACCGACTATAAACAGTTCCAGTAAGAAGGCAATGATAAAGCCCAGTACGAATTGACTGATTATGGCGATGAATGAAACTTCACCAATTAATCCGTTCGTGATTACATTGTAGGAGGTCATCATGATGACCATCCCGATGCACATCATCAACCCAAAATAAAAATGCTCTTTCTTTGTTACTGGCAATTTCATCATCCTCTCTCATTTACCTTTGTAATTATAGAGATGAGGGAAAGTCTCTCGTAAGTGACAGATTTGTGAACGTTTTCTGTAGCCGGATACCAGGTGCGCACTATGAGGGCGATCATCAAGGTGTCTTTTTTTTGTGTTTTCCTATAGAACAGCGGATGAATTAATGGGCATTGAATAGTCCTAAAGTTTCAATAATGGAGCATATTCTGGTTGAAAAGTAATATAAAGAGGAGCAGAAGCCCTCATTGGAATTATGGACCTGCGGCTGATGTGCGGGACAATCATATCGTGATAGGGTAAGAGGCAGGATAAGACCATCATTGTAAGTGGAAACCAGCGATGCGCGTCGGATCCTCCTTTTTTATCAAAAAATGACCGAATTACGATTATGGTCAATCAGTATTGTCTGTGCTTCATTCAGCCCTATCCTAAGGGCAAATACAAAGAGAATTATGGGATAATGGAGGGAAAAACCATGACACAAACGACACCGGTGCCTCAACCTAAAACCTTCGGACCGCTGGGTAATCTGCCCCTGCTGGATTCAGCGGCTCCGATCCAATCGCTTGTAAAGGTCGCCTCGGAATTCGGGCCGATCTTCCAGTTTCAGTATCCCGGGGGGCGCAAGGAGCTGTACGTCTCCGGCCATGAGTATGTTAAGGACGCGTGTGACGAGAAGCGTTTTGATAAACGAATCTGGGCACCACTGCAGAATGTTCGCCCCTTTGCGGGGGATGGATTGTTTACGAGCGCGACGCAGGAGCCCAATTGGAAAAAAGCCCATAACATCCTGTTATCCAGCTTCAGCCAGCGTGCGATGCAGGGATATCATACGAAGATGATTGATATTGCCATGCAGCTTATCCAGAAATGGGCACGGCTCAATCCGGATGAAACAGTGGATATTCCTGCCGATATGACACGCCTGACACTCGATACAATCGGCCTGTGCGGGTTTAATTATAGGTTTAACAGCTTTTATCGCGAAGACAATCATCCATTTATCGACAGCATGGTGCGTTCACTTGATGAAGGCATGAACCAGCTTCACCGGCTGGGCATTCAGGACATGTTCATGATTAAGAAGAAACGTCAGTTTCAGGAGGACATTCAGTCGATGTTCTCGCTTGTGGATGAGCTTATTCAAGAGCGCAAGGCGCATGGCGGCGAGGAGGGAGATTTGCTGGCGCACATGCTGGAGGGCGTGGATCCTGATACAGGCGAGCGGCTGGATCATGAGAATATCCGTTATCAGATGATCACATTTCTGATCGCGGGGCACGAGACCACAAGCGGGCTGCTTTCCTTCGCGATCTATTTTCTGATGAAAAACCCGGATAAGCTGCGCAAGGCGGTAAGTGAGGTGGACCGCGTGCTGAAGGATCCAGTTCCTTCGTATAACCAGGTGCGGGAACTCAAATACGTCCGCATGGTTCTGAGCGAGTCACTTCGGTTATGGCCGACTGCGCCTGCCTTTTCGTTATCTGCAAAAGAGGATACCCGTATCGGTGGAACCTATCCCATTAAGAAAGGGGATAGTGTGACGGTGCTGATTCCCGGACTCCACAGAGACGCGCGCGTATGGGGAGACGATGTGGAGGCATTCGAACCGGAGCGCTTTGAAGATCCGAGCAAGGTGCCGCATGACGCGTACAAACCGTTTGGCAACGGACAGCGTGCTTGTATCGGCCAACAGTTTGCACTCCAGGAGGCCACCTTGGTGCTCGGGTTGGTTCTCAAATATTTTGAACTGGTCGATACCCAGCATTATGAGCTGAAAGTCAAGGAGACACTGACCCTGAAGCCGGATGCATTCCACATTAAAGTCCGTAACCGTAAGGGAGGGGCAGCCCTCTTGATTCCAGGAAGTGTTGCTGTGCCCGAACAGGAACAGAGGGAATACGCCCAGTCCGACAGGATTGCGGATAACGCTCATCATACGCCGCTGCTCGCGCTGTACGGGTCCAACTTGGGCACGGCTGAAGGCATTGCCAGAGAGGTGGCTGATGCAGCCAAGTACCATGGATTCGACAGTCAGGTAGGTGCACTGGACGACTTCGCTGGAAATCTTCCGAAGGAAGGCGCTGTTGTGATTGTAACCGCCTCTTATAACGGTCAGCCGCCCTCCAATGCCAAGGCTTTTATGGAATGGCTGGAGAATGCGGCTGAATCCGAAATACAAGGCGTTCGGTATACGGTTTTCGGCTGCGGGGATCACAACTGGGCCAGCACCTACCAACGGATTCCGCGCCAAATTGACGAGCTGCTGGCAGCCAAAGGGGCACAGCGCCTGCTTGCGCGCGGTGAGAGTGATGCGAGCGGCGATTTTGAACGTGAAGTTGATGAATGGACGGAACATGTATGGCCCGATCTGATGCAGGCGCTGGGACTGCCGGTCATGGCCAGCAGCAAGCCGAAGCGCAGCGCCTTGTCTGTTGAGTTCGTTCAGGGAGGGGCAGCCATTCCACTGGCAGAAACCTATCATGCCGTCACCGGGCACATCGCGCACAGCCGCAACTTGCAGCATGCCGATAGCGGACGCATCACACAGCATATCGAAATATCGCTGCCGGAAGGAACGAACTATGCAGAAGGCGATCACATGGGCATACTCCCAGTCAATCCGGAGAGTCTGGTGAAGCGTGTGCTCCGCAGATTCCACTTGGATGCCGCGGCACATCTGGTCTTGTCCGTTCAAGGAAGCAGCAGCGCCCATTTGCCGGCAGGGGTTCCCGTGCGTCTGGACGATCTGCTGCATCGCAGCATCGAGCTGCAGGAGCCGGCCACAAGGGCTCAGATTCGGGAGATGGCAGCCTGTACGGTATGCCCGCCGCATGCCAAAGAGCTGCAGAGCCTGCTTGCGGAAGACACTTATCAGACCGAGGTACGGGCTAAACGCCTCACCATGCTGGAGCTGCTGGAACGGTATGAAGCCTGTGAGTTGCCTTTTGAACGCTTTCTCGAGCTGCTGCCAGCACTCAAACCGAGATATTATTCGATTTCCAGCTCTCCGAGAGTCAGCTGGACCCAAGCGAGTATCACAGTCAGTGTCGTGCGGGAAAGCGCTTGGAGCGGTTATGGGGAATACCGGGGCATTGCCTCCAATTATTTGAGCCAGTTGGAGACGGGCGCAGAGGTGTTGATGTTTATCCGTTCGCCTGAATCGGGCTTTGAACTCCCGAACAACCCAGCCACCCCGCTCATTATGGTCGGGCCCGGCACCGGTGTGGCACCGTTCCGGGGATTCATTCAGGCCAGACAAATCCTTCGGGCAGAAGGACAGAAGCTGGGTCCCGCGCATTTGTACTTCGGCTGCCGGACTCCGGAGCACGACTACCTCTACCGAGAGGAGTTTGAACAGGCAGCCAGAGAAAACCTGGTAACTCTTCATACTGCCTTCTCGAGAGTGGAGGGTACGGAGAAATGCTATGTCCAGCATTTGTTGAGACAGGATGGGGAAATGCTGCTGTCACTGCTGGAGGATGGAGCGAGAATGTACATCTGCGGTGACGGCTCCCGGATGGCGCCTGAGGTTGAACAAACGCTGATTGTATCCTATCAGGATAAATACGGCGTGGACGCGGATGAAGCTGCCTCCTGGTTATCCAGGCTGGAAGCGGAGGGCCAATATGTAAAGGATGTTTGGGCAGGTTGATCTCCGCTGCGAAGGGCAACGACTCTTGACATAACGAGACGAGGCTGTCGAATGCGGTTAGTCAAGGACAACAACGAACAGGTATATGTAGCCGCGA
The DNA here is from genome assembly GCF_029893715.1 of Paenibacillus sp. LBL. Taxonomy (NCBI): domain Bacteria; kingdom Bacillati; phylum Bacillota; class Bacilli; order Caryophanales; family Paenibacillaceae; genus Paenibacillus; species Paenibacillus sp. LBL. The sequence continues at coordinate 74,967 of NZ_JARXYU010000022.1, read as the reverse complement.
TATTCGCGGCTTTTTTTGCTAAACTGAAAAGGAGGGAAAAAGTTCGGAAGAATAAGGGATGCTGCAATTCTTAATTATTGTTTATGATAAGATTAATTTTCGACAGGGACCCGTGCTTTGCGGTTATTGCCAGTTCATCTTGTCGATATCGAAACGATTCAGAAGGAGAGTGTAACTTGTGAGCGAAACCTGTGTACCGACGGGCGTGGGTGTCAAAGAGACCGGCTTTGGATATACGTTGTCCTTAATCGGCGGTAAGTACAAAATGATCATTATGTACTGGCTGTCTGAAAATAAAGTGATGCGTCATAATGAGCTGAAACGAAAAATCGGCACCATATCATATAAAACGCTAAGTGTCATGCTAAAAGAGCTGGAGGCGGATCATTTAATCGTTCGCACGGAATATCCCCAGGTCCCGCCCAAAGTGGAATACACATTATCAGAACGCGGACTTTCGCTCATTCCGCTGTTAAACATGATGTGCGAGTGGGGAGAGAAAAACAGCAGCCTGCCACTGGATGCTGCGCAGCGGCAGGCTTCAAATTTGTGTTGAACATACGGCTGGATGAGAGCGATCTTTACAGGCTGTCAATAAAATTCAAGTACTCTCGCACATTTGTCTCCAGATCGCTTGAAGCCGACTCATCATTTATACCAGGCTCCGTTTCTTTGCCATAATACGCAAAGAACGAGCGATAATTCGCATGGCAGTATAGGAAGGTTGTTTCGAATGGTGTCAGTAACTGTTCGAGTGTATAGCGATATTTTCCCTCTTCACGATAATCCTCTTCTTTGATTCCGGCTGTTACAGCCAAAGCCGTTTTGCGATCCTTTAATTTATCTCCTCCACCTGAACCATAAGCCCAGCCGTAAGCAAAAACATCGTCAAGCCATTTCTTAAGAAGTGGCGGACAATTGAACCAATAGACAGGGAACTGCAGGACGAGGCTGCCATGCGTTTCAATTAATTGCTGCTCTTTCTCTGCATCAATGTTTCCGTCAGGGTAAGCCTTATGCAGTTCGTGTACCGTATATTTGTCCGGATATTTCTGGAGTTCCTCTACCCACCGCTGATTAATGACGGATGTTTCTATGCTTGGGTGTGTGACGATTACAAGTGTTTTCAATGATTTGTCCTCCTTCAGGATGATTACTTCCTGAGTATAATGGGTGGACTTCGAATACGTAAGTATGCACTTTTACTACAGGTACTTACCAAAAGGTGAGTGTTACTCTAAACTCTAGTATTTTTCAATGATCCACGCTTTTAGGTTTTAAATTTATTTATAGTATAATGGTGATTACTCTACAGGATGGATAAAGGAAAAGAGGGACTAGATGCCTACGATACTGGTTGCTGACGATGATCCGAACATTCGCGAGCTCGTCTGTTTATTTCTGAGAAACGACGGCTTCACAACGGTTGAGGCACGGGACGGCAAGGAAGCACTGGCCGTTTACGGTTCAACACCCGTCGATTTGGTCGTGCTCGATATTATGATGCCAATTATGGATGGCTGGACGCTGTGCAAGGAGCTGCGAAGAGCCAATCCGGATCTTCCGCTGCTTATGCTGACTGCAAGAGGTGAGACATGGGAGAAAGTGAAAGGATTCGAACTGGGAACGGATGATTATTTAACGAAACCGTTTGATCCGTTGGAGCTCACGGTTCGTGTCAGAGCATTACTGAAGCGATACAAGATTGGATCCACCCAGACGGTCCACTTTGGCAACATCATCCTGGATCGGCAGACATACAAGGTGACGAGAGGGACAGAGTCGCTCACGCTGCCGCTGAAGGAATTCGAGCTGCTCTATAAGCTCGCTGGAACACCCGGACAAGTCTATACGCGCGAGCAGCTGATTGATCAAATCTGGGGAATTGATTATGCCGGAGATGATCGAACGGTAGACGTACATATTAAGCGACTGCGTGAACGGTTCGCGGAAACGCCCGATTTTCGGATCGAGACGGTGCGCGGTTTGGGGTACCGGCTTGAGGTTTACGAATGATCAAAACGTTATATATTCGTGTGGTCCTGACATTTTTGGTCTCTGTCATCGCCGGCACGGTCATTTCTTTTTTTATGTCTACTTTAATATTCGAGGATAAACTGAACGAAAATGCTCGGATCAATTTGCGTAACTTCGCCCAAGACATCGTGCAGATTTACAAGATCCTTCCATTACATGAAGCGGATTCATTCGTAAGCGGAATGAAGCAGCTCGATTCCTATCATATTCGAATTTACGAAGCATCGGGACAGTTCCAGTCCTATGGTAAGTATCATGAAGATCAGCCTGCCGCTGTGTCGACGGAGCAGCTGCAGAAGGTATTGGGAGGAGGCGTTGTTCAGGACACTCCGAATGGTATTGCTACGGTCCTCTTAGGGCTGCCCTTGAAAACGGAAATGGGAACGAAAGCGATGTTTCTGGAAACGCTCGCCCCACCATCCTCCTCTTTTGTTGTCAAGTGGGCGTTGATCTTTGCATCTTGTTCGTTGATTGTAGGGAGCATCTTGATTTTGATTGCTTCTATATTCCTGGTTAGACCCATCAAAAAACTGACAAAAGCGACCAAGCGAATCGCCGCTGGAGATTTTAACGTCAAGCTTAATATCAAGCAAACAGGGGAGCTCGGGACACTGGCCCGTAGCTTCGAGGACATGATGCGCGATCTGCAGCAGCTGGAGCAGATGCGCAGGGAATTTGTGACAAACGTGTCGCACGAGGTTCAATCTCCGCTCACCTCGATATCGGGGTATGCTCAAGCGCTGAAGCAAGTGAATCTCGCCGATCACGAACGAAGTCGTTATCTTGATATTATCATCGCTGAGACAAAGCGGATATCCAAAATGAGTGACAGCCTGCTCAAGCTGAGTGTGCTTGAATCGCAGTCACAGCAGCCCCGGCTGGTCACACTCAGTCTGGATGAACAGATCAGAAGGGTCATTGTGGCCCTCCAGCCGCAGTGGTCTGCCCGCAATATTCATTTTGAGCTTGAGCTGCAGAATGTGAAAGTAACGGCTGATCATGACCAATTGAATCAGGTGTGGACAAATATCCTCAGCAATGGCATCAAATTTTCCAAGGATGGCGGCGGCGTGATTCACGTCAGCATCAAGCTGGATGTCAAAATTGTAATCGTCCGAATCTCCGATACGGGTATTGGGATTCCTCTCGAAGACCAGAAGCGCATATTTGAGCGTTTTTTCAAGGCGGATCGTTCCCACAGCCGCAAGTATGATGGCAGTGGTATGGGACTTGCTATCGTTAAACAGATTGTATCGCTTCATCAAGGTGATATCGTTGTGGAAAGCGAAGTTGGTCAGGGAACGACCTTCATCGTTTCATTGCCAATCACTCCACCCACCGATATTTAGACATACAGGAGAGATGAATGTACAGAACAGAATATACACTGGATTATGGTTTAAACCGAATTTTCAGGCCACGTTTCACATACAAGCTTCCTTGTATGTGAAACGTGGCCTTTTTGTTGTTAGTTCATACTCCGTTCATATTGTCGTCATGGTGAGGACATCTTGGTTGGTTAGGCTTGCATTAACGGCTTGTTACGGCCATTAAACAGATGAGCATAGGAGCAGGTGTATGTGACACACAATCGTTATAGCCATGGAAATCCAATGAGGCCGCAGCAGCAATGAATGATTCACGACAAACAGTTCAGGACAGGAGAAGATGAGAGTGACGCAACCAGAGGAAAAGAAAGCGAAGATTGGTTCGAGGGCCAGAAAGGTAAGAAACATTATACTTAAAATATTAGGAGCAATCGTAATCGCCATTGTTCTGTTTCTAGGTATTGTTTATATCACGAATGTGATCAGTAGCAATTCAGAGGCGAAGAAGATAGAGCCATACGGCCAGCACGTATCTGTAGACGGGAAAAATATGAATGTGTTCATTCAAGGCGAAGGCAAGGAAACGATCGTGCTTCTTCCCGGTTATGGAACAGCAGCACCAGCGCTAGATTTTAAGCTGCTTATTGATGAATTATCTCCATTTTACAAAGTTGTTGCAGTTGAGCCTTTCGGCTATGGATTGAGTGATGGAACTGAAAAAGAACGAACCGCAGAAAATATCGTAAGTGAAGTTCATGAAGCTCTACAGCAGCTTAATATTAACAAATATATGCTTATGGGCCACTCCATTGCAGGCATTTACGGCATTGATTATGTGAACAAATATCCGGATGAGGTAACTGCATTCGTCGGAATTGACAGCAGTGTTCCAACACAACCGGGTATTGATGCCAAATTACCTACAAAAATGTTCGGATTTATTAAAAAATCAGGTCTCCAAAGATTAGTGGTTAAATTTGGTGGTGACCCTTATGCTGGACTCCCATTTGATGATCACACCGTCGAGCAGATGAAAATGCTGTCAAATAAAAACTCAAACAGTTCCACGATGTTGAATGAGATGGATCATATTTCTTCCAATTTTAAAGGGGCTCAAGGTTTAACCTTCCCCAAAGATCTTCCTCTTCTTCTCTTTGTACAAGGGAATAATGAAGACGTACTAGGATGGATACCTCTGCATGAAGGGCAGATCAAAGACTCGGTACATGGAAAAGTAATAACAATGGATGGCGAGCATTACTTGCACCATACTTTATATAAAGAAATAGCTGAAGATGTTAGAACCTTTATGAACGAAGCGAAGTAAATGTTCTGAAAAAGTCCACTCGTGATTTCACAGATGTGCATTAATGAATGTGAGAAACCGTCCCGTGGGGCGGCTTTCCACAGTTTGTCCATTTCGGCTGATATCCGTAATGAAAGAGAGGGTTACATATGAGATTATTTGAAATACTTTTAGTTCTATCCTGTTTCGCTTTACTCGTAGATCTATTGTTTATTAAAAGAAGTGCAAAGAAAACAGGATTGGGTTTGGCTATAGGAAGTAGCGTGATATTTGTAGTTCAATTGTTGGTTGAAGGATACAGATGGCAATTACTTCTGGTATATATCATGACGGCTCTATTCATACTCATCGTTTCATTCAGGCATTCAGGTAAGATGGTGAATCTAAAAATAGGAAAGCTGTTGAAATATAGTTTATCTTCCCTAATCGTCATTCTGCTTGTGGGTTCTACCGTCTTGTCTGCATACTTACCTGTTTTTGATTTGCCGGAGCCTGATGGCCCAGAGAAAGTGGGTACTCAAACCTTTCATTTTACGGATCAAAACAGAGATGAAGTTTTAACTGAAGATCAAAGCGATAAGAGGGAGCTAATGGTTCAAGTTTGGTACCCTACTGAAAATAGGAATAACAACAAGCGTGGAACTCTTTTTCCAAGTGATACAGAAATGTTCAAAAAGTATATTCAGAGCTTCTCTACTTCTTTAAAGCTGCCCGCCTTTGTGCTCGACTACTGGAAGTATAATAGAACCAACTCGTATGAAAATGTAGAAATATTGCCTTCTACAAGCCCTTATCCCTTGGTACTGCTATCTCATGGCATGGGAACCAGTCGAGTTTTACAGGCATCACAGGCCGAGAATCTGGCCAGTCATGGTTTTGTCGTAGTCACAATCGATCATACGTACAGCACCTTTGCTACCATTTTTCCGGATGGCCGTGTAACGGATTATAAAACAAAGATGACAACCATAGATGATCGTACAAAAATCGGGAATATATGGACAGAAGACGTAGAGTTTATACTAGATGAAATCGAAAAGCTAAATTTAGGTGCAATTGAAAGTCAATTTAAAGGGAAGATCGATTTAAAAAACATAGGCGTGATGGGGCATTCTTTTGGGGGTGCAACGGCGTTTAATACAACTTATTTAGATCAAAGAGTCAAGGCCGGGGTCAATATGGACGGGTCACTAAATGAAGTGGAAAATAGAGATGATATAAACAAGCCGTTTATGTTCATCAGATCGGGAGGTTTTAAAGACTGGTTAGTCAATTTTGAAAATGATAGAAATTCGGATAATGAAGTCAATAAATTTCTCTCAGATGAGCTGCACATTATGAAAAATGTTATCGAACATGGGGGAAATGTGATTTATGTAGAAGGAACGCAGCACTTCAATTTCACGGACCTTCAATTCTATTCGGAGTTAATTAAACTGTCGGGGATAACAGGAGATATCAATGGTAAAAGAGGATCAAGCATTGTTAATCAATATGTACTCGATTTCTTTAATAAACAACTAGAAGGAACGGGTGGAAATCTGATTCAGGGACCGAGCGACATGTATCCAGAGGTGAAATTTATAGACCCGGAAGAACTCTAATCAACCAAAACATTTAAACTCAGAATGAGAAATACACTTCAATGGTCTATCTCAATGCCTTTGCAGTATATGACCAGACGGGTATTTGTATTAATCACACCGTGGTCAGCGGTAAGAATGAGGTCATCTTGCCAGAGAACGGACGTATTGTATTTGCAGGTGAGGCTGGCTCCCAATTTGAAATTTCATTAAACGAGTAGGAATATGGGAAAACACAAGTGAAGATATGTTTGCATTAGAAGTCGCGAGAAATCGCGGCTTTTTTCCGTTTGTCAGCGAAACTGGACTAAAGTCGGGGCTCCAATCTCATTCGCAGGCCTAATGTTAGTACTCTTTCCAGGGTGATATACTGAACAGGACTTCGGATTTGCAGCGGAAGTGGAATCGTAAAGATGGAAGGACTGGAGATACGTTATGCAGAAAAAAACAGGTTTGTTGATCGTTGCGGTGGGTGTGCTGCTGCTGATTATTACGATGAACCCGATAAAAATCTTTTCGGGTATCAACTTCGGCTTTTCATTGGATACTCAAGAAATCAGCGAAGGGCAGACCTTCGACGCAAACGATTACCGTCACTTGAACCTTCACACAGGAAGCAGTGATATCCATTTCGTTCAAGGGAATACCGATCAGATTAAGGTTAGCCTAGACGGAAAAGTAAGCCCAAAGTGGGCGGATCAAGTGAAGCTGAAGGCAGAACCAAACGGTGATACGCTGGAGCTTGGGATAGATGTACCCCAAGGTATCGACGTGGGCGTACGGATCATGCATCTGGATCTGACGGTGGAGCTGCCGGAGAAACAATGGTCATCCGCCGAGATTGACAGCAGCAGCGGCGATATCGAAATCGCGCGATTGCAGGGAGATTCGGTTACGATCAAGGCAAGCAGCGGTGATGTCGACGTGCAGCAAGTGAAGGGCGGCGAATGGGTCATACACACAGGCAGCGGTGACATTAAAGCCGAGGAGATTGCTGCTGATTCGATCATGTTGGAGTCAAGCTCCGGCGATATATCGGCCGAACGCTATGAGGCTTCGGAGTTAAGCTTTCAGAGTGGCAGCGGCAAGGTCGTACTGAAGGGCGGAGAATCAGCGATACAAGGAAAAACGGGATCCGGAAGTATACTTCTTGAAGCGGACGGGATCATGCATGAAACCGATCTTCGATCAGGCAGCGGCCGTGTGACCATCGATCTCGCTAAAGAGCCTTCCTCGCTGGAAGTTGATTTTGAAGGAAGCTCCGGCAATTGGGATTTGAAGTGGGACGGAATCCGTTATGAGGGTAATGACCAAGACGAGAACCGATTAAAGGGAATGTTCGGCAATGGCGGCGTGATATTAAAGGTTCGCACAGGGTCCGGAAATTTCATATTGAAATAACGAATGAGTGCTCATTTGGTTTGCAAAAAAGTAGAGGCATCCGGGATCGGATGTCTTTTTTGCTCGCATGGAATCGACAGCATCCCGTATAATGGAGAGGGTTTCGCCCTAAGCCTGACGCCATCGAAACTCCATCCGAGAAGAATACATTCTTTGAAGGATATGGAAAAAGGATAATAAATGAGCAGGAATACACGTACTTTGAAGAAGGACTGTATGCATTTTTCTAGCTTAAACCTGGTGAACTGGACATGGGACCAGGTTCAATATTATAGTTAAAAGAATGAAGTTAACGAACGTTAGTTTTAATAGCAGCTGCTGAATTTCTTCTGTATGAAGTGGCGCAACATTTTACTAAACGTTACATAAGTGAGGGAGGACATATATGGAACAACCCCGCATTTGGCCGGATCGGTTCAAGCGATTTTTTCTGAACAACAAGTTTGTACTTCTGCTGCTCATTCTGCTTCTGGCGGGAGTCAACATACTGGTGCTGAGCAAGATTTCATTTGTGCTGCACCCGCTCGCCGTGCTGATCAAGACGATCGTATTGCCGATCATACTGTCCGGAATACTGTATTATCTGCTTAATCCCCTTGTGGATATCATGGAAAAGAGGAATATCAAACGCGGATGGTCCATACTTATCCTGTATTTGGCTATTGCGGGTATACTGACGGTGGTCGTGCTTGCGGTCATTCCGGTGTTGCGCAATCAGATTACGGGACTGATTGACAATTTCCCGAGATATAGCGAGAATGTTAGGCTGCAATTCGAGGAGCTTACAGGCAGTCAGTTGTTTAGTCAGCTTCAGGATGCAGTGAGCATTAACTCTCAGGATTGGTGGAATACCCTTACTCAGAAAGCTACGGAAATATTCAACCATACATGGGCCAGAGTGGGCGGGTTCCTGGGGGCTTTTACCGAGATTGTGTTGTCGATCGTGACGGTGCCATTCGTTCTGTTTTATATGCTGAAAGACGGCAAAAAGCTGCCGCAGAAGATTTTGTCTTTCTTGCCAACGAAGAGCCGTTCCGGCATATTCCACGTACTTCAAGACATTAATCACCAGATCAGCTCGTTCATCCGTGGACAGATTATCGTCAGCTTTTGTATCGGTATTTTGCTCTATATCGGTTACATGATCATTGGTCTGGACTATGCACTTATATTGGCCATCATTGCCTCGTTTACGAGTATCGTACCTTATCTGGGGCCAGCGATCGCGATTACACCAGCGCTGATTGTGGCTCTGGTTACTTCTCCCGTGATGCTGCTGAAGATGGTGGCAGTCTGGACAATCGTACAGTTGATCGAAGGCAAATTTATCTCACCACAGATTATGGGCAAAACGCTTAAAATTCACCCGATCACGATTATCTTCGTTATTCTCACATCGGGTAATCTGTTTGGTGTCGTCGGTATTCTGCTGGCCGTTCCCGGGTATGCGGTGCTTAAGGTTTGCGCAACCCACATCTTTAAATGGTTTAAAGACACATCAGGGCTATATGATTCACCGCCAAACCATCTGAAGTAATCGAACTCCCGTCCAACGGCGATCAGCCGGAAGGCGGGAGTTTCTGCTTCATGAACAATGATCATAGTATCAACGTTCTCGTAAATATCTCAGCACAGCCAGATCTGAACCGTTGACATTGTCCTTAGGGCAACGTGTACATTGTAATGGAACAAAGATTCGAGCCTGAAGCGTTCATCCGTATACCAACAAAAAGAATGAGGTGATCCCATGCTGTCCATCGGAGAATTCTCGAAAATATGCGAAGTATCTACCAAAACGCTTCGATATTATGCGGAGATCGGATTAATTCTTCCCGATGAGATTAACCCGGAGAACGGTTACAGGTATTATTCCATCAGTCAGCTCAAAAAGATGCTTTTTATCAACCGTTTGAAATCCTATCATTTCTCCCTGGAAGAAATTAAAGCTATTCTGGAACGGGAAGAAGATCCATCTGAAGAACTGCTCTGTGCAGATCTATGTCGTAAGAGAAGGGAGATGCAGGAGAAGCTGAATGCTATAGAACACACTTTGAAATTAATGAGTCTTGATATCTCAAATTTAGAGAAAGGCGTCCCCCTGATGTCGTACCTCGACAGCATTGAAGTAGAACTCGTTGAAACCCCGTCCATCCGAATTCTTAGTATGCGTCAGATGATAAGAGGTGATGACTACGCTCTAGGATATGGAACGTATTTCGGAAGTTTGTACGAACAGATTGCAACTGAAAAACTCACCTTGCTGGGTACGCCCATGACGATTTATCACAGCTCTGAATACAAGCCTGACGGCAATGATACCGAGTTTGCCATCCCGATCGAGGAGACGGTAGAGGGGACGCGAGATTTGTCTGGAGGTCTATGTGCGAAGTCTGTCCTAAAGGGCTCATATTCGGAGCTGACGTCGGTATATGCAACCCTTATGGAATGGGTTGAACGCGAGGGATACGAATTGGAGAATTCGCCATATGAAGTTTATATAACCGACCCTAAACGAGCCACGGGTTCTGAGGACTGCGTGACCGAGGTGTATTTTCCAGTGAAGAGAAGGAGGGGCTGATGATGCAGCATTATGAATGGCCAACCGGAGAATGGCAAACTGAGGATCCTGCAGTTTTGGGAATGGATGTAGAGAAGCTGTCAGAGCTTGAGTCTGCCATTAATTCCGGGTACAGCAATATAAACGGAATCGTGGTTGTGAGGCATGGGCATATTGCTTATGAGCGATATTACAATGGCTATGGCCCGGATGATGCGATTCATGTCGCATCCGTAACAAAAAGCATATTGTCTGCCCTTATTGGTATAGCCATTGATGAAGGATGCATTCAAACGGTGAACCAGAAGGTGCTGGATTTTTTCCCTGAGTATGCTCCTGATGCTATTGATCCGCAGAAGCAGGAAATCACAATACGCCATCTGCTGACAATGACGGCTCCTTATCCATTCGAGGACTGGCATGAACCCCTCGATAAGCTGTGCATGCAGCCTGACTGGGTGAAGTATACGCTGGATATGCTGGGGAAGGGCGGAGATATTGGTGCATTTAAGTATTCAACCGCTGGGGCGCATCTGCTGTCAGCCATTCTTACTCGCAGTACGGGACAAAATGCTCGCGCTTATGCGAACGAGAGATTGTTTAAGCCTATTGGCATGAACGTAATTCCGGATTACGGAATGACATCATTCGGGTTTGAGGATCTGTTTGGGAAGAACGTGAAAGGATGGGTTGAAGATCCCCATCGTCATTCCACGGGAGGATGGGGGCTTACGCTTCGTCCCCGCGATATGGCACGAGTGGGTCTCCTCTATTTGAACCGCGGCTTATGGGATAACCGCCAGATCATATCGGGGTCCTGGATTGACGAATCTACAACGATGAATCCCCATAACTATGGTTATTTATGGTGGCTGCGCGAAGAAGCCGGAGTACGTACCAACCTGGCGTTAGGCGATGGCGGCAATGTGATTTGCTGTATTCCGGAAATGGAGCTGGTCGTAGCCATTGCCTCCGAGTTCATCATGAATCCCCGGGACAGGTGGGCACTGATTAAGGAATACATCATCCCGGCTGTTATAGACTAAAGGTAAGCGACAAATGGCCCCTATCTTGTTAAAAGCGAGGGCCATTTGTCGCTTATATTTGTTTATGTTGCTTCCCGTACCAATCCTTGTTTTAAGCGGTCCAGCTGCAGAAGATGATGCCGGTAGTGCATTTCAACAAGCAAAAACCATTCCTCCGCACACAGTCCACCGAATGACGGATGGGGCATTGTATTCTCTTTGGACGTTTTTTTAAGGCTCGGTTCGATCTCCTTCATTCTCTGGATAACCGTGTGTAACCCTTGAATGAGCTGCTCCTTGCTTGCTGGCTGCTTCGGCGTATATTGTGGGGAAGGTGGAACATGAATTCGAATGGGCGGGAAGCTTCCTTGAGCAAATACAGCCGCACCAAGCTCGGTTTTTTCCGTTCGAGGAACCAAGGGATCTTGGCTTGGCATCAAGCATTGATCCAGATTACGAAGCTGCATATCAAGCGCCGAACTGATGAGATGTTGAACCATCTGTCCGATAGACCACTCGTTGTCACTTGGCACTTCCTTCAACTGCTCTATATTGAATTGATCCAGTTCGTGAATATAATGTGTCGCAGTTTCTTCAAAACGTTGTAGTGCTTCTTTTGTTGTAATCATCATGGATCAGCTCCTTTAGTCTTCTTCTTATCTAAATATACAAAAACGCTACTGACACCATTATGTCAGTAGCGTTTTAACGTATTTTCCAGTTCGTTTCTAACCCGATGTCGGAAGGATTCCGGCTCCAGCACAACCACTCCGGCTCCCAAGCCAAGCACCCAATGCAGCAATTCCTCTGGCTGCCGAACGCGAAGGGTCACCAGCAAACCTTCCGCTTGTTCCTCTATGGTGTCTATATAGTAGTTGTTCGATTCCCTTACCTTATCGGCAATGTCAGGTTGGACCCAGATGCGCACTCTGACGTTACGATCGTCTGGAGGCTGGTATACATCTAAATGAAAATCTGCTGGCAGCATAAATTTATCTTCCAGTTCGATCAGTTCCGTCATTCGGGACAACCGGAAATGACGGATATCTTGACGCAATTCACACCATGCAATGAGTACCCATGATCCTTGATGAAGCACAAGTCCATAAGGAGCAACCGTACGAACACTTTGGCGGTTCCCATTAGCTTCAGCGATTCTTTTGGAATAGTGAAAACTTATTTTCCTCTCCTCCAGTATCGTCCGGCGAATCACTTCCAAGTATGTCTTCTCTTGTATTCGTGTTTTATCTTCAGCGGTTGCTAGCAAACGAAAGCTCTTGCGAATCCGGGTTGCCTCACTGCGGATCGGCTCCGGAAGAATGGCTTCAATCTTCTTTCTAGAAGTGCGAGACTTACTGCTGTAGTGGGTATCGAACCACTGCTCGATAAAATCTGTCCCAATGAGTAACGTCACTGCTTCTTCCACCGTGAAACTGACAGGCGGCAGGAAATACCCCTCCATTAAGGAGTATCCCTGACCTGGAGCCCCTATCACGGATACGCCAGCTTCACTCAAAGCCTGAATATCCCTGTAGATCGTCCTCACGCTTGTTTCAAATATAGCGGCCAAATCCTCGGCACGTAACACTTCGTTACGCTGCAGCTCAAGCACTATGGCTAATAAACGATCCGTTTTGTTCATTGCAATGCATCCTTTACCGAGAGATTCGCTACCTTTTAAAATTCAAGATCCTCCTAATTAATAGGTACCTTAAAAGATTGTTTATATGTCATCACTTCTCATTATTCTACTACAAATAGGCAAAAACTATAAATTAGCTGTTGATATTTCCAGATAGACAATTGGTGCGGATTGCATTTACAGGTGGGTAGTATTTTACGCTTACGACTAAAACGAGGCAGCCGCCCTTACACTTGGGTGGCTGCCTCGTTTTATGATGTAAGGTGTTTCTTTTTGCTGAATGACTCTATCGGTATACACGAACGGGCAGGGAGGAGAGCATTTGTCCCGCTGCGGATGGAGTCAAGTTATCTTCAAGCTTAAAGCCTGGCACAGCTTCAATCCGAGAGAATTTATCCATGAAGAGGCCAATCCCGGTATTAGCCTCTAATCGGGCAAGCGGAGCACCCAGGCAAAAATGGGGTCCGTTGCCAAAGGTCAAATGCTGTTTGTTGTTGGGACGATGAATATCCAATGTGAAGGGATTATCAAATACCTCCTCGTCCATGTTTGCAGCGCTCATCCACGCAACAACCACATCGCCTTTCTTCAAATCAACCCCAAGCAAGTTATTGTCCTGTTTGACGGTCCGATCCATTTTGGCAATATTAAACCGATAACGGAGCATCTCCTCCATGGTGTTAGGGAGCAGCTCGCGGTTATTTCGAACTTCCGCATAGATTTGGTTATTATCATACAGGAATGCATAGAATGTATTGGCTAACAGATGGCTTGTCGTTTCAATACCGGCACCTAAGATAAACATCGTGGTTCTTACGATTTCGTCATCGGTCAATCGGTCACCATCCACCTCGGCTTGAATCAAATCTGAAATAATATCGTCTGATAGGTTTGCTCTTTTCTGAACGATATGAGGGTAGAGATAACTGTAATACTCTTTAGCCGCGCGGCGTTTCAGCTCATTTACGCTTTCTGTATTTTCTTTGGGGATGGGAAGGAATAAATCGTATACCCATTGTTGAAACAATTGTCTATCCTGTGAAGGAACGCCGAGCAAGTCTGCGATCACGATCGTAGGCAGAGCGCTGGCAAAATCCTTAACAACATCAATGACCTCGACTTCTTCCATCTCATGGATAAGTTCGTTCACGATCTCCTGAATCCGGGGCTCCCACAGCTTCAAGCTGCGAGGAGTAAATGCGGCAGAGAGCAGGGAGCGGCTTTTTCTGTGTTCCGGAGGATCTGTCATCAGGTTAAACTTGCCCATATGTTTACCCTCATCATTATCTGCGCCTACGCTGATGGTTGTGCGCATCCTCACATTGGAGAAGTGATCGTAGTCGCTAAGCACTCGCTTGACGTCTTGGTAACGGAAGACATTCCAGGTATCGGTTGCCTGATTATAGCTTACCGGTTCATTTTGCAGTTTGTGTTTGTACCACACATAAGGGTTGAATTCCTCGGTTGGCGATTGAAATTGAGTAATTTCCTCTAAAGAGATAATTTCATTATTCATATCTTTCCTCCCAACTGCTAAATTTTAGTGGAGTTAATTTAACACATGTTATTTTAACATATATAAACAAGGGGAGAATCTTGCTAATGGCCTAAGACAAAAGGACCCTAATCGTCTTTATTTGTCGAGTTATGATTGAAGAACGAATTCGTAGGCTGTAAGCTTACTATATTCGTACAAAAAGAACATTGAATCTAATGGAGAGGTAAGAATACATGTACATTGAACTACTTATATTGATCCAGATCGAAATGGCTCCTAAGCATGGATATGAGATCAAGAAGGAAATACAACGGGATTTGGGTTATTTAACAGATGTTAACCACAATATGTTATATCCCACTTTGCGCCGATTTACGGAACAGGGTTTGATTACTAAAAAAATAAACGAACAGGATGGTAAACCCAATCAATTCGTTTATGAAATAACCGAGGCGGGTAAAACCAAAATTACGGATCTTATCAACGCATTTTCGGAGAAAGACGCCAAGCATCAAATCGAATTTCTCATCCGAGTGTCGCTATTTCAGCGCATTTCTCGGGATAATCAACTCCGAATATTAAACATGAGAAAAAAAGACCTGGAAGCGCTTTGGGAAGATCTTAAGAAGCGGGAAGGCAAACACGTGGACGATGGGTACAGAAATGAAGTTCTGCAAGTTTCCATATCCCAAGTAAAGGGAGAAATGCTGTGGATTGATAAGTTGATTCGTAAGACGGACAGCTAGAGAGGCATCTTGAAGGCTTTTGTATGAGAGGATAGAGGGTTATGACTCAAAATGTATTCGTACAATAACGATAAGAGCAGAACAGCAGCAGGGAGGATTCAACATCATGGTAAAACACAAAAAAGCAGCCATCCTCATTTTCGTATTCCTTGTATTGATATCTATCGTCTTACTTATTAACAACAAGACAAACCGGGTTAATCAAGAAACGAATGCAAAATACTACAGCGGTTTTATGTCCAATGTCATGACATTGAAGAAAGTTGTGGATCAAGCGGTCGATACAGACTCCGATCCTGAATCAACCGCAATCGCTATGTTTGACGTATTGTCCAATATCGCGTTCATTCATGATCGATTGAATTTGATGATAAATGAGACGACCCACGGGAATGAATATTCTTCCCTGAAGGATCAATTTTTGAGATTAAGATATTCATATGAATCTCTTGTACGGAGTCAGCTAATGAAAAGGGACAGATCCGATTCCGAAGAAAAATTAAGCTTCACGCAGCAGCAGCTTCAACTCTTCATCAATGATCTGCCCAAAGAATACGAGAATTCTAAAGCGTTTTTCATTCTTCTTCATAAAGCGGAAGCGCATATTAAGCCATTAGAATACATGAACTTCTCTTAATGGATCTGACTCTAGTGATAGGAATCTAATCATTCAATCCTTTGCCATCAAGGATGTTCTGCACATGTTTCTCGACTCTTGACTCCCGCGTCTTGGCTTGTTTGGCTTGATTAATATAATGTACGTAAGCACGCTTGCGACCAGGGGTCAAGGCTTCAAAAGCCGTTTGCAGGCCTGGGACTTCATCGAATTTATGTTGAAGCTCTTCAGGAATGACAAGCTCATCATTCTTTTTGAAATCCACGGTCAAGCCGGCTTTTTCAATTTCGATGGCTTCATGAATATAGGCTTCCAAGACAGTTTCCATTTCGATGATCTGTTCAACATGGGTGAACCGAATTTGACGACCTGCTTGTACGTTTTCTGTCTGTTGAATAAGAATGCCGTGTGGATCCTTTAACAAAGCACCTTTGATAAACAGAACCGCACAATATTCCTTGAAGCCATGGATCAATATGATGTTCTTGTTCTGAAACGTGTAACAAGGATGCATCCACTTAAAGTCTTCGGTCAGCTGACAGTCCAGAATAATCTCCCTCAGCTTCTCGGATTCTTCCTTCCATTTCTTGATTTTACGCAGATATCCATCCACCTTAGGATTAGTATTCGTCATTAAGAAGCACTCCTTCATTTATCTCGCATCAACGTTCTATATGGCTTGATTGTATAATGATTTTTAATGGATTGTACAGTTTCAGTCTCAGTCTCTATATATCAATATGGCCACGCCCTCTCCCTTATATAAGGGGGGTATGCATTGTGATCAGAAGAAGCGGGGATTATAGTATAATGTACGCAATACGATGAAAATATCGTTTGGATTTTAGGAGGGAAGCCACATGGAGGTTTTTGCAGATTATTTGAAGGGCATTGACAACCCGGATCATCGAGCGCGAATGGAGGAAATCTTCGCCTGGATTGTTGGGAAGTTTCCGAATTTAAAGCCGAAAATCGCGTGGAACCAGCCGATGTTTACCGATCACGATACTTTTATTATCGGCTTCAGCGCATCCAAGCAACATATGGCCGTTGCCCCTGAAAAGGCAGGGATTGTCCGTTTCTCGGAGGACATAGTGCAGGCAGGTTATGACCACACGAAGGAACTGGTCCGTATCCGATGGGACGGCCCGGTGGACTATTCGTTACTTGAGAAGATGATCGAGTACAATATAGAAGATAAGGCAGACTGTTCTACTTTTTGGCGAAAATAGAGTAGTTTGGATGTCCGATGTAAGAAGCCCAATACCCGGCAAGACGTCTGGGCTATAGTGAAAAATAGTGATCATAGAAGAGCAGCAGACCTGCCCGTCTCTAACGGGTGGCAGGTCTGCTGCTCGTTGCATTATAGCGTTATTATTTGGTCCATGTACCGAGCTTATAAGCTCCATCAGCAAGCCTGTCGGTGTTCGCAAAATCAACCCCCGGACGGTTGGTTGAAGGGTCCAGGATGGCGATGGCCAGTTCATAGGTGCCGCTTGGCAGTGTGCTGGTAGAGATTGAGCCTGAGACTGTGTGCATTCCCGTTCTCCAGGTTCTCAAGTCCGCTGACGTGGATTGACGTGCCACGATGGTGCCCCCACTGCGAAGCTGAATTTCAACAGGCCAGTTGAACGGGAAGTGCTGAACGCCCTTGTTCTCCACGTGGATGGATACATCCAGTGTGCTTCCGTTATTCGCTTGCGGGTACGCTGCTTTGTTCACAACAAAGTGATAACCCATTCGTTTCTTAAGTATGTTCATATTGCCTTGCAATGGATTGCCCAGGGACAAGGAAGCTGGAGCATTCGGTCCCAGCCAGCTCGGTTTGCTGAGCTCCGTTTGCCGGAGCGTCTCATTAAAGCCGCTGCCTGTCGTAAGTGCAGCATTCATGCCATAGGCACCACCGTAAAATTCACCGCCAGAAACACGGGTGTCCCAGAAGTTGGCGTGATTGGGCTGCTGCTGACCGATATCGTCCCAATATCCGTTCTGTGTGCCCGTATACCAGCCCCATTCGGAATCGAAGCTCGGCTGATCGCCGAACACATCGTTGTACATGCCGAGAATGAGGCCTTTGTTATTATTCTTGGCCAATTCCACGCTCCGTCTGATCAATAACTGCGTATGATCCTCCTGAGCGGCAAAGGCATCAATATAGTGTTGAATGTACTGGTTGGATATGGAGTTTGGAGGGAATGCGCCTG
Organism: Paenibacillus sp. LBL; assembly: GCF_029893715.1. Lineage (NCBI taxonomy): Bacteria > Bacillati > Bacillota > Bacilli > Caryophanales > Paenibacillaceae > Paenibacillus > Paenibacillus sp. LBL. Next base: position 57,024 of record NZ_JARXYU010000022.1, on the reverse strand, counting down.
TGTAGTTGCTTTCCCCGTTCGGCCCTACGTAGGGCCAAGTGTGAAATTCTGCCCAATGGCCCAGCGAACCGATCTGCACAAACGCAATCGGGCTGTCAGGCGTGTTGTAATGTGCAGCAATGGCCTCAATGGCAAGTTTGTGTCTCGCAATCAGATAGTCAGAGCTGTAATTCGGGGAGAAGCCCGTATTGTTGCCAGCTCCCATACCTCCGGTTGCATCTTGATAAGCGGTGCCGGGCGACTGTCCCAGACTGACCATATCGTTATACAGCCAATCGGGAATATCCCGGTGAGGCACGCCGGTAGGACTATCGAGAATAAAGCGCAGCACGACCTTGACGCCGCGGCTTTGCCAATAGCTGAAATGATTGGCCGCTTCGATGGCATCGAAATCATAGCTGCCTTTGGTCGGCTCCAGCTCCTTCCAGGTGACACCGACATAAACCAGACGGTGGTCCTGGGGATAGCTGGTGGATTTCGCTGAAGGAGCCCAGCCCTTGAACGGGTTGTTAAGCGGATCATTCAGCTCAGGCGGATAAAATTCGATCATATTTCCTCCGGGACTTCTCTCATTAATGGTATAGACGGGGAGTGATTGGTTCTGCGCCGGCAGCCGATTCACATTCGAATTGTTGTCGAGATACCCGATATTTACGGTACTGCCTACTGTGAGTCCAAGCGTGGAGAGTGGAATGGCTGCCTCGATTGTTGATGAGGTCCGTACATATTGCGAAGAAGACAGCGTGGATGACCAATCCCAATTCCAGCTGCTTCCGTCACCTGAATAACGGTATAGCGATTGATTCTCAAGCAGCCATTCAATCCCGGTTGTGCCCCAACCGTAGGCTTGATAACCAGTTGAAGCATTCCCGTCTGTATTTAGCCAGAAACTCCCCATGGTGGTGCTGAGACCTGAGCCTTCGACAAGTAAATAAAGGTTCACGTCATCGTGGGAAGCCTTTAAGACTCTGGCTGTCCCGGAATTGGTGGAGATTGCCGGAATACCTGCCCAATCGCTTGAGTCACCGTCTACGACGATAGATGCAGCTTCCGCAGTCGAAATAAAGGGTGAAACAGGGAACAAGGTAAGAAGAATAGCCGTCATCGTAACAAGAATAAATGTCAATTTCATTGAATTACCGCGTGTTTTCATCAAGAACCTCCTTACAATATGATGGGTTGCCTGTACAGCCGCATATCCAGCATTCTTCCAGCTTGGAAAATCAGTCTATTGGATTCGAAGCGCTCACCCCCTTTCATAAGCAGAATGTTCATGTACTATGAAAAAAGAGCACCGTGTCAGGGTGCTTGATCCTTGATTTGGCGCAGGTTGTTAAACCTGTACGTGTGTCGCCCCATACCTAAGTAGAGCTGCGTACGACCAAGCGGTTGGGCAGAATAACCTTCTTAGGCAGGAGAACGTTTCCGTTGATTCGGTCTAGTAAGTTATCGACAGCGACCATACCAATTTCTCTGGTTGGGATATCGATCGTGGATAGCGGAGGATTGGAATACTTGGAAACCTCGATATTGGAAAGTCCTATAACAGCCACTTCATGAGGAACAGAGATGCCGTTGTTGTACAAGCCATTGAGGGCCGCCATCGCCATCAGATCGCTGGCGGCGAAGAAGGCGGTAGGGTAATTCCTGGTTTTGCATAAATGATTGACTTTCTCGATACAGACCGCTTCATCCCACATGCAATCAATAACCCAATCTGAATTTACTGACAATCCGGCAGCATGCATGGTGGAATAGTAACCTCGATAGCGGCGGCTGTCTTTTAAGTTGCTTGTTAATCCGCTTCCCCCGATATAACCAATACGGGTATGTCCCTTCTCAATGAGATGGTTTACTGCCATAGAAGCTACATGGTAATGATCATAGCCCACATTGTCGATATCTCCGCGTTCCGTGTCAATGCCCACGATATAGGGGACCTGCTTGCGTATATACTCGTAAGTCTCGCTGTTCAAGGATTCCATAAGGATAAGGCCGGTAATCGGTTCACTGAAGGTGTTGAATAGAACCTTATTATCATTCAGCTCTATTCCTGTGCGAATAAAGGCAATGTTATATCCTGCACTGAGCAACCGCTCTTCCACACCCGATAGAATCGACATGAAATAAGGGTCGTTATATTTATCTTTTGTCACGCTCAGGATGCATCCGATTTTGATATGGGACTTGCTCTCGGCATCATCCTTGGGGGCAACCTTTCGCTTGGGGCTTGCGCTGATTTTATAGTTGAGCTGAGTAACGGCTTGCCATACCCTTTCTCGGGTTTCGTCGGTGATTTTATATTTCGTATCATTGTTTAGAACTCTGGATACGGTGGCAGTGGATACCTTGGCTAATTTAGCAACATCCCGAATCGTACTCATAAATAAACACATTCTCCTTTTAAGTTACTAATGATCACCATTTAGAGTTTATAGGAATGTTACATTCCAGACAATGATTACTCAAATCAGGATGTTTGTTACGTAATACTGTTACGTTGATTAATTTTGAGAATGTCTGCTATTTATAACTCATCATAACACATCTATGCCGCGCTATGTTACATGAAATTTTAAAAAAACGTAAATTTATATTGCAAGGTTAGGGGTGGGTGATATAACATGAGATTACTAAACAAAATGATAAAAATAGCAACAATAACGTAACAAATAACGTAACAAAATGCAAATTCGTTAGCACATGGTGGGAGCTGATGCACATGAACAGAGCAGTGACGGTTTATCCGGCGATATCCGATGACATCTTAAGCAATCCAGGCATCGGTTTTACAGCGGCACCGGGGTTAATGGGGGAGCCGGACCGAATCTATGATAATCGGGGCGAAGAACATAACCAATATAAGTTCACCGAAAACGGCAGAACCTTCAATCATCCCGACAGCAAAGTGTATTTCTGCAGTGCACGCTGGAGGGACCTGGAAATCAGCAAAGGGGTTTTTCATTGGGAAGTGCTGGAGGAGAAGCTGGACTACGCCAAATCGATGGGCTGTACGGCTGTCGTTCGTTGTTCGCCCTATGCGTTAAGTGATGAGGATGATATCCCGGCGTGGTTTCGGGCGGAATATCCGGAGGAACCCGAATTTCCATTCTGGAGAGTAGACCCACAGACGACCCCATACATAGCTTATTGGTCTGATTTTATCAAGGCGTTCGCGGCACGGTTTGACGGGCATCCGGTCATAAGTTCGGTGGATATGACGATTGTAGGGGCATGGGGAGAAGGCGGAGGAACCGAGTTTTTGAAGCCGGAGGCCATTTCGAGCATAACGGATGCCTATCTGGACGGTTTTAAAATAACGCCTCTCCAGGCACTCCTGCATGACCCGTTGTCAATCCGGATCATAAAGGAACGTAAAGCTAAGGTAGGCTTTCGTGTTGATTGCTTGGGCGATATGGGCGGGTTCCATGGCGACCAATGGTCCCATATGACGGACTTCTATCCTCAAAATATACAGAATTTTCAGATGGCCGATGCCTGGGAGAAGGCGCCGATTTTATTTGAAGCCTGTTGGCACATGAATGATTGGTATCTGCAGGGCTGGGATATTGATTATATCATTCAAGAAACGCTGAAGTGGCATATCTCTTCATTTAACAATAAAGGAACGGTCGTTCCGGAGCCGTGGAAAGAGAACATCAAGGCATGGCTGAACAAGATGGGATACCGCTTTGAACTGAGGAAATTCACATACGACTCGGAAGTGAGTGCGGGCGCAGAGCTCGGTATTGCTGCTCTGTGGGCGAATGTGGGAGTCGCTCCGATCTACAATCATTATTCACTTGTGGTAAGGCTTACAGGCAATAGTCAGACGTATACCCTTCGAAGTAGGGAAGACATTCGGGATTGGCTGCCTGATGTGGATATTGCTTGGGAAGAAAGTTTTACTTTACCGGAGGATATGCCGGAAGGAGAGTACAGCTTGGAGGTTGGCATCGAAACCGGGGTAGCCGAAATCGGCAATATCCAGCTTGCGATCGAGGGAAACCAGGACGGCTATTACCCGATGGGCAAACTATTCGTTGAACGGGGGAAAGAAGCGAAATGCTGAATGTGTTGAGTTATAACGAATGTACGGCAAGCTGCAATTTTGATGATCTGCCGGATGGATTGGAAGCAAAATATAACCGCTATGAACCGAATCGGAATCCGTTTCTCATTCCGCGCGAGTTTCTGCACGAACTCTTCGATCTGTATCAAATTCCAGAACATACACAGCAATGGCTCATTCATGGGATTGAGGCGATCGAACAAGATGCCGTGTTGTTTCACTTCACCAAATTCTTAGTAGATGATATGTGCTCTGCGCGAAATCGCTGCGATGAAACCCATTATACGAACATGACGCCTGGATGCATGAAGGAATACGGGGAGTTGTATTCATTTTTGTTGCTGCTGGCTTGCGTTAACCCTTCCATGCAAAGGCTGCAGGAGCGCTCCGTGCCCAAAGCGTATTACGAGCAGATTCCTCATCAACCGCTGAAAGTTCAGTTAGAGAAACTGGTTTTGCACGGTGATGCGAAGGTACATGATTTTCCGTGGGTGATGAATTTCTATACCTGTTCCATCTTTCTGTTAGATCGGTTTTACTTTATTCCCTACCGATTCGGGGATTCTTTCACGATGTTTCGTCATGTGGAGACACATGAAGTGATCGCCCTTGCGCATGCGGGGGAAGAGTTCCGCAGCGATGGACAAAGGAACGGAATCAATGACGTTTACGACCCTGAAGGCAGCTTCACTACGGAATGGCAGGAGAATGACATTTTTGTTATAGCTAACCGGATCAATCCCATGGGATTCGTGGAAAGAGAACCGACTCCCATCTTAAAGGCGGAATGGGTGCCTGTTCTGGAGCAGGGAGACATGCTCTTGGCGCTTCACATTCCAGCCGGACCCGGGTACACACCGGACAGATTGAAGAATTCAATGGCAATGGCGATAGCATTCTATGATCAATATTTTCCGGAATTAGCCATTAGAGGCTTCTGGAGTGCAAGCTGGCTTTATGATACGCGGTTAGGGCTTGTTTTGGACAATGAGAGCAGCAACATCGTGCATATCCAACGGCAATTTTATAATTATCCGACGATGGAGGGAGACGGTATGCTGCGTTATGAGGTCTTTGGGGATTGGAAGGCTGATCCGGTCCTAAATCCCGGGGAATGGACTACATCGCTGCAAAAAGCAGCGGCGGCATACATGAAGACGGGAGCCCGGTTTAATACACTAAGCATGGTGGTGCTAAGCGAAGAAATCGAGAAGATTGGGCTTAATCCCTACATCAAAGCCTCCGACATTGAAGAATTCCTCCAAACCGTTGACAGCCATATAAAGGGGAGTTAATCGGATGACCCCATACTCGCTTGAAAACTATGAAAAATATAAAACCGTAAAAATTCGGCCGGTTCCCTTACCGAATAAGAATCAAGATCCAGGCCACGGACAGTTTCAATATGTCCAATTGTCATGGAGGGAGCTGGAGCCGGCAAGAGGAGAATTTAGGCTCGAAGGGATAGAGGAAGCCCTGCGTGCTGCCCTTAATCCAATTCTAGTCCTGATGCCGGATTTGCCTGTGTGGGTGAAGAATGATGCCGATGATTGCTTTGCAGCCTTGATCCGCAAAGTCGGGAGTTATATCGGTTCGGACAGGCGCCTTACAGCCGTTCTGATATCCACCCTGTCTGACAGCAAGGAAGAATGGAACGCCTATATAGAGGCGTTTGACTCACAGACAATGCTGGCTGAGCTGCAGAATGATCGATTAATCCAATATGTAAAGGAACACAGTTGTGGATTTGGCCTGCTGGTGAGGTGCAGCGAAGCGAATTGGATCGAATGCTGCGAGGCGTTTGCCGTACAAAAGCTGCAGCATGTATGGAAGAGCCACCCGGTTGTCCTCCATGTGACTGATCTAGCGTGTGGTCCGAATATCAGACGGGAAGCATTGCGATGGCATGCAAGCCTCTCGAATGTGAATGCAGGGCTTGGGTATGATCTTGCTCTGCGCAGGCTGACTTATCCGGAAACCGTGTCCAGCCATGGGAGCCTGCCACTGCGATTCTGGTTTGCCAACACGGGCAGTTCGAGGATTTATCGGGATTTTCAAATCTGCGTTCAGTTAAGGCAGGGAGAAGTATCCTATGAACTACCGCTGCACGCGGCTACCCACACATGGCTGACAGGGGACCATGTCCATAACGAGATGGTTCCATTGCCGGACATGTCGCCGGGAAGTTATACGCTGAGTATAGCCCTCTATTTCGAAGACCGTTCCTATGTCGCGCTGAATATACAAAACCGGCAGCAGAACGGATATTATGAGACAGGTTCAATACAAGTCGAAATCACCCATGAAGATCCACTGACGAATATATGGGATACGTATTATCCGGAAGGATATTATCCCTTGGAAGACCCTGTAGTTCCGGAGCAGGAATAGCTTGTTTGGCACAAATACGAGAACGCTGGAGGTCATAGATTTGAAGTTAGCATTAATCGGCGCAGGACAAAGAGGCATGATTTACACAAGATACGCTTACCAAAGCGAAGACATCGTTGCGGTGATCGAACCAAATGACGACAGAAGAAAGGCTGCTGCGGATGAGTTCCAGATCCCGCTGGACCGACAGTTTGAATCCGTAGAAGCATTTTACCGGCTCGGAAAAATTTGCGATGCCGTCATTATCTCTTCCATGGATAGAGACCATTATGAGCAGACGATGCAGGCGCTCGATCTGGGATATGACATTTTGCTCGAAAAGCCCATTTCCCCAAGTCCTGAAGAATGCTTGAGAATCCAGCAGAAGGCCAATGAAAAAGGGCGCAAAGTGATTGTATGTCATGTGCTCCGTTACACTCATTTTTTTGCCGAGATTAAGAGAATCATTGATAGCCAGGAGCTTGGCAAGGTGATCACGATTCAGCATAACGAGAACGTTGGTAATTTCCATATGGCTCATTCCTTCGTAAGAGGTAATTGGAGAAGAAGTGATCTGGCGAGTCCGATCATTATGCAGAAGTCCTGTCATGACATGGATATTCTTTCCTGGCTGGTGGACAGCGGGGCTAAACGAATCTCTTCTTATGGCAACCTGACTTATTTTAAGGAAGAGAATGCGCCGGCCGGCAGTGCCGAGCGATGCCTGGACTGCAAGGTGGCCGCAGACTGCCGGTTCGATGCCAGAAAGGCCTATCTGCCGATGAGAGGGCAGTGGCCGGCAACGGCCATATCGGTCGATCAGAGTGAAGAGGGACTGTTAAACGTACTGGAGACGAGTCCTTACGGACGCTGTGTTTACCGGACGGACAACGATGTGTGTGATCATCAGGTGACACTGATCGAGTTCAAGAACGGGGTAACGGCCACATTTAATTTAAGCGCGTTTACCAACAAGATGTACCGCACGATTAAAATCATGTGCGAGCATGGAGAAATTCGAGGAGACGATAACCTGAACGTCATCGAAGTGACCCGCTTTAACTCCAATATGGCAGAACCCGTTGAGCAGACTGTTGTTCGGCCAGCCATGATGAGCGGCGGACATAATGGCGGCGATACCGGTCTGATGATCGATTTCCTGGATAATTTGGGGAACGCCGGCTTCAGCAGCCGATCCTCCATCGACATGTCCGTCGAAAGCCACATGATGGCCTATGCAGCAGAAGAGGCAAGGCTCACCGGCACCGTCATTGATCTGGATCAACTGAAGGAGAAGCTGCAGCACAGCATTACAGCATAATCGTTTAATCACAATGCAAAGGTAGTGATGGAATGGGTTCGGGTGTTAAGGGCTTTCTATATGAAATCAAGAAGAACAGAATACTGTATCTCATGTGCGTGCCTGCTCTGATTGTGCTGATCATGTTCTCTTACATCCCTTTTGCGGGAGTATGGATGGCATTTACCGATTTTAATGTCGTGGATGGCATCTTTGGCAGCAAGTTTGTGGGCCTGGACAATTTCAAATACTTTTTTTCGGCAAACAGCATGGGGTGGAAGGTTACTTACAATACACTGTACATCAACTTTTTCGGTCTTATCCTAGGCATTATCATCCCTGTTACGATTGCCATCATGATTAATGAGATCCGGCATAAAACCTACAAAAAGATAGCACAAAGCATGATGTTTTTTCCGTACTTTATATCCTGGGTCGTCGTTGGGGCGATCCTGTACGGCATTTTCTCCACGGATGTGGGCGTTGCCAATCATGTCTTGGAGTTCTTTGGCGCAGAACCCATTCGGTGGTACTCGGAGCCGAAATATTGGAAATGGATCATCATTCTGTCAAGCGTCTGGAAGTGGAGCGGGTACAGCTCCATTATCTATATGGCGGCGATGTCCAATTTCGATGGGAGTTTATATGAAGCAGCCAAAGTTGATGGCGCGAACAAACTGCAGCGCATTCTTTTCTTGACTGTGCCCATGCTGAAACCAACCATTATCGTCTTAAGTTTGCTGAGTGTCGGACGAATCTTCTATGGCGACTTTGGGATGATTTATGGTATCGTCGGCAACAATCCGGTTCTGGCTGAGGAAGTAACGGTCATTGATACCTATGTGTATCAGTCGATGCGCACGCTTGGCTTTTCCTATTCGACGGCCATCGGGCTGTTCCAGTCCTTGATGGGACTAATCCTGATTACGGCTGCGAACAAATCCGCTAAGAAAATAAATGACGGAGAGGGTCTATTTTAATGAAGGAAAAGAACAGATTGCTAGGCGATAAATTGGTGATCGGCGTTGCCTATGGTTTCATTGGCGTATTTGCACTCATTTGTCTGTATCCCCTTGTTCTAACCCTAAGCGTGTCCTTTTCTTCGGAACAGGCCGTGGCGAGAAACGGATATTCGATTATTCCCTTGAGCCCAAGCCTGGATACGTATAAATATATCTTCGTTAATAGCGGAACGAAAATACTCAAGTCCTACGGCGTGACTTTATTTGTAACCTTTGTGGGTACAATGGGGGCTTTGCTGATTACCAGCATGATTGCATTTTCCCTATCGATCAAAAAGCTGAAATATCGCAATGTACTCGCTTTTATCAGTAATTTCACCATCATCTTCTCGGCCGGCTTGATTCCGTGGTACATGGTCAGTGTCAATTATTACGGACTGAAGAACAGCATTCTGGCCTTGATCCTGCCTTCGATCTTTAGCGTATGGAACATGTTCCTCATGCGGACGTATTTTGCAAGCATCTCTTCATCCCTATATGAGGCGGCGGAGATGGATGGCGCTAATTATTTTACGATTTATGTGAAAATAGCGCTCCCGTTAAGCAAAACGGCACTGTTGACGGTAGGTTTAATGTATGCGCTTCAATATTGGAACGATTGGTGGCATGCTCTGATTTTTATTAATGAACGCGATTTGTTCCCGCTGCAGTATTATCTCTACAACATTCTGTCCAACGTCAATGCGATAAGCTCCGGGCGCATTCCATCAGGGGCCTCCGGCAACATCACATTGCCTGCGGAGACCGTGAAGATGGCCATTACGGTCATTACGATTGGGCCGATCATTTTCCTGTACCCGTACATTCAGAAATACTTCGTGCATGGAATTATGGCCGGTGCGGTCAAAGAATAGACACCTAAGTGGTTACTGGCCGATACAGGCTTTTAACATAGATTAACCATTTGATTAGGGAGGGTCTTTCATGAGAACAAAGAAAATGCTGATCTTTATGGTGTTACTGATTGCGGCTGTTTCCGTTATGGCAGGCTGCAGCGGCAAAAAAGAAGGGGGAGCCGCTGCGCTGGAAACGGTTACGATTCTGTACCCGGGGGATCGAAGCGATCGGATGAGCGAATTTCTGGACAATGAATTTGCCGAGAAAATGGCTGCCGATCTTGGCTTGAAGGTAGAAGTTGTATTTGTGCCGTGGGCGCAGTATTGGGAACAAAAAGATATCATGCTGGCTGCCAACGAACCGATTGATTTATATTGGGACGGTCTCCCGGACCTCTCAACAATCGTGAACAAGAAACAAGCCATGGTCTTGGATGATTTGATTCAGGAACATGGCCAGGATATGCTCAAAGTCCTGCCCAAGGAGCAGCTTCAGGGCGCAACCATCGACGGGAAGATTTACGGTATTCCTTCAGCTTATGCGCCGTCCTCTGCCATGTATCAGTTAGTTGCCGTGCGTCAGGATATCCTCGAAGCCGTGGGGATGACGGATCTGAAGACTGCCGACGATTTGAAAGAGTTTGCGACAAGGGCGGCCAAGGATTTTCCTGATATGAAGGGGCCTGCTGACATTATCTTTAAACCGTTAACCCGGTATTTTGCCGAAGAACAATATAACTGGATTGCTGTAGAAGATCTGGTTGTGTTTGGGGAAGACAGCAAAAAAGCATATAGCTACTATGAAACGGAAGCTTTCCAGGAAGTAGCGAAATTCAACCGCGGCATGTATGATGCGGGGTTATATACGGAGGATCTGACCATTAAGTACAATGAAAGAGACTCCCGGATGCAGACCGGCTTGTACTTATGGGTTGAAGGGTCTTTGGGCAAGGAAATGGAGATTGTTGATGCGATTAAGGCAAATGCACCGGATGCCGAGGTCAAAACCTATCTGTTAGCGGCGGAGAAGCCGCGTTATATTACGGCCACAGGCGGAGAAGTGCTAGGTATCCCTGTGAATGCTCCAAATCCGGAAGGGGCCATGAAGTTTGTCAACTGGCTTTATAAATCCCAGGAAAATTACCTGTTTGCTCTCTATGGCGTCGAAGGCAAGGACTACGAGATTGTAGACGGAAGAATCAACAAGCTGACTCCTAACGAATTTTTCTATGAATGGATGTTCAGAAACCAGAACTATCAATTGTTCGGGCCGAATGTAGCACAAGAGTCCATAGATACTTATAAGAGCTGGGATGATCAGGCCGTACGATCGGCTTCACTCGGTTTCCGGTTTAATAATGAGAAGGTGAAGTTAATCGAAACGGCATTGAAGGAAGTGGCAGGCAAGGATTTAGCTGCCATACGTTCCGGCTTTGTAAATTTTGAAACCGAATATCCGAAGGCCATCCAGAAACTGAAGGCGGCAGGCATTGATGATTACGTAGCGGAAATCCAGCGTCAGTTGGATGAATATTTGGCTGGGCAATAAGAGAGAAGCTGCAAATCGCTGAATTTATATTTAAATAGAAAGAGGAACAGGATGAGACGATTGGGGCAGTAAGAGCCGATATCGTCTCATCCTGTTCTGTTAGAGTAACTTTACGTATGGGTGTATTGTCGTGAATTTAATAGAGTCAAGATAGGAATTTGTTTAAGCAGGGGATGCGGCAAGCAGAATCCTTTGTCCTCAAGGCTTTACCGTACCTGTCTGGCGATCGGAGAATACAGTGTACTCTGTTCCGTCTGCAGAGACAGCGGTGGATGAATAGGCTGATAAAGAGACGGTGACAAATAAGGCGGCAAGCAATAGAACGAATCTTCTTTTCATGGGCAAACCTCTTTTCCATTGGGATTAGGTACTGTTACTACCATTTTAATCCATGTCCATTGCGCTTGAAAAGAGCCTTGGAGGTCGTTTGGGATGGATTCATTCATAAAGGAAGGATTATGCTGAACGTAAAATGTCCGTCTTGATGATGAAATTGAAGCGCTCCGCTGTGCAGCTCCACAATGCTGCGGGCTATGGAAAGCCCAAGACCGGAACCAGACTGGATTCTCTGAAAGGTACGGGCATCGTCAGCTTTGTAAAAGCGGTCGAATAGCCGGGACTCCTGCTCTTTCGTAATCGGCATTCCTTTATTTTCGATGGAGAGCTCCATATGATCATCGCTGTGGAGTAATGTTATGCGAATAACACCGGGCCTCACCGAGAACTTCAGTGCATTCATCAGCAGATTATCGATGGCTCTGCGGATCATCTCCGGATCTGCCTCGCGAACAAGGGGGGCTTCATGGATGTTCATCTCCAATCGAAGCTGGTTTTCTTTGGCAATCGGTTCAAGCTCAACCAAGAGTTGAACCAACAGTTCCCTCAGATCAATCCTCTCCATCTCCGGGCTTACTTCATTCGAAGCCAGCCGGGTGTACGCAAACAAGTCATCGATGAGCTGCTTGAGCTGCAGCGCTTTGTTGTAGGTATTGCTTACAAAACGGTCATGTTCCTTCAAGTCCTGGTACGCCTTGTCTTTCAATAAATCCAGATAGCCGATAATGCTTGTGAGAGGGGTGCGCAGGTCATGAGATACGCCCGTGATCAGTTCCAGCTTGGCTTTCTCCATCTGTCGCTCCCGGCCAATCTGCGTTTCGAGCTTTTCAGCCATGGCATTGATATTCAGCGCAATATCCCCCAGTTCATCCTTTCTTTTTACCATAACTCGGTAATCCAGCTGGCCTTGAGCGATAGTGTCAAGACCAGAGGCCATTTCCGACACGTACCGGATGATATGACGCGTCAGGAAAAAGAAGGTGAAGAAAAAGGGGAGGATGAACGACACCAACACAACCAGCAAATTCACATAATAGACTTCTGTGAACCTAGGCGTTACCAGTGAGACAAGCAAGCCCACAAGTATACTGATGACAAAAGACCAGAGCATTCGCATCCGTAAGCTGCCGGCGCCCGTCAGCAAGGAAAAGCGTTTATTTTTCAATTTTATATCCTACTCCCCATACGGTTTTGATGTACTGCGGCTTGCGGGGGACCAGCTCTATCTTTTCTCGGATATTACGGATATGGACCATCACCGTATTGTCAGAGAAAAAGGGGGTCTGTTCTTTCCAAACGCATTCGTGAATCTTGCTTACGCTGAAAATCTGACCGCGATTCGCCGCAAGAAGCTCTAGAATGGAAAACTCAATAGGTGTCAGGGAAACCGCAGCACCGCGAACCTTCACCAGATGCTGTTTTTTATGAATGGACAGGTCGCCGATATGAATTTCGGAAGGTTCCTCTTCCCGAAGGCTCAGGAAATTTTGCCGCCGCAACTGGGCCTTTACCCTCGCCATAAGCTCCACCGGATGGAACGGCTTCGTGACATAATCGTCCGCCCCGGTTGACAGTCCCGTAATCTTATCCAGAGATTCTACTTTGGCCGAGAGCATAATGATGGGAATCGCTGATCGCTCACGTATTTGAAGACAGGCCGCGATCCCATCCAGTTTCGGCAGCATCACGTCGAGAATGATGAGCTGAACTTCATGTTGTTGAAGAAGCTGAAGGGCTTGAAGCCCATCTTCCGCCTCCAATACGTGATAGCCTTCATTGCGAAGATAGACGTGCAGGACGTCGCGGATTTCCTTATCATCATCGACGATCAGAACGTTAATGTTTTTCAAGGACATGCTCTCCTTTGCTAGTAGGCTCCCAGGCCAAGATCAAGCTTGAATGTCGGCGCAATCTAATGAAAGAGTAACATAGCGGATAAGCCATAATAAAGTATTCAACGATGAGGCTCCTCAGCACTCAAATTTGCTTTTTTCGACACACGTAAACGAAGGCTGGAGGGAAGTTCTTCGGAACGAAATGAATGTTGATGATGTCAAAATGCTCCATGAGCTGCTTCTTCATCTGTTGTGAATATTGAAATGCAATAAAGAGCCCGTCCTTGTTCAAGGCTGCAACAATTTCGGTTATGATGCGGTCCCGAACGTATTGTGAAAAATTAAAAAAAGGAAGTCCGCTGATGATGCAGTCCAGTGACTCCAGGCCTTCCTGTTTAAGGAATAGACGAAGGTGACTGCCATCGGTGTAACAGGAATAGTGCGGATATCGCTCTTTCAGCTTACGACGAAGATAAGGGTCTTTCTCAAATAACAGCACTCTTGTATCCACTCCGGCAGCGGATTGTATGTGTCTTGTAATCGCACCTGTGCCGGCGCCAAGCTCTGCAATGGTCCTTATATGCTCCCAAGCTACCGGTTTCACCATGGTCTCTGCAAGTTCTCTGGAACTTGGTGCTACACTTCCGATCTGCCCCGGCGATATAAGAAATCTGCTTAAAAAAACAGCCTGCTCGTGCAGCCAATCGATCAGCCTTGTCATTGTGTAAATCCCCCCGTAATCATGTTATGGATTCTATTCTAAGGGGGAAATCTTGGGATAAAACGAGGGGAATTCTGAATTAATTCTGAAGAACTTCTGAAGAAGCATTTCTAGCTTAGTGAAGGGGCACCACAAAAAAAAAGAATGCCTCATGATCAAGAGGCACTCTTTGTACGTATAGCCTAGCGCTGATCCATGGCGTCCACGTAATTCTTCGCATCTTTCAGGGAGAGATGCATAGCCTCACGTAATTCTTTGATCGCCTTAATCTTATTTCCTTCAGCCAGCAGTTGTCGCAGGCGTTGCTCCAGCTCTGGTGAAAGCTCTGAGCTCCCCGAGCTTATGAAATGAGTATCAACAACAGCCGGCTGCTGTGGGCGGGGAGGAGGATAAACCTCCGATCGGCCCTCCAGGCGTGCAAGATCGGATGTAAGCTCATTGATTCGGGATTGCATTCTAAAGTGCTTAAGCAGAAGGAAGATGGATATTAACAATGATACTATTGCTATAATTTCAGTTCTTTCCATATCATACCCCCATCTCTTTTACTTACATATTAAACCTAATGACAGGGAAGTCAAAAGGAAACAACGGCACACGGATGGAACAAGGCACGATGATCAAGAAAACATCGGATAAAATGCTGCCTTCAATCAACACACGCATAAAATCCAATTGGATTCACCTCATTTCAACATTTTCACACCCAGTATAATCCACACATGTTTACTTAACGACAAATTGTTTCTACATACAAACAAAATTGAGTGTATACAAATATGTTTTAAGCGTATAAACTGTACTTGTGTTTACTTCATTGCTTCTGGAGGAGGGCATTACGAAAATAGAGCTTGTACTGGACTTCTCATGAGTCCTCCCTCCGTGAAGGAAATCCGGACGGATGCTGCGAAAGAGCTGCCAAGTTTTTGCCTGCATCGATGTTCTTGTTCAGAAAGGAAGGTAATTAAATGAACACACTTACAGCTCCTTTGCGGGAATCATCGACGAAACGAGAAATATTGTTGTTGCTCAAAAAATTAGGATCAACCACCATTCAAGAAATGTCAGAACATCTAGGAGTGACAGGAATGGCTGTTCGTAAACATGTAAATGCATTGAAAAAGGATAACTATATCCAAAGCTCGACGATTCGTCAGCATATCGGTAGACCAACTTATATATATAGTCTGACTGATTTAGCGGAACAGTTATTTCCTACTCAATATGATGTCCTGTCTTTAGAGCTGATGGAAGAGATTAACCATATGTTCGGTGAATTATTCGTTGACGAACTATTTAAGCGAAGAAGGAAAAGGCTTGAACAAAAATACCAATTAGCCATGACTGGACAAAATTTCGAGGAAAAAATAGTAACACTCGCCAAAATCCAGGATAATGCAGGATACATGACCTCGCTAGTGAAGATTCACGATGACAAGTATTCCTTAGAGGAAGGAAACTGTCCCATTTTTCAAGTGGCTAGCCGTTACCGGCAAGCGTGTCAATGCGAGCTGGCTATGTTTGAATCTTTACTGGACAGTCGCGTCGAACGTAAGGAGTGTATAGCAGATGGGGGAACAAAATGCAGTTTTACATTCGAGAATATCTGATGTCGGGGATAAGTTTAAGAACGTTCAGTTTCAGTTTATCGGTTTCCCAGCCAATAGCGACTGCCAGTTCTGCCGCTCGAACACCTGGATTCTTTTCGATGATACGTAAAAAATCACCCGTCCACACACCAGCAGGGCTGGCCTGATCCAATCGCTCAAGACGCTTGTGAAGCGAGGTCAATTGTTCCTCGTCCAGCTCATCGTTTTCCCTTAATGCTTTCCGGGGATCATCCCCGACCCGAATAAACTTAATTCGGTAGACCGTGCCCTCGTTGCTGTACGAGTTTTAGCTCTCTCCGTAGCTGCCCTAAAGAGTCATTCCCTGCATGAGTGGCATCTGTTCAGTGATCTCCGGTTCGGGAGCGATCGTTGGATATTCTTTTTACTGGAACGAGAGATGGTGGCGACATGTGATGACATTATCATCATCATGGCATTGGAAATCCAATCCATTTTTTGGTATGGTATTTAGTGTATGATGGTTTGCCAATCATTTTTTTGAAATACAAGATAAAGGAGGTTATACACACACGGAGTTCGATATTAGTCCCATGAATTATCATTTCGAATTCGAATGGAGGTATTGTTATGTTTCAAGCTCAAGCACTGCGTCTTATGAGAAGGCCAATGAAATGGATGGTTTCCGCCATGCTCGCCGTTCTGGTTTTTACCGTGTCCGTTATGCCCGTATTTGCGGCAAGTCCTGAGAAAACCGTAAATGCTTCCGCCACACTTGCTTACAATCTCAAGGGACTTAACCACAACGTGGCCGTTCAGAAAGCCTATATCGCAGACAAGTATCTTTACGTCACCCAACGCTCGGGGGGAACATGCTATCTGTCAAGACTGCTTATGAGCGGGAATGATGCCACATATGTTGATGAAATGACCATCACCAATTCAGGCCATTGCCAAACGCTTGACATGTATACCTATAATGGAGAAAACTACTTTTATTTTAGCTCAAAAGCAGATCCTTCCACCACGTATTACTGGTCTCTTCAGGTAGCCAGGCTTCAATATTCGGCCGGAACGACAGTGGATTATACGGACCTGCATCGGTTCACATATATGAATTATGCCAATACAACAGGTGCAAGATTAGGTGAGACTTATCGCGTGGATGGCGGGGGCAACAGCACCCACACGGTTTTCCGCGTACAAACATCAGAAGGAACCGTAACGTGGTCCATTTATGACACGGTAGCATTAAACAAGCTGCTAGACAGTAATGAGCAGGTGAGAATGGACAGTGCAGCAGCTGTCAACGCCGCGGTCAGCAGCTTTACGCAGTCGGGGAGTAATATCATCAGACCTAACGGTTCTTTCCAAGGTGCTGATATGCTGGGAAAAACAGAAATCTATACCTCAGGCGGCGCGGATGGCGACACTCCGCAGATCGCATTCATATCCAGCACAGGAGCTTACAAAACCCTTGTGAATATTACCAATGTGGGAAAGCGCGAGATCGAGGGAGTACAGACTAAAAATGGAAACGTATATTTCACCATAGTTACAGATCCGGTAAACAAAAAAGATACGCAGAAAGTTTACTACGTCCCTGATAGCGTATTTAAATAATCGCCAAAATGAATTAGCCTTTGCAAAATATGAAAGCCGCAGATTTGCGGCTTTTTTATTTCAGGTCTTTTTTACAGCTATCCCAAATCCCCTCTAAAATGTACTGAACAGCGTAGTTAGCATTCGCCGTCATTTCCATCGCCAGATTAACATTCGGCGGCGCAGCAACGCTGCTGCAAACAGCGCTTGCAGAGCAGCAGGTGATAGCAAAGTGGATATGGTCATTCCAATGCGCACAACGGTATGGAATTTGGCTAACGCTGGCGGGGGAGTAACAGGAGGCGTTTTACTTGAAGTCTTTGGTGCCAGCTCTTTTCCGTGGGGATTGTTCACGCTCTTAATCCTCGCACTCCTCGTGGCCTGGTGAGGGAAACAGCATTCATTCCCTGCGAAATAAGGAGCTTTCGAGTATCGTCATAGGGAAGATCAACATGAGCAATCAAGAAGAAATATGCTCGTCAGGTTTGTGATAGAGTTAGCGTAATCGAGATGAAGGAGGTAGGAGCAGGTAACGATGTCACAATCTGAAGCAGATGAGAAAAAGCATTGGAAAAGGAATATTGTTCTCTTTTTAAGCAGCCAGACCATCTCTCTGTTTGGTTCGGCCTTGGTGCAGTATTCCATCATGTGGTATATTACGCTGACTACACAGTCAGGTATTATGATGACGTTATATATCATTTGCGGATTTATTCCGACTTTTTTACTTTCACCTTTTGCTGGGGTGTGGGCTGACCGTTTTAACCGCAAATGGCTAATTATGATCGCGGATGCCATGATCGCAGTGGTTACGCTTATTCTGGCCATCGTTTTTTTGCTGGGCTATGAAGCGTTATGGCTGCTGTTTGTCATAGCTGCTGTACGCGCACTTGGGGCAGGCATTCAGACACCTGCGGTCGGGGCGATTTTACCGCAAATCGTGCCGCAAGATCAGCTAACAAGAGTAAACGGCATCAATGGCACCTTGCAGGCGCTCATTATGTTCGTTGCGCCTATCGCCAGCGCGGCATTACTCACCATGGCGACAATCGAAATAATTTTTTTCATAGACGTCATCACAGCGGCAATCGCGATCCTGACGTTACTGTTCTTTCTCAAAATTCCGCTCCACCAAAAGGCAGCCAGTGCCCAAACGACAGGTTACCTTGATGATTTCAAGAAGGGTTTGGACTATATTGGCCAGCATGCCTTTTTAAAAACATTTTTTATCTTTTTCGCCTTTTTCTTCGTGCTCATGGCCCCTGCGGCCTTTTTGACACCGCTGCAAGTGACGCGTACCTTCGGTGACGACGTATGGCGCTTGACTGCCATCGAGATCGCGTTCTCCATCGGCATGATGGTTGGCGGGGGCATTATCGCTTCATGGGGCGGTTTCAAAAATAAAGTGTACACCATGACGCTCGCCAGCATCATCATGGGCGTGTGCACCTTCGCGCTCGGCATTGTGCCGATCTTCTGGATTTACTTGGCCGTTATGGGTGTGTTTGGAGTGGCAATGCCTATTTTCAACACGCCTACGACTGTTTTGCTTCAGGAGAGAGTGGACGACAATTATTTAGGGCGCATATTCGGGGTCTTCGGCATGATCTCGACTTCCATGATGCCCCTCGGGATGTTGGTCTTCGGACCGCTTGCCGATGTCATTGAGATTGAATGGCTGCTCATGGGAACGGGGCTGTTCATGCTTGTACTTGCGTTATTTTTCATTCGCAACAAGCGATTAGTTGAAGCTGGCATGCCGCTGGTGAAGGAAGCCACGCAGGAGTGATCATCCGACACCTTCTAGTCCCATACGATTCTGATCTTTCTGTTGTAGTCCGAAGCATATCCCACTAATGAAGTGCCCTTGGAGTCTACACTCCGGGGGTGCTTTTTTTGCGATAATAGCATAGCCGTGCCGTTTACGTCGTTCGCCAAGCTATTATGCCGGATCCGTTCCTTAAAAGGTGTTGGCATCTCGCAAAACATCATACTTTTCCTTCAATTGCTTGATATCTGTTCTAGGCGGGCAACCGAATAGACGCGCATATTCCCGACTGAATTGGGATGGACTCTCATAACCAACCCGGAAGGCAACATCGGCGGCATCGGCTGATTCCGACAATAATAATCTCCTTGCTTCCTGTAATCTGAGCTGCTTTTGAAATTGCAGCGGACTCATGGCGGTTACCTCTTTAAAATGCCTATGGAACGAAGATACACTCATTCTCGCGGTCTCAGCTAAACTTTCGATACGCAGCGGTTGATCACGATGCCGGATAATTTGCTCAATAGTCTCTCTTATTCGATAAGTGCTGCTGCCTTCCATAGCGATTTGAGCCAATGCAACACCGTAAGGCCCTTGCAAGAGTCTAAACAAGATTTCTTTAATATAAAGCGGCGCAAGGAATGATATTTCTGCAGGATGATCCAGCAAGCGTGCCAACCTAACCATGGCTTCCAGAAGTGATGCCTCCATCTGACCAACAAACAAAGCTCTTCTCGCGTTTTCCTTAGTCAGGATCGGAAGTTCGTATTCGTTGAGTACCTCAAGGATTTGATTCTGCGTAAACTCCAGCTTCAGGCTCAAAAAAGGAACTTCGTTCGAAGCATGTATGACCTGACCCACCACCGGCACATTCATGGAGGAAATCAGATAATCAGCGGGTCCGTACACATATCGTTCCTGCGCCAACAATACCTCTTTTGAACCTTGTGCAATAAAACATAGGGAAGGATTGTAGACCCGATGAACCGGCTCCGTAACTTGCAAGTGACGAATGAAGAATAATGATGGAATATCCGTCTTGTGAACCCCGCTTTGATTCGCATGTCGCTCCAATAGTTGTACCAGCACATTCCGGTGTTTGCGTATTTCCTCGGACATAAGCTCCTCCTTGTTATTTCACTTCTTTCAGTATAAGGCATGTTTCTCTACAGCGATAATGTAATGAGAGGATTAGGCAATCATTTAAGACAAATGAGATATCGATCTCCTTATAATCTATAGCATAATGAAATCATGTTATGTATGTAATCTAAACATGAATCAATGGGAGGGAAGATGATGATGCAAATGCGCGAATTAGGAACAAGCGGATTGAAGGTTACCGCCATTGGGCTTGGCTGCATGGGCATGAGTTATGGCTATGGCCCCGCAGCTGACAAGAAGGAAATGATATCGGTGATTCATGCTGCCATTGATCGAGGCGTTACTTTTTTTGACACAGCCGAAATATACGGTCCTTTCATCAACGAGGAACTGGTAGGAGAAGCGCTTGTGCCGTTCAAGGACAAGGTTGTATTGGCGACTAAATTTGGCATTAGGATGGTGGATGGCAAACAGGTCCAGGATAGTCGACCTCAATGCATCCGGCAATCCGTAGAAGGCTCGCTCAAACGGCTTGGCGTGGAAGCCATTGATCTCTATTATCAACATCGCGTGGATCCCAAGGTACCCATTGAGGAAGTGGCGGGCGTCGTGAAGGATCTTATCCAGGAGGGGAAGGTGAAGCATTGGGGTCTCTCGGAAGCAGGAGTCAAAACCATTCGTCGTGCGCATACCGTCCATCCCCTGACTGCGGTTCAGAGTGAATACTCCTTGTGGTGGAGACGTCCGGAGGAGGAATTATTGCCTGTTCTGGAGGAACTGGGTATAGGTTTTGTTCCATTCAGTCCTTTAGGTAAGGGATACTTAACCGGAAAAGTGAGTGCAGATACTGCCTTCGATGAAAATGATACGCGCCGTATCCTTCCACGATTTACGGCAGAGGCGATTCAAGCCAATCAAGCATTGATTCGAGTACTTCAACAAGTATCTGAACCCAGAAACGTGTCTCTGGCTCAGATAGCACTTGCATGGCTGCTTGCTCGGAAGCCCTGGATCGTTCCAATACCAGGTACACGAAAATTACATCGGTTGGAGGAGAATTTGGGAGCAGCCCAAGTGGAGTTGACGCCCGAAGATCTGCTTGCGATCAACTCGGCTACATCTCGAATCACGCTGACGGGAGACCGTTATCCCGAGGAACTGGAGAGAAGAACGGGTTTGTGATGGAAGAACGGGCTTTCAAGCACTTATGGCTGCTCGTATGCCAATTGGCTTTCATTCCAAAAAAGACCGTTCCACAGAACGAGTGGCTTTATCGATGAACGCTGCTACTTCTTCAGGGCTCTGGGTCATTCCGTTCCGAACCCACTCCTTAATCGCTGCTGCGCTGCCGCTGGATATAAATGAATATAAGGCTTCAGGCGTATGGACATCGATCTGCGGTGCTTGTTCCCTCCAAGTCTCGATACTGCGATCGTGCAAAATATAGATCACACGTTTCAGATAATCTCCATCTTGGTATAGCGGATTCTGCGGTCAACTTTCATGTTTTTGATTTTTTCGTTCGATAAGCGGCAATATTTATCGAACTGGCTGTTGATTATCTTACACAGTGTTACTATATTGTAAACACATTTTCAGATCAATACGTACTTGGAGGGAACTCATGAAAGTAACTTATACCATGATGGATAGGGAATTAAGATGGAGAGGAAAGCTTCTAGGTCTCTTATTGGGCACCTCCAGCGAAGCTAAATTTGTCAAAACGATGTTAAATCGAAAGAAACAAAGCGATAAACGGAAAGGCAGTCACATGGAAGGTTTAAATGTCCGTGAAGAATGGATTACACGTAAAGATGGCTCCAAACTGCGCATTCTAATTTATGAACCCCATCATACGAATGAAGAGGTTCCCGGTATCTTGTGGCTGCATGGAGGGGGGTATGCGATGGGTGTACCCGAAATGTTCGAGAATACGTACAAAAAATTAATGGACACCAGCAGCTGTGTCATCATCGCTCCCGATTATCGTCTATCCATCGAAGCACCCTATCCAGCAGCATTGGAGGATAGCTATGACGCTCTTCTATGGATGAAGAATCATGCCAGGGAGCTGAGCATCCGAAGTAATCAATTGATGGTAGGAGGGGAAAGCGCGGGGGGAGGACTAACGGCTGCCCTTACGCTTTATGCAAGGGATAAAGGAGAAGTGAACATCGCTTTTCAAATGCCGTTGTATCCAATGATTGATGATCGAATGATGACGGAATCGGCCAAGGAGAATAACGCTCCTATATGGAACTCCGATATGAATCAATGGGCTTGGAAGTTATACCTTGGGGACCGCTACGGAAAAGAGGTATCTCCCTATGCCGCGGCTACCAGAGCCACCGATTACACTCATCTTCCGCCTACCGTCACTTATGTCGGTGATCTCGAACCATTCCGGGATGAAACCATTCATTACGTGGAGAAATTAAAGCAAGCAGGCGTTCCGGTTGATTTCGAGTTGTACCAGGGCTGTTATCATGGTTTTGATATCATTAACCCTAAAGCGGCGGTAAGCCAAAAGGCAGTCGCGTTTTTCTTGCAGTCGTATCAATATGCGGTGTCGCATTATTTTGCAGAACAAAAATAGAGAAGAAGAGTGAATGGCGTCTATAGTAACTATGGGAAAGCGAGGAGCAATCATATGAATTATGCGAAGCTTGGAAATACAGGCTTGGATGTGTCCCGGCTGTGCCTTGGCTGCATGGGCTTTGGATCGGCAGAGGGCTGGGTTCATCCATGGGTACTTGATGAAGAGAACAGCCGCCCCATTATTAAGAAAGCCTTGGAATTGGGCATCAATTTTTTTGATACGGCAAATGTTTACTCACTTGGACATAGCGAGGAAATCGTGGGGCGTGCTCTGAAGGATTATGCCAATCGCGATGAAATCGTGCTAGCCACGAAGATTAACGGACGCATGCACGAAGGTCCGAACGGCGCCGGACTTTCCCGAAAGGCCATCATGAGTGAGATAGATAAAAGTTTAAAACGACTGGAAACCGATTATGTGGATTTGTACCAGATTCACCGCTGGGATTACAACACGCCCATTGAAGAGACAATGGAAGCCTTGCATGATGTGGTGAAGGCCGGTAAGGCCAGATATATTGGAGCTTCAGCCATGTATGCATGGCAGTTCCAAAAGGCATTGTTTGTTGCCGAGAGTAATGGCTGGACTCGATTTGTATCCATGCAGAACCATCTAAACCTCATCTACCGTGAGGAAGAGAGAGAAATGCTGCCTCTTTGCAAGGAGGAGAAGATCGGCGTGATTCCATATAGTCCGCTTGCCGGTGGGAGATTGACAAGAGATCCGCAGGAATCCACGCTTCGTTCCGAAACCGATCAAATCGCAAAACAGAAATACGATGGGACCGCGGCATCTGATCGCTTGATTGTTGATCAGGTTGCAGCTATAGCGAAAAAACACGGCGTTCCGCGCGTTCAAATCGCACTTGCCTGGCTGCTGCAGAAAGAGCCGGTTACGGCTCCCATTGTTGGCGCTACGAAGCTATCCCATCTTGAGGATGCGGTCGCGGCTCTTAGCATAACATTAACAGCTGAAGAAATTGCATCATTGGAAGAACCGTATGTACCTCATCGGATCGTGGGACATCAGTAATGGGTGAGAGGTGAACAGGGGCGAAACCTATACGTTGGAGACGAGACAAAAATATATATGCTTTATAAGTCGCCATATTGGCGGCTTTTTTGTTTTGTACCATTCACTTGAATGCACGAGAAGAGGTTGAAGAACATTCTGGGGTGCAGAATTTTGGCAATATGAAAAAATTTACCTTAACAAACAATGGATATTTTGTCGATAAATATATGGGGTAGTAACAACAAATTTATCGACATAGGAGGCAGAATATGGACTATTTACAGTTAGGAAAGCAATTCATAGACGGGGAATGGAGAGATGGTAGTAGCAGTATAACGCTGCCTGATATCAATCCTTATAATGATGAGGTAATCACCGCATTTCAAATCGCCAGTGTTGCAGACATTGATGCTGCTTATCAAGCGGCCTGTAAAGCTCAGCTGGAATGGGACAAGGTTAATCCTTACAATAAACGCGATATCCTTGAGAATGCCGTTAAATATATTGAAGTGAATGAGGAAGAGATTACGTCCATTATTGTTCAGGAGCTGGGCGGAACGCGGCTGAAGGCCGCATTTGAAATCGGTCTTGTGAAAAATATCATAAAGGAAGCAGCTACATTCCCTCTTAGAATGGAGGGTAAGATTCTGCCTTCTGTAGAGAACGGCAAGGAGAACCGGCTGTACCGTATGCCCGCTGGCGTAGTTGGGGTGATCAGTCCGTTTAACTTCCCTTTCTTCCTGTCCATGAAATCAGTTGCACCGGCGCTGGGTGCTGGCAATGGAGTGGTACTGAAACCGCACGAGGATTCACCTATTACGGGTGGAACTCTGATTGGCAAGATTTTTGAGGAAGCCGGTGTACCGAAGGGCCTGTTGAACGTAGTGGTGACAGATATCAAGGAGATCGGCGATGCGTTTGTTGAGCATCCGATCCCGAGAATCATTTCCTTTACGGGTTCCACTAAGGTTGGGAGCTATATTGGACAATTGGCTGTCAAGAATTTCAAAAAACCGCTGCTGGAGCTTGGGGGAAATAGCGCGTTCATTATTATGGAGGATGCGGATATCGACTACGCGGTGCAAGCGGCGACATTCAGCAGATTCACGCACCAAGGTCAGATTTGCATGTCGGCCAACCGAATTCTGGTACAGAAGACGATCTATCAGGAATTTATCGATAAATTCGGAGCGAAGGTCTCTACGCTTACAACAGGTGACCCGAGTGATCCTCAGACCATCCTTGGACCCG
This sequence comes from Paenibacillus sp. LBL, assembly GCF_029893715.1. Lineage (NCBI taxonomy): Bacteria > Bacillati > Bacillota > Bacilli > Caryophanales > Paenibacillaceae > Paenibacillus > Paenibacillus sp. LBL. The sequence continues at coordinate 32,077 of NZ_JARXYU010000022.1, read as the reverse complement.
TCATCAACAACCGTCAGGCAGAGACACTGCAGGAGCTGATTGCACAGGGCATTGAGCAAGGGGCGGTTCCGCTGTTGAAAGGTCAGATTACGGGCAGAATGGTGGAGCCTACCATCCTTATAGACGTCAAACCGGATATGGTGGTAGCGCAAGAGGAGCTGTTTGGCCCGGTTGTGTGTATCATTCCGTTCGAAACAGAAGCAGAAGCTATTGAAATTGCCAACCATTCACGTTTTGGGCTTAGCGGGGCTATTCATACCTCCAATCTGGAGCGTGGGGTAGAGATGGCGAAGAAAATCCACACCGGTATGATCCATGTGAATGATGTCACGATTAACGACGAGCCGATTGTTGCTTTTGGGGGAGAGAAACAGTCCGGGCTGGGCCGCTTGAATGGGGCATGGAGCTTGGATGAATTCACCACGATGAAGTGGATATCGGTTCATTACGGACAAAGGAAATTCCCGTACTAAGGGCTGGGGGGAGATAGGATGGTAAATGTGACTGAAGTTCAAACACAGCATGAGCTGATCCGAGCTTTTGTAAGGATAGCTCCACTGCTGAATAATCTTACGAATGATGACATCACCATTGGCATATATGATACGGAGAAACTGATCATCAACTATCCGGGCAAAACGTTCTCATTGAATGTGAGCCCAGGCGACCCTTTAATGGAAGGGGATATCGTCACCAACGCGATCAGGAATAATACGGCTCTATCCGCGGTCGTTCCGAAAGAGCTGTTTGGTTTCCCGCTTGCTGCACGCGCGATCCCGCTGCATGACGAGCAGGGCCGCGTTATTGGCGGCGTAGGCATGGGGACCAGCCTCGAGAAAGCGAATAAGCTTTTTGAGATGGCCGAAAGCTTCTCTGCTATTGTCGAACAGACAACGGCGTCCATTGAAGATATAAGCCAATCGGTTTCTCACCTCACCGAGCGTGTAACCAACGTAACGACTCAAATGAAGGACGTCAGCTCAAGTGCTCAGCAGATCGGTAAGATTTCCACCGTGGTTAAGGAGATTTCGGAGCAGAGTAACATGCTGGGGCTGAATGCTTCCATCGAAGCAGCAAGAGCAGGTGAAGCGGGAAGAGGTTTCTCCGTCGTTGCCGATGAGATCCGGAAGCTGGCGACCATCTCCAAAGAGAATGTGGATCGGATTAATGGAATTACGAAGAATATTCAGGAACTGCTGCTGGGATTAAATCATGCTTTTTCTGATATTCACACGTTAACTGACAGCCAGTCAGGGGCGATTCGAGAATTCTCGGTAACGATCCAGGAAATTAGCAATAAAGCCGAGGAATTAGCCCAGGTGGCAGAAGAAACTCTTTTCTCAAAAGAAAGCAAGCCCATTGTTTAGTATCGAAGAAGCCGCGATCATCGCGGCTTTTTTTGTTGGAAACCGACGCGGGTGAGATACAGTCACGTTAATATGGTTAATAAGTTCATAGAAGATCAGTCAGCCCGATGATAGGATATAAATACATGTAGGGCTCTTATTTAGGGGATACTATTTGTCGATTCATTTTAATATTTTGAAGAAGGAGCTCTTGCACAGTGGTAGACTTCCTAATGAAATTCAATCCGATTACGCAAGCATTCATTGCGACTTTGTTTACATGGGGAATGACTGCATTAGGGGCAGCCCTTGTGTTTATGACAAAAACACTAAACCAGCGACTATTGGACAGCATGTTAGGTTTCGCCGGTGGTGTCATGATTGCCGCTAGTTATTGGTCTTTATTAGCGCCAGCTATAACCATGTCGGAAGGAAATCCCATAGGGAACTGGTTTCCGGCAGCCTTTGGATTCTTATTAGGCGGGGTATTTCTGTGGGGAATTGATAAAATACTACCTCACCTTCATCCCAATTCTTCGATTGCTGGTGCGGAAGGATATCTTCCAAAACGAAGAAAAAGAAGTACATTGCTGGTGCTCGCCATTACGCTTCATAATATTCCGGAAGGCTTGGCAGTAGGGATAGCCTTTGGTGCGCTCGCCAATGGGGGAACCGAGGCTTCCCTGGCTGGTGCTATGACGCTGGCCCTCGGCATTGGCATACAAAACTTCCCGGAAGGCGTGGCGGTTTCCATGCCTCTAAGAGGAGAAGGGATGTCTCGAAGAAAGAGCTTTTTCTATGGACAGTTTTCGGGTATGGTCGAGCCCATCGCTGCCGTAATCGGTGCAGTGGCTGTCTCATTTATTGAACCTTTATTACCTTACGCATTAAGCTTTGCAGCTGGAGCTATGATCTTTGTAGTAGCCGAAGAGGTTATACCCAGTTCGCAAGAAAAAGGCAATAAGGATCTAGCGTCAATGAGTTTAATGTTCGGCTTCACATTGATGATGATTCTTGATGTTGCATTAGGATAAATGACAGGAACATGTATGTATAGAGAATTCAATTTTCTTAGAGAAGAAGGCCATGAAGGATGATTCCTTTCATGGCCTTTTACTGAGCTAGGCTGATGATTGGTTCTTATTAGATAAAAGCACTTGTGATGATAACCAGCAAGATGAACAATACCAAGATTGCTCCTACACCGTTACCATATCCACCATATCCACCATATCCACCTTCTACTACTTCTCCCATGGCTCATTCCCTCCTCCTTGTAAAGCATATGATATTCTATGATGATCTGATGGAAAGGACAGGGTGTTCCGGCAATGAAGTTTTGAAGTGGGTAGATTCAGAGCTAGAGAGCGATAATGAAGCAGCTTAATTCAGCTCGATTCTGTTACAATAGATATACTATCTTATAGAAATGATGTTGATCATGAAAATTGAACTGGGACACCAACAAATCGAAATTCATGTGGAATACGGTCCACGGAAAAAACTCTCGATCCATATCCATCCCTCAGGGCTGGTTACGGTGAAGGCACCGAATTATACAAGTGATGATGTGGTGATACATACCGTAAGGCAGTATGAGAACAAGATATTGAAGCAATTGCAAGCCATCGAAGCAGCACGTACCTCACCGAAGGTCAGGGAATACGAAGAGGAAGGCAAGTTCCTTCATCTCGGTCAATATTGTTCGCTTCATGAGTTAATCGAGACGAAGGGGCGTACGGAAGAAGAGCTTCAGAACGATTTGAAGAAGTTCTATTTCGCAAGCTGCAAGAAGGTAGTCGGTGAACGCATCAAAATCTATCAGAAGCTGCTGAAAGTCACGCCCAAATCCTTCATCATCGAGGAGTCCCGAACAAAATGGGGCAGCTGCAGCTCGGCTAAACATCTCACCTTCAACTATCGTCTTGCGATGGCGCCCATCGAGGTCATTGACTACGTGGTCATTCATGAGCTTTGTCATCTCTTGCATATGAACCACGATCGATCCTTTTGGCGGCTTGTCGGAAGTGTAATGAAGGATTACAAGGAAAAGGAAGCATTCCTCGCCAGGTATGGTCACGCCATGACATTGTAACGCTTCAAGAAGCACCGTGGAGATGCTTGTGGACAAAACACCTCTACTCGGGGTGAATCTGTCACCCTGTATGATCTATCCGTCTACATCAATGCCATACGAAGTGGATGGGATTACACGCTTGTGAACAATATAATGGGCATAATAAACGCCGATTTTCTTAAGGATGAATTGAATTTAGATAAGCAGCTGAACAAAAATCAAGATAGAACTTCATGTGGACGATAACTCAAGTTATCACAAGAAGAGAACGCCTGAATCAGGCGTTCTCTTTATATTCTTTTCAAGCCTGTTTTGTTCCAGGACGGTCTTTTAAAACCGCCCTGTAGCCAGCATACGCTCTCTGGATATGCGGCTGAGAGAGAGGACGACCGCCTGCGCTGCTCCATAATCATGGCTTGATAGAGCTTGAAGTGTATCCCGGTTGATTCCGATCGCGCTGTAATGCTTGATATGTGGAGTTTGCTTGAAGCGGACGATCGCATACATGCATAATTTATCCCGAAATGAGTCAAACGTGCTCAGCATTACGCCGTTGCCCAAGGATTCTACAATTTCTCGCATTAATAGGAAATGATGCTTGGTGTATAACGGATAATCATCCATCTGCTCGGCGATTCGCTGTGCCTCAACATGAGCTGCAAGCGACTCCAAGTTTAGGCGAATCTCCCGCTTCGGGTCTTTCATGATTTCGAAACAATAGAAGAGCATGGACTGAATTTGTTCAATTAAATCGAGAAACTCCTTGCTGCTCACTTCCTTGACCAACACGCCGCGATTTTTGAGAGAGGTAACATAGCCTTCCGACTCCAGACGGGCAATCGCATGGCGGACCGGTGTACGGCTCATTTGATACTCCTCGGCTAATTCATTCTCCGATAGCAGGGTGCCCGGCATGAGTTCTCCGAGAACCATCCGCTCACGCAGCAGCAGGTATGCTGTGTCGACAAGCGATATTTTGTTCATATAAGTAGTTCCTTTCTGCCCACGACCAGTGTTTCTTGAGATGGTCTCTTTCGACACTCCACGTTATTTTAACATTTTACCCTATATTAACAGTCTTCTAAGAAGGTGCGCAACCAATTCGGAAATTTAACAAACCTGTTCATCTGCGAAGATATCCTTCTTACATTCAACTTGTATCCTACTTGTGTACCACAGAATATGAGATCTATTTCAGGAGGATATAGGATGCTAAAAAACAAAAGACACACAGGTCGCCAAAGTTTGATTCTAACGCTTGTCATGATGATGGTTATTCTCTCCGGCTGCGGAACTGCCGCAAGTTCCGAATCCGGGAACGAAGGAATTCCGGAAGTCATCCGCGTGGGCATGATGCCAAGTGAAGAGGGGGAGATGAATCGTTCCCAGGAGCAGCTGGCCAAAGACATTACAGATGCAACAGGCATTCCTGCCGAAATATTTGTAGCTGAGGATTACAATATGGTTATTGAAGCGCTTCGTGCAGGTAAAATCGAGATTGGACTCATTGGTCCGTTTGGCTACATCATCGCAACGGAGCGGGCGAACGCCAAGCTGCTTGTCCGTTCTGAAAGTGGACAATCATCCAACACCGTCATTCTCGTTCGTGAAGATTCCCCTTATCAGAGTGTAAAAGATTTGAAAGGCAAAGATTTTCTATTCGTCGATCCGGCATCGACTTCAGGTAACTTGTATCCCCGTGCCACGCTGATGAATGAACTCGGCCTGGCAAACAATGAGCTGGAATCCTTTTTCGGCAGCGTCGCCTTCTCGGGTGGACATGACAAATCGCTCCTTGCTCTGGCAAATAACAATGTCGACGCAATCGGAACGTCCAGTTTGATGCTGCCGATGCTGGCAGAATCGGGTCTTGTTAAAGAAGAAGATTTCCGCGTGATCGCCGAGTCCGAGCCCATCGTTGGCGGTGCTCCGCTGCTGTATCGGCAAGATCTGCCTGAAGAGCTGGTAACCAAGCTTCGAGAGCTTATGCTGGATTATCACACTAAAAATCCTGAGTTTATGGAAAGCGTAGGCGCTTCTTCATTTGTAGAGGGGAGCGACAGTGATTTTGATCCGATTCGTAAAGTAGCTAAAGCGCTTGAAATGTCCCCTGAGGAATTGCTGAGCAAATAGAGATAAACAAGGGAGGATTTAAACATGACACTATTGCAAGTGGAAGGCCTGTCTAAAATATATCCGGATGGAACCAAAGCACTTGACAACCTGAATTTAGAGATTCGTCCGGGAGAGTTCGTTGTTGTTATCGGACCCAGTGGTGCCGGCAAGAGCACATTGCTGCGCAGCTTGAACCGTATGATCGAGCCGACAAACGGGAAGATACGTTTTAAAGGCGAGGAGACAATGGGGATCAAGGGGAAAAAGCTGCGCGAAATGCGCCGCCATATGGGCATGATTTTTCAGGGATATAATCTTGTCACCCGCGTAACGGTAATCAAAAATGTGCTTCATGGCCGCCTCGGTTATATGAGTCCGTTCAAGGGCGCGCTTGGCCTCTACTCCAAATCGGATACGGAAGCTGCCAAGAGCATGCTGCAGCGTGTCGGGTTATATGAGCAAATGTACAAACGCGCCGATGAGCTTAGTGGAGGCCAGCAGCAGCGAGTAGGGATTGCGCGAGCCTTATCCCAGAAGCCGGACTTGATTTTGGCGGATGAACCGATTGCGAGCCTGGATCCGGCTTCCTCCGAGACGATCATGCATTATCTGTACACGATCTGCAAGGAGGAGGGCATCGCCTGCCTGTGCAATCTTCATCAGGTTGAAATCGCCAAGAAGTATGCCACCCGCATCATTGGCATCCACAAAGGTTCCAAAGTGTTTGACGGGTCCCCCGAGGAGCTCACAGATGATATGATCCAGCTCATCTACAACCAGAGCCATGCTAAAGTGAAGGAGACCGCCTGACATGAATGCGGCACAAATGCAATCCGCTCGTAAAATGAAACGGACCCAGACGATACTGTTCCTCATCGTGCTGCTGGCTCTTGTTATCTGGTCTTCAATCGGCGCCGAATTTTCGCTTCCCGCGCTGTTTGCAGGGGTGGGGGAAAGCTTTCGCTTTATCTTTCTCGATTTTCTGCCGCCGGATTTCTCTTCACTGCCGAAGCTCCTCGAGCCTGCGATGCAGACCATATACATGAGCGTCGTGGCGATGGTTATCGGTTCGATTGTAGCTGGACTCCTGTCCTTCTTAGCGGCAGCCACGACAAGTCCGCATCCTTATCTGCAGGTGTTTGTCCGAGCGGCTACGTCGTTGTTCCGGAACATTCCGGTTGTCATCTGGACTATCCTGCTGGTCGCAGCTTTCGGGCTCGGCACTATCGTTGGCACGATGTCGCTCATATTGATCTCGATTGGCATGCTGACCCGATCCTTTGCGGAGGTGCTTGAGGAAATTGACATGGGCCAGGTGGAAGCGGTTCGCGCGGCTGGAGGTAGTTATTTTCAAGTATTGTCTCAAGCGGTCATCCCGCAATTCATGCCTGGATTTATCGGCTGGAGCCTGTACAATTTCGAAATTAATGTGCGCGCTTCGACGATTGTCGGGATGGTTGGCGGGGGAGGCCTCGGTTTTATTCTGCAATCCAATCTGAAATTGTTTCAGTACCAGAAAGCCAGCATGGCTGTACTTCTCGTGCTTGTCATTGTTCTTGTAGTTGAAACGATCACCAATCGTGTAAGGGAGCGGATTATATGAGGGCGCAATGGAATGAGCCAAAACCATCCCTGACGGTGCTTACGTCTATGGCGGAGCCCAAAAAAACCAAAAAGAACCGCCTTCTTGTGGTGGGAATGCCTCTTGTTGCCTTGCTGTTTGTGTTCAGCTTAATTCAGCTGCAATTCGACTATTCCCGGATCGCCGCAGGTTTCATGAAGCTCATGGGCATTGTCCAAGTCATGTTTCCTCCCGACTTTACGGCGTGGCGGCATGTGCTTCTGGCAGCGATAGAATCGTTGCAGGTCGCCATTCTGGGAACCGTGCTGGGTATCCTGATTGCTTTTTTTCTCTCCTTTTTGGCAGCAAGCAATCTGACGCCCCATCCGTTCATTGCGTGGATCATCCAAAGTGCCGCTTCGCTGCTGCGTGCGATACCGACTGTCGTGTGGGCGCTTATTTTTATCGTGTCTGTCGGGCTTGGATCGCTTCCAGGCGTGCTGGCTATTACCGTGTCTGCGGCAGGCATGCTCATTAAAGTATTCGCGCAATCGCTGGAAGAGGTCGACAAAGGCGTGCTGGAAGCGATGCAGGCCACCGGCGCCAGCTGGCTTGCCATCGTCATGCAGGGTATTTTGCCAACGGTAAAGACGGCCTTTATTGCCTGGTGCGTACTGCGGTTCGAGGGGGACCTTGGAGAATCTACGATTCTTGGCGCAGTCGGTGCAGGCGGTATCGGATATGAGCTGACCCATGCGATGAAATCGTATAATTTTGCCGGGGCTTTGTTTGTCGGTCTCGTTATCTTTATCATGGTATTCAGCGTAGAGCTTGTGGCGAATCGATATAAAATGAATCTGAAAGTTCGTAAACACTAACCACTTGTTAAATAAAAATAGGAAATGAGGAGTTCTGATCATGTCTATATCAATATCAAACAACCTAGTAAAGCAGGGCCCCTTAGTTCAAGCCAAATACAGCGTCGGCAACCGGATTACGATGTCCTGGAATACGGCTGCACATGTTGAAGTCGAGGGCATCTACCTTTCAAATCAACTGGAATTTGATGAGTCCCAAAGCGCGCGGCTTGAAGCTCATATCGATCTGGAGGCTGCTTCTGTAACAAGAACACAGTCCCTGGGTCGCAATTACTATCACGTAAAGTTCAACGATGGCTCTGTCTCAACAATATATGACCGTATGATCAATACAGACGGAGTGATCAATTTCCGTGATATGGGCGGATACCTTACAGAGGATGGACGAACCACTCGCTGGGGAGCACTGCTTCGCTCCGCCGATCTGCATGAACTGAGTGAGCAGGATCTGCATATTGCGGGTACACTCGACATTGACTGGATATGCGACTTGCGCAGCGATTTCGAGGTAGCGAAACGTCCGAGCCCCGCAATGGGCAAGGCAATCAATACGAATATCCCCTTTATGGCGGAAGCTAATCCGGAGGATATGGAGAAGATCGGACTTGACCTGAACGCAGGTTACAAAGCCATGATGATGAATACGGAGAAGTGTTCGCTCATTCTTCATGAGCTGTTACAGGAAGGTCGGTACACGTCTTTGTTCCACTGTGCTGCCGGCAAGGACCGTACAGGGGTGGTATGCGCGCTTATTCTTCTCACGCTGGGTGTGCCGCGCGATGTGGTCATCGAGGATTACGAATTGACCAATCTGGCGGTGGATGAACTCATGAAGCGTTTCCTGGCAGACAGCAAGGATTACATGGACCATATGCCTGAGTTAATGGGAAAGACAGGAGAGATCCCGGAAATGATGAAAGCTAACTTTATACAGGCTTCGCTCGAAGCAATTGATGAGAATTACGGATCCTTTGATCGGTATCTTCATGAAGGGCTTGGCGTTACTGAGGAAGAAAGAACGATACTTAAAAACAAGTACTTGGTATAGATGGACGTCTTACTCGTAGAATAATGATCAGCTCAACCGTACCCATACGTTCACGTACATTCCATCCTCATAATCTGCGGATTGTTAAACTATACGGTTGGTTTGTCTTGAATGTTCAAACACCCTCTTTAAACAAGAGGGTGTCTGGATTTTTATTCATACATGTTGGCTATAAAGCGGCAAGCTGGTTACCAGCCAACGCGGATAATGAGTCCTTTTGGATCACCTACCTCTAAATAAGCGGCTTGACCGTTGACATCATCATAGGCAAAACCGTATGCCAAACGGTCGATGCTATGATCATGCCAGAATTTCGCATAAAAATTCGCTGGTGCAGCTTTATAATAGTTGGATACCGTATTCCAGTCGCTCGTTGTGTATACATGACGGTTAATGGCTGCGCAAGTGGCAGCATCTGTAAGCGCACCATCACATCTTAGAATGTCCTGCGTGCTGTAGCTTGAGTATCCGCTAAAATAATTGGCATTGGCTCCGCCTGGAGCAAAGGAGCCATGAATCGGTGCTACAATCCGGTACGGAGCCTGTATCGTTGCAAGTGATTTGAAAGCGGCAGGCACCTCATTCTGATATTTGGTGAATATCCCGGCACGGGTTTCCGATTCAAGCTCGCCAACGGTCTTATCGTAGGAGCCCGATTGGTTTACGAGACGATGTTGAATGGGGAAACCAAAACCATCAACACGGGTCGTATTTCCATGATACCCTGCGTTGTCAATCGTAAATTCGACAAAATCGAAGTAAATGTTCCGGTTCGGATCGGTGGGATTGTTGATATCAGGTCCGGCAAATCCATCGTTGTAAGTCTTAATATAGAGCGGTGTGCCTACGCTTAGAAACATTCGGCCGGATGTAATTTTGGGCAGATTCACCCACGATGCGTCACTCACGGTATGATAGATATTGGCATAATTGATCCCATTTTTAGTCAGATGTCCGGGCGCATCATTCAGAGCCGTAGAAATCGGCACCAAATTTCCGCTTAAATCCAGATAACTCCACTTATTGTTGGCAGGGTTTATGCCGAGAACGCCCCAGTATACTTGGTTGTCGGCGTATGCGCCTCCTGTGCCGTTTAATATTTTCATGGATATGGAGCCGCCTGGTGCAACGGGAATGGTGGACGGATTGATGTCGTAGATGGAACCGGAAGAATTGGATGGTGGAGGAGTATTGCCAGCAGTATATGTGAATGTGCCGGTATCGTAAGCGGGAGTTCCATTGTTGTAAGTGAAGAAATAAGTAATAACGGAGCCACTGTTTATGCCTGAGATGGCCTGCTCATATCGGGATTTGCCGCTATTATTGGCCATTCGATAATTTTGCTGGGGGCCGCCATTAATTTGATAATGAACATCCACCCAGCTCGTATTCACGGTTGATTTAAACCAGACCGTCGCCACAGCCCCGGATAGTTCAACCCCTTGGGTGTAGTCAGCAGCCTCTGCTCTGGAATTAAACAAGGAAAAGGATGTAACCAGCATGAACAAGACTAGCAGGGAAGACAAGCATTTTCTCATCATTGTTCCTCCTAAGTATGAAATTAGATTACAAGATGCATCTGCTGGGCAGGGGGGCTCAGCGACCCATTTTACACATATCACCCTCTTCATCAAAAATAATATATATAAACCAATAAATGCGCTTACAATCAGTATTATAATGACATCTCCGAAGCAATTACAGGAGCGAGATTTCGGATGAGGGATTCAAAATTCGGGTCAAATAGGATTGACAGTTCAAGAGAAAAGCAATTATACTCTGAATAAACTTAATCGTTTAAGTTAAACTTGAGCGGCCATCATAAACGTTATTTTAGTAAGGATTTACACATCATCGATGAGACAAGAAAAAGGACTATATATCACTTTCACTTAATCGATTAAGTTGTAAATATTGAAATGAAAGGTGGAATAGAACGAATGGAATCCCGGATTCTTAGCTTATCTGGTCTTAATGCAAGTCGATTGAACAACGAAAGAGATGCCTGGATCTATTTGCCTCCAAGCTACGATGACTTGCAAAGCCTAAGGTACCCCGTGCTTTACATGCATGTTGGACAGCATGTATTTCAATCCCGCAAGCGATCGGGAGAAACCTGGGGGCTTCGGGAGACGCTGGACGGTTTGATTCGAAACGGTGAGATCCAGGAGATTATAGTGGTTGCGGTTGAACATAAGCAAAACGAGGGAGCGAGTGAGTATTTCCACGATCAATGTGCGTATCCGATTCAAATGCTGGGTGAGCAATATGAATTTTTCCTGATTTACGAGTTGAAGCCGATCATCGATCGAATGTTTCGGACGCTGTCGGACGCTTCCCATACAGCACTGATGGGTTCCTCAGCCGCAGGACTTGCGACTTACAACATCGGTATGCGGAATCCTGATGTATTCGGTTTGCTCGGGATGCTGTCCCCGTTCTTTGTCCATCTGGATGAAGAGACGTTTGTCGAACAGAAGCAGTATCGGCCGCATAAGCCAAATCCCGGTCAAAAGCTATGGCTCGACATCGGTGGAGCCGAAGGTTTCTTCATGCCGATTCACGTTCGTTCGGTGGCGGAAGAACTGTTAAGCAGCGGTTGCGTACAAGGGGAGACGTTGTATTTCTACGAGGAACCTGACGCCGCGCATGCTGAGACCGATTGGGGAAGACGTGCGCAGCTTCCGCTGCGATTCTTTTTTGGCAGGGAGGGCGTCTCCCAACGAGTTGACTTGTTCGGACCTGATACGGTCGGAATGGAGGGGGCTTCCGCAACGCTAAACGCAGTCGTAACGCTGGACAACGGGTTGATGTACACCGACTTAGAAGGAGGCTATACCGTCGATCATCCCGCAATTCTGGAGGTGACGCCTGAAGGAAGGCTGCATCCTAGGAAGCCGGGAGAAACGATAGTTCGATATCAGAACCGCAATTTACAGGCAAGCATGAAAATCGCGGTCGTAGAGAAACTCTCGGCTACCGTCACGGTGGAAGTAGAGGTGAGTGTACCGGACACGACACCTGAGGATGCATCCATTCATGCGGTATTTAAGCTATCGAAGGTCCGAAAGGGTCTCTACAGGGGTACTGCCCGCCTTCCGAGGGGAGTCTGTTTCCGATTCAAGGTTTCACGGGGGTATGAGAAGGAAGAAGCGGATGATCAGAACCGCCCGGTACCGTACCGAAGATTAAACGCTGACAGAGATCAGAAAGTTTCGTATATAGTGGACAATTGGATTGATTTGCCTGCAGGAGAACATACGAAAGGGGAGCTATCGTAATGAGTTGTGCCAGAATCATTACGTTTCAATCGTTCTATTCAACGGTCATGAATAACGTCCGCGACATTCACATTTATTTGCCGCCAAGTTACGACCGCGATACACAGACGCGGTACCCGGTTCTATATGTCCATGACGGGCAGAATGTATTTCATTCTGGCTTTAATGGTCAGTCCTGGCGTCTGGACCATGTGTGCAACCGGCTGATTTCGGAAGGCCGGATGGAGGAGATTATCATTGTTGCCATAGGCAATGCGGGCTTGTCCCGAAACGAGGAATACGCGCATGGAGGCCCATTTGCAGAGCGGTTGCCATATCCATGCCGTGGAGAAGCATACGAACGCTTTTTAATCAGAGAGCTGAAGCCATTCGTAGACCGATCCTTCCGAACGAAACGTGAAAGCCGTGATACGGGACTGATGGGTTCCTCCAGAGGAGGGCTGGTCACGTATCATCTTGGTTTCAATCGACCCGACGTTTTCGGCAAGGTGGCTATGTTGTCGCCCTATTTCTATCAATATCATGAGAGTTCTTTAAGCCATGAACCCATATTCAATCAATATGAGGAGAAAGGACCTATTAAGCTCTGGATCGATACCGGGGGCATGGAGGGGATGACAGTGCAGGCGGACCACGTCCGGGAGATGGCCGCACGCCTCTTGCGTCTAGGCTATCGTTATGGGGAGGAGCTGGCTTTCGGGTATTTTCCGGAAGCAGTACATAACGAAGAGGCTTGGGCGGATCGGGTTCATGGACCGCTGCTATTCTTGTTCGGTCATCTGGGGGAACCAGACGGAGTGGAGCTCGCAGGCAGCCGGGTGGCGGGGATGGAGGGTAAGCCGACCTATGTGCACCCGTTGCTCCGGTACGCAGGAGGCCTGACCATCGTGGACGGAGAAGCCGAACTCGTATTGGATCCAGAAGACAGTGCGCATATCGATGAGCATGGTTTGATCGTACCACGGTCAATAGGTGATTGCTGTGTGCGGTATGAGAAGGGCCGACTCGGCAGCGCCCTCCATCCGTTGACCGTGCTGCCTCATCTGCGGGAGAAGGCGAACGTTGCGATCCGAGTGCGCGTGCCGGCGGATACGCCAGAAGACGCAAGAATTCATGCGGGGATTCCGCTGGTGAAGAAGGGGGTTGGCATTTATGAAGCCGAGGCCGAGCTTCCGTTAAATGCAGGATTCTCTTTTCATATCACCGAGGAATCAGGCCTTATGGAAGCGGATCATGAGGGAAAAGTTTCTGTACAACGACACTTCGTTGTGAATGGTGATTTAAAATTACAATACGAGGTAATCCAATGGACGCGGGGACAGGCTTTCTAATCCTAAGGTGGCACCGCTTGATTGATGTTTACATGAGCATAAACCTTCTCCGCTTCGTTCGTTGACGTACGAATGAGATTCTTTATGATTAACCTAGCAAACACGGCTTCTGATGCGAAAGCCGCCGATTGAGATTGAGTAAAGGATGCTGAAACACATGAAAAAAGTAACTATGAAGGTGATTGCCGAGGAAGCGGGCGTATCGGTGGCGACCGTTTCCTATATTCTGAACAACGTGAATAATCAATCGATCTCTTCCGAAACACGGGAAAGAGTAATGAAAGCTGCCCAAAGGCTCAATTATAAACGAAACTTAACAGCACTGGCGCTGAAAAGCGGCAAGTCGGAGCTGATCGGCGTTCTGTTACCCGATCAGACGGGTGAACCTTACTGGGCACGTTATCGGTATTCACAGGCATTGTATCATCTAGGGAAGCATTTGAACGACGCTGGATACCAGCTGGTCGTTTCCTATATCGACCCGGAATTCTCCAAACTTCCGATTCTGTTGGAGAGGGAGCTGGACGGGGTCTTCATTCTGAATGCTTCTTCCTCCATTTTTCATCGGATCTCCAAGCATTACGGTGTCGGGATTCCCATCATCGGGATCGATACATCGCTTGATGACCCTCTCTTCCATACGGTTGTCCCGGATTTTGAGGCGGGCATCAAGGAAGCTGCAAGGCGACTTGGAGCCGAGCCGCAATTTCTTCTGATCGACCATTATGTCGATCAAGGCATGACGGAGCAGATTAGGGAAATGGCCGGCATGGACGAGAAGCGGATGCATGTTTATTCCAGCGCTTCGGAGCTTGAAAAGTTTCTCGCTCAATACTCAGGTCTACCGGGCGTTGTCATCAATGAATTCTTGTGCGAACAGGCACTCCGTTTTGACACCGCAGGCAGGCTCGCCGCTTTGTGTACAAGCGGTTGCCCAGAACTAATCTCCGGGAGGGCGGAGACTGTTGTTTTTGATGCTGACGCTTACCGGGAAGCGGCCGAAGTTATGATTCAGTACATTGCCCGCCCACAGGATCATTATCCGAACAACCATATTTTACAGAAGATCGTTCATGGGGAGACGCTAGCATAACAAGTGTAAAAAACGGCAGTCGGTTAACATCGGCTGCCGTTTTTCCGTGCTTGATGCTGCAGCTGCACACCATCAACTTTTTAGATATTGCTCTTATAAACGAGTGTGGTGCTAGGGTAGAGAGCGGTTCATTGTCAACATTTGCCCAACACCTGCGCAACACCGTTTCGAAATTCCGTTGGTGCGACTCCTTTCCACTTACGAAAGGCTTTGCTGAAATGAAATTCGTCGCTGTAGCCGCAGGCGTGAGCGATTACGCGCAACGTATGATTTGTATAGGTCAGGTAGCGTTCGGCGTGCTGCATCCGGATGGCGGTCAAATAGTCTTTGGGCGGGAGGTGGATGTGCTTCAGGAATAGTTTTCGCAGATACGACACCGAAATGGCGTGCTCCCGAGCCATCTGCTCGATATGAAGAGGCTCCGCGAAATGATTCTCGATCTCCTTCTTAATGCGAGCGTATCGTTCAAAAGCCTGCTCTTCTTGCACAGGAGCCTGTTCCTGCTGATGCAGCTTTGCGATCAATCGGAGAAGAATGGCGCTGCTCTCCAGCTCACTGTCGGGATTAGTCGGTACCCACGTATGCGTAACGTCCCTGAAAGTAGAATCCAGTTTTAGAGCAATATCCCCATTGAATTTCTTGACGAACGGCAAATCCAGTCGAGGAACAGCTGCCGGCATCTGCCATTGACCCGTGGAAAAATGCACAGCGCAGCATTCAAACAACACCATGCTCATGAGCAGGGGGGATTCGGTAGAGCTTGCCATGCGCATACGCAGCCCAGGCTCCATGTAAAACAGCATACCCGGTTCGACTTGATACGTTTGATCCGTATGAAAAACACCGCTGCCTTCGTGAATCCAATAAAAACTGTGCAGCGTGGTGTTGTTTCGTATGTCCGACCAGTTGGAGGAGGTCATCTTTTGGAAACACCAATTAATTCGCACAACCAAGTCCTGCATCTGATACATAGCAACTCACCTTCTGAAGTCGATTTTTTTGGTAAATTGATTAGAGCGTGGTTCTTTCTTAAGCTTATCCTAACCACGGGTTGAATTCCAATTTTCAAAAGAGCGATTTTGACATGTAAATGCCCTTCTTGGCTATGGTGTTCGGGAAGGGGTTCTTTTATGTTTATTAAAAAGGACGATTAAAAGGAGGCCTACTATGATTCGACTATTCAGCACGCACCAGATTCGTAAGAGCACGGAACTTGAGGGACTTTGGGATTTCACGCCTGCTGCTCATATGGGGGAAAAGGTAGGAGCGTATCGATATCGATTACCGGTACCGGGCTGTTGGGAGATGCATCCCGAATTTGGTAACTACCGGGGGATTGGCGTCTATAGGCAGAAGGTAACCCTTCATCAACGAAGTAATCTCCGCTTGGAATTCAAAGGCGTTAGCCATACGGCTCATGTTTATTTCGATGGCGTAATGAAAGCCTGTCATTATAACGCATATACTGCTTTTGAGTGTGTCATCCCTCAGGTAGAAGCTGGTACTCATGATTTGGTGGTCTACGTTGATAATTCATTTCATGAGGATTCCGCTCTCCATGTACCCAATGATTATTACACCTATGGAGGGATTATACGGCCGGTTGCCGTAGAGGAAATAAGCGATTTATACATTCAAAATGTCATGTTTACACCCGTCAGGCAGGGTCTTGGTTGGCATGGTTCATGGAAAGCGGTCGTCCGAAACATGGGTCAGGTAGAGAGAATGGTATCGATCCGAGGGATACTTGCAGGAATAGACGCGGAGCTGGGCAGGTCCCTGGTGAAGTCGGGAGAAACTGTGGAGATTTCTTCGTGGGTGGCATATCCGGATGTGAAGGAATGGTCATTGGAAAATCCCAACCTCTATGCACTGACAGCCATCCTTACGACAGAGGAAGGCTACGATTGCGATGATTGGCTGGATCGCGTAGGTTTCCGGACGATTACGACGGATAACGGAAAAATCCAGTTGAACGGCAAGGATGTCGTTCTTCAAGGAGTCAATCGGCATGAGGATCATCCCATGGCCGGATCAGCGCTTCCTCTTCATCTGATGGTGAGAGACTTGGAACTTATCACGGATCTGGGATGTAACGCCGTTCGGACGAGCCATTATCCCTACGATGAGCGTTTTCTCGATTTATGTGATGAACGCGGTATTGCGGTGTGGGAAGAGAATCATGCCAGAGGCTTGAGTCTGGAGCAAATGCTGAATCCGAATTTTGGCTGGCAGAGCGAGCAGGTGACACGTGAAATGGTGCAGCAGCATTATAACCATCCGTCCATTCTTATATGGGCCATTCTTAATGAATGTGCAAGTCATACCGAAGAGGGGAGAGCCCATTATGAGAAACAGCTGACGATCATCGGCGAGCTTGATCCAAGCAGGCCCCGTTCCTTCGCTTCCCATCACAGGGATCAAGAGAAGTGTTTTGACTTGGCGGAGATTGTGTCTTTCAATCTTTACCCCGGTTGGTATACCAATGAGAATCCGGGAGAACTGGCGGATCAGGCAAGGCTTTGGGCAGATGCGTTAGGCGGAAAGGGGAAACCCATGATCATAAGCGAGTTCGGGGGGGACGGGTTTTACGGATTCCGCAGTCCGAATCGGGAGAAGGGCTCGGAGGAGAGGCAGGCCGATATTATCGACAGCAATTTAAGGGCTTACCTGGAACGGGATTATATATCCGGCATTTTCATATGGCAATTCAGCGATTGTCGTGTGACGGAAGGCCTTGGCTGGCTGCTGGCCCGTTCATGTACACGTAACAGTAAAGGCATTGTGGATGAATATCGACGTCCCAAGCTGGCCTATGAAACCGTTAAGCGATATTTTCGGGGACGATGATGTTAGGTGAAGCGGCACATTAAAGCGCAACTTCTACCGATGCTATAGGAAAACAGCCTGTCATGGATACGCCAGGGAAAATGTTCAGCACGAGGGGTTTTGAAGGCGTCTGATTATATCGCGTGATGGCCGGGCTGATAGTCGAACATGCGTTGGATGCGGATTTCTATATAAGATTATGGCTGCCCCCAAGATTGCTTCTAATTTTGGGGGACAGCCAGTTGCAGGAGTATACCAAAGCGCACCTCTTGCAGTGAGGAATCCCTCTCGTGCAGGCGTCGCAAGTCCCTCACTAATTCCCTATCGGTAAAACATTTATGCCAGCGCCAACATCTTTTCCCCGTAATTTGCATCTTCCAGCAGCGGTCGGCCAATGGCTATTAAATCCGTCATTTGATCTGCTAGAATGAAATTGGCGAGCGCTTGGGTGCGGATATTGCCCACTGCAATGACGGGGATTTGTACATATTGTTTGATCATGGCAGCATAAGGGGTTTGGTAGCCTTCCGGTGTGGCTAGCGGAGCAGCGGGGACTAGGCCGCCAGAGGATACATGCACCGCATCAAGCTCAGCTTCCAGGTAGGTCAAGGCTAGCGCAACCTCGGCAGGGGTCAAACCGCCATCGGAAAAATCGGAGGCGGATACCCGCAACTGCACCGGGTAGTCGATTCCCACTTCGGCACGGATGGCTCCCAGCACTTCTTGGATGAACCGAAGTCCTCGCCAATAGAGAAACAGGAATAAGATTTCATCCGGGGGATAAGAATAGTTCACGATAGAACTAAGATAGAACTAAGATAGAACTACTTATGAACCTTGTGGAGGATATGAAGCATGAGCAGATTAGCTGGAAAAGTAGCCGTCATTACGGGCGGAGCGGGTGGGATCGGCAAGATTACTGCCGAGAAATTCCTGAAAGAGGGAGCCAAGGTTGTCATTGTAGACCTCATGCAGGATGCCCTCGATAAGGCGAAGAGTGAGCTTGATGGTCATGGCGAGGTTATCGCCATTAAAGCGGATGTTACGAACGCTTCCGAGGTCGAGAGTTATGTGAAGAGGGCCATCGAGCACTTTGGCCGGATTGATGTATTCTTCAACAATGCGGGCATTGAAGGGAAAGTGGCTCCGCTTGTTGATCAGAAAGTAGAGGATTTCGATCAAGTCCTCAGCGTCAATGTTCGCGGCGTGTTTCTGGGGTTGAAATATGTGCTTCCACACCTGATCCAACAAGGCAGCGGCAGTGTAATCAATACTTCATCGGTTGCAGGACTTGACGGCAGCCCTGGCGTAGCTCCCTATATCGCTTCCAAGCATGCGGTCGTCGGTTTGACCAAAACGGCGGCGATTGAGGTAGCGGGATCGAACGTACGGGTAAACTCGATTCATCCATCCCCGGTGAATACCAGAATGATGCGTTCACTAGAAAGCGGCATGAAAGTGGATGAGCACACGCTTGCCAAAACCATTCCGCTCGGGCGTTACGGAGAAACCAGCGATATCGCAAATCTGGTTCTGTTCCTGGCATCTGACGAAAGCACCTTTATTACAGGTGCTCAATATCGGATTGATGGCGGTATGGGAGCTCTTTAACTGGTTTGCAGGATCTAGCACGTTAAAAAACCATCCAATCGTTCGTTAAATCCCTGAACGGTAGATGGTTTTTTTCAGTGGCAGCCCTGCTCCAATATTTCACGGTTTGTCTGTGCGTTTGATTTGGGTTTTTACGCTTCTCGGACGCCAGTTGATCATAAGAATCAGCTGATCTCTCATGTGAGTGACCGGATATTGGAAGCCGCTCTCAATCCAGTGAGACACAAGGCCAATCAAGGCATGCATGTTGTAGATGACCAGAAGCTCATGGTTGAGCTCACCGCTGGGATAGTCCAGATCCTCCATGGCGATATGCTTTAATGCCGAGAACATTTTATCCCGCACAAGCGGTAAAACATCGCTTTTGAACAGGGCGGTATACACATCTGCATTTAGATGGATATGATCGAATATTTTCACTGCATTGGCGGGCAGCTCATCGATATGAAACACATCGACTTCACCATAAGGAGCCCTGTAGGAAGCGACCAGTTCTTCCATTAGCGGGGTGAGAATATCATCCAGCAGAGCTTCTTTGTTGTCATAGTGGGTGTAGAAGGTTCCACGATTATAATTGGCCAGCTCAACAATCTCCGTGATGGAAATGCTGGAGAAGCTTTTCTGGGACAGCAGGGATAGCAGCGCTTGTTTCAATGCTTCTTTACTGCGGATGATCCGCCGATCCGTCATGTTTTTCGAGGTTTGCATAGATTCGACTCCTTTCGGTTAAATATAAAACGAATTTAAATATATAAAAAATAAACAATTCCATTCTTTTTGTTCATTATCGCACAGTTTCGCTTTTTTTAATGATTGTGAGTTATATCATACTATAGTTATACTAGAATTGACATATGTCGTACATTGAACAGTTGTTGAATGATGTTCGTCATTTCCATCGATTTCACAACCACTAATGGAGGTATGAAACATGAGATTATCTGGTAAAGTTGCAATTGTTACAGGTGCTGCTTCCGGTATGGGAAAAGCAATAGCTGAACTGTTTGCTGCCGAAGGGGCAAAGGTTGTTGTGTCTGACCTCCGTCTGGAAACGGCACAAGTTGTTGTTGACGGCATTGTAGCCAAGGGAGGCACAGCTCTTGCTCAGGCAGCAAATGTTGCCAAGGAGGAAGAGGTACAGCAATTGGTTGACGCTACCGTGAATGAATATGGAACACTGGATATCTTGATCAACAATGCGGGAATTATGGACAACTTTGTTCCGGCCGCGGATGTGACCGATGAATTGTGGGACCGCGTATTTGCCATCAATACAACCGGACCGATGAGAACCATCCGAAAATCGTTGCCGATTTTCCTGGAGAAGAATAGCGGAGTTATCGTGAACATCGCATCGGCTGGCGGACTTATGGGTTCCAGAGCCGGTGCAGCCTATACAGCCGCTAAACATGCTGTTGTCGGCTTGACCAAGAATGTTGGATTCCAGTACGCCACGAAGGGCATTCGCTGTAACGCGGTTGCTCCAGGCGGGGTTAGCACGAATATCAACACAACCATCAACGATCCGAATCCGTTCGGCATGGAAAGAGCAATGGCCGGCATGAACTTGAATCCCCGGGCAGGCGAACCGGAAGAGATTGCAAAAGTTGTATTGTTCCTCGCATCGGATGAAGCCAGCTTTGTAAATGGTACTGTCGTGACCGCCGACGCAGGCTGGACAGCCTATTAATAAATTATTGTTCCCCACGGGCTTTCTAAAGGATAACTCCTTTAGGGAGCCCTGTTTATTTTTTATCTAATGCGACGGATGTAACTAAACTTATCATCGGATAAATAAACCGCTATTCTTCTACGCAACCTATTGATGAGTTCATGGCTGTACATGATGAAGATACATAGAGATTCCAAATAGAGAGGAGCAGGCGGACTATGGAAATATTTCTGATGGTGCTAACATTTCTGGTCCTGGTCGGCATTTCCAACATCATTCATCGTTTTCTGCCATTCATCCCCGTTCCGCTGATCCAGATTGCACTGGGTATCGTTGCCGCCTATATCCGCGGATTTCATCATGTTCCGTTAAATCCGGAATTGTTCATGGTGCTGTTTATCGCACCGCTCTTGTTCAACGATGGTAAGCTTACACCGCGTGACGAGTTATGGAAGCTGCGATCCTATATCCTGCTGCTTGCTCTTGGGCTTGTGTTTGCTACCGTCCTGATTGCGGGGCCTTTCATTCACTGGCTTATTCCTGCCATACCGTTATCGGCAGCCTTTGCGCTGGCCGCGATACTTTCTCCTACCGACGCGGTTGCGGTGGGCTCCTTATCGGGAAGAGTCAAGCTGCCTGGGAAAATCATGCATTTGCTTGAAGGCGAAGCGCTTATGAATGATGCATCCGGACTTGTTGCGTTCAATTTTGCCATCGCAGCTACGGTAACGGGGTACTTCTCCTTAACCAATGCGATCGGCAGCTTCTTTGTCATTGCGGTTGGAGGAATCGTGGTTGGCGCTCTGTTAGGATTTCTTGTGATATGGTTCAGAATGCTGCTGCGTCGTCTTGGTATGGAGGACGTTACGCTGCATATGCTGATTATCATACTGACACCCTTCATCATTTACCTGATCGCAGAGGAATTCCATGTATCCGGAATCCTGGCTGTTGTTGCAGCGGGTGTCACCCATGCGGTGGAGAGGGATCGCATGCGATCGGCATCCATTAAGCTCCGCGTCGTATCGGACAGCACCTGGTCCGTCATTCTCTATACGCTAAACGGGTTGGTGTTTATCCTGCTGGGGCATGAAATTCCGGGAGTTATTAATCAGATATGGAGTGACCCGGCCTATAACAACGGACAAGTGGTCGGCTACATTGTACTGATAACGGCGGTGCTGATCCTGCTGCGTTTCGGTTGGGTGTGGGCTTCAACGAACCGGCAGTTTAAAACTTCTCTGTTGACAGCCCTGTCGGGAGTTCGAGGTGCCTTGACATTGGCGGCGGCTTTCTCCATTCCCTTGACACTTGCGGATCACAGCCCTTTTCCAGAGCGGAGTTTAATGCTGTTTATCTGTGCCGGTGTCATTCTGTTAACTTTGATTATCGCCAGTGTTCTGCTGCCGCTGCTTACCCGTGAGAAGAATACCGAGACGGTTTCAACAAAAGATCATGAGCGTGAAGCGCGGATGCATATGCTGCAAGCGGGTCTTCGGGCTGTGCGGGAAGAAATGACGGATGAGAACAAAGAGCAGGCCCTTCAGCTCATCTACGTATATACCAAGCGTCTTCAGCAATCTCAAATTTCGGATAAGGCCGACATGCGGGAGTTTTGGGAAGCTGCGATTACGATTCGGCAGAAGGCGCTGGAAGCAGAACGTAACGTTGCGGAGGTTTGGCTTAAGGAAAAAAGAGTATCCCTTGACATAGCGGAGCTATTCCAATCTTCGCTCAACAGGGTAGAAATGCTGCTTAGCAGCCGTTATAAGTTTAAACTTCTGTTGAAAGCATCATGGCGGCATCTGAGAGGTCTGCTGCAAAAACCGGAGCATAAAGAGACCCCCATGTCTCCCGGTCATCCGGATTGGGAGATGTATAAAGATCTGAAGCTGGAGGCGATCCGCGCAGCGATACATGAGATCGAAGCCATGCAGCCTATAGAGAACCTGGAAATTGCCCATGCCGTTATCGCAGATTATCGCGCGATGGAGCATCACATCGAGAACGATCGAATATGGAGCCGAATGGAACCCGAGCTGAGCAGCGAGCGCAGAGAGCTTGAGCTTAAAGCAATTCAAGCGGAGCGTAACGAGATTCAGCGAATGTTTGAACAGGGAGAGGTGGATCGTGCGCTGGCAAACCATCTGAGGATGGATGTAAATTATCGCGAGGCGAACTTATTCGAGTCTCAAGAACTGGTTGAGAACGAGGGTCATTAAGGGAGAGCCCTCGTTCTGCTTGATGGAGTGACAGGTTTACGTTACAATAATGAGAAGCATGGGGTCAGCATCTTTTGCTGCCCACTTGCCATCAGGAACAGTTAATTCTTAACGAGGGGGAGGAACATGAGCATCCATAAAGAAGCGGCCTCCAAGAAACCTGCAACGGCCTGCCCGTCCACCTTCAAAACATTCAGTCTCGCAGTACAAGCATTGGTAGCTCTCGAACGTCACTCCGGCAAATGCTCAAGCGGTGATATTGCTTCGTATTTGCACTTGGAATCCACCTTGATTCGTCGTATTCTGAAAACACTCGCCCATGCTGATATGATTGAGTCGCGTGAAGGCAGGGACGGCGGTTACCGCCTGAAGAAGAATGCCAGCGATATCACACTGGCTGAAGTATATTCGATACTCCAGGTTCATAACTCCATAAGCGACGGCATGCTGGATGCCACGACCGGGCATTGCTTTGCAGCGGAAATCAGGGAGTCCTTTGCCGGAATTTTATCCGAGATTGAGGAAAGCACGCTGAAAATATTGGAATCCCGTACCATTGCCGACATGGTAGAACAGACGATATAAAATGTGTTGACAACGAATTTATGTCTGCTATATACTGTGCATTAAACAACACAGTTAACTCGCGATATAAACTGTGCAGAAAAATGCACAATATAAAATGTGGAGGGAATAAACCATGTCTACTGTAACCAAACCTGATTTCCAAACTGTAATTCAGGAACGTCATTCTGTTCGTCAATACGATCCGTCGGTGAAAATTCCGAGAGAAGAGATGGAAGCGATTCTGAAGGATGCTACATTGGCACCTTCTTCAAGCAACCTGCAGCCTTGGCGCTTTCTGGTGATTGATGATGCTGAGCTGTTGAAGAAGCTGCACCCGATTGCCAACAATCAGGAGCATGTACTTCAAGCGTCCGCAGTCATTGCTGTTTTGGGAGACTTGAAATGGTATGAGAAGGGCGAGAAAATCTATTCAATGTCTGAAGAAGCAGGTTATATGACCGAAGAGGTGAAGCAGCGCTTTATCTATGCAGCGGAGAATATCTACGCCGGTATGGATAATGACGTGAAAGAAAGCATTATCGACGTGGATGCGGGACTGATCTCCATGCAGCTAATGCTGAGTGCACGCTCCAGAGGGTATGACACCGTGCCGATGGGCGGATATAACAAAGTCAAATTTGTGGAAGAGTTCCATATTCCTTCCCACTACCGCAGTGTGATGTTGATTGCAATCGGAAAAGCAGCCGCTCCGGGACGGCAGACGGTAAGACTACCGCTCGAAGACGTTGCTTTCTGGAATGAAATATAAATCGTTATACAAAAAAGAAGGGGATCATCATGATGATCTCCTTCTTTTTTGTATATGGCCTGAAAAGTGAAGAATCAATGGGAAAGTTCCACGGCTCCATGCATGAACAGATCCACAATCTCAATAGCCATCTCACGGGGGCCAGCATAACCACTGCGGGTATCTTCGCGATTACCGAGCATCAGCATAGCTGAGAAAGCCTGCGCCATCAGCATTGTGTTGCCTTTCCGAAGTTCGCCGGCGAGCATCGCTTGATTGAAGCGCTCAGAGAGAACCTCATGAATACGCTGTTCTGCTTCACGGATCGCAGCCATTTGCTCCTTGGATAAGAAGGGTTCTGCTTCCCGCATCATGGTCTCCATCTCAGCGTGGGGCTTTGCAATCTTCGCTTCAGCCACCCGGATTAATCCGGATTCCAGGGTATCCGCTTCATCCAGGAACCTGCGTGTTGAAGCATATGCTTTATTAAGGATCGTGGTTACCGCTATTTTAAACAGCTCAGGTTTACTTGTGAAATGATAATAGATGGAAGCCTTGGTCACTTGGCAAGCCTTCGCGATTTGTTGCAAGGATACGGACTCGTACCCGTTCTCCATAAATAGCTTGGAGGCAGTCCAAAGAATAGTATCCTGGACTGGCGCCTGATCGGCAGCAGCTTTGGGACGTCCGGGATTTCGGGGGTTGCGTATTTTTGTCATGATGACCTCCTGTCTATAGTGTAAGACATGCGGAGTGCTTTTTCAAAATAAATATTGATAATTAACCTTCCGGTATATATAATTAATTTTGCGCTGTTATGTTCCCAGATTTATTAAGAGAGAATCATGATATGTATGAGGAATAACACCGATTGGAGAGGATCTACATATGCACGGAACAGGACCGAGCTATGGGAAATGGGTTGCTGGAAAGAGAAGCAAATGGGTCACGCTCTTGGTATGGGTGCTCATCGCATTGGCTTTGAATTTGTTATGGCCTGCTGTAGGAGATAAAGAGGAAAACCATGCAGCCAATCTGAAGGAGACTGTCCCTTCCGTAATGGCAGAGGCGATTGCAGATCAAGAATTTCCCAGCAATGGGGGAATTCCGGCGTTAATCGTATGGCACAAGGAGAATGGCTTGAATGAAGGCGATCTGGCCCAGCTCCAAGAACTGACAGCGAGTCTTGAGTCAGACCCGCTGCCTTATCAGAGGTTCGTTGTTCCCTTTCATAAACTTCCGCCGCAAGCGTTGACCGCGCAGCTGTCAGAGGATCAGAGCACACTGGTAATGCCGGTGTTGTTTGATGAGGATCAGGAAACGGATCAGCTCAAGGAAGGGACGGGAGAGCTCGAGCTCCGGACGGAACAGCTGCTTGGCAGCAATCCGTTTCAGGCACCTATTCAGAGCGGGGACGGAATCAGTGCACGAATAACAGGGCCTGTTGGAATCTCCATCGATGCAACGGGATTGTTTGCAGACGCAGACGTGTCACTGATGATCGCTACCGTGCTGCTGGTTCTTATATTACTGCTGCTCATTTACCGTTCACCAATACTCGCCTTGATCCCGCTGGTCGCAGTTGGTTTTGCTTATATGGTAACAAGCCCGATCCTCGGCTTTATGGCCGATCAAGGAGTGATAACAGTGGATTCCCAATCCATTGCGATTATGACGGTGCTGCTCTTTGGGGCGGGGACGGATTACTGCCTGTTCCTGATCTCACGCTTCCGTCAGCTGTTATGGCATGAACCTGATAAACGCAAAGCCTTGTTCCAGGCAATTACAAGTTCATCGGGCGCCATTGCCATGAGCGGCTTCACGGTGGTGCTCTCGCTGTTTGCACTTCTTCTGGCCCAGTACGGGGCCTATCAGCGTTTTGCCGTACCCTTCAGCTTATCGATTCTAATTATGTTCATAGCCAGTCTGACATTGGTTCCGGCATTATTGGCCATTTTCGGCAGAGGATCGTTTTATCCGTTCATCCCGAGAACCCCGGAGATGCAAGCCGAACACGCTCAGAAAAAAGGAAAACCCGTCAAAGCTCCGCATAAAGAGAAGGAGAGCTGGATCGGTCGCGTGGTGACAACGAAACCATGGACCGTTGTTTTGGTTGCATTGGTATTACTTGGCGGGCTTGCGACATTCTCATCCCATATCAAGTTTACCTATGATCTGCTCTCGTCTTTCCCGGAAGATGTTCCTTCGCGTGAGGGCTTCGCCATCATGGGGGAACAATTCTCGGAAGGAGAGCTTGCACCCGTTCGATTGATGGTTAACAGCAGCGGGCAAACTTTGGATTTGGGGGAACGGCTGCAGTCACTCGAATACGTGGATCGGGTGTCGGAACCGCAGAACGGTGCGGAGAATAACAACATTATCGGTTATGACATTGAGCTTGCCATGAATCCATACTCTATGGAAGCGATGCAGCATATTCCGGATTTGCGTGAAGTCGCAGAAGCTTCTCTTCGGGAGGCAGGCGTTTCAAACCCCGGTGAAGCGGTGTGGATTAGTGGTCAAACGGCTACGCAGTATGACACGGAAATTGCGGGAGAACATGATGCCAAATTGATTATTCCGGTTGTCATTGGACTGATCACATTGCTGCTGCTGGTCTACTTGAGATCCGTTGTTGCGACTGTGTATCTGATAGCCACCGTAATTTTATCGTACTTCTCGGCACTGGGCCTTGGCTGGATCATTATTCACTACGGCCTCGGAGCGGAAGCCATCCAGGGAGCGATACCGCTGTACTCCTTCGTATTCCTGGTTGCTCTGGGGGAGGATTACAACATATTTATGATCTCAAGCATATGGCAAAAGAGGAAGCAGATGCCGCTGAAGCAAGCGATTAAGGAAGGCGTTGGCGAGACCAGCTCGGTGATTACATCAGCCGGATTAATCCTGGCAGGAACGTTTGCCGTATTGGCAACTCTTCCGATTCAGGTATTGGTGCAGTTTGGGATTATCACGGCAATCGGAGTCATGCTGGATACGTTTATCGTCAGACCATTCCTGGTGCCTGCAATAACAACGCTATTGGGCAAGTGGGCGTTCTGGCCAAGTAAATCTCACATGGCAACAGAAGAGAAACAACCACTGCAAGTCGAGAACAACGCATAAGTTAGATGCAGCGCATCGCATAGGAATGCAACTTCTGTCTGGTCAAGTAGAAGCGAAGGGATTAGCCGTTAGTAATCGAACAGATTTGTGTCGTGATGATTAGACAAATACAACATTTCAGTAGGCAGCCGCCAATATTTCTTAGGATGGACTAGGGAATCGAGGGTGGCTGTCTTCTGTTTTGACTTGTACGGAGGAGCGCTGGTAAGATAAGGAAGAGAATGTTTTGAAAAAGGAATCGAGAGGGATGTGACCTATGTCGACGATACAAACGGCAATCGAGCTTCGGTCAGCAGGCAAGCCGGAGGAAGCCAAGCAAATTCTTCTGGGTCTGTTGGAGCAATCGCCCGAAGATCCCGACATTCTGTATCAACTGGCCTGGGTACATGATCTAATGGGGCTCGAAGGTGAAGCAGTACCTTATTATGAGAAGGCGATTTCGTCCGGGTTGAAAGATCCCGAGCGGCGCGGCGCTTTGCTTGGTCTTGGAAGTACTTACCGTACACTAGGCTTGTACAATAAATCCAAGGAGATTTTTGAACGGGGAAGGATGGATTACCCTCAGGCGAGGGAGTTTAACGTATTTTATGCCATGACATTGCATAATCTCGGTCAATACGATAAAGCGATGGAGTTTCTGCTGAAGGAGCTTGGCGAAACGAGCAGCGATGAGGGAATCCATCGTTACCAGAGAGCTATTGTCTTCTATTCCGACAAACTAAATCAAGTTTGGGAATAAATTTTTGCAAAAGAAACATAAATTATATTATGTAAACTAATTGTTTGGGTGGGTTGGTTTGACGGATAAATCATCATTGCCGTCTTTAAAATTAATTTGTTTTTAGGTTGTCTTCATCTCTCGCTAAGGTTCGGACCTTATACTAAGTATGTCACTAAGAGTGATGGAAGGAGCAACGCAGATGAACAAGAAGAATAAAATGAATATGTGGTCTATTGGGCTGGGAAGTGCTTTCCTGATGATGATGCTTGCCAGCAATGATCATGTCCAGGACGGACAAGCCCAATCCGGCATGGCTTCAAGCGCAGTCAGACCCAACGTGGCCATTCAATCCGTGAATAAGAATTCGACAGCCCAATCGCATGAAGACCAACAGATTACAACAGAAATGATTGATCAATTCTTAAAAATCGTAGCAGAGACATAAGTAAGTTCGCCTTGCGTCCCAATACGTAACCTTTATGAAGACCAGTCCCGATGTAAGGGGCTGGTCTTTTTGACACGTTGCTGTGCAGTTCCGGATCATGATCATAAAAATAATACCTCACATCTAAAATTCAATACATTCCATAAAATGTTATTTGGCCCGATAATTGTTTCAAATGCACTGGGGGGACATTCTCATGGACGACGTAGAGAAATACGTAAACAATGAGTGTCTGGTGGAAGTACCTCAGAGAAAGAAGGTGAAACGAACGCCCGTTATGCAAGCGCTTACCTTGGAGAGGAGCCTGTGATTAAGAATATAACAGCTAGCTGTTAAAGACACCGTGGGAATCAGGAATATTTTAAGGACAAACAAGGAGGTAGCAAATCTTGAACATGAAACGGTTCGTTTCATCGATATCCATTCTGGCTATCGTACTCGGTTTATATTCAGTGAACCCCGCCGCCACGGAAGCGGCAGATGTCGAAGTAACCGCTGCGAATTCAAGTATTTTTGGACCGAATGTATATGTATTTGATCCTTCAACTCCTGTCGCCGAAATAAACAATATCACAAACACCGTGTTCAGTCAGATGGAATCGAATGAGTTCAGCAGCAACCGGTACGCTTTCCTGTTTAAGCCGGGATCGTATAACGTTAATTTTAATGTCGGATTTTATACGCATGTAGCCGGTTTGGGACAGAATCCATCGGACGTTAATATTACCGGGGGATTGAATGTCAATGCGGACTGGGACAACGGGAATGCAACGCGTAACTTCTGGCGTGCCATCGAGAATCTGAGTATTACTCCATCCAGCGGCAAAACGCAAATTGCGGTCTCTCAGGCAGCTCCCCTGCGGCGTCTCCATATTAAGGGCGAGCTGGATCTGTTTGATTTTGATAACAATTGGAATGCAGGCTGGGCCAGCGGGGGATTCTTGGCAGATTCCATGGTTGACGGCATTGTGGTACCCGCCTCCCAGCAGCAATGGTTCTCGCGGAACAGTCAGTGGGCCAACTGGAACAATGGAGTCTGGAATATGGTGTTCGTGGGCAGCAACAATACACCGACCGGGCAATTTCCTGATCCTCCGTATACCGTGGTTGACAGAACGCCGGTAATTCGCGAGAAACCATACCTCTACGTTAATCAGGCCGGACAGTATCAGGTGTTTGTTCCCTCGCTTCAAACTAACAGCAAAGGGGTCAGCTGGGCGAATGGTTCGACACCGGGCCAATCGATATCCATCGATCAATTCTATATTGCGCAGCCTGGAACAGCAACAGCAGCCAGCATTAACAGTGCGCTAAGCCAAGGCAAACATCTGCTGTTTACACCGGGAAATTATCATCTGAACGATACGATTCGGGTCAATAACCCGAACACGGTTGTACTGGGGATTGGACTCCCTACGCTCATCCCGGACAATGGAAAAGCGGCGATGTCGGTTGCGGACGTGGACGGTGTAAAAATAGCGGGTCTGGTCCTTGATGCAGGGCCTCAGGAATCTCCCGTCATGCTCGAAATTGGCCCGAATGGAAGCTCGGGATTGCATGCTGCTAATCCGACATCGCTCCATGATATTACAGTAAGAACCGGAGGAGCCACTAGCGGGAAATACGATAAAGGCATTGTCATCAACAGCCACAACGTGATTGGCGATCACTTCTGGATCTGGCGCGCAGACCACGGTGCCGGGGCAGCCTGGAACACCAATGTGTCCAAGAATGGTCTTGTCGTTAACGGCAACAACGTGACGTTGTACGGACTGTTTAACGAACACCATAACGAATATCAGACGGTATGGAACGGAAACGGGGGTCGACTATATTTCTATCAGTCGGAAATCCCTTACGATGTTCCTAACCAACCCTCTTGGATGAGCAAGAACGGAAGCGTTAACGGGTTTGCCTCGTATAAGGTGGCTGATCACGTCACCAGCCATGAAGCGTGGGGGCTTGGCGTGTACTCGTATTTCAGAGACGCCGCTGTGAAACTTCAAAGCGCCATTGAAGTGCCGGATGTGCCCGGCGTCAAAATTCACCATGCCACCACCATCTGGCTTAACGGAGTACCAGGCAGTGAAATCACGCATGTCATTAATAATACAGGCGGAAAAGTGTATGCGAACTCGCCTGCTGAAGCCATGCGGCAAACGGTAGTCGAATACGCTGGCAGCGGTTCCGGTGATACAACAGCGCCAACGGTACCCGGGAACTTAGCGGCAGCGGCTGTCAGCAGCAGCCAAATCAATCTGAGCTGGACCGCTGCGACGGATAATATGGGTGTAACCGGGTATGACATTTACCGTAATGGAGTCCTGGTTGGCAGCGCAGCACAAACCTCTTACGCCGATTACGGATTAGCTGCCGCAACGACATATCAATATGCTGTAAGGGCTAAGGACGCAGCAGGCAATCTATCGGATTACAGCAGCACGGTAACAGCCGTAACGGCTCCAGACAGTGGCGGTGGCAGCTTGCCGCTGAACCGAAGCGGCTGGACCGTCATCTCCTCTCCAACGAGCGGGGATGTGCCTGAGTATATGCTCGATGGCAATATGTCGACACGCTGGAGCACTGGAGCCGCGATGGCACCTGGACAATACATTGTCATGGATATGAAGGCCGCAAAAAGCTTTGGCAAAATCGTGATGGATTCCACGGGCAGCAATGAGGATTATGCCCGTGGGTATGAAGTCTATGTATCCAATGACGGCACGAATTGGGGCAATGCGGTTTCCAGCGGCAGCGGAAACGGACCTGTGATTACGGTGAATTTTGCGAATCAAAATGCACGGTATATTAAGATAGTACAGACCGGTACGGCCTCCAGCTGGTGGTCGATTACCGAGTTGAATGTGTACGGTTCGGAGAATACGGGGGGAGGCGCTGCGCTTGACCGTACCACTTGGACCGCAGCGTCCACACCTTCCAGTGGAGATATACCAGCCAACCTCCTGGATGGCAATATGTCGACACGCTGGAGCACGGGTGCAGCCATGGCGCCGGGCCAATACTTTGTCGTTGATATGAAAAGCGCGAAGAGCTTTAGCAAGATTGTGATGGATTCCACGGGCAGCAATGAGGATTATGCCCGTGGGTATGAAGTCTATGTATCCAATGACGGCACGAATTGGGGCAATGCGGTTTCCAGCGGCAGCGGAAACGGACCTGTGATTACGGTGAATTTTGCGAGTCAAAATGCACGCTACATCAAAGTTGTACAGACGGGCACCGCATCAAACTGGTGGTCGGTTCGCGAGTTCAATGTATTCCAATAGCAATTAAAGCGTCAGCAGTCCTGGTTCGGGACTGACCCCCGTTTGTGAGACAGGGATCAAAACACCTTGCAAGTTTAAGCAGCCAGTTGGCGGAAATGAACCGGCGACTGGTTGTTTAG
>NZ_JARXYU010000021.1:0-82523 GCF_029893715.1 Paenibacillus sp. LBL | reverse complement strand
ACCGTTTCGTTAATGGTAGAGTCACTATCGGTATTAGAGGTATTGTTCGAGCCGCTTGTGCTTGTTAATGTGTCATTGACAGTAGCCGAACTATCGTTATCACTGGTGTTGGTTGCACCACTGGTGGAATTAACCGTTTCGTTAATGGTAGAGTCACTATCGGTATTAGTGGCGTTCGTTGCCGTACTTTGGTTATCGACTTTTTCGAAAATTTTCGAGTCGCTGTCGCTTTCCGAATGATTTTTAGCGCCACTTTCGCTTGTAAGTTGATCGTTAATGGTGGATCCGCTGTCGTTATCATTTGTGCTTGTGGCATTACTAATGGCATGAGCTTGGTTTTTAGCAAGGTTTTTAGCAAGGTTTTTAGCAAGGCTTTTGGCAATCGCCTTGTCGATCGCCTTGGCTAAGGAAATCGTCACTTTGACAGGCGGCTTGCGGTGTTTGTGTTTTTTACGATGACAGCTACACGCTGTTTGCTGGGAAGATTTTTTTTTGCAGGTTGTTTTTCTTTTTCTAAATTCCTTTGTCATTACTTCTATCCTCTCCTTTGATGGGGGTAGTTGACTACCCTTTAGTATATTTGCCTGCTATTAACTCGGAAACGGCGAATCTACCTATAAATTTTTGTCCATCTATCAAATACACAGAAAATGGGCAAAAAAAGACCTTGTCTCGCTCTCGGCAAGACAAGGTAAGGTCCATGACAAAGGAGGTGTAGCTACCCTATGTTTGATATATGCAGGAGGACGGGTTTTCGCTCCCCTTGCCCTGGACAGTCAACCGGGGTATTGCCAACAAAACGCGGAAAGCGTACGCTAAGAAACCTTGAAATTTATTAGCCTCAATCTATCCAAATGATTCCATCCAAAAGAAGCAAACCCTCCCTACTTTGCAAGGGCTAGGGGGATTACCAAGAATATAAAAGAGAAAAGAATCGGAAATAAGATCAACCTCAAATAGTCGGTGATTCCTTAAGTATAAGAAACGTTGGCTTTTTTATATAGAAAAATCCTTAGAGTATATTTTCGTCAAAATGTTGGATGGACCCCGAATTGGAAGGAGAGTATTTGTGGCCTAGTAGCAATCCTCCCATGCTTCCTGAAGAGAATGAAATACCTATTGCCAAAATGAGCGATCCCATCGCAGACGACTATCGAAATGAATTGGCGGATAAGTATGGTCGTAAAAGACAATTGTTAAGCGGAATTCATTATAATTTCTCGTTTGATGAGAAATTTCTTACAAAGCTATATGATACCCAGGGACGGCATAAAGACTTTAAGGAGTTCAAAGATGCGATTTATTTTAAAGTAGCCCGTAACTTGATGAGGTATCGATGGCTGCTCATTTATCTAACAGGAGCAAGTCCTGTTTTTGATAATACCTATATTGAGCAATGTGTTAACTTGGCGGATTCCCATGATAATAAAAGTTATTATTTTCCGATTATGAACTCACTTCGGAACAGTATGTGTGGCTATCGGAACGAAAAATCGTATTATGTTTCTTTTCATTCGGCCAAAGAGTATGTTCATGACTTAAACAGGCTGATTCAACAGAATGAATTACTGAGCGTAAAGGAATTTTACAGCCCCGTTCGCTTAAAAACCGCTAAGGGGATCAATCCGTGCCAAGAGCTTGTGGAAGATGGAGTAGCATACTTAGAGCTTCGATTTATGGATATTAATCCACTTCATAAGATTGGAATAAGTAAAGAAATGATGCACTTTATACATTTGTTTATTCTCTTTATGCTGCTTAAAGTAGATGAATCCTTCCATGAGGAAGACCAAAGGATAGCTGATGTAAACCAAGATCAGGTGATTATGGAGGGTATAAAAGGCTATTTAAACGAGCCTGAATATAGTCATTTCACGATGGAGGAAATGGCACTCGCTGTTATCGATGAGATGAAGGATATGGTGCAGCTTTTATTTCCTAAGAATGAGGATTATCAGCACATTCTGGACAGTGAAAAGCAAAAGATTCTTCATACTGAGTTGAATGTTGCATCTAGAGTGAAGTCCGAGATTCAAAAATCATCCTATCTGACATACCATTTGGAAAAAGCGAAAACATACGCTCAGAACAGTATTCAAAATGGATACCGTTTTGCAGGGTATGAGGATCTCGAATTATCAACTCAACTTCTCTTAAAGGCAGCGGTGAAACGAGGCATACGCTTTAAGTGGATGGATCGGGATGAGAATTTTGTATTACTATCAAAAGGTAATCATCAAGAGTATGTGAAGCAAGCAACGAAAACTTCCTTGGATTCCTATAGTACGGTGTTAATTATGGAAAATAAGGTGGTTACGAAAGAAGTTCTCAAACAACATGGAATTCGTGTACCGTCAGGGGAAGCGTTTCAGAGCTTGGATGAAGCAATGTCCACCTATGAAACATATCGCGGTACTCCCATTGTGATAAAGCCCAAATCAACCAATTTTGGGTTGGGCATTACGATCTTCAATCAAGATTATTCGAGAGAGGATATGAAAAAAGCGTTTGAAATCGCCTTTTCGCATGATCAAACGGTTCTTCTTGAAGAATTTATGACAGGAAAGGAATATCGCTTTCTGGTCATGGGGGATCAGGTTGTAGGGGTACTGCATCGTGTCCCTGCAAATGTCGTCGGTGACGGTATCCACACGATCGAACAGCTTGTTCATGAGAAGAATAAAGACCCACTTCGAGGTAAAGGGTATAAGACTCCCCTTGAGAAAATTCAGTTAGGGGAAGCAGAAGAGATGTTTTTGAAGAACCGAGGTATGAGTTGGAACGATATACCCCAGCTAGGGGAAGTTATCTATCTAAGAGAAAATTCGAACATTAGTACAGGTGGAGACAGTATCGATTTTACGGATGAAATGCCAAACAGCTATAAGGAACTTGCCATTCAATCAGCTAAAGCTGCAGGAGCGACTATATGTGGTGTGGATATGATGATTGATTCCTTAGAGGAAGAAGCAACCGATACCAATTACAGCATTATAGAAATCAACTTCAATCCAGCGATTCATATCCACTGCTACCCTTACATCGGAAAGAATAGAAAGGCAAATGAAAAGATTCTGGATTTACTGTTTGGTTAGTTCGATTACGGCTGTGTAAGTTGATTCCATCGGGGAAGGTGTCGCAGTAAACCAGGATGCTTAGACAAATCAAATGAATTGAATTGTGATTGACACAAGGTGATGATGAAAGAAGGGCGGGGGGAGACCTGCCCCCCCAAGAGAGGGCGGGATTCGGATATATAATTTGCTGATATAAGCGATAATGCATAAAGATTTTATAACCACATTCGTAGAAAACCTACTTGCGGTAAGAACCGAAGTATCGTTCAAGCCATCCCCACTGCAAGTAGGATGTGGTGTTGCTTAATGGGAAATTTTTGGAAGTTGCGTCTACACACTTGAAATCAAGCGCTCTTTCGATTAATATATAAGCATTAAATTATATGGTTATGATTTAACTTACAAGAATGGGGTGAATCATATTGGAGCAAATGAACGAAATTGCCGAAAAGCTAAAACTGCTTGGAGATAAAACAAGGCTTACTATGTTAACGCTTCTTAAACAAAAAGAATGGTGTGTTTGCGAATTCGTTGATATTTTCGACATGTCCCAGCCAGCGATTAGCCAGCACTTAAGAAAGCTTAAGTCTCAGGGGATTGTAAATGAAGCCCGTCGTGGCCAATGGGTTTTTTATTCCTTGAATGTTGATGATAAGCCATATATCCAAGCCGTGTTAAATGAGATGCCAAGTGCTCAAGAAGTACTCTCATCCATGAATAAGGAAGTTAACTGTGCTTGTGATTAACAGGAATATTTAGCAAATGGTTGAGTGATGCTAAAAATGATCTCTGTTTTTTATATAAGCATATAGTTATATATTGATTCTTGCTGTACTTAAGTCATCGCATAATTGGAGGTTTGAACATTGGTTTCTGTTGTCCTGGCTAGCATCATTTTTCTTGTTACCTTAGTTTTTGTCATTTGGCAGCCTAAAAATCTATCCATTGGATGGTCTGCCTGCGGTGGTGCTGTACTTGCACTGCTCGTTGGAGTCGTTGACTTTCAGGATGTATGGGATGTCACCCAAATCGTATGGAATGCAACGCTCGCCTTTGTCGCGATCATTATCATTTCATTGATCTTGGATAAAATCGGTTTGTTCGAGTGGGCCGCCTTACATATGGCGAATGCAGCTCGAGGAAACGGTATCCGGATGTTTGTGTATGTATCCGTTCTTGGAGCTGTTGTCGCTGCTTTTTTCGCAAACGACGGTGCGGCTCTAATCTTAACTCCGATTGTGCTTGCCATGGTACGAGCGCTGAATTTTGACGAGAAGAAGGTATTCCCTTTTATCATCGCAAGTGGTTTTATTGCGGACACAACTTCGCTGCCACTTGTAGTCAGCAACCTGGTGAATATCGTATCGGCCGATTTCTTCGGCATTACGTTTATCGAATACGCCAGTCGCATGTTGGTTCCCAATCTGTTCTCTTTAGTAGCCAGTATCTTTGTGCTTTATTTGTTTTTCCGCAAGAGCATCCCGCGTAAGTTCGATGGGACGCAGCTTAAACAACCCTCAACGGCAATACAAGATCCTAAGATGTTCCGTTTATCATGGATCGTATTAAGTGTGCTGCTGATCGGTTACTTTGTGTGTGAATTTGTGGGTATCCCCGTTTCGATCGTAGCTGGCGTTATCGCGATATTCTTCCTGCTGATGGCGAGAAAAAGTCCGGCTGTGCAAACCAAAGAAGTACTCAAAGGGGCTCCGTGGGCCATCGTATTTTTCTCGATCGGTATGTATGTTGTGGTCTATGGCTTACGTAACGCCGGTCTTACGGACCTTTTGGCAAGTGTCATACAGAGCGTAGCGGATCAAGGTCTGTTTGCTGCAACCATGGGGATGGGCTTCATTGCTGCGATTATTTCTTCCATCATGAACAATATGCCGACCGTCATGATTGATGCACTCGCCATCGATGCGACAAACACGTCGGCTGCCATTAAAGAGGCCTTAATTTATGCGAATGTGATTGGTTCCGATTTAGGTCCCAAAATTACACCGATTGGTTCACTAGCCACCTTGCTTTGGCTGCATGTCCTTTCGACCAAAGGCGTGAAGATCAGCTGGGGGACTTACTTTAAGACAGGGATTATATTGACCATCCCAACGTTATTTATAACCCTTTTAGGATTATATATCTGGCTAACCATACTTTAATTCAAGTGATAAGGGAGAGAAACGATTATGGAAAAAAAGACACTTTACTTCTTGTGCACAGGCAACTCTTGCCGCAGCCAAATGGCGGAAGGTTGGGCCAAAAAACATCTGGGTGATGATTGGAATGTCTACAGCGCCGGCATCGAAGCTCATGGCCTAAACCCGAATGCGGTCAAAGCAATGAACGAGGTAGGGATCGATATTTCGAACCAAACTTCGGATATCATTGATCCGGTGTTGTTGAATCAATCCGATTTGGTGGTCACCCTATGCGGTGATGCTGCCGATCGTTGTCCGATGACACCTCCTCATGTTCGCCGCGAGCACTGGGGATTTGACGATCCTGCCAAGGCTCAGGGTACCGACGAAGAAAAATGGGCTGTTTTTCAGCGCGTTCGCGATCAAATCGGCGAGCGTATTCAAAAGTTCGCTGAAACCGGCGAGTAATCAAATAGAACGTAGGAGCCGGGAACTTTTCTCGGCTTCCTTTATTACAGGAGGGAAACGACCATGATATCCATTGAAATTTATGATCCGGCCATGTGTTGTTCTACAGGAGTATGTGGGCCAAGCGTGGACCCTGAATTGATTCGCGTATCAACCGTTGTCCACAATCTAAAAAGCAAGGACATCGATGTTGCTCGTTATAACCTAGCAAGTGAGCCAGATGCATTTCTTACGAAACGTGTTGTCAATCAGCTGCTTACTGAACAAGGTCCGGAAGTTTTGCCGGTAGTTTTGTTAAACGGTCAGGTAACGAAAATCCAAGGCTATCCCTCAATGGAGGAATGGTGTGCTTGGACTGGATTGGCAGAGACGGACTTGGTGAAAAAACCGAAGTTGCGTATTGAGCTCAAAACGAAGCAATGACAGAAGGAAGTAGGTGCACAATGATGAGTAGATCATTTCATCCAAATGATATTCCACTAACGCCGTATCTCTTTTTTACGGGCAAAGGCGGAGTAGGAAAGACCTCTACCGCGAGCGCGACAGCCATATCCCTTGCAGATGCGGGTAAGCGAGTTTTGCTAGTCAGCACAGACCCGGCGTCGAATCTGCAAGACGTTTTCGGTATGACGTTATCCAATCATCCTGTTCAGATTCAAGGAGCGCCTAACCTGTATGTCGCCAATTTAGATCCGGAGACGGCAGCAAGTAAATATAAAGCACAGGTCGTTGATCCGTACCGCGGCAAACTTCCGGATACCGTGATTGCTTCGATGGAGGAACAACTTTCAGGTGCTTGTACGGTTGAAATTGCCGCCTTCAATGAGTTCTCCACCCTTTTGACCAATCAAGAGCTGAAAGCCGGCTTTGACCATATTCTTTTTGACACAGCGCCAACGGGGCATACGCTTCGGTTGTTGCAACTTCCTACCGCTTGGAGCGGATTTTTAGATGAAAGTACACACGGTGCTTCATGCTTAGGTCCATTAGCAGGATTGGAGTCGAAGAAGGAACTATATAGCAACGCACTGGCAACGCTGAATGACGAACAACAAACAACACTCGTGTTGGTGACGCGTCCAGATCGTTCACCGCTGTTGGAGGCTGCCCGTGCTTCATCCGAATTAAGAGAGACGGGAATGAATAATCAGATTCTTGTTATGAACGGCACTTTTGTTCTTCATTCAAACCCGGATCCCATTTCAGAAGCATTCTATAAACGCCAACAAATCGCGTTAGATGCGATGCCGGAGAACCTAAAGACCATTCTCCATTATGAGATACCTTTAGTTCCATATAACCTAACGGGACTAACCCATTTGCGTCAACTATTTTCACTCATAGAACAATCATTAAGCTCTGAAAACGTGGAACAGATTTCAGCACCACCATTAAGCACTCTCATTCGTGATATAGCATCATCCGGAGTACGTATTGTATTTACGATGGGAAAAGGGGGTGTCGGAAAGACAACCATCGCATCAGCTATTGCGGTTGGCTTAGCTGAACAGGGGCATCGAGTACATCTGAGTACAACCGATCCTGCCGCACATCTTAACCACATTTTAGATGAGGAAGGAAACAAACATTTATCGGTGAGTCGAGTCGACCCAAGAGTCGAACTGGAAAAGTACCGTAATGAAGTATTGAGCCAAAATGCCGATTCCTTAGATGAAGATGGTCTTGCTTATTTGGAAGAAGACTTACGATCTCCTTGTACAGAGGAGATTGCTGTCTTCAGAGCTTTTGCAGACTTGGTTGAGCGTTCACAGGATGAGATTGTCGTGATTGATACGGCTCCAACCGGACATACGCTGCTGCTTTTGGACGCAACTCAAGAGTACCATAAGGAAATTGAACGTTCTTCTGGAGAGATTCCTAATTCGGTGAAGCATCTTCTGCCGCGCCTGCGAAATCCTGAGGAGACCAGCGTAGTTATAGTTACTCTGGCAGAGGCCACGCCTTTTTACGAGGCTTCCCGATTGAACGAGGACTTGAAGCGAGCAAATATCCCTACAAAATGGTGGGCGATCAATCAGAGCTTCGCTGCAACGCAGACAACGGATCCGGTGTTACAAGGCCGAGCGAGTTCGGAGGCACAATGGATCTCACAAATCAAAGAAGCATCGGCAAACCACAGCGTGATTATTCCGTGGGAACCGGAGGAGATTAAGGGATACGATCGGCTCAAAAAACTGACGGAGAAGTAATGACAGGTAAGATTCTACTTATAAGGAGTGATCATCATGATCATTACGGATGAGGCTAAAGCATACATCGAAGAGATGATGAAAGAAGCTGAGACAACAACGTTAAGATTCTTTAATGCAGGTGCTGGGTGTTGCGGACCAAGTTATCAGCTGACGCTGGATAAAGCTCAGGAAAATGACATTGTCGAGCGTATAAATCATATAGAAGTGGCTTTCGATCCAACGATTGCGGACCTCGTACGGAATGTTATATTGGATATTGACCTAGATGAAGAAGGTCCTGCATTAATCGTCAGTGGCGGCAGTAGCAGCTGCTGCTAATTCGAAAATAGGAGGCAACGAAGAACATGGAGAAGAAATACCATGCACTACATGAAGATAAGATCTATATGGGCGGAGCCGCTGATGTCGAAGAAATGGTAAAACAAGAAGGTGTCCAAGTCGTGGTGGACCTTCGAGAAGAAGCCACGGAGTGCGCATCAACAGATGCCAACGTGAAATGGATTAAGATCCCCTTGGGCGACAATGCAACGGAGAGCGAGGAAGTTTTATTTAAAAAGGCGATCGATGAAGTAGTTAGTGCCTATCACAATGGCCAAAAAGTTGCTTTTCATTGTGGGGGAGGTAAAGGAAGGACAGGAACCGTTGCCATTGGAACCTTGCTAGCCCTAGGAGAGGCCCAAACCATTGCCGAAGCTGAGGAAAAGGCCCAGAGCATTCGCAACATTATTCAAATAAAGCCGACCCAAAGAGAATCCCTCGAAAAGATATTTGAAGCATAGTTTCAAGAATGAGGACTTTAGATTCTACACGCAGATCAAATAAGTGGGCTGGGATGAAGAAATAAATAAAATACTACGGTTATGAGGTTTCTTAATATCTTCTAAAGGGATGGGACTGGGAAGTCCCTCCTTATAAAAGATAATGCATTGAATGAACATGGTGAGAGTAGATCTTTTATGAAGTTGTTATCAGGAAGGGCTGTTAACTTATAAAGAAATAACCTGCGAAAACAGTTTTTATACTTAGCGAGGATTACTTCCTGAAAGACTCCCTATATAAATGTTCACGTTTCCTAGACAGCAAGAACCTTGGGGGTTGTTTACCTCGCAACCACAACGACCCGCCTGAACATGTGATTTAATTTGTTTGGTAGGTTGTTCGTCGGTACCCGCCGCTTGAAGAAGTCGATCCCTAGTCCAATCGAAGCAGTAACACACGGGCACATTCATACTCGGGTTCTTTTGGTACACAGGTACCTTCAGGTCGCTTACAACGAATGTTTGCGAATGGTCGGTGCTGAAATAGACAGTAGGACAAGTAGAGCTTGAGCAAAAAAGGAAAGAGTTCTTAGGCTCAATGTTTTCAAGAGCAGAAGCCTTTAACAATGATTTAAGCGTAATGAGCTGTACGCTCTTACCCTTTTCCCTACAGGAAGGACAATCAGTTCTAACGGCTACTATATGGTTGGATGAGTTGCAGCAATCCATTTTAACAACACTCCTTATGTGATTTGAATGAGCGCAAGGGTGAGACCATAGCTATTTTGTAAACTTCTTTTCATCGCTTTCTCGTAAAAGGACCTTTGGAACAAGATGAATATAAATCAATTCCCCAATAAGTTCTACTATTGTCTGAGTTACGATTACTGCTGCCACTAACCCGTTCAGAGGCTCAGGTAGAGCTAAAGCAAAAGGAAGAACAACTAGTGAGTTACGCGTCCCCGCGCTAAAAATAAGTGCCCGTCCTGCTCCGGTATCCAATCGGAATATACGAGAAACGATACGAGCGATCATTGGAGTAATGACCATATATACTACATAGACTGGAATCACTTGGCTAATAATGTCAAATGAAGTGTATAGTTTACTGATTTGCGATGCAACAACAACAAAAAGAGTCAGTGCCATAAAAGGCACAGGGAGCCATGCTGTAGCATCAAGAAAACGTTCTCCCGTTTGCTGTTTTCTTGCCCACCATTGTGTAAGCAGTGCAAGTACTAAAGGAACTACAATAAGACCTAGGAATGCTTCGAGAAACGGTCCAACACTCACAATTTCG
Source organism: Paenibacillus sp. LBL (assembly GCF_029893715.1). Taxonomy (NCBI): domain Bacteria; kingdom Bacillati; phylum Bacillota; class Bacilli; order Caryophanales; family Paenibacillaceae; genus Paenibacillus; species Paenibacillus sp. LBL. The sequence goes on along the minus strand of NZ_JARXYU010000021.1, from coordinate 72,566 downwards.
GCTGCCTGTGTGCCCATAAAAAGCCATAGATAAATAGGCAATAAAAGCATTTGGGTAACAAAGAGTAAGGGGGTTGAAACTAAAACAAGCTTCTCGTTCCCACGACCAAGGTGTGTGAAGACAATGACATAGTCAATACACGGAGTAAGCAAAACAAGAAATACACCCAATAGCAAAGAGGGATCAGCAGGAAGAAACCGTGTTAATCCCCAGACTAGGATAGGTACAACTATATAATTCATCATAAGTAGTGCGTAAATAAACTGTCGATTTGATAGTGCTTCTTTTAAGCGGAAAAAAGGGATTTGCGTAAACATTCCGTACATTAATATGGTAAGTACAATTGAAATCACATGATCAAAACTTGCGCTTGTTTCAGGCCAAAATAACCCAATGCCAGTAGCAAGAATTAATACCAGAGCATAAAGCCATACTTGATTCCTTTCTAACTGTTCTCTTGAGACCATTTCAATCCTCATTTCACTTGTGCTTGATTATCGCAACAAAATAACGTTAAACTTCACAACTGTTCTTGATGCCTATATTAAAGGCGAAAGTATCATGTCTACTCTGACTAGTCAAGAATTAAAAGCTCAACAAAGACGATCGGTAATGAGGAATAGGGTTAACAGGCGCTATTCGTTTTTTGGCTTTACGTAGTAAGTACATTTATATTTTCGTCAATTTCATTTCGTAAGAATGCTTTTACTTCCTCGTTCCCAGTTAATTGAAGCTTGATCGTTTTATCTTCATTGTTTGTGATCACCGTAAAAGTTAAAAAAGGACAGCATCTTCTCTCCAAGCCAATCCATTCATTCAAAAGCCGTAGTGTTTCTGAATCACCAGGGAATAGGTGTTGGTATCCTTTTTCAATCTCCGTAATACTGATCCTTCTTAGTTCTAATCCTCTCCAAATATTTTTGTATTCAAATCGTTCCTCCTTTGTAAAGACTGTATAGCAACATGAAATAGGTATTTCTTTAGTCATATTATTTGCCCCTTTCAATTAGCATAAGAATTACAACTGCTTCTTTTATACGAATTGATTTAGTTGCCCTTATGGCGGCGGTGATGAAATAACTGCACCGATATTTCAAAAAGGAGAGCTAACACACAGCTACTCATAAGGTTCAAAAATGTGCAATGCTCTAGGCTGCTCCACCCTCGAGTTAAGTTTCGTGTTAGCCTAAGATTTTATTAATTCACTATCCAGAATGAGTTATAATTAAATCATAAAACTTAAAGGTAACTTTAAGTCAAGGGGGGATTTAATGACAAAGCTTAGCATTGGTCAGTTGGCGGCAAAGGCTGGTATGAATGCATCAACTTTGCGCTATTATGAATCGGTCGGTTTGCTGCCTGCTCCTGAACGGAGAAGCGGCCAACGCCGCTATGATGAGAGCCTACTTGACCGTATAAGTTTTATTAAAGTCGCTCAGGAGACAGGATTTAAGATACAGGAAATTATCATTTTATTAGAAGGTTTTGAAGTGGATGATTCACTTTCAGATCGATGGGAGCACATGGCGAAGTTGAAACGCTCTCAACTTGAGGAAAAGAAGAAACTAATTAATTCCATGATAAAGATTCTAGATAACGGCTTAAACTGCAAATGCCTAACTTGGTCGGAATGTTTAATGAAAATTCAAAATAACGGATCGTGCTAGATGTATGTAATGCATAATACGTGATAGCCACCAGTAGAACAGGTGGCTATTTAAAATGGACTCATTTTAAAATAAAAACTTGCAAAATACAAATATTCGAGTTATAACTGATCTAAGGCTTGATACATGTAATGCGACTGGTTTTAATTATTATGCACATGGAAGTGAACTAAGGGGCCTATTATATGAGTTATTACTTGTAATTTACAAATAATTTGGAGGTTGATTATGATTCGGAGCACGGCTGAGAAAAACATGATCATTGCCGCCTTCATCACAGCAGTTAGTTTATTTGGAGACGCCATGTTATATGCCGTGTTGCCGGTAAACAGTGAGGAATTCGGGTTAACAGCCCTTTGGCAGATTGGGGTTTTATTATCGATCAATCGGTTTGTTCGTATACCGATACATCCACTCATTGGCTGGTTCTATACACGATATCCGGTTCGAAATGGTCTATTCATCGCCATCTGCCTAACGATCGTTTCTACATTTGCTTATGGTTACTTTAATGAATTTATCGCGCTCTTGATCGCTAGATGTGTGTGGGGAGTGGCATGGGCTTTCATTAAGCAAGCCGGGCAGTTATTAGTGGTTGAAGCTGTTACGGAGAGCAAGCAGCCAGGGAAACTAACAGGTTTGTTTAATGGGATTGCCGGTGCTGGTGTCGTTATCGGAATGGTTGTAGGTTCCTTATTATCTGAAAGCTTTGATACTTCGTCGGTGTTAATCGGTTTCGCGATCCTCAGTGCTTTAACTTTTCCGCTTTTGTTAGCTATCAAAACAAGCAGTCGAGGTGTAGTGCAGCATGTAGAGAACAAAAATTCGAAAGCACTGCTGTTCATGGTTAAGGATCGACGTTTCATTGTACTTCTACTAACCGGATTTGTGATTTCTTTATTATTCCAAGGGTACGTGAAATCGACACTAAGCTACTGGATAGAAATGCGGGATTTTAGTGCTTTATCTTTATTAAGTTCGATTAGTGCTGCAACGTTAACAGGAATATTACTCACCCTCAAATTAGCTGCGGATCCTTTCCTTGGTTATTGGGTTGGAAGGTTTAGTGATATCAGGCAGTCGAGAACAGAATGGTTAACGGGAAGTATCATGGCGGTGGGTATTCTTTTTGTTATCATCGCATTCCATCTCCAAACTGTTGTGTGGCTCTCAACGCTGATCTTATTACTTCTCGTATCTTCAATCGTAACTACATTATTAGATGCTGATGCCGCTCAATATGCAGCTGATTCATCCAATAAACATTACGTCGTATCTTCGTATTCCATGACGGTTGATATAGGTGCTGCGCTAGGTCCATTTCTGGGTTTCACATTGCTCTCTGTAATTGGAGATACCTTCTTGAATGTTGGAGCTGCTCTATTGTTAGTATTGTGTGGATTCGTATTGCTTCGAGTGAAGAAGAGGAATCGAAAAAATGAAATCCTAATTGATGTTGATAATCATACATAACGTGAGAGGAGAGAATGACAATGAATCATGTTTTAGATGTCCTAGTCATTGGTGGCGGGCAATCGGGATTAGCATCAGGGTATCACCTGAAACAAAGAGGTTTATCCTTTTTAATTTTGGAAGCAAGTGGGGAAGCTGCAGGGTCGTGGCCGAATTACTACGATAGTTTAAAGCTGTTTTCGCCGGCTAAATATTCATCCTTACCGGGACTATCCATACCGTCTCCAGGTGACCGATATCCTAATCGAGATGAGGTTGTTCAATACCTAAAAAACTATGCGTCTCACTTTCAGTTACCGATTGCCTTTCATCAACGTGTTGAGCAAGTTTCTAAAGAATCAGGTGTTTTTCAAGTTCGTACGACTTCGGGAGAAACCTATACTGCACGCAACGTGATTTGCGCTACCGGTTCTTTTAACAAGCCATATATTCCATCGATACCTGGACAAGAAGATTTCAAAGGTACAATCATACATTCCGCGGTGTATAAGACACCTGATGCCTTCAGGGATCAATCTGTTATCGTTGTCGGCAGGGGAAACTCAGCTGTACAAATCGCGATGGAGTTAGCAGATAAAGCCCATACCACGTTAGCTGTTCGCGAGCAGGTCTCGCTTGTGCCGCAGCGTTTTCTAGGAAAGGACATTCATTTTTGGTTTATTATCACCGGTATCGATTCCCACTGGCGGATAGGGAAGTCATTAGCCAACGCATCTTCCGTTATGGACCTGGATGGGTACAAACAAAGGTTGAAGGATGGCAACCCAAAGCAAAAGATCATGTTTACTTCGTTTTATGAAGATGGGGTGATTTGGCCAGATGGTTCTAAAGAGAAGGTGGATAGCGTTATTTTTGCAACTGGGTTTCATTCCAATCTTTCCTTTATTAAGGACCTGGGAGGGCTAGATGCTAAGGGAGATCCATTACAAGACCGCGGCGTCAGTACGGTTGTACTCGGTTTATACTTTGTGGGCCTATCCGGGCAGCGATCCTTTGCCTCAGCGACCCTCCGCGGTGTTGGTTCGGATGCAAAGTATGCTGTGAAACATATTCAGAAGAATACAATTGTTCCTTATGCGGAGTAATGGCTAGTTAAAATGCAACATGAGGAGAGAAGGGGATCCCAATGAAAATTCTCTTGTGCTTATTGCTCATCCCTAAATTCAGCATTCAAAAATCAACAAGCGTTGGAATGAAGAACTGGAAGGCAAGGATCATATAATAGTTAATGATCTTTATGAGCAATATCCGGATGAACGCATTCTTGTCTCATCAGAAATATCTCCATAACCCAAATGCCCCGTCAAACCCTGCAACAAGAGCGATTAGATACAAAATTTCATCCAGGCAGGTGCTCCCTTATTTCACGTAATGGATGACTTTTCTCATTCGCAAATATTCATCGTCATTAATTTCGCCTCTAACGTACCGTTCTTTCAGCATCATCAAGGGGCGATCCACAACACGGCTTTTCATCATCAGCAATCGAGCAACAACGTAAACGGTCGCTCCAACAATCAGTATAAAGATAAGCGCCCCGATACACATCATAGCACACATCAAAATCATCATCGAACGATCGATCATCATTCCATCTATCAGTGTGAACACCTCCCAGTCTAAGGATTCTTAAATTTTGAAAAATTTATTCGTTCACTTGTTATTCATTTTTAAATCTTAAAAAAAGTGAAGGGCCTTTTGCATAAATTTTTTATGTGTAGAAAATGGTGTGCAGGTTTTGCTTGACAATATAGGGTGGGGGGCTATATATTCGGAGTATCAAGTAAATATTGTATTAGGAATTTCACAGCAACAATCTCAGTTTCAAATTCCTTATCAAAGTGAATACCGTTTATTTTTGTATAGGGTGGGAGAGTATATTAACATGAAGGAGGAGAGATTAAATGAGCATTAACATGGAACTGGTAGATCAATCGAGTGTACAATCTAGCCACTGTTCAACTGAGGATTGTGGGCGTAAGAGCCATCACTCAGATAAAGTGAAAAACAGCATAGTTTCTCGTTTGAACCGGATCGAGGGGCAAGTAAGAGGCATTAAGGGCTTAATTGATAAAGACACTTATTGTGACGATGTATTAAATCAGATTGCCTCGGTCCAATCAGCTCTAAACGGCGTCGGGAAGCTTTTGCTTGAACATCACATGAGAAGTTGTGTTATCGATCGAATACAAGAAGGCGATACAGAAGTATTAACGGAGCTGTTAACGACCATGAACAAATTAATGAAATAACAATTCTTAGAAGCAGCAGTGATGCTGCTTTTTTCTTATCAATCTTTAATTGGCTGGGGAATATAAAAAATAAAATTAAAAAGGTGTTGACTAAATATAGGGTACGGGGGTATACTAAGTTCAAGAAATGACATTGGCAATTAATGTTAGATCACGATGTAACATGTAGTAATAAAAAGATAATTTAAACAATTAAAAACAACCAATGAAGGGATGTAATGATGAAAATGAAAAACATGACATTAGAAGTAGAAGGAATGAGCTGCCAGCATTGCGTCAATACTATTGAAGGGGCACTCAAGGAAATTGGTGTGAAGGGAAAAGTTGATCTCAAAAACAATACGGTAGATGTGTCGTTCGACGAGAGTCATATCAAGATTGAACAAATTAAAGAAACCATTGAAGAACAGGGATACGACGTAAAATAAATCCAATGTGTAAAGTGAAGGTGGGAACCATTTATGGAAGCAGTAGCAACGAACCAAAAAAAACAATCAACTTTGCAAATCACTGGGATGACTTGTGCGGCGTGTGCCAATCGAATTGAAAAAGGATTAAATAAATTGGAGGGTGTGGATACGGCTAACGTAAATTTCGCCCTCGAAAAAGCTAGTATATCGTACGATCCAACAAAAGTTGATACTGACATTCTGGAAGAGACAATTAAGAAATTGGGCTACGGTACGGCTAAGGAAGTTGCTCAATTTAAACTGGAAGGTATGACCTGTGCAGCATGTGCGAATCGAATCGAGAAAAGCTTAAGCAAGCTGCCAGGCGTTACGAATGCTACGGTCAACTTTGCAATGGAAACAGCACGGGTAGAATACTCACCTGGAGAAGTATCCATCACCGAGATGCAAAACAAGGTTAAACAAATTGGATATAAAGCAATTTCGAAAGAAGATCATGCGAACACAGGTGATCGTCGTGAAAAAGAATTACGCCAGCAGAAACAGAAATTACTTATCTCAGCCTTACTTTCATTACCGCTTTTATGGACGATGGTTGCTCATTTTTCATTCACTTCATGGATTTATACACCAGAGATTTTCATGAATCCATGGTTTCAGTTGATCTTGGCGACCCCTGTTCAGTTCTATATCGGTAAACCTTTTTATGTAGGTGCTTATAAAGCACTACGTAATCGCAGCGCAAATATGGACGTATTGATATCGCTCGGGACTTCAGCTGCATATTTTTACAGTTTGTATCTTACGATTGAATGGTTCATTAACGGCGCGGGCATGCACCATGGACCATCACTGTACTTCGAAACAAGTGCAGTTCTGATCACACTGGTTATCACAGGGAAATTATTTGAATCACTAGCAAAAGGCCGAACCTCTGAAGCCATTAAATCATTGATGGGATTGCAAGCCAAGACGGCATTAGTTGTTCGTGACGGTCAAGAGCTTTCCATTCCGGTAGATGAGGTAATTGTAGGAGATGTGGTGCTTGTACGTCCTGGTGATAAGGTGCCGGTGGATGGTCAGGTGCTGGAAGGTCTATCGTCCGTGGATGAATCCATGTTAACTGGTGAGAGTCTCCCAGTTGAGAAAAGAGAAGGCGACATGGTCATCGGAGCAACGATTAACAAAAATGGCATGTTGCGAATTAAAGCAACAAAAGTTGGTAAGGAAACAGCGCTTGCACAGATCATTAAGGTTGTAGAAGAAGCACAGGGCTCGAAAGCTCCGATTCAACGGGTGGCGGATGTGATCTCAGGAATTTTTGTCCCAATTGTTGTTGGCATAGCGGTTGTGGCCTTCTTGATTTGGTACTTCTTCGTGACCCCAGGCGATTTTGCAGAAGCATTAGAAAAAGCGATTGCAATTCTTGTCATTGCTTGCCCATGTGCACTCGGTTTAGCTACGCCGACATCGATTATGGCTGGATCCGGTCGCGCTGCAGAACTAGGCATTTTGTTTAAAGGTGGCGAGCATCTGGAACAAACCCATAAGATCGACGCCATCATACTTGACAAGACCGGTACGGTTACGAAAGGTAAGCCAGAGCTCACGGATGTTTTATCCGATAGAGATGAGACAACATTTTTACGGCTGGTCGGTGCAGCAGAGAAAAATTCGGAGCACCCTTTAGCAGAAGCAATTGTTGCAGGAATACAGGATAAAAATATTGAGTTGCCTGGTACAGATTCTTTTGAAGCCATCCCTGGATTTGGAATTAAGGCCGTCGTAGAAGGGAATCAACTTCTTATCGGTACTCGCAGGTTGATGGACAAATATGGGGTGGATGCTAAGCATGCATATGATACGATGGCTCGCTTGGAGGAAGCCGGAAAAACAGCCATGCTTGTTGCGATCAATAACCAATATGAAGGTATGGTTGCTGTAGCGGATACGATTAAAGAAACATCAAAGGCAGCAGTTCACCGTTTGAAAGAAATGGGTATCCAAGTGATTATGATTACGGGCGACAATGAACGGACGGCAAATGCTATTGCAGCGCAGGTCGGCATTGATCATGTTCGAGCAGAAGTTTTGCCTGAAGGAAAAGCAGAAGAAGTGAAGAAATTGCAAGCCCAAGGCAAGACAGTAGCTATGGTAGGTGATGGAATCAATGATGCGCCTGCTTTGGCGACAGCTGACATCGGGATGGCAATTGGAACGGGTACAGATGTAGCGATGGAAGCTGCAGATGTAACGCTCATGCGGGGAGATCTCTCCAGCATTCCGGATGCAATCTATATGAGTCGCAAAACGATGAGTAATATTAAACAAAACTTATTCTGGGCTCTTGGTTACAACACACTTGGAATTCCAATCGCAGCGATCGGTTTATTGGCACCTTGGGTGGCAGGAGCTGCAATGGCACTGAGCTCCGTATCCGTTGTTCTCAACGCGCTCCGGCTGCAACGTGTAAAAGTGCGTAATCAATAATAAATATCTCTTTTAATGGAGGTTGTCATGGGAGAAAGAGTGAGGATTGCGATTAGCCCCAGCATCCAAATAGGAGGAAATATCTTTACTCCTGAGCAGTTTTCCAAAATAGGGAGCATCGGGGGGGATGACGTCAAAATTGAAATGACGCCGTTCCGGCAACTTTATATGGATATTCCTATTGACCAGAAAGATCGTATTGAAGAGGAATTAAAGAAAATTGGCCTTGAAGTGTATCCTGCAGGCTCTGTTACCAAAAGTTTGATCGTCTGCAATTTTTGTAAAGGGGCAGAAACAGCGGGGTTAGAAACGGCTCGTGCCCTAAATGAAGTTATATCGGGGATAAATACACCAACACCTTTGAAGATTGGTTATGCGGGTTGCGCCCTGGGTACGAGTGAACCTTTGCTCAAAGATATTGGCATCGTAAAAATGCGGGATAAGTTCGATATTTACGTCGGCGGTGAGCCCAAGGGCCTTAAAACTAGGATTGCCAAACTTTTAATATCCGGACTCACAGAAGATCGCCTTGCACCTGTTATAACAGCGATTATTGATTATTATAAAGCAAATGCAAAAGCAAAAGAAAAATTCAGCAGATTCATTGATCGTGTCACGATCGAACAACTGCAAAAACTCGCATAGTAAAAACGTGAAAGGAGGTGAAAAAAATGCAAGAAGCAAAAATAAAAGTTGATGGAATGACATGTCGTTCCTGTGTCAAATCTATAGAAGGCTCCCTTGATCAGATCGGTGTTGAAGGCAAAGTCGATTTTGATGAAGGTACTGTCCACGTTCAATATGATGAGTCGAAATTACAGTTGAACGATATTCAGGAAGTTATCCGGAGTAAGGGCTATGAAGTAACGAATTAAGGAAAACAAGGAGTGAGAACGATGACGGAACCGATCAAAGTCTATACGATACCGACATGTAGCGACTGCAATTATGCAAAACGATACTTTACTGAACAAAATGTGCCTTATACAGAATACAATTGTGCAGAGAATGCAAAGTATGCCGAGGAAGTTAAAGACTTAACGGGGAAACAAATCGTTCCAACGATTGTCATAGATAATAAGGTCTTTATCGGGTTTGCGGAAAATTTAAAGGAAATAAGTGAAATCATAAAATAAACGTCAAATAAAGCCGATCATTATGGTCATAACCCTGTCAAGTAGACAGTACAAAAAAGACATGATTTAAGCTGCGGCCGTTTCCCGGTATTCTACCGGGGAACGGTCGTTTAATTTTTTCTGGAATCGGTTCTGGTTGTAGAACAGAATGTATTCGCTCACTTGCTGTTCAACCTCCGCTTTGTTTGCTGCCTTATTCAAGTATATTTTCTCGGTCTTTAAATGAGAGAAGAAAGACTCGATACAAGCATTGTCCAGGCAATTTCCTCGCCTAGAGTGACTGCCTAGCATGCCGAGTTGTTTCAGTTTACGGTTAAATGGTTTTGACGTGTATTGAAATCCTTGATCCGAGTGTAGGATTACGCCACTCAAATCCACGTGCTGACGGAGTCTATCCAGCGTTTCATGAACCAAAGCAAGGTCATTTCGTTCCGAAAGATGCCAAGCTACAATCTCGTTATTGTATAAATCCTGAATGACAGACAGGTACACAAATTGTTCTCCAGCACGAATATAAGTAATATCTGTGACCAGTTTAGTTCGTGGCGTGTCCGCCTTAAACTGGCGCTGAAGCCGATTCGGATTCACCACGGAAGCTTGTTTTCCAAAGAATCGACGCTTCTTTCGAATGACAGAACAGATTCCTAATTGTTTCATTAATCGGTACACCTTTTTGTGGTTGACCCTAATGCCTTCCCTCCGTAAAGCTACCGTCATTCGAAGATAACCAAAGTAGGGATGAATGCGATGGATGGCAAGCAGATGCGATTCCAATTCATGCTGCTTTTGTCTACGTTCTTTTGCCGCTTGCAAGCTTTTTCTCCACTTGTAATAGCCTGAACGGGAAACCGCGGCTAACTTCAAGAGCCAAACAAGACGATGGTGTACTCGCAAGTCCTCTATGATCTGAAATCTAGCTGCTTTACTCGTCACTCCTTGTGTAGATTTGGATACTGCTTTTTTAAATATTCAATCTCCGCTCGCAAGTATGCCATCTCTTCTTCCATACTGGAAAACTTCGTTCTGGGGCGTCCCCGTTTGGATGTGGCAGGTTCTAGGCTCATTCCACGTTTCGTTTTCGCCGCCCATACTTGTACTTGAGATTTATTTTGAATATCTAAACGTTTTGCTACTTCACGAATACTCATATGTTCTTCGTTGACCAGCCGGGCCGCCTCCAATTTTAATTCCAAGGAGTACCGTCGGTAAGCTTGTCCTTTTTTAGCCATGAAAAAATCCCCTTCGTTAGGCAAGATTAAGTCCATCTTAACAGATGTCTTTTTTCTCTTGTCTACTAAAAGGGGATAATACCATTAGACCGGCTTTATTTTTTTGTTTGTTTGTGTTGATTTTAAATGACATGTCATCTATCAAATAAAAGGTGACGTGTCATTTAATTTGAATTGAGAGGATGTATGATATTGGAAACGCCAACATTTCGAATACATCGAATACAAACCGGAGCAGTTCGAGTTCACCCTCAGCAGGTGGGAGGAAGTAAATTCAATCGCTCGATCTGGATTCTTACTTCCAGGAAGTGGACTGAGTGGCTTCCCATTAATACATATTTAATAGAACACCCGGAAGGTCTGGTACTCTTTGATACTGGAGAAGATCCGTCAGTTAATGAACCGAATTTTTACCCATGGTGGGCTCCTCAATATCGGAAGATGTGTCAATTTAATATCCGTGAATCACAATCGGTAACTGAGGGGATCCTGCGCCTCGGATATTCTCCTGATGATGTCAGATATGTGATACTAAGCCACTTGCATTCAGATCATGTTGGAGGGATTGCTCGATTAACTAAATCGGAATTTGTCATTAGTGAGCGTGAATGGGCAGATGGCCAACGCTTTGGAGCAACGTTCATGCATGGATATCAAAAACATAGATTTTATAATCCTGATTATAAATATCAAATTATTCATCATGAAAAGATGAATCAAGCAGGTGCATTTATAAATGGATATGACTTAATCGGGGATGGTTCCCTTGTGATTGTTCCGACTCCAGGGCATACATTTGGTCATCAATCGTTGTTGGTAAATGGAAGACTGCCGGTTTGCTTAGCCGGGGATGCAATCTACACACAACCACAATTCGAGCGAGAGGTAGTAGATGGTGTTGCAGATGATAAAAAGGCTGCTGTAACATCGATGACCCAACTTAGGGAATGGTCAAAAACAAATGGTGGTGCACCAATCTTATCCACCCATGATCCGGACGCTGGAGTTTTACTTTCGAGGCGTAATGGTATGATATAATTTCTACGTATCAAGTATGCTACGGAGAATGGTGATTAACTTGAAAAAAAATATAGAACTTGCTGAACAATTACGTTATCTAATCCTTGCTGCCGAAAGACAGGGTGGACGTATGTTGCAGTCCGCATTGAGTAAAGAAAGTATTACCGGATCACAGGCTGAGGTGTTACGGGTTCTTGAAGAGAGAGGACCACTTTCATTGAAGGAGCTCGGCTTTCTGTTAATATGTGAAGGTGGCAGTCCATCAAGGCTCGTTAACACGCTTGTTCAGGAAGGATACATTATTCGTGATACCCACCCTAAAGATTCCAGAGCGGTTATATTACGTTTATCCGATAAAGGTGTGGAAAAATCAAAAAGAGTAACTTTGGTAGAACAAGAACTATACACGATGATATCTCGAAAAATCGATAAAGATAAGTTAGAATCGATCAACCAAATCCTTTGCGAACTGTTGTCGGAAGAACCCATTGCGAGCAGCCTGCAGGCTAGGGGGTTCATGAAATAATGGGATGCCTCGCTTTGCCCAAAGAAAAAAGAGGCTCGTATGAGCCTCTTGCAGTAAATATTTCACACTTGGGCTATGCCCTAAGAAGTTTGGCGTTAATTGCTACGACAATAGTACTCAGAGACATCAGTATGGCTCCAATCGCAGGGTCTAGGACAATTCCAGCGCCATATAATATACCGGCAGCAAGTGGAATGGCAATAATATTATAACCACTGGCCCACCAAAGATTTTGAATCATTTTATTGTAAGCTTTCCTAGATAAGTCGAGAATCGAAACGACATCATTAGGATCACTTCTTACAAGAACAATATCTGCTGTTTCAATTGCGACATCCGTTCCAGCGCCAATAGCAATGCCGAGATCTGCTTTCGCCAAGGCTGGAGCATCATTCACTCCATCCCCGGTCATGGCAACCATATAACCCTCTTTTTGAATTTCAGTTATTTTATCAGCCTTTTGATGGGGTAGGACTTCTGCATGTATCTCATCTAAATGCAAGCTTTCGCCAACCCATTGGGCAACTTTCTTGTTATCCCCCGTCAACATCATGGATTTGATTCCTAATGATTTTAAATTTTCTACAGCGTTCTTTGCACTTTCACGGACTTTATCTGCAAGGCCAATTAGACCGGCATATTGGTTATCAACAACGGCAAAGACAACCGTTTTTCCTTGTGATGCCAGCTTATTATACTCCGAAATAGGATAATCTATTTTTTGATCCTCCATAAAGCCAGGGCTAACAACCAAAACATCCTTACCGTTAACTTTCCCCTTAAGACCTTTCCCCGTCAGTGCTTCAAATGACTCTGGTTCTGGTATTTTTATTTCACGGTTCTTCACTTCTTCTACTACACCTTTAGAGATAGGATGTTCGGATTGAGCTTCAAGGGCACCAACGAGGGTTAAAATTTCCGTCTCTGTATATCCCGATGCAGGTAGAATATCGGTAATTCCAAATTTACCTTGAGTAAGCGTTCCGGTTTTATCAAATACGACCGCGTTCAATTTTCGAGCTTCTTCAAAAGCAGTGCGGTTTCGTATCAATAACCCTTTTTTCGCTGCTATCGAGGTAGTGGTTGATACAACAAGAGGTACAGCCAAACCCAAAGCGTGTGGACACGCAATAATCATCACAGTCACCATTCGCTGTATCGCGAAGTTAAAGCCGTAACCCAAAGAGAGCCATACGAGTAGGGTTATTAAGCCTGCACCTAAAGCTACATAAAATAACCATTTTGCCGCACGATCGGATAAGTTTTGAGTTTTAGATTTAGATTCTTGAGCTTCTTTAACTAGTGAAATAACTTGGGATAAGTAACCCTTTTCACCACTATTGGTAACCGTTACGGTTAATGCTCCTTCACCGTTGACAGCTCCTCCAATGAGTTTATCTCCAGGATTCTTGATGACCGGGACGGATTCCCCCGTAAGCATGGATTCATCGAGTGATGATTGTCCTTTCACAATGATTCCATCTACAGGGATTCGCTCTCCTGGTTTAATTAAAATCGTTTGCTCTGGGCTTAATTCTGACACGCTTACCTCTTTGATATCTCCATTTTCCATAATAAGATGTGCTTCAGAAGGGATTAGTTTGACCAGTTCTTCTAGGGCATTAGATGCACCTAAAATAGACTTCATTTCTAGCCAGTGACCTAGCAGCATAATGACAATAAGGGTTGCCAGTTCCCAAAAGAAGTCTACATCCGTCAATCCTATGACAATTAATGAACTATATACGTAAGCAACAACGATAGCAAGTGATATTAACGTCATCATGCCAGGGCTCTTTTGATTTAGTTCTCGATATGCACCAACTAGAAAAGGCTTACCTCCATAAAAGAAGACAAATGTGGAGAGTAGAAACAGTAAAACGGTGTCATATGGAAACCGCCAATGTACCCCAATGAACATCTGAATCATTGGCGAAAGAGCCATGATTGGAATTGTAATAATTAAACAAATATAAAAGCGTTTTTTAAAGTCATCTACATGATGACCGGCATGTTTATCCCCGCCGCTATGTTGGTGCCCGGTACTATGATGTGATCCGGAATGGTCATGGTCGTGTTTCATCCCTTGATGCTGCTGCTCACTTTCGTGTTTGGGCATATGATTGTTCGTGAATTGATGTTTCACGCTCTTTTTGGAGTTTTTATACATTGAATTCACCTCTTCATAAGATTATTTAGTCTAATGCCGTAATAAGAAAAGATTGTTAGGACTACATCACGTAGTATTGTTACCCATTAATACTAATTTAAACCTAAAAGAGTAAAGTAATCACGGATTCAAAGCTCAGTCTTCATGTACAATCATCATTTTCAAATTTGTCCAGTTTCCTCACAAAATCTACATAACTTCGGGTTATATAATAGTCAACCTAACAATAGGTTACAAATCGTATGTAAAGCGAGGTGATTACATTATTTGATTTTTTGAATCAAATAAAAAGTGTTGTGCATCCTAAATTCTTGAATCGTAAATTCGAAAGGAGATATTGACTATGTCACATGAACAATACCAAAAGTGTATCGAGGAATGCATACGTTGTATGATGGTATGTAATCATTGTTACAACGCTTGTCTTGATGAAGAGAATGTAGCTATGATGACAAAATGTATTCGTTTGGATCGACAATGTGCTGATATTTGTGCTTTTGCTGCGCATGCAATGTCAACGAACAGTGTTTATGCGCGTGAGATCTGTAGTATCTGTGCCGACGTTTGTGAAGAATGTGGCACAGAATGTAAAATGCATGATGTAAAACACTGTCAAGAATGTGCAGAAGCTTGTTTTAGATGTGCAGAGGCTTGTAGAGCAATGGCAGCGTAGAACAGACTCAATAATCAATAACCCTCCTTGTGAGAAAGGAGGGTTTATTGATTATAAGTTATAACTAAAATTATATATAAATTGGAGATAGCTGTTAGAGCAGATCAACGTCTGCTGGAACAGTTTTTTCTGCTTATGCTGAAAAAGAAGTGGTTACAAAAATGTATTTAATAATTAACTTAGAAGAAGTCGGTGTTCATATAAGAATAATACAATAAGAGCGGAACTTCTCCTTATATTTGTACTTTATAGGGTGAATTTGAACGAAACTCGACTTTTAATAAAAAAAATGATGGATTTAGAGGATGGGATTGACAACATACACGAAAATGTACTACATTATGTAGGGTTACAAAAAATTAATTTTTAATGCCGAGTTTCATTTTTGAAAACGGGGGAACCATTCCGGGTGAATTATTCTTGATTGAAAAGGAATAAAGGGCGCCTTCTACCGAACCCTTAGCTAACTCCGTAGGCATCCGAAGGGAGAGCATGTGTTTGAAGAAATTCATGATTTCATTAATAGGGTCTGCAGTTATTTTGTCAGCTGGTGCGACTAATGCGTTTGCTGATGATCAATCCAAATTGCGTACAGAAGTAAGTCAAGTTGTTGGTACACCTTACAAGTGGGGGGGAACTTCTGTATCGAGTGGATTTGATTGTTCTGGTTTTATTTTGTATATCTTTGATAAGTTTAATTTGGAGCTGCCACGGACATCAAATGCTCAGGCAAAAACAGGTACCCCAGTTGCAAAGAAAAATCTCAAACCTGGAGATTTGGTCTTCTTTAATACAAGTGGTGCTGGTATATCTCATGCAGGGATTTATATCGGTAATGGGCAATTTGCTCATTCTTCCAGTAGTAAAGGAGTAAGGATTAGTAATTTATCGGAATCATACTATAAGGATCGATACGTTACAGCAAGACGTACAATCTCTAAACAAAGTTATACAAAAATGGTTAGTGGATTGCACTAGTACTTATTTGTAATTAGACAAGCCCTGGTAAAAACCACGGGTTTGTTTTTTTGTATCGCAGGTGAATTAAATCTTGTTAAGAATTTAATCTAACATAATTCATTAATCTTCAATGGAAATACCATAAAATGAAAAATTGACTAGTTAAATTAAATAAACTACAATTCGTAGTATATAATATATTATTGATTTCTTGATGTTTTTAAACAAGGATCAATTTTTTTATCAAAAACACTACACTGCGTAGTTAATAATCCGGAAGGGAAGACTTTTTCTATGTGTGGGATTACAGGGCTTTTGATGTTTGAAAACAATTCGCTGCCAACGACGGTAGCAATTAGAAAAATGACCGATGCAATCAAACATCGTGGTCCCGATCAAACGGGCATTAGGGTGGTAGATCGGATTGCTTTAGGATTTACCCGTTTGTCGATCCTTGATTTGGAACACGGCAGCCAGCCTATTTCCAACGAAGATCAGAGCCTTTGGCTAGTTTTTAACGGTGAGATTTATAATTATCAATCATTAAAAAGAGAACTTGAAGACCTTGGTCATACGTTTAAAACGAACACAGATTCTGAAGTCATCATACATTTATATGAGGAGTATCAGGAACATTGTTTAGAAAAACTGCGTGGAATGTTTGGATTTGCAATATGGGATCGGAGGAAAAAACAATTATTTGCTGCTCGTGATCATTTCGGAATAAAACCATTCTATTACTATACGGATAACACTCAATTTGCCTTTGGCTCCGAAATTAAAAGTATCCTTTCTTTAGATGGTCTGAAACCCGCCGTTAACTCAAAAAGTCTGTTCCATTATCTAACATTACAATATGTGCCCCAACCAGATACAATGTTTGCTGGAATAAAAAAGCTTGAACCGGGTCACTATTTGATTGTCGATCAATGGGGAAATATAAAGA
The DNA here is from genome assembly GCF_029893715.1 of Paenibacillus sp. LBL. Lineage (NCBI taxonomy): Bacteria > Bacillati > Bacillota > Bacilli > Caryophanales > Paenibacillaceae > Paenibacillus > Paenibacillus sp. LBL. The sequence continues at coordinate 55,614 of NZ_JARXYU010000021.1, read as the reverse complement.
ATCAAACATATTGGGAAACTAAGTTCGAACCGGAACATCGGCCAATTGAAACATTTATTGAAGAGATCCGGTATAAACTTAATGAATCTGTGAATCTTCATACCCAGAGTGATGTGCCGATTGGGAGTTTTTTATCTGGGGGAATAGACTCAACATCGATTGCCAGTTATCTTAGCAAGAGAGGGCCTGTAAAAACCTTCTCGGTAGGATTTGAAGGCGAGCATAATGAAAATATATATGCTAAAAAGACGGCAACTGAACTGGGTATAGATCATTTTGATGAAGTGATATCGGTTGATCGTTTTTTTGAGGATACGATTAAGGCTGTGTGGCATATGGATGAGCCCATAGCAGATCCGTCTGCAATTGCGATCTATCGACTTTCCCAAGTGGCAAGAGAGCATATTACTGTCGCATTATCAGGTGAAGGTGCAGACGAGCTGTTTGGAGGATATCGTATTTATAGAGAGCCCTCCTCACTTAAACCATTATCGTGGATTCCTACGAACCTAAAACGGAACATTAAGCAATTTATAGACGAAATTCCGTTCAATTTTTATGGCAAAAACTATTTGAAAAGAGGCTTAACTCCTTTAGAAGAACGATTTTTGGGGAATGCTAAGATCTTTAACGAACAAGAAAAGAGACTTGTCTTGTCTTCAATGGTAAATTTGAAAACGAATTGGGAACCTACAACAGCACTAACCAGTAAAATATATGAGACTTCGAAAGACCTTGATGATATTAGCAGAATGCAATTAATCGATCTTAACTTCTGGTTACCTGGCGATATTCTAATGAAGGCTGACAAAATGAGCATGGCACATTCCTTAGAGGTTCGTGTGCCATTTCTAGACAAAGAAGTGTTTGAAATAGCTCGTAAAATACCATCATCATACCGTGTAACAAATAAAACAACGAAATATGTACTTCGTAAAGCGATGGAGGACATAGTACCTAATCATGTACTGAATCGTCCCAAGCTAGGTTTTCCAGTACCTTTAAAGAAATGGCTTATGGGATCTATCGGAGATATCATGATCGAACAAATCATTATAAGTGGTATTGAAGAATGGATTCAAATAGATCATGTTGTTGGTCTATTAAAGGAACACCGTAATGGGAAAGTCGACAACTCAAGAAAAATATGGACCATTTATATTTTTGCCTTGTGGCACTCGGTTTTTATACATGAAAATTCAGTTAGACTCGTGATATAAATTAGTTGTTAATTGAGGGGTAGACCTCTCATTTTTTACTTTCTAAGTTGATGGGTTAAACCTTGGCTTAAATGGTCTGAGAGAATGAGGCTCACAAAATCTACACATTTACCAACTATAATAGGAGTTATTCTATACTCAAGTTAGGAGAATGATGATGACGGATAAGAAATCAAAGAAAAAAAGGAAGGGAATATCGTTAGGTATCGGATCATTATTTTCTGTGGTTATGATTGTCTTGATTGGTTTTGCTATTTGGGGAAATGTGAAAAAATCGAATGATACCACTCTTGATACACTGAATGCCGACTCTAACACTCATCCACATATATTTAGCTACTCGCCTAGTAATGATACGGTCTGGGTAGGGACACATACAGGTGTTTATGAGCTGAAAGACGATATATTTCAAAGAACACTCCCAGAACTCCGTACGAATGATATCATGGGGCTTGAAATTGATCCGTTTGATCCAACAAGGATATTTGTATCAGGACATGGATTTGTCAAACGTTCCGTTGATGGTGGGGAAACTTGGCAGACAATTGAAAACGGACTCCCTAATGCAGCAAAACCCGATGAGCCCGATGCCCATTATTTAACGATGGACCCGGATGATCCGAATCATCTATTTACATTGTTAGCAGGTGAGGGTGATAACCTGTATGAAACGAGGGATGGCGGGAACACGTGGACGAATGTAACAAGTTTACCTGCCGGTGCATATTCTATTACAATGATGACTGGATCGCCATCATCCATTTTGGCTGGAACGGAAACGGGACTTGTACGGTATGATATACAAAATGGAACTGTTCAAGAAAACAAACTGACCAATGATCCGGTTTATCAAGTCATAACTTTGCCTAACAAAGAAGTAGTTACTATGACGGAAAGCGGATTCCAAAAATCAATGGATTTGAAAACATGGACGGCGATGGACATAGAATTGAATGGGGAAATTCCACTTGGTATTAAAGCATCTAAACAAGACAGCAACCGTCTCGTTATTATAACAGATCGTTATTCTGTTTATGAAAGTAGTAACGGCGGAGAGAAATGGACAAGAACGAAATAAGTAATTCGCCTTCTACAATTGACAGTGCTACTAATTGTTACTACAATTTGTAGTTACAGAGGTGAGGAAATTGAAAATTAAAAAGTTTAACATGCATGAACAAGGTCTAAATCAATTCTTTGGTCCGCTGGAAGCGAAAATTATGGAAATTCTATGGGCATCAAAAAAAACAACGATTCGTGATGTACAAACCATTGTAAGTGAAGAAGAACCACTCTCATTTAATACCGTAATGACTGTTATGAATCGATTGATTGAGAAAGGACTGCTGAAAAAAACTTCCAAGGGTAGCGGTAGAGCAAGATTAACGTTTTTTGAACCTATACAAACCAAAGAACAATTCTTATCAGAACAAACTAAAGAGGTTACACAAGGACTAATCCGCGAATTTGGAGAGTTAGTTGTTGGTCATATGATCGATGCATTGGATGATGCAGATCCTAAATTAATCTCTAAACTTCAAGATAAACTGAACCAAATGAATCACGGGAGTTCATCATGAAATCGGCTGTGAAAACAAATCTGATTTTGTTAATCATGTTACTCACGGGCTCATTTGTGTTGATCCAAATGGGTTGGTATGTCGCGCATCAAGTACTAGGTGTGCCACTCAATTGGAATATAATACAATACTGCTTAACCGCTATACAGGAAGACACTTTGGGGCATGACATCATTAAAGTTTTATTTAATCTTGTCATTTTGTATACAGTGGTGCGATTAGTTGGCAGATCAGGTAGGCAATTATTCTTGACTTGGAAATGGATGCGGACGTTTAGAAATAATACGGATCATCAGCAAACGTTATACCTAAACAAGGTATACCAGGATTGGAATACAGAAATTATAGTTGTTAGAGATGACGCATTTATTGCTTTGGCAATGGGGATTTGGCATCCACGTATCGTTATTTCTACTGCAGTTATGAACCTGTTCAACGAAGAGGAAGTCAGGGCAATATTACTCCATGAATGGTATCACTGCAGGGGACGCGATCCGCTTCAAATGTTCCTGGTCGTTTTACTGACAGAGAGCATGGGGTATATTCCATTATTAAAAACATTGAGCAATCAGTTTGCAACTAGGAAGGAACTTCTTGCGGATCGTTTTGCTTTAAGACATATGAAATCGGAATATCACTTAGGTAATGTATTATTGAAGTTGTCCACTTTGGTAAATAATCGGCATATAACCGTAGCTGTGCCCTTTGCAAATACAGCAATAAATTACCGAATATTACAAGTGCTTCAGCCGGATCAACCGCTTCATATTCCCTTTTCCTACGGCAAGTCTCTTCTGTCAACCATTATTATTTTTGGCATCATGATTGGTTTGATATCGGGCGGATGTTCATGAGCCCTTTTTTTATTCTAAACACTACTACGTGTAGTTTTTACGGTAAGATTATTGCTGAGGTGATTTAAGGACGTGTATGAAATATTCAACTGGATAACCAACGTTGTTGCTAGTCCATTAACTGAGGTAGCGTACTCTTCGAATATAGCACTTCTTTCTGTTATGTTTTTGGGGTTTGTCGGTTCAGTGGCACCGTGTCAAATTTCAGCAAACATAGGTGCCATGATGTATTTTAGTAACCGCCAAGTTCAGCGAAGATTATCATGGATCGAAATCAGTATGTACTTGCTCGGGAAAATTTCAGTATTTAGTATATTGGGTGCTGTGTTTTGGCTATTTGGACAAAGTGTATCCCAAGATATGATTCCATTTTTCGTATTCGCACGTAAAATGTTAGGTCCACTGCTGATTATCATGGGGCTGTTCTTTTTAGGTTTGTTGAAATTACCGGGTAGTTTCGGCTTTCAATTATCTTCATATCTAAAAAATCTATCTGGACGTATCGGTGGGAAATGGGGGGCGTTTGTACTAGGAGCTTCCTTTTCCTTCGGTTTTTGTCCAACGATGGTTTGGCTGTTTTTCGGCTTAGTTATGCCGTTGGTATTTCAATCTTCTTATGGATTCATTCTACCTCCAATATTTGCAATAGGAACAGCGATGCCGTTTCTATTGTTTGTGGGATTAAGCATCGTACTGGGGTTCGATACAGCTATGATAAAAAAGTCGCGTCAATGGGGGAAATGGATGCAGAGAGTCGTAGGTGTGTTATTTCTATTATTAGGGGTCGCCGATACGATAACTTATTGGTAATAAGGTGACTACATGCTGTTATATATTTGAGATGAGAGGGAAATGATGAGATGAAGGTTATACTCTTTTCCATTGGCGGTATTGATATTCGTTCTTATGGCGTAATTGTAGCTTTTGCAATTTTACTTGCCATAGGAGTTGCTTATTACCTTTCGAGAGGGAGCGAGTACCAGAAGCATATTCCGAACTTAATGACCTATGTGATTTTTGGCGCAATTATAATGGCCAGAGTTTGGCACGTTTTCTTTTTTCAGTGGAACTATTACTCATCCAATCTAAGTGAAATATTTGCCATTTGGAATGGGGGAATATCAATTCAAGGAGCATTAGTGGGTGGTTTTATAGTGGCAGCTATCTATACTAGGATACATCGCCTTTCATTTTGGGAATTGGCGGATGTCCTGGCACCTGCAATTATTTTAGGACAAGCTATTGGCAGAGTTGCTTGCTTTCTTAATGGTGATGCTTTTGGTTCTCCGACAGGTTCAAACTTTGGGATTGTATACCCTCCAGGAACAATGGCATTTGATGTTTATGGTTCGCAGCCGCTTTGGCCAGCCGAGGTATGGGAAGGGCAGTGGGATCTGATTGTATTTGCCATTTTACTCATATTGAGAACGAGAACTTTGCCTAGAGGGGTATTGTTCCTTTGGTATAACATTCTTTACGCAGTTGGAAGATTTATGTTGGAATTTCTGCGTGGGGATTCCCTTCGCTACTTGCTGGACTGGACCGCGGGTCAATGGACTAGCGTTGTCGTTATCCTCGTAAGTATTGGTTTGATTCTGTATTTCTCATTTCAGAATAAACAGAAACAGCAGGAGATATTACTGCAAGATAAATAGGCGTGCCTTACACCATTACTTTTGGTGTTATCTCGGAGAAGGCTCTTGGAATTGGTATAGCTAATGGACCCAGTTATTCACTGGGTCCATTTTTAATTTAACTACAATTTGTAGTGTTTATTTCAAAAAACTTCCACCAAAGAGAAATCTCTTTTCCCAATGTGTGTTATCAATTGAATCGATTCGGACACCGCCGGATGTTTTAGAATAAGTATGCAAAATCTTTCCATTCCCGAGATATATTCCATTATGCGTAATACGTGCCTTACTTTTGTCAATACCTCTATAGCTCGAGTCTTTATTCCCCTTATAAGACATGAAAAACATGATATCCCCAGGTTTTAATCGTCTCCAATCCTTTGTTACAGTTCCATTTTGCTTGATATAGGCCCCTTGCGTTCTTGAATTTGCTGGGATTAATACACCGGATCCCTCCCAATAAGCTTGCCGAACAAAATCAGAACAATCAAAGGTATTTGTATTCGAGCGGCTAGAACCAAATTCATAGGGGGTACCTAAATATTTCATACCACTATTTATGACGTTTTGTCTGATTGAAGAAGAGTTGTCCTGCTGATATAAGGTCTTTTGAGGAGCAGCCAATACTTGTCCTTGCTCTGGGACAACTGAAAATGATAGAGCAGTCAACAACCCCAATGCGATGATTTTTTTCAAAATAATCCCTCCTGATCGTGATGATTAATGTCTTGCATCTCAAATCTATCACAACCCATGAAGGAGCATTGGATGGAATATTTACCATCCCTCTTGGGGTACACATTATTCAAATGAATTAGGCAAATACCTACTACACCGGACAAAAGTCATATGCATAAGCTGTATGAACAAAATATTAGGAGGCTCTAATGTTGAATCAGACTATGAAGCATCACACTGCCATGATGTTTCCTCGTGTACTCAAAATCGTACAAGAATGTGGGGCAATGTGTGAACATATGGTTTCTCATTTTCTTTGTATGCCTGACGCACGCTCTAGAATCCACCAAATCCAATTACTCCGTGATTGTGCCACTATTTGTGAAACGCTCTCTTGTTACATTGCTCGCCGTAGTGTTTTTGCAAAAGCAGCTGCTAATCTGTGTGCATATATTTGCGAGGCCTGCGGCAATGAATGTGCGAAGTTTGCTGATCAGGAATCCCAAATGTGCAGTCGAATGTGCTTGAAATGCGCTCAAGAATGCCGTACCTTCGCTGCATAAAAAAGATCAATAGGAGCTAAGATGGACTTATTTAGCATTGGAAGGTTACTGAAGTTCAGCAGGAAGTTGGCAAAGGCAGAGAGGCGACTGGCAAAGGCTCAGAGAAGGATAGCGAGAGTAGAGAGGCGGAGAGCAAAAGCAGAGCGACGGAAAGCAAGAACAGTAAGAAGAATTGCTAAACGAATACGGAAGGGGCTGCTTTAAGATCTAATATATATTTAAAAAACATATGTTACAAATTAAAAAACCCACAAAACTCCCAAACGATGTATTCCATCTGTAGGAGTTTGTGATTGTTCTATCTTCTACTCAGCTTTATTATCTACATTCGGATCGGAAGTGTAATTAGTTTGATAATCTGAATACTTATATTTCACCTCCGTTACCATGCCGGACGATGCGTGATGTTGGAATGGTTTGCATATCGATAGAGGATACAGGGCCAGGTATACCTGAAGATGAAATTCCTTGTTGGTTTGAGCGATTCTATCGTGTTGAAAAGTCCAGATCAAGGGAACATGGCGGGTCTGGACTCGGGCTCGCAATTGCCAAAAAAATAGTGGAGCTCCATAACGGCAAAATTCAAGTATTCAGTGAATATGGACAGGGCACAACATTTGAAGTTCATTTACAAAAATTCGAATCTTAAAAATAAAAAATGTAATTATTCATTAAGTGCCTATCGCTGACTGCGACAATGGCACTTTTTATTTTTAATATGTTAAATGATAAATGGACTAAGGCAGGTTTGAAATAAGAATGATGAGAGCAGACTGAATTACATATAAGAGATAAATTGGGAAGGGGATTTTCATGGTGATAAGGGATATTCAGAGGGATGCGATTCTAACATTCGCAGCTGCTTTCTCTTTCATCGTTTACGAAGTTTTTCTTTCTCGATTCTTTGCAGTTATCTCGGATAATAATTACGTGTTTTTAACCATTTCATTAGCTACGCTAGGTATTGGACTTGGTGGATTTATGGCCTATAAAACTGCCGGACGTGTTTACCAATTTCGCAATGTATGTCTCGGCTTGTTTGCACTTTTTCTAATCGTATCCGTCTTTGTCATGTATGTCTTTCCGTATCAAGGGATATGGTTTTATTCACCAGTCGCTCTGCTCCCTTTCTTTACTGGAGGTGCTTTACTCGCTGCCATTATGCAACAACATAAACAACAAATTCGCCTCATTTATTGTGCTGATTTGGCTGGCGCAGGGATTGGAGCCGTTTCATCCATCGTATTGATGAGTATATTCGATCCCATCACAACAATATCACTGTTAGCTGCCATATTGTTTGGAATAAGCGTTAGTATGGACTTTAATCGTTCGCGAACCCAGCGGAAATTCGTATATCTCTTGATTTTTACGCTTCTGCTTGTCAACACGGTCTTACCATTCTCACAATACATCCCCTTTCTGGCATTCGAAACGAGTCCATCAAATGTGTTCCAAGGAAACACGAAATCAAAAGTTATGTATACGGAATGGAATTCATTCTCTCGTACTGATGTATACGACGATGCAAACGGGGAGCTGTTATATATTACTATCGATGGGGGTGCTGTTTCTCCCATATCAAAATATACGGGGGACTTAGAGGAGGTAGACTATTTACGATCAACAACCAGTTTTCTTGCTTTTGAAGATATCTTAGATAAAAAACGGGCACTCATTATTGGAGCAGGCGGTGGCCAAGAGGTTTTAGCCGCCCAACTTGCAGGCTTTAAGGAAATTGAAGCGGTCGATATCAATCCTGGGAGCTTTCGAGCTGTACAGACAGTTTCTTCATTCTCGGGCGATGTATTTAATCAACCGGGGGTGAAAGCAATCGTTTCTGATGGAAGGAATTATATACGTCAAACACAAAATCAGTATGACTTGATCTATTTGTCCCTTGTAAAAAAAGAATCGGAGAATGGCTTAGGCCTTGCTTTGACTGAAAATTATATCTTCACAGAAGAAGCCATCCGAGAATATCTAAACAAGCTGAAGCCGGGGGGGAGGCTTGCATTTTTACTCCATGATGAGTCGGAGCTCATGAAGGTGTTGAACGCAGCAGAGGAATCACTACGATTTGAAGGGATTCATCATAATCAATTACAGAATCATCTGGCAGTGATTGGCACATATCAGCATCTTGGTCATGTCGTGTGGGGATTCAATGGGAGTCGTATTACCAGGCCGTTGGTGATTGTGACGAAAGCCCCCTTTACTTTAGAGTCCGCACAACATCTTAAAGTGGAAGCTGAAAAGAAACAACAGATACCTGTTCACATCCCAAAGATATATGATCGCTATGCTGATTTATATCGTACTTTTTCGATTTCACAAAACCAATTACTTTCTAATCGTGACGATATGCCCTACTTTTACAATAAGGCAAATGGGGTTCCTGTCCAACTTGTCATTCTTACGATAGGTACGATATTGATTACTTTAATATTAGCTGTAAGAACAAAGTACTCATTAGGTCGTACCGCGTACTTTTCTGGGTTGGGGATCGGATTTATTGTGATTGAAACAACACTTATACAGAGGTTAATCCTACCGTTAGGACATCCAACGTTATCTTTTGTATTGGTGCTTGGTGTATTGTTAGTTTCTGGTGGTGTTGGCAGCCTGTTTTTTGGTAAATGGTTTTCTTTCGACAAGAATAGATACACGCCTTTGTTGTGGATTTGTGTTTTAACATTGTGTGTGAATGGAGTTATATCATGGTATAACGAACAATCATTTTCTTTATCTTTAACCTATCGGGTTATAGCAGCGGGGCTAATACTCATCCCATTAGGTTTATTTATGGGTATGCCGTTTCCGTTTGGTTTGACGAAGACTCCTGAGCGGAAGATAGCATTAAGTTGGGCAATTAATGGTCTGATGACCGTCACTGGTTCGCTTCTTGCCACCATGATCTCTTTAACCCTAGGCTTTACTGCTGCTATGACGATAGGAGCTCTGTTATACGGGTTGTTATATATTTTGCAACCGAAATTAAATTTAAGTAAGTAATATAAAAAATTCCGCTATTAATTTTTCATTGGAATTGACATCGTCTATTCTTTGATACTACAATACGTAGTGTAAGTCTAATCACTACTTACTGTAGTTTAAGGAGAAAAGTAGCATGTTCAACGCTGATTTAACGGTCTGGATTGTTTTTGCAGCAGGATTTCTGTCATTTATCTCACCATGCTGCCTTCCGCTGTACCCCTCGTATTTATCTTATATAACAGGGGTATCCGTGAAAGATTTACAGGAAGGCAGAGGGGCTTTTCGAACAAGAACATTGTTTCATACTGTTTTTTTTATTTTTGGGTTTTCTATTATATTTTTCGCTCTAGGTCTGTCTGCTAGTTTCATAGGAAATCTGTTTACTGGTAATCAAGAGTTAATTCGCAAAATAGGCGGTGTGATGATTGTTGTGATGGGTTTGATGATGGTGGGGTTATTTAAACCTTCAATCCTAATGAAAGATTTGCGATTTGAATGGAATAAAAGGCCTGTCGGTTATCTGGGTTCCGTATTAGTCGGAGTTACATATGCGGCAGGGTGGACACCCTGTGTTGGCCCTATACTCACAGCGGTGTTAGCTTTAGGTTTTACCAATCCCTCTGAGGCGTTGATATATACCTTTTCTTACACTTTAGGCTTCGCTATTCCGTTTTTTATCATGGCCTTCTTCCTTGGGCGAACGAAATGGATCCTAAAACATTCTAATCGACTCATGAAAATCGGAGGAGCATTAATGGTGTTGACAGGTGTCTTGCTCTATACGGATCAAATGACAAAAATCACTATTTTTTTCATTGAATTATACGGTGGATTTACTGGTTTTTAAGGGGGCGAGTTTGTAGTGAAAAAACAATGGTGGATACTTTCGACAATTATTGTTCTCGCTATCATCGCTATTATACAATCGACGTCTGTAAGAACAGAAGAACTGCCCAAAACGGGTTATCAAGCCCCGAACTTTTCACTACAAGCACTTGATGGACAGACTTATTCACTCCAAAGTTTGAACGGCAAACCTGTCGTAATTAATTTTTGGGCTTCGTGGTGCGGCCCATGCAAAATTGAGGCACCTGAATTGGTACGGCTCTACGATAAATATAAAGCTCGTATAGAAATCTATGCGGTGAATGTAACAGCTAGTGATTCAATTGAAGGGGCTAAAGCTTTTGCACAAGATTTTGGTTTTCAGTTTCCCGTTCTGATTGATGAAAAAGGTGAAGTAGCTCAAAAATATGCGATTCGCCCCATACCAACTACGTTATTTGTCAATAGTGAAGGCATTATTATCGAACAGGTCATTGGTTTGGTTGATCCACAAACCATGGAATCCAAGTTTCGGCGGTTGTTACCTTAGGGCATAATAGGGGGATGATATTTTGCAGTTTGGCCCGTTTGTAATCAGGATAGATTGGTTGACAATAGCGGTGTCTGGATTCGCTGGATTTATAGCCATGCAATGGTTGTGTAAACGATACGGTAATCGAGATCAGCCAATACTAGACCCCGTTGCCAATGCTTTGTTATGGATATTGATCATATGGAAATTTAGCCCGCTGGTTAGTACACCATCATTGTTGAGTAACCATCCGCTTCTTTGGTTGACGATGCCCGGAACCATGATGGGATGGTGGGTCGGTTTGATAGTTGGTTCGATTTATTTATACCGTGCCTGGTATCGTCTTGAAGTTTCTTGGTGGTTAATTGGCGATTTGTTCACCTTTGGAGGGGGGGTTATGTATGTAACATACAGCATGCTTGCTTGGCAATACGGAAGTCTGACAACCCTTCCATGGGGAATTTCAATTCATAATCCTGAATTCCATTATCACCCAATCAACGTATACCGGTTAATCATTCTTTTACCGATGCTAGTCTGGATCTGGAAAAACGCTGGGCTTATTGGAAGCGGTAAGTGGCTAACAACTGCGTTAAAATTTCCCGTGATGGGTCTAATGATTGTGTCATTATTTGATTCAAAACCCAAATGGCTTATCCCGTTATCCTTCGAACAAATGGTGTATCTCATATTAATGTTGTTAGGAATTGGATTATCATTACGTAATGCTAGAAGAGATCAGACAAATCTATCGAGTGAAACGATTATAGAGGAGGGACAAAATGAAGTATCAGGGATATTACAATCTCATTCAAGAAATCTTGATATTGACCCGATCAGACCTAAAGATTCGAGGAAAGAAAAAGGGTCATTTTTATCAGATTAGACAAGATGCAATTGCATTCATTCATACAGATTGGTTTGATTCATTGTGTTATTCAGTGAATTTGGAGCCTGATGCGGTGCGTGTATCATTTCTTGATGATACCATTCAACACTCGAGAAAATATAGGGCAACTAACAATTTGTAGAGAAAATAACCATCCATAATTTATACACATTTTTAGAATGCATTATTGCCTTCAGAAAAGGATACGGCATCTATGAAAAAATTCTACAAGGCTTTTCTAATCCTATTCACTTTGCAGTTCAGTCTTCAGAATCTGACATTTGCAATGGAAGATAAGGATCACTTTTCACTCAATAGCGAGGCAGCTATATTGATTGACGGAACAACAGGTTCCATTTTGTTTCATAAAGAAAGTGATCGTTTGATGTATCCAGCAAGTATCACAAAAATTGTAACAGGAATCATTGCGATTGAAGAAGGGAATTTAGACGACATTGTAACCGTCAGCAAAGCGGCTAGATCTATCGATGGTACTAGGGTTTATTTACTTGAGGGTGAACGGGTTCCTCTGTTGAAGCTGGTACAAGGGCTTCTTATTAATTCAGGTAATGATGCGGCTACAGCGGTTGCGGAGTACTTTGATGAAAGTGAAGCCCAGTTTGCTGAACGAATGAATGAATTTGTGAGTGAAACGATTGGTGTTAAAAACACGACCTTTCAGAACCCGCACGGGCTATTTGATCAAAAGCACCAAACAACCGCTTATGATATGGCAAGGATTACACAATATGCAATGAAAAATCCTTTGTTTCGATCCATAGTAAGTACAAAGGAAATGGAATGGGTTGGAGAAGGTTGGGAAACGACTCTCTATAATCATAACAAGCTTCTTTGGCGTTACGAGGGAACGACGGGTGTGAAAAATGGATTCGTAGATCAATCCGGCTATACATTGGTTGCTTCTGCAAAGAGAGGAAGCTCAGAATGGATCGCTGTAACGTTAAAATCGGATTCATCAGAACTAGCTTATAGTGATATGGTAAATTTATTTGATTATGGATTCGAACATTATGAAACCTACTCGATCTCGGTAGATGCAACATCCTTCCAAAGTTATAAAGATCGGTTTGTAATCCCCAAGACATTGGTGTTTACAGGCACAAAAGACATAGATTTTAAAGTTGAGATCGATCAATCTGACGGTCAGATCGTTGTTATTGATTCAGCTGGGCAAATTATATATAAGGAAAAATTGGTACCTATCGTTCAAAGCCTTCAAAAAACTACAACAACAACCGATCAAGTTATAAAAACAGAAAGTGAGTCCTATCGTACATCAATACCTAAAATCATTATCTTGGCAGTAACCACGTTGTTCACGCTACTGCTTATTAGAAAACAATGGATAAAGAAAAAGCGACGATATTTGAGTAATGATTGAAAAATCGAATATTTTCGCTTAATTCGTTGATCAAATCATGTATTAATTAAATCGTTATCTTCTAACCAGATCTCCTGAATAACTTCAGCTAGTACAGTTATGGTACGATAACTTTCTTCAAGATTATTTTCGACTCCTCCGATCTCTATAAGTGCACTATTGGTCGATAGGGCTTGGTTGTAATCACCATCTCCACTGGCGGAGTCTTTTGTATATATTCCTTTTGAAAGATCAGGTACTTTATCATTTAGTCCCTTTTGAATGCGTTCATCGAATTTCATATTCTTTTCCCAATTCGGATTATTTGTTCCAACAACAAAATACACTTGAGCATAATTCAAGTTATTATGTTGAACGGTGGTTTTATCTCGTCCCTGTGAGTCACGATGGATATCAATCAGATACTCAATATTATCATGCATGGTACGTTCCTGTTTTATTGTATTCTTTGAATAGGTGTAGGAATAGGCATAATTAAAACTGTCGACAAATGAAGGATAATCTTTTTTGAATGAAAAACAGGGATGTCATACGATTTCATTTTTTTTATTAGATAATCACCTAATAAGGTAACATTTGTTTTAGAGTCAAAGGCTTCATTTGCTGTTTGGACATTGCTTAATTCGGGTAACCATGATTCACGATTGTGCGAATGATAGATGAGGATTTGAGGCATAGAACGTTTGGCTTTTACTTTTTTCTTTAAAGGATTCGTTTGTGCCTCGGTTGATGTTTTTTCTTTATTTTTTAATGGTGCCGGTTGTTTTGATTTGTGCTTTGAAGATTCTGTTGTTAAGGGGGAACCTAGAGAGGTTACTTTAACAAATTGTACCGGTTGGGGATCCGATTTCGTTATTATTTGAGGTGAAGCGAATTTCGTGTGATATATGTGAACTCCTATCGTTGTATAGAAAGTTAACGAAAAAAACCAATCCAAATACTTTGATATATTTGCGTTTATTACTCATGAATTATCCCTCCTGGATCTCTCTGAATCTAGCGTTCATTTACTAGTAGATTATGAGTGGAGTAGGAGAAGTAGAACCAATAGATAGAATTAGTGATAAGAATAACATCGATAATTAGGGTAAGAATTCCTATAAGATTGAAAAAGGCACACTTAAAACACTACAATTTGTAGTTTGTGTGGATCAATCAAATTTGATAACTAACATGCCAAAGGAGCTCACATGAATCTACACACAGCTTTGAAACCATTTGTGCAGGATTATACGACAATGGCAAACATGAACATTACAGGTGTTCAATTTCATTCGGGTAAGATACAACAGGGGGATGTATTTGTGGCCATCAACGGGACCAAAGAAGATGGTCATCATTATATCCAAAGTGCGATAAAGGCGGGTGCTTCAGCCGTTGTTGGTGAATATGAAATAACGGACTTACCTGTTCCATATTATCGTGTTTCAAATACACGGAGGGCCTTAGCTGCTCTTGTTGGTCACTTATACGATTTCCCTTCTCAGCATCATGTAATGATCGGTATTACAGGTACAAACGGCAAAACCACCACTGCCCATATGCTTAAGCATATATTGGAATTTGCTGGCGTTACATGTACGCTCTTAGGCACTGTATTTCAAGAAATTAATGGACAAAAGGTGATATCGACACAAACAACACCAGATTCACTACAACTGAATAAATGGTTGAATCAAAGCGATGACCAAGTGGTCATCATGGAAGTATCTTCACATGGAATTGATCAGGAGCGTATAGCCTTCATCGAATATGATTATGCGGTATTTACGAACCTTAGTCATGATCACTTAGACTATCATAAGACTCTTGAAGATTACTTTGGAACTAAAGCTCGTTTATTTACTCAAATAAAGCAGAGCGGAGAATCCATTATATCGAGTCACAATGATTGGGGTAAAAGGCTTATTGATCTTCTGGCTACTCAAAAAATGAGAGTACATACCTTTGGAAAAAGTGGTAACGACGATGTGCAGCTCACTAATATTGAATCAGAATTCCCTTTGACGTTTGAATTGAAACAAAGAGGTACGCACTATAGACTGGTTTTACCCATCCCAGGAATATACAATGCTTGGAACGCCGTAGCTGCTTGGTTAACAGCAAGTCGAATGGGGGTCGAGCCTGAAGTCATACAAAAGGCACTCTGTACATTCGCTGGTGTTCCTGGGCGCTTTGAAATTTTTAAACATCCTTCAGGGGCAGAACTTATAGTTGACTATGCCCACACTCCTGACGGATTTCTCCAATTCCTCAGAACGATACATTCGCGTACAAATAACAGAGTCATTCACATTTTCGGTTTTCGAGGGAATGGAGATCCAACAAAAAGAAAGGAGATGATCCGGATTTCTGTTGAAAACAACGATATGATTGTTTTAACTCTAGATGATTTAAAGGGTGCAAATAAAAAAGAAATGTTGATGGAAATGAGAAGTTTAGTTAGTAATTACGGGAAAAGTAAATGCTTAATCATTGACGATCGTACGGAGGCGATCGAATATGTTTGGAAAAAAGCCAAGAAAGATGATGTTGTTATAATTACCGGTAAGGGGCGAGAGTGTTATGAACAAAGATTCGCAATACCAAGTAAATCTGATATTGAAACGATTGAATATTTGTTAAAATCCACTGCCCCCTGATGATTCTATATAAATGCCATAGAACTATGAAAATACGGGGAATTTGAACTCAATAGCACTATAATTCATAGTGTTATTGAGTTTTGTGTTGTCATAACCCGCTAATCTTACTATGTAATTTCATAGCTAATACCAATTTGTAGATGGGAGGAACAAACTTGATTAAAAAAAAACGCTATAATGAACACGAGGAACATGTTAATGAAGGTTGGTTGATTCCTTATGCCGATTTGTTAACCTTGTTGCTAGCACTATTTATTGTGTTGTATGCAATGAGTTCAATAGATGCGAAGAAATATGAAGAGATGAGTAAAGCATTCAGTACATATTTTAGTTCTGGTTCGGGGGTATTGTCACAGTCTGGAATTATAGAATCTGATATGAGAATGGATAGTACAGTAAACGTTAAGCAAACTATCGATAGAAGTATTACCAAGCAAATAAACACATTAGTCAATTTAGAGCAGATAGATCTTGAAAAGATACAGAAGAAGATCGATTCATTCATACAAACAAGTGGTTTTGAAACTAAGATTCGAACGAGTTTGACTAAAACGGAATTAACTATAATGATTAGTGATACTACATTGTATAATTCTGGTGAATCTGTTATAAAACCTGAATCACGGGCCATTGTTATGGCTATATCCATGATTTTAGAAGAAACTGAAGATTATAATATAATCGTCGCAGGACATACCGATAATGTGCCGATTAGTAATAGCGAATTTGATTCAAATTGGGAATTAAGTCAGAAGCGAGCGCTTCGATTCATGGATATTTTGCTTCAAAATAATAAAATGGATCCGGAAAGATTTCAGATTGTTGGCTTTGGAGAATTTCGTCCAAAAACCACAAACACTACCTCTGAGGGGAGGGCAATGAATCGGCGTGTGGAGGTATCCCTTGTACGAAGATTCGTTATAGATAAACAACTTTAATTTCTATTGATCAAAGAAGGCTAGAATGGCCTTATGTTTTAAATAATGGTACCGTAAAAAAATTCATTTAGACCAAAGCTAAATCTATAACACTAATTTAAACGCTCAAGATATTAAAAATCTGAGCGTTTTTGTTATTTGCTGTGAAACCGTTTGATTATGAGCAGGGAATCAAAGTCAAATAAAAAATAAAAATATGTTGACAATATAGGGTAGGGGGCTATACTATAAAAGCAGTCAATCTCCGGTAAATTATGGCATATAATTAACTTCACTTTTTGACGGCCGTCGAAAGCGTTAATTTTGGATTGATGAAATCCGGAGATATGTAGCTAAAGGAGGATAAAACAAATGTCTAAACAAGGACAGAGTCTTTCGCAAGCAGATCCAAGACGATGGATGGCACTAGCATTATTATGTCTTGCGAATTTTATGGTGATTATGGATACTTCGATTATCGGAGTTGCGTTACCGGCAATTCAAGAAGCGCTAGGATATACACAGGAAAGTTTACAGTGGGTATTTAATGCCTATGTAATATTCTTCGGAGGGTTATTACTACTAGGTGGTCGTTTATCCGACCTCTTTGGACAAAGACGCATGTTCATGTGGGGATTTTTGATTCTTACATTAGCATCTTTACTTGCGGGCTTTGCTTGGAACGATGATTCACTAAACATCGGTCGTGCACTGCAAGGATTCGGTTCCGCGTTAATAGCACCTTCGGCTCTCACCATTGTGATGATGCTTTTTAGCGGTAATCCTAAGGAATTGGGCAAGGCACTGGGCTTCTGGGGAGCTTCCGCAGCTGCTGGAGGATCCGCTGGTGTATTTTTGGGTGGTGTTATTACAGAGTGGCTGAGTTGGCAATGGACATTTCTAATTAACGTACCAGTTGGTATCCTTGCATTAATTTTATCTCCCGGTCTTCTAGCGAAAGGTACACGAAGAAAAGGAAGTATTGACATTGCAGGCTCCATCTCTGTAACAGCATCTTTGGTTCTGATCGTGTATGGAATTGTAACTGCAGAACATAATGGATGGGGTGCACCAATCACCATATGGACCCTTATCGCTGGGCTGATATTGTTCGTTCTTTTTCTAATCATTCAGTTAAACAAAAAGGAACCACTGGTTCCGCTTGGAATCTTTAAAGCACCAAACCTGGCTGCTGGCAATATTGCGCTTATCATGCTGTCAGGTGGTTGGATTCCATTATGGTACTTCCTGAACTTGTACATGCAGCAAATATTAAAGTTTTCCGCTTTCGCGGGTGGGGTTGGACTGCTTCCGATGACCATTTTGATTGCCATCTTCATGATCGTTATTACAGGCAAGTTGATTGGGAAATTTGGTATAAAAGCAAACATTGTGATTGGGTTGACGGCCCTTGGCGGTTCGATGCTCATGTTCTCAAGTAATACGCCTGTAGACGGCAGTTTCCTTATCAATGTACTTCCAGCTTCGCTTTTGGGTGCTCTCGGGATGTCTCTAGCCTACATTCCTTCTATGATGGCCGCGATGTCGGGAGCGAAGCCAGAAGAAGCCGGTCTTGCATCCGGCCTAGCGAATACAAGCTATCAGATAGGTTCTGCTATTAGCCTAGCAATCATGGTTGCCATTGCCGCATCAGCTACTTCTTCCACGACGGGTGCCAACCCTGTAGAAGCACTAAATGATGGTTTTCAACAAGCATTCTTTTGGTCAGGTATGGTTGCTTTTGCGGGTGCGATATTAGCTTTGATGTTTATCCGCTCGCCTAAACAGGCGGATTCGTCGAACGTACCGAAAGCTATGTAATTGTTGCTCTAACTGATCTCGATAATGAATATATTTTTTACAGAGAGGGTAAACCAATAATAATGTCACTGTTAAGGTTAAGGATATATTTTCAATGACTTTGTACTAAACAGGGCAAAATTCTTTACATGAAGGGAGTTAATTATGTTGAAGAAGAGAATTAGACCAATGGCTGTATTATTAATATTCATGTCCCTTTTATTAGTATTGGGGGCCTGCGGCAACGCTAATAATAATGACCCCGAAAGTCCAGATAATGCGGGGGAAATGGATCATGGTAACATGGAACACACTGGCTCTGGAGAAGTGCCTAAAGGTTTGAAAGAAGCAAAGAATCCAACCTATGGAATCGGAACACAAGCGATTATTGAATCAGATCACATGGCTGGTATGAAAGGGGCAACGGCAAAGATTGTGGGAGCATATGATACCACGGTGTACACTATTTCTTATACACCAACGAATGGTGGTGAAGTAGTGAAGAATCACAAATGGGTCATCCATGAAGAATTACAAAATGCAGGCGAGGCTCCATTAAAACCAGGAACTGAAGTGGTTGTAAATGCAGATCATATGGAGGGTATGAAAGGAGCAACGGCTGAAATTGATTCGGCTGAGAAAACGACAGTATATATGGTGGATTTCACTCCTACTACCGGTGGAGAAGAAGTTAAAAATCATCAATGGGTAACAGAAAGTGAGCTATCCCCTGTTAAATAATGTTAAACATAAGGAGAGCTTAATCATAATTGATTGAGCTCTCTTTTATTGCTGATTTTATTTCGATGATTTATTTCTTTCTCGATATTCGAAAGTGATATAGAGGGTTCCTTAGTACAGGTCATTCAAACATATCTTTTATGCCTAATTTTAACTACTAGTTCTCCGCCGAAGGACACTTAAGATGATAAGTAAGAGCGCAATAATTCCAATAAATGCGGACAAAATGCATCTACCTCCTACAATAATCCATATTTCAAAGACTTCTCCTTTTAAAGATGAAGCATTTGAACGAATCAAGGATAATAATTCATATGATTACTTTTCATTTCAGTTAACACTACGGTATGTCAATGTAGCATATTCTGCTCTTTCTTGAATGTGCGGAAAATCAGCAAAATCAAGTTGGGGTGGAACATACGCCATGCCCACTATGGGTGAACTGCTGCTTTTTCTGCCGTGGCTGTTCACGGTGTCATTGCTAAAGAGGTATACATAATGGATGAAGAGAACGATCCTCGCCTATGTTTGAAGAATATGTCGGAGGACAAGAACATATATGGATATGAAGTCGCGGAAGTGGCTTTTTTGTGGGGCTCGTCACTTACAGTCAAAGCAGCAAAAATCCGGGGCTAATTAAAATTAGTCCCGGAAAGGGTTGAGGGCTGCGGGTCGGTGAGTAGTGTCATACCATTTATCATTAAGGCGTAAGATACAGTCAAAGAGACGCGTTCTAGGTATATCCTTCTGAATCCTTTCGTTAAGATTTACCTTTCATCATTTCTTCCATTCGTCTACATCTTTCTTCAATACTGTCTACGGTACGTTTAATTTCATTTGTCGTCATCATATGCTGCTTCATCATGTTCATCATTTCCTTCATAGGTTCAGACATCATCATATTTTCTGCTGCCATCATCTCCTGACGCATGGGTGGTACGGATCGAGACGGCGGATAATACCAGGTATTGGGATACACATAATACACTTTTCTGATCTCTCCTTTTTTGATTTCTTCACCATTGTATGACCACGACAAGGCAAATGCCATTGATGAAAAAGCCCAATCTAGGAAAAACCATTCATGTAAAAAAATTCAGTGCCTCCCTGGAGTAAGGACATTGATGGGGCTTTTGTGGAAATACTGAACTTTGTAAACCATGCAAGGAAATTTTTTTCGAGGTGAAAAATAACATGATGATAAATATGAATAACTCGTTCATGATGATGTGTATGTTGCTCATGTTTTTAGGTGTGCTTATACTGATTGTTGCAGTAGGCGTGGCGGTTTATTGGGTAGTTGCTTCACTGACAAGAAATAACAGGACGAAGAACTACCCCATAATGATCCTAGCGGAGCGGTATGCAAAAGGTGAAATCACGGAAGAAGAATTTAAACAACGAAAAACGATCATCGAAGAGTAGACATCAACAGACCAGCTGATAAACCATCCAGCTGGTCTTTTCATTATTTCTAATTTCAAAAAGTTTTTCTTCATAAATTCAACACAAATTTTAGATATATTGATGAAGAGAAAAATCAAAAGGAGGTTCATGATGAAGGGTAAACTAAAATTATTCCTCGCTGTTGGTGCAATTAGTGTCATCGTGGCGGGTTGTGCAAATGCAAATAGTCAAAATGGGATGAAAGGTACAGATCAACCCAAGATGAACATGGGGGATTCTCAACAAAATACGAGTCAAAACAAAGAGCAGTCAGGGGACATGAAATTGACGCAAGCGACTCCTGTTGCAGATGGGAAGGAATTTACGATTACCGCACAAGCGAGCAACTTGAAAGTATCGGATGATGTGACCTTGCCTGTTTGGACGTTTAACAATTCGGTACCTGGCCCACAGATTCGTGTGAAGGTTGGGGACACCGTAAAAGTTAAATTGAAGAATGAATTGGAGGAGCCTGTTTCAATACACTGGCATGGCTACCCGGTTCCAAATAATATGGACGGTATTCCAGGCGTAACGCAAGATGCAGTGGCTGCAGGTAAGGAATTCACATATGAATTTAAAGCAACGGTCCCAGGAACCTACTGGTATCATTCGCACCAAGATAGCGTAAATCAGCTGGATAAGGGCTTGTATGGTACGTTAATCGTGGAAGATCCCAGCGAGAGTTATGACCGTGATTATACGATTGTACTCGATGAATGGATGAGCTCAGGTGAGATGGATATGAGCAACAACGAAGACATGGAAGGTATGGATCATAGCCAAATGGATATGGGCGATACGAGCAACAATGAAGACATGCAGGGAATGGATCACAGTCAGATGGATATGGGCAATACGAGCAACAATGAAGACATGGAGGGGATGGATCACAGCCAAATGGACATGGGCGATACCAGCAACATGACAGAGATGGCTGGGCATGATATGAGCATGTATGATGTGTATACCATGAATGGGAAAACAGGTGATGCAATCGACAAGCTCACCGTAAAGAAAGGGGATAAAGTCCGTATTCGATTGGTCAATGCGGGTTACATTACGCACACGATACATTTACATGGGCATGAGTTCAAAGTCATTGCATCTGATGGACAGCCTGTTAATAGTCCAGCCGTGATCACCGATCAAGGCATTGCAATCGCGCCTGGCGAACGCTATGATCTCGAATTTACTGCTAATAACCCAGGATCATGGCTATTAGAAGAACATGGAAAAGAGGACCGCGTGAAGAACATGCGTGCAGTCATTGAGTATGAAGGAGTACCCGACAGACCCGACGCTTCGAACGCAAACGAAGAGCTGCCGACCTTTGATCTAACCAAATACGGTCAGCAAGCAAGAACCAATTTTTCTTTGGATCAGAAATTTGATCAAGACGTGAAGCTAGATCTGAACACGGAAATGAAAGCCGGAGAAATGGTTTACACCATTAATGGAAAGCTATTTCCTGATACCGATCCAATTAAAGTAGATAAAGGGGATAAGGTGAAAGTAACCTTCGTGAATAACTCGAAGACCGATGATCATCCGATGCACTTGCACGGGCACTTCTTCCAAGTGTTAAGCAAGAACGGAAAACCGCTCGAAGGAACACCAGTTATCAAAGACACGCTGAATGTAAAGCCTGGCGAAGAATATGTGGTCGCATTTGAAGCCGATAATCCTGGGGATTGGATGTTCCACTGCCATGATCTGCATCATGCGTCCGCAGGTATGGTTACGGACGTCATGTACAATGGATACAATAGCAATTACACACCTGACCCTACCGTAGGAAATAAGCCTGAATAATCAATAAAACTCCTGCATCGATCAGCCGTTGTAGGAGTTTTTTTTGATTTGATTCATGGTCACATCAATCCTCCATCATTTCAACACGATTTCCACACATTCTTCTTCTACAATAGAGTTACATCACCAGATAGGAGGAGTTAGAGATGGACTGGACATGGTTATTGGTATTGGTTTGCCCGATCATGATGATCTTGATGATGTTGGGTATGCGTGGTGGTCACGGTAACGGGCATGAAAAACAAGGACATGGGACGAGTGAAGAAACTCAAAGAATGCAGAAAGAACTGGACGAGTTAAAGGCCCAAAACGAAAAAATGCGAAATGATCTTCAGAATGTAACCAAGTCATACCATTTAAAGGAGGAATGAATGTTGAGTTGTTGTGGAGGGCATCATCAAGAAAACAGCCATCAGTCTCAATCTTCTTATCATGCTTCAAAGTGGCATCATTGGATCATGACATTATGCTGCGCGTTGCCGATTGTAGTCGTCGTTCTCATGGTCTTGATTCGTGCCTTTCAAGGAGAACCAACCAATAATATTCTAATAGGCATCTTACTGATATGCCCATTATTCCATATGATTTTCATGCCATTGATGAACAAGATTCATCACAGGAGAACATCCAAAGAATGAATCAATTGCCTTTGCTTCAGCAGAATGCTGACAAAGTTTCTTTATCTTGCATTTGACGCTATGAATCGTTTACATTTTGGGTAGGATTTACACATTGAAGAAGGTGGATACAATGTCAAAGATTCATGTACTTGTGGTCGATGATGAGTGGAACATGCGGAATCTACTTCGCCTATATCTTGTGAAAGAGGGATTTGTGGTGAAGGAAGCTTCCACTGGCTATGAGGCGCTGTCGATGCTTAAGCAGCACTCTTTTGACCTTCTAATCTTGGATGTGATGATGCCTGGAATGGATGGTTGGCAGGTGTGCAAAACCGTTCGAGAAACGGAGATAATTCCCATCCTCATGCTCACCGCGCGTACGGAGACAAAGGATAAAGTTCATGGGCTCGGTATTGGAGCGGATGATTATTTAACCAAGCCATTCGAACCCGAGGAATTGGTAGCCCGGGTATTTTCGCTGCTAAGACGATCTATGATCAATCAAGCCCAAAAACCTCAAGATACGACGTTGGTTTTTAATAACCTCAAAATCAACGCAGATGCTCGAGAAGTTTACATTCATGAAGAAAGCATTGATTTTACGCCCAAAGAATTTGATTTACTTCACTTTCTTGCTGAGCATAGTCAACGTACATTTTCGCGTGATGACTTGGTTGAACGATTATGGGGGTATGAGTATACGGGAGACGCTCGAGTCGTCGATACCCACGTCAAAAATATTCGAGAGAAGATGAATCGTGCAGGACTTGGATACGAGGCAATTCACACGGTTTGGGGAGTAGGCTATAAGTTTATTGCGCAGGGAGAAGAAAGATGAGAAGTAATCGAATTGGGATGAAACTGGGGCTGATCATAGCTGCGATTTTTTTTATTGTTCTCCTCTTCCTTGGTGTCAGTCTATATCAAATGTTTTCAAGCTTTTACCATTCAGAAATGAAAACAGAGATCACGGAAATGACTTCTCATGTCTCGACCATGGCCGAGACCACAGAAGCATCTTCGGAAGAAATGATGCTGACTTTCGCCGATTTTTCGAATGTCAGCATGTTTTATATTAATGCAGCAGGAGACATTACTTTTCATACAGGGGAACATAATCCCGCCGATCGTACATTTATTCGTAAAGAGGATTTGAAGCAAATCTTCTCAGGAAACGCGATCAACTTAGAGCATGAAGATCCATTAGGCCATCGCTATATGGTGATTGGTCAACCGATCTATAAAGATCATCAGATTACCTCAGCTATTTATGTGATGGCTTCTATGCAAAGCATGGATAAGTCGCTTACAGCCATACGTAATTTGTTGATTCTATCCGGAGTAGGTGCATTTTTGCTTGCAATGGGCATTACATGGATTATGGCATTGCTTTTCTCACGACCACTCATTATGATGCAAAAAGCGACGAAAAAAATCGCCGTCGGCGAGTTAGAAACCCGGTTGGACATCCATAGCAAAGATGAAATCGGCGATTTGGCGGCAGCAATTAATAATTTGGCCGCAGATCTTCAGCGATACCGGGATACACGACAGGAGTTCTTTGCGAATATTTCACATGAGCTTCGAACACCGATCACCTATTTGGAGGGATATGCCAAGGTTGTAAAGAACCATATGTATGAGACGGAGGAAGAGAAAGACCGTTATTTAGATATTATTTATCAAGAAGGAGTTCGAATCCAGCATTTGGTGGATGATCTATTTGAGCTTGCCAAAATGGAAGAAGGAAAGATCAGTCTATCCATGGAATGGATTGATTTGAGGTATGTTATCCATCAGTCAGTCCAAAAGGTATCGTTAAAAGCAAAGGAAAAAGGGTTGGAGTTGGTTGTCCATCCCACCAAGTCTGTTCCATTCATTCGAGGAGATGGCATGCGTTTAGAGCAAATTGCCCTCAATCTTTTGGAGAACGCTATACGATATACCGATGAAGGGCGTATTGATGTATATCTTCACCATTCATCTACCATGCTGACACTATCCATTCAAGACACGGGGATCGGAATTCCTGACGACGAGCTCCCCTATATCTTCGACCGTTTCTATCGTGTCGAGAAGTCCAGATCACGGCAAACGGGCGGGACAGGGCTCGGTTTGTCGATTGTCAAAAAATTAGTGAAGCTGCAAGGAGGTTCAATCCATGTTACCAGCAGGGTTGGGAAAGGCACCTGTGTTAGCGTTCAATTCGTCCTTCCGATGATGCAGGAGGATCAATAAGATGAAGAAAACAGATTGGTTTATTGCTTTATTTTTCATGGCACTCGGGTTGATGTGTTTAATGTTTTCGGCCTCATATTACCGAATGGGTTCGTTTATAAGTGAGGTTGGCATATTCAGATTGGCATGCATTGGAATGGCGGTTGTAGGTGCGGCCATCTATCTTATCTATCGCTTGATTCGTTTCAAACAAGGAAAAGGCAAGTAAAGGGTGACTTCCATAGGGAGTCACTTTTTTTACACAGCGTGCCCAGCATCTTCTAGCCGGTGAAAGTCCGATCACGGGAGGGGCCAAGCCCCCGTGAGCTAAGATACCTGCGTATGGCGAAATCTGTGCGTAGAAGCGTATTGACGAAAGTACCTGTCGGAGACAGGGCGAGCAACATACCAGGCCGTAACATAAAGTGAATCCTGCGCGTCGTCAAAAAGACCTCGCAAGAGGGAATAGAGAAGCCGAAACTTGTTGCGTATGGATGAAGGCAACGGAAGCTGCTTGGAACTTTTGAACGGCAGCGAAGAATCCTCTGGTGTAAGGGGATCGGCAAGGTATGGTAGCCTTTTAAGGTTTTCTTTGACAATTTAAGAACTCGGCATTATTATAATAATCAAATAATCATTTGATTGAGGTGATTCAATGGAAGTTAGAGATACATGCGATATTTTTTGTTATGACGAGCATAAGGTCAATCGAGTGAAGGCAAAGCTAAGCACACATGATTTTCA
The DNA here is from genome assembly GCF_029893715.1 of Paenibacillus sp. LBL. Taxonomy (NCBI): domain Bacteria; kingdom Bacillati; phylum Bacillota; class Bacilli; order Caryophanales; family Paenibacillaceae; genus Paenibacillus; species Paenibacillus sp. LBL. The sequence goes on along the minus strand of NZ_JARXYU010000021.1, from coordinate 29,495 downwards.
AGATATGGCTCAAGTATTCAAGGTCTTAGCAGATCCAACGAGGCTGAAGGTGGCTTATGCACTTTGTGATGAGGATGAGTTATGCGTTTGTGATGTTGCAAATATTATTGGTTCTACTATGGCAACGGCTTCCCATCACTTACGGCTGCTGCGGAACATGGGGATTACGAAATATCGTAAAGAAGGAAAACTTGTTTTTTATTCAATGGAGGATGCCCAATTGAAACAAATCATCCGTATCGCGATTGAGCATCAGAAGGAGGCTATTGGAGTTGAGTAACATGGCTGAATCAACAGATAAAAAAAATGTATACCGTGTAGAAGGCTTTACATGTGCGAATTGTGCAGGGAAGTTTGAGAATAATGTGAAACAGCTCCCGGGAGTACAAGATGCCAAGGTGAATTTTGGTGCATCTAAAATTTCCGTGTATGGTGACACAACGATCGAAGAACTTGAGAAGGCCGGTGCCTTTGAGAATCTTAAGGTTGCCCCAGAAAAGGCTCAAAGGGAAGCGATAGGAGACTCTAACAAAGAAGAAAAGGAACCATTTTATAAAAAGCATAGCACGTTATTAAATGCGGCTTTACTGATCGTTTTCGGATACCTTTCCTTAATTGTAAACGGAGAGGAAAACCTGATTACCTCCTTGCTCTTTGCAGCCTCTATCGTGATTGGCGGATTTTCGCTCTTTAAAGTTGGTTTTAAAAACTTGATGCGTTTTGAGTTTGATATGAAAACCCTTATGACGGTTGCTATTATTGGTGCCGCAGTAATCGGGGAATGGGCGGAAGGTGCAATTGTAGTCATTCTCTTTGCAATAAGTGAAGCTCTTGAACGATTCTCGATGGATCGCGCAAGACAATCCATTCGTTCTCTAATGGATATTGCACCAAAAGAAGCCCTGGTGAGACGCAATGGGCAGGAGATGATGATACATGTGGATGACATCGCACTAGGCGATATCATGATCGTCAAGCCTGGACAAAAGATAGCCATGGATGGTGTTGTTGTTAGTGGCTATTCAGCAGTAAACCAGGCAGCAATTACAGGTGAGTCAGTCCCCGTAGAGAAAAAAGTAGATGATGACGTATTTGCCGGTACATTAAATGAAGAAGGTTTGCTTGAAGTTAAAGTAACCAAACTTGTTGATGACACAACGATTGCAAAGATCATCCACTTAGTTGAGGAAGCACAGGGTGAACGTGCGCCATCGCAAGCCTTTGTTGATAAATTTGCGAAATACTATACCCCAATCATTATGATTGTGGCAGCATTGGTCGCTGTGATCCCACCATTGCTCTTTGGTGGAGATTGGACAACATGGATCTACCAAGGCTTATCCGTACTTGTTGTTGGTTGCCCTTGTGCCCTGGTTATTTCCACACCGATTTCTATTGTGTCGGCCATTGGGAATGCTGCGAAAAAGGGCGTTCTCATCAAAGGCGGCGTATATCTGGAGGAAATGGGTGCTTTAAAAGCCATTGCCTTTGATAAAACCGGCACGCTCACCAAAGGTGTTCCTGTTGTTACGGATTTTAATGTATTGAATAAAGCTGCCAATGAAAAAGAATTACTCTCCATTATTACTGCCTTGGAGTATCGTTCTCAACATCCTCTTGCCTCTGCGATTATGCGAAAGGCAGAAGAATCCAGTATTTCTTATTCGGACATTACGGTTGAGGATTTCTCATCAATAACAGGCAAGGGGATTAAGGGTAGTGTTAACGGAACGACATATTATATTGGAAATCCAAAACTCTTTAAGGAATTGCCAACGGTTCAGTTCACTCCTGACCAAGAGCAGTTGGTTTCGTCCCTCCAAAACCAAGGGAAAACGGCCATGATTGTTGGTACAGAAAAGGATATCCTTGCTGTGATTGCAGTAGCAGATGAAGTTCGCGATTCCAGTATGGGCGTTATTCAAAAATTACATCAACTTGGCATTAAAAAAACCATTATGCTTACGGGTGATAATAAAGGTACGGCTACAGCTATCGCTGGATCTGTCGGCGTGTCGGATGTACAGGCCGAGCTATTGCCTCAGGATAAATTAGATTACATTAAACAATTGAGATCCGAATACGGAAATGTAGCCATGGTTGGGGACGGTATTAATGACGCTCCTGCACTTGCTGCTTCAACAGTTGGGATTGCCATGGGCGGAGCTGGGACGGATACAGCGCTCGAAACTGCAGACGTGGCTTTGATGGGGGATGACCTGAGAAAACTGCCTTTCGCAATTAAACTAAGCCGAAATGCACTATCGATAATCAAACAAAACATCACGTTTGCATTAGTGATCAAGCTCATCGCTTTGCTGCTGGTTATACCCGGTTGGTTAACGCTATGGATTGCCATACTTTCAGACATGGGGGCTACTCTCCTCGTTGCATTGAATGGATTACGACTCATGCGTGTGAAAGAATAACTCACAGTAACAATTCAACGTGTAATTTAGGAAGATCTCTTGATTCTTCGCTCTACATTTTTTGGGTGCGAGATTCTTCTCCATACGAAGTCATATTGCAGGTTTTATTCATTTTAAAAGACACACATTGGATATGTGTGTCTTTTCGTTTGGGACAAGACAATCCGATCAGGAAATAATCCATTTTTGTGCAGAAAACAATCAAACGAACATTTGACTAATAGAAAATAATGGTGTATTATAATCTCACATTCAAACAATTGTTTGATTATTAATTCTCAGTGAATTGGGGAAGATCAATGAAGAAGACAAATGACAAAACCAAATCGGATTACATTCCGGCTCTACGGTTTCACTGGCTTACGTCTTTTTACGATTCTGTATTACGTTGGACAATGAGAGAGTCTACATTTAAAAACCAATTAATCAAACAAGTTCAAAGTTATCCAGGACAACGAATACTGGATCTCGGGTGTGGCACAGGTACGTTAACGGTGCAATTAAAACAAAGCTATCCTGAATCAGAGGTCACCGGTCTTGATATTGATCCCGATGTTCTTCGAATGGCAGAGGCAAAGGCCGCGCAGAGGCATTTAAGCATTAAGTTTGATCAAGGTAACTCGTACGAATTACCATACCCTGATCACTCCTTTGATCGTGTGGTCACCAGTCTAATGTTTCATCATTTAACCACAACAAACAAGCTCCAAACCTTAAAGGAGATATTCAGAGTACTTAAACCAGAAGGAGAGCTTCATATCGCCGATTGGGGGAAAGCGAAAAATGGCATTATGCGTATTGCATATTATTCCATTCAGATCCTCGATGGATTTTCAACCACCACGGATAATGTTAAGGGACTTTTACCTGGATTTGCGCTAAAGGCCGGATTTAATACGATGAATGAAACAAAACAGTATGCAACCTTATATGGTAGCCTTTCACTTTATAAAGCAAAGAAGTGTAGTTAAGCCCATATAGAAAGAAGGATCAAATATGTCCATTACACAACTCTTATCAGCCATAGGTACCTTTATCGTAACCAACATTGATGACATTTTTATCCTCATGATCTTTTTTGCCCAAATCGATAAAGTGCGCCATATGCAAATTGTGATTGGTCAGTACCTTGGATTCGGACTTTTAGTAATACTGAGCTTACTTGGTGCCTTGGGTTTTACTTTTCTGCCACCAGAGTGGGCTGGGTTCCTTGGCTTGATACCGATTTATCTTGGTATTCGAATGTTTTTCACCAAAGAGGAAGATGAGGCAGAAGAAGCACTCGAGAAATTAGGTGATGTAAAGTCTCAATTAACCGGTAATCGTTTTTTTAGTCCATTGACTGCTAAGGTTGCAGCGATTACCTTTGCGAACGGTGGAGATAACCTAGGAATATATATTCCTTATTTTACAACCCAAAGCAGAGACTCACTTATTTATATCGCGCTCGTTTTTTTGGTTATGGTTGCGGTCTGGTGTTTCTTGGGTTATCGTCTAGCGAGTTTCCCAGCTATTGTAAAGATATTGCAAAAGTACGGTAATGTTATCATTCCAATCGTTTTTATCGTTCTGGGTATATCCATCATGCTTCATGGTGATGTTTTAGATGTTGTCAGAAGCTTATTAAAGTAATTATACAAACAACAAGATGGAGGAGATTAGGATGGATCAAGCAAATCAGCACATTGAATTGTTGGTAATTGGCGGAGGATCAGGCGGATATGTGGCTGCAATTAGAGCAGCTCAGCTCGGGAAGAAAGTATTATTGGTTGAAAAGTCGGAACTAGGCGGCGTTTGTTTGAATTGCGGGTGTGTACCGTCCAAAGCGTTGATCTCGGCAGCACATCGACACGAGCATATGCATAATTCGGGAATACCCGGATTAACAGCAAGGGATATTGAAATTGACTTCTCCCAAATTCAGCAATGGAAGCAGAAGGACGTGGTTGATCGGCTGAAGTCAGGTATCCAGTCGTTGATGAAGAAAAATAAAATTACGGTTATCAAAGGAGAAGCAACATTTATTAGTGAGCGTGAAGTAAAAGTATCCAATAAGCAGGAAAGCTCCCATTATCATTTTGAAAACTGCATCGTCGCAGTAGGTTCTCGTCCGATTGAATTAAAATCATTTCCATTCGGAGGACGTATCTTATCTTCGACGGAAGCTTTAAGCCTTACTGAAATTCCAAAGCGTATCATTATCATTGGTGGAGGCTATATCGGTATTGAACTTGGACAAATGTATGCAAAATTCGGAACAGAAATCACGGTACTAGAAGGATCCAGTACCATATTGCCAGGATTCGAAAAGGATATCACACGCATTATAAGTAAGAACTTAAGTTCGTTGGGTGCGACTGTGTATACGGATGCGATGGCACAGTCAGCTGAGCAAACAGAGAAAGAAGTTACCGTATCGTTTACAGTAAATAATGAAGAAAGACAAGCGACGGCTGATTATGTACTGGTTACAGTCGGTCGTAGACCCAATACGGATGGTGAACTTGGTCTCGATAAAATTGGTATCCAAATAGGAGAACGAGGACTTGTTGAAGTCAATGAGTCAGGTCAAACCAGTCTACCACATATATACGCGATTGGAGATATTATTCCAGGACCGGCGTTAGCTCATAAAGCTTCATATGAAGGGAAAATCGTAGCAGAAGCTATTGCAGGACTTCCAAGTATTTTTGACTATAAAGTGATTCCTTCCGTTGTATTTTCTGATCCGGAAATTGCATCAGTTGGCCTTTCTGAGTTCGAAGCTAAAGAGCAGGGTTTTGATGTATTGACAGGTAAATTCCCTTTAGCTGCTAACGCTCGAGCATTATCTTTGACCTCAGCTGAAGGGTTTGTAAAGTTAGTAGGGGATAAGAAGACAGGTCTTGTGTTAGGTGGACAAATTATAGGGACCAATGCATCAGATCTGATTCCGGAGCTCGCATTAGCCATTGAACTGGGTTCAACCTTAGAAGACATTGCGCTTACCATACATGCTCACCCAACACTTGGTGAATTGACTGCAGAAGCAGCTGAAGTTGCTCTTGGACATCCTATTCATATTTAGTTTGCTGCGTATTGGCTTTTTGACAACCATCCGTAACTGAAATATGATAATACTCAAATGAGTATGAGATTGAGGTGTTACACATGTCAACAGAGGATACCTGCGATATATTTTGTTACGATGAAGATAAAGTGAGACGTGTTAAAGCAAAGTTGAGTAATCATGATTTTCAAAATATGTCCCAAATTTTTAAGGTCATTGCCGATCCTACACGGTTAAAAGTCGCCTATGCCTTATGCGATGAGGATGAGTTGTGCGTTTGCGATGTGGCCAATATTATTGGTTCTACAATGGCGACAGCATCCCATCATTTACGACTGCTTAGAAATATGGGGATTGCGAAATACCGCAAAGAAGGAAAACTTGTGTTTTACTCACTAGAAGATATGCAGTTAAAGCAGCTGATAAAGCTAGCTGTAGACCATCAGTCAGAAAGTATTCAGTTTTGAGCCTATAATCATCCAAAGAGGACCAGTTCTGTTCAAATGAATCTGTAAATTTTGTGATTTCTCATATTAATTGACGAATAGAAACGGGTAGATTGAACTCACTTAGAGTGCAGATCTTCCCGTTTCTTTGTTCATTTCCTTGTCGAGTCCTAAAATCAAATGGTAAATACACATATTATATTCAGTTCAGTAAGTTGACAAACAATTGTAATAACCAGTAATCTTTAATTTGTAATATACTATGTTGTGTAGTCTTTTAACTGTTTGATATGGAAAAGGAGTTTTGCCATTGATGAACCAGAGTGTATTAACACATTTTAGTTTTTCAGAATTATGGGGTCCGCTCGTATTTTTTATAACCGTTTTATTATCTGTAATCTACTTGTTATATGTTGGTCCATTACGTAACCGCTTTTATGAAAGTGAACCAGTTAAAACCAGACAAAAAATATTGTTTATTTCAGGTTTGTTTACGTTTTATATAGCGGTTGGAAGTCCCATCAATGCGTTTAGTCATCATGTGTTATTTAGCGCTCACATGCTGAAGCAAGCTTTATTATACTTTATTATGCCGCTGTTTTTTTATTTAGGTACGCCATCATGGTTAATACGCCCTTTATTAAATTCCAAGTTTTCCTCGAAGTTTCTCTCATTTTTTAATCAACCTATCTTAGCCATGTTTCTATTTAACTCTGCTTTATCCTTATATCATTTCCCAGTTGTTTTTAATAAGCTGATGGAGATCCCATTCCTAGGAGGCTTATATCATGTTTTGTTAGTAATTGCATCATTTCAGATGTGGTGGCCACTTATGTGCCCTGTACCAGAACTTGATAAACTATCGAATGTAAAAAAGTTAGGGTATATTGCAGCGAATGCAATCCTGTTATATCCAGCATGTGTAGCCATAATTTTTGCCGGCAACATTCTCTATGATCCATATGTGAATGCTCCCCAACTATTTTCATTTTTGAGTCCAATTGATGATCAGCAATTAGGCGGAATTATTATGAAAATGACGCAAGAGGCAGCATTTGTAGTCACACTGGCAATCATTTCTGCAAGATGGTACCGAAAGGAGAAACATGATGACTCCATTGAAGTTGCTGAAGCTGTATATGACTCACCGAATCAACTTAATAACTATTAATTACGATTATTGATGGCTTCTCGTTGTAGAAAGGAAGTTAACTCATGGGCCCAGAGAACTTGACTCTATGGATAGCATTTGCAGCAGGATTTTTGTCTTTTATATCTCCTTGCTGTCTTCCGCTCTATCCATCCTATATATCTTACATTACCGGAATTTCTGTTAAGGAGTTAAAGGATGGTAAGGGGATCATGCAAAAGAAGGCTTTTGCTCATACCATATGCTTTATGCTAGGATTCTCTGTCATTTTTTTCGCATTAGGGTTATCAGCCAGTTTAGTAGGAGATTTGTTCTCGAATAATCGCGAATTGATTCAAAAATTAGGTGGATTATTAGTGATTGTAATGGGATTAATCATGCTAGGAGTTATTCAGTTACAGATTTTAATGAAAGATAGGAAGTTTCAATTTAAGCATAAACCGTCAGGATATCTTGGATCGATATTAGTTGGATTATCATTCTCTGCAGGATGGACACCGTGTATCGGACCCATTCTTTCAGCCGTTTTAGCTATGGGAGTAACAAACCCTGAGAAGGCAGTGGGTTACATAAGTGCATATACATTAGGGTTTGGGATTCCGTTTCTCATTATGGCCTTTTTTATTGGCAGATTAAAATGGATCTCAAAATATTCTTCACTAATGATGAAAATTGGCGGGGCGATGATGGTTCTTACCGGAATATTGCTTTACACAGATCAAATGACCAAAATCACCATATGGTTAATCGGGCTATACGGCGGGTTTACAGGTTTTTGATGTAGTTCGAGATCTGGAATTAAGGCGGTGATAAACATATAAAACGGCAAGTAAGCAAACATCTAAAAAAAAAGCAACTAAACGAATAAATAGCTGAGGTGAAACATGAATAATAAGAAGAAATCATCAAAAAATCTAGTTATTTTCACCATCATTTTTGTGGGCCTGGTGGTAGCTTTGGTATTGTTAAACCAGAACAGCCAACCATCAAATCGTTCGGAAGGGGTATTTGACAACCCACCGGCCACGGAAAACCAGCCTACTCTAGGTGACAAAAACGCAAAGGTATCTATCGTGGAGTTTGGAGATTATAAATGTCCCTCCTGCAAAGCCTGGGGAGAGAATATAATGCCACAACTCTCGAAGGACTTTATCGAAACAGGAAAAGCATCATTCTCCTATATTAATGTTCTTTTTCATGGTGATGAGTCAAAAACAGGCGCACTTGCTGCAGAAGCAATACTACTGCAGGATCCTGACGCATATTGGACATTTCATCATGAAGTATTTAATGCACAACCTGAAACAGAGCAGCATGATAACGCATGGCTAACCCCAGAAAAGGCGCTGGAGCTTGCTAAAGAATATACACCTAATATCGATCTAGCGAAGCTTAAAGAAGATATGGGAAGTAAGCAGATCGAAGACCAAGTTGCTTTAGATGAGGAATTAGTCCGTGAATATAATGTACAACAAACACCCACGATTATGATCAATAATGTTATGGTAACGAACCCGTTTGATTATGAGGAGATATCATCCTTAATCAATGCGCAACTGAAGGAGTAGATGGGAGGGGATCGAGTAGTGGTACGTGACAAAACAATATATTTAGCTTGGGTTGTAGCACTTACAGCAACGCTTGGAAGCCTCTATTTTAGCGAGATAAGGGGGTTTATTCCTTGCGAATTGTGCTGGTATCAGAGAATACTAATGTATCCACTCAGTATCATTCTTGGAATTGCGGCCTTTTACAGTGAGACAAGCATAAAAAAATATGTGCTTCCATTTTCGATTTTTGGAGCATGCGTTTCATTATTTCATTATTTGGAGCAGAAGGTCCCTGGATTTGCAGCAATCAAGCCATGCACGAACGGGGTGCCGTGTAATGTACAATACATTAATTGGTTTGGTTTTATAACGATTCCTTTTCTCGCATTAGTAGCATTTATTTTAATTACAATCTTAATGGTACTCACAAGATCTGAGGCTGGCGTGAGCCCAAGACCAGGCAACTAATTGCTAAAAAACACCAAAACGACTACTAGAATCAGTACTAGTGAAATAATCGTTGTCAGCGTTGCACCAAGTAACCAGGACACCTTGTTCTTCACAAAAAGGGATAACAGTAAGTGAATGATAAACGGACTGATATAATGTGCTATTAAATGAACGGTACTGTTGAAATCAATAAAATAGATATCCGTCAGGAAAACGATACTAATCATAGTAAACAGTAACAGTGAGCTTAAAATCATAATCCTAGGCTTGAGAATTGAAAGAAAAGTATCATTGTTCAACATGTATCGCCTTCCTTATTTAAATATAGGATGTTTAATCGAAATTTCATCATTAATTATGAATCAATATTATCGGTTACTAACGATATGGGATTGAGGTGAAAGGGTTTGTTCGATGCGATTAGTCCAATTGCATTTCGATTAGGGCCAATCCAATTATACTGGTACGGAATTATCTTAAGCGTAGCAGCTCTCATTGGTCTAATCGTTGTTATTCAAGAAGGCAAGCGGTATCAGATCCATCCAGGGTTCTTTTTGGACATGGTGCTAGTTGGCGTGCCGTCGGCTATCGTCGGGGCTAGAGCTTACTATGTCATATTCAAGTGGGAAGATTACCGCGATAACTTTTGGGACGTTTTCAAAATATGGAACGGTGGAATCGCCATTTACGGAGCTTTAATCGGAGCGATCGTTGCTATGATTTTTTTCTTTCATATACGTGGCTATAATTTTTGGCGTATTGCAGATCTATGTGCTCCGGGTTTGATTATAGGACAATTGATCGGGCGTTGGGGAAATTATATAAATCAAGAAGCTCATGGAGGGCCAGTATCTGAGGATTTTCTCAGGACAACACTACACTTGCCTAACTTTATTGTCGATCAAATGAATATCGAGGGTGTCTATTATCATCCGACCTTTCTGTATGAGTCCATTTGGAATTTGGTTGGTTTGTTGTTGCTCTTATGGTTGAGACGCCAGCCTTTTCTACGTTCAGGAGAATTATTTTTGACTTATTTCACTTGGTATTCCATCGGACGGTTTTTTATCGAAGGACTGCGTACCGACAGTTTAGCCTGGTTTGCCTCTAACTGGCTTGCAAATTTGATGAAATTACTTTGGTCACCGATGGGGCTTATGTTCCAGGAAGGCGAAATGAGTTATGGTACAGTTCGTGTCTCGCAGTTATTGAGTGTCTTTATTATCCTAATTGCCATTTGCCTCATTGCATACCGAAGGTTTAGAAACCATCATGAGCGATATGAAGACCCAATCGCCAGTAATAGATCTTAATTAATTTAATATAAGAGGCAGTCGAACTTGGTTCGACTGCTATTTATTTCGAACCTCAGCAAAAGTATTACAATATTGTTTTATTTGTTTCTGCGTTCAATACGAATTCTTTTCGATTAATGTTCTGATATAAGTCCAATAGGTACGGGGATTTAAACAAATATTAACATTAATTTAAGGAGGAAAAGAATTCTAAAGATAAGATTGACAATCGCGAAAAAATAGACTACATTATGTAGGGTTACAAAAATTTCATAAATTATGCCGAATTTCGTTTTTGAAAACGGGGGAACCATTTTTGGGTGAATTATTCTTGTAGTAATGGGAGTATAGGGATCCTTCTACCGAACCCTCAGCTAACTCCGTAGGCATCGAAGGGAGAAAAAATCTTGAAGAAAATGTTACTGTCGTTGTTAGGGTCTGCCATTATATTATCTTCGGGAACAGCCAGTGCGTTTGCAGATAATCAACCTAAGTTGACTACTGAAGTAAGTAAAGTCGTTGGAACACCCTATAAATGGGGAGGTACAACTTCAAGTGGTTTCGATTGTTCCGGCTTTATTCTGTACATTTTTGATAAATTCAACTTAGATTTGCCACGTACATCGAGTGCTCAGGCCAAAGTGGGGACTCCAGTCTCAAAAGATAATCTGAGACCGGGTGACTTAGTTTTTTTTAATACGAGTGGCAGGGGAATTTCTCATGCTGGAATCTATATTGGCAATGGTCAATTTGCACATTCGTCCAGTAGTAAGGGTGTAAGGATAAGTAAACTGTCAGAATCCTATTATAAACAACGATATGTAACTGCAAGAAGAACCATTAGTCAAAAAAGTTACACGATGATGGTCGGAAGTTACAATTGAAATCATAAAACAAGCCCTTCAATTTATGAAGGGCTTGTTTTATGATTTCAATTCAATGTTACCCTTATGGGGCTTGCAATCGTGTTTCCTTCTTAGACATACGTTGGTGCTTATTACTTCAATGTACAAAACACCAATGACTTGATGCCTATTTAGAAGATGTGCATTTCTGCCGATACTCAATGTTGGGATATTCATTATTGATGAATAAATGCTCATATGATACTTTAAATAAAAATATTAAAAGGAGGGATGATATTTATATGTTAGATGTTATAGTCATCGGTGGAGGTCAGGCCGGGCTTGCGGCTGCTTACTATCTCAAACAAAAATCTGTGGATTTTCTCATCCTTGATGGTCACAAGGAGGTTGGTGACTCTTGGAGAGATCGCTATGATTCTCTTCATCTGTTTACGCCAAGAATGTATAATAGTCTACCAGGTGTTCCCTTTCAAGGTGATCCTCAGGGTTTACCACATAAAAATGAGGTTGCAGATTATTTGAAAGATTATGCGAATCGTTTAGAGCTTCCTATTCAAAGTAATACACAAGTTACATCATTAACCATGAACAATGGAATCTTTGAAGTCTCCACATCGGAGGGTACATTTAGATCAAAAAAAGTTATAGTAGCCACCGGTCCTTTTCAGAAGCCACTAGTACCTTCTTTTCATGACAAGCTTGGTGATGCAGTTATACAATTACATTCTTCTGAATATCGAAATAAGAACCAACTTAAAGAAGGGGTTGTTTGTGTTGTAGGTGCAGGAAACTCCGGGGCCCAAATTTCCAGTGAATTGGCAGATGATTTTGAAGTGCATTTGTCCGCAAGCAGTGAGATCCAATATAAACCGTTACATATTTTCGGCAAGAGTATTTTTTGGTATTTTGACAAGGTGGGCTTTCTAACAGCAAACCGCAAAAGTATGTTAGGTAAATGGTTACACGCAATGCCAGAACAGATCTATGGAAAGGAGTTGAAGCTGCTCATTCAACAAGGAAGGATAAAACTCCATGCAAGGACGGAAAAGATAGTGGATCAAAAGTTATATTTTCAGAACGAAGGAACTCCTATACATATCGACAACATTATCTGGGCTACAGGTTTTAAACGTGATGATCACTGGATAGACATAAAAGCGGCATTTAAAGATGGGCATATCGATCATATGGAAGGTGTATCCGTTGTAAAAGGACTCTACTTTGTTGGATTACCGTGGCAAACATCAAGAGGGTCAGCACTGCTTGGATGGGTGAAATATGATGCTAAGCGTATTGTTGATCATCTGCTGAGAGAATAAAAATAGGGTAGGAGTAGTAGTTCGGGACACTTTTCTTCTGACAAAATTCGGTTTGTTAATCGTAATCCTTTCGTTTTTTGTGCCTTTGCTATAAAATAAGTGGTAATGGTAAATAGGATGGTGATTACGAAAATGGAGCAGAAGGATCCCTTGATTGAAGATTGTGACACATCATGCTTTGGGTCTGAGGCTGATTTAAAACAAGTTAGGGCCGGAATGATTGATGAGCATGCAGCTGTTCAAGTGGCAGACTGGTTTAAAGCCTTCAGTGATCCTACTCGGGTTAAATTGATCAATGCTTTATTGCAGAAAGAATTATGTGTCCATGATCTTTCTGTATTACTCGAGATGGGACAGTCAGCGATCTCGCATCAACTGCGATACCTTCGTAATATGAGGATCGTAAAACGTCGTAAAGTGGGCAAGACGGTGTTTTATTCATTGGATGATACACACATCGAGCAAATTTTTACACAAACCCTACAACATACAATGCATGGAGAATAACATAAAAGCACCCGCAGTCAGCTGCTGGTGCTGTTTTTGTTGTGTTTAGAAGTCTTCACCTAATGTAGCGGAGAATGTACGAAATAATTGACAACTAACTTTTCATTTGAATATAATGAGTTTAAATAACATATGAATAATTGTTCATGTGTGTACGGCAAGGTTGGTGGAAAGGAGAACATACGATGGAAGCACAACAACAAAGGGTTAAAAAAGAGTTGATATTAGAAGGACTGGATTGTGCTAACTGTGCAATGAAAATCGAAAATGGTGTTAAGAAAATTGAAGGTGTAAGTTCCTGTTCCGTTAATTTTGTAACGAAGACACTAACGATGGAAACTGCAAACGGACAGGTTGAAAACATTGTATCGAAAGCCAAGGAGAAAGTGAAAACACTAGAGCCTCATATCCGAGTGATTGAAAAGAACAAATCTGCAGCAGGGGCATTACATTCAGAGGACAGTCACGGTCATGGAGATGATCACGGACATTCTCATGAACATGGAAATGAAAATACGAAACGGATGTTAATTCGTTTATTGTTTGGTACCGCTATTGCAGCGGTTGGCTTATTTTCTTCTTTTTCCGGTTATTTAGAATTTGCACTGTTTGCAGTAGCTTACATTGTTATAGGTGGAGATATTGTCTTTCGGGCAGCTAGAAATATTGTTCGCGGCCAGGTTTTTGATGAAAACTTCCTTATGACGATAGCAACACTTGGTGCTTTCGCCATTCAGGAATACCCTGAAGGTGTCGCCGTGATGTTGTTCTATCAGGTTGGGGAGATGTTCCAAGGGATCGCTGTAAATCGTTCTAGAAAGTCCATCAGTGCTCTTTTAGATATTCGCCCTGACTATGCAAACCTTAAAATGGGTAACGATACAAAACGTGTATCTCCGGAAGAAGTTAAGATCGGTGACTTTATTGTCGTAAAGCCAGGCGAAAGGGTACCTTTGGATGGTAAGGTCATTGAAGGGAATTCAGCAGTAGATACCTCTGCATTAACTGGGGAATCTATTCCAAGAGAAGTGGAACCAGGTCAAGATGTCCTAAGTGGATTTATTAATAAGAATGGCGTATTAACGGTAGAGGTAGCCAAGGAATTTGGTGAATCTACAGTTTCAAAAATTCTGGATCTAGTGCAAAATGCCAGCAGTAAAAAAGCACCAACAGAAAATTTCATAACAAAGTTTGCCCGCTATTATACGCCAGTGGTGGTCATTATTGCGGTATTGCTCGCTGTGTTACCTCCCCTTATTATAAGTGGAGCCACATTCTCTGATTGGATTTATCGTGCCTTAGTATTCTTAGTTATTTCATGTCCATGCGCTTTAGTTGTTTCGATTCCGCTCGGATTTTTTGGTGGTATTGGAGCTGCTTCAAAAAATGGGGTATTGATTAAAGGAAGTAATTATCTTGAAGCGCTTAATGATGTCAAATATGTTGTGTTTGATAAGACGGGAACCCTTACAAAGGGAGCATTTACGGTAACCAATATCCATCCAATGGGCGAGATTTCTAAAGACGAGTTGCTTAAATATGCAGCGTATGCCGAAATGCACTCTACCCACCCGATTGCAGATTCGATAAGAGCAGCATACGGGCAGGAAACAAGTGAAGAAGAATTGGAAGGATACAACGAGATATCTGGTCATGGCATTCAAGTAAAGGTTAATGGAAAAGAGGTCTTGGCCGGTAATGCGAAATTAATGAAGAGAGAACAAATTCCATTTAATCAACCTGAAGATTTAGGCACTATCGTACACATTAGTATTGATCGAGAATATGCTGGGTATATTGTCATTTCCGATGAGGTGAAAGAGGATTCTGCAGAAGCTATTCGCTCTTTGAAGGAACTCGGAATTAAAAAGATAGTTATGTTAACAGGTGACTCTAAAGCTGTAGGGGAGGCTGTGGGACGCAAACTCGGATTAGATCAGGTACATGCTGAGCTCCTTCCGCAGCATAAAGTAGAAGAAATTGAAAAGCTGGATCAACAGAAAACATCAAAAGAGAAAATCATATTCGTTGGAGATGGTATTAACGATACACCGGTATTAGCTAGAGCTGATGTGGGAATTGCAATGGGTGGACTTGGTTCAGATGCAGCCATTGAGGCTGCTGACATCGTGATTATGACAGACGAACCATCCAAGATTTCATCAGCAATTCGTATTGCGAAGAGAACCCGAAGAATTGTTTGGCAAAATATTATCTTCGCACTTGGAGTTAAAGCCATTTTCTTGTTACTTGGAGCCTTCGGCATTGCAACGATGTGGGAAGCCGTTTTCTCCGACGTTGGGGTAACACTCCTCGCTGTATTAAACGCAGTTCGTGTCATGAAGAGTTAAAATTAAAGAGCCGTAATTGGCTCTTTTTTTTATTTCATAACCATAGTACCTTCTTTAGCAGTCCCATAACACCAAAACCTCTAAAGAACCACATGGATTCGACGCTATCTCCCGGCATTAGGCTATAAACTATTTAACATTACAGAACAAGGTTATGAAAATTCTGAGGCTGTTTTGTGTTGAAAAGGTGAATAAAGCGTGAAAGAGTTATGACAATCCGCCTAAAAGACTTCAATGCGTAGTCTTATTTATATACAATGGTTTAAGCACGTATAAGTCGACAGCGAGGAGTGAAGGAAAGATAACTATTGAGTGCGATCCGATAACCTAAAACGTATGGCATGAATTTTTGAGAAAGGGGTACTTCATGAAAATAAAATGGGCAATGTTATCATTGGTTTTTATTTTTGCTACTGTTCTGACCGGTTGTGAGCCACTTAAGGTTTTAGATCCAAAGGGACCGCAAGCTCGTACAACAGCTGATGTCATTATGATATCCATTTGGACCATGGCGATTGTTGTTGTGGTTGTGATTGCACTTTATGTTTTGATTATTAGAAAGTATCGAGCCTCCAAGCAAAGTGATGAGTATGAACCTCCTCATATTGAAGGAAGTCTCAAACTCGAAATACTCTGGACATCGATCCCCATATTAATCGTAGCCTTCCTTTCGTTTGTAACGGTGAAATCCACTTATGAAGTGGAGGCTATCCCTAAAGGTTATACGGAGGAGCCTTTAGTCATATACGCATCTTCTTCCAACTGGAAATGGCATTTTAGTTATCCTGAAGAAGATATCGAAACCTTAAATTACTTATTTATCCCGACTGACAGACCGATTCAATTCAAACTGTATTCTTACGGACCCATATCGAGTTTTTGGATTCCCCAGCTCGGTGGACAGAAATATGCCATGGCTGATATGGTAAACACTTTAAACCTTGCAGCTGATGTGCCAGGCGAATACACCGGCCGTAACGCTAACTTCTCTGGTGAAGGTTTTGCTCAACAAACATTTAGCGTAAAAGCACTATCTCCAGAAGAATATGATGAATGGGTCAATGAAGTTAAAGCGACAGCTAACCCCCTCACTGAAGAGAAGTTTAAAGAACTGCTCGAACCAGGGCATCTTGGACAGTCAACATTTACAGGAACACACTTAGGCTTTTCACCACCTCCAGCAGGTCACCATCCTTCAACCAAAGAAACGGATGCTGAAGGTGATTCTCCAACTGAAGAAAAAGGCGAAGAAAATCCTGATGAAAACAATATGAGCAACATGAACCATTGAGTTCAGCAGAAAGGAGACAGGAGCATGGATTTTTTCGATCGATTTGCCGTCCCCAACCCGGGACCGACGATTTATGCCTCAATGGTTGCTATAGCTCTTACCGTTTTCGCAATAATCTTTGGCTTAACCTACTATAAAAAATGGGGTTACATATGGCGTGAGTGGCTAACAACGGTTGACCATAAACGTATTGGTATCATGTATCTCATATCTGCTCTGCTGATGTTATTCAGAGGCGGCGCAGACGCGATTATGATGCGTGCACAAACGGCCGTACCTGATAATAATCTTCTTGGAGCCCAAGAGTATAATGAAATATTTACAACCCATGGGGTTGTCATGATTATTTTTATGGCGATGGCATTCATTATGGCTTTAATGAATTTTGTGGTGCCGCTTCAGATTGGCGCTCGTGATGTTGCATTTCCGAGGCTAAATGCCTTAAGTTATTGGTTATATTTTTCCGGTGCTATGCTATTTAACATTTCTTTTGTAATCGGTGGATCTCCTGATGCTGGTTGGTCATCTTACTTCCCTCTTGCCGGGAACGAGTTTAGCCAGTCCGTAGGAACGAATTACTATATGTTCGCTCTTCAAATTTCGGGCATTGGTACTTTAATAACGGGTATCAATTTTATCACGACGATATTAAAAATGAGAGCACCAGGCATGACCTTGATGAAGATGCCTATGTTCACATGGTCTGCGCTGATTACCAACCTTATTATTGTGTTTGCGTTTCCTGTCCTAACCATTGCGCTCATCATGGGGACAATGGATCGACTTTTTGCCACAAACTTCTTTACAACGGCAGATGGCGGTATGGACATGCTTTGGGCTAATTTGTTCTGGGTTTGGGGACATCCAGAAGTATACATTTTAATCCTGCCGGCATTCGGTATTTATAGTGAGATTATTTCTACCTTTGCTCGACGTAATCTCTATGGCTACAAATCCATGGTAATATCCATGGTTGCCATCTCTGCACTGTCATTCTTAGTCTGGGTACATCATTTCTTTACAATGGGTCAGGGAGCGCTCGTGAACAGTATCTTCTCGATTACGACCATGGCTATAGCCGTACCGACGGGGATCAAGATATTTAACTGGCTATTCACCCTTCGAAAAGGAAAAATTGTTTTTACGGTTCCCATGCTGTATTCCTTAGGGTTTATCCCCATTTTCACCATTGGTGGAGTAACCGGCGTCATGCTGGGAATGGCCAGTGCGGATTATCAGTACCATAACACCATGTTCTTAGTGGCCCACTTCCATCTGGTTATTATTCCAGGAGTCGTTTTTGCGATGCTTGCGGGTCTTACTTACTGGTGGCCAAAAATGTTCGGCTTTATGCTAAATGAGAGAATTGGGAAATGGGCATTCTGGTTTATTGCGGTAGGTGTTTGTGTAACCTTCTTCCCTATGTTTATCTCTGGCTTGGACGGACAGGCAAGACGAATGTACACATATTCAGAGTCTACCGGATTTGGTCTGTGGAATATGATTTCATTTATTGGAGCAATTGGGCTTTTAATCGGATTTGTACTTATCGTGTATAACATCTATTACAGCACTCGCTTTGCATCAAGAGATATTCCGGCTGATCCTTGGGACGCTCGATCATTAGAGTGGGCGACACACAGTCCAGTACCTGAATACAACTTTGCTGTAATTCCAACGGTAAATTCAACTGAAGCGTTCTGGGATTATAAGAAGAAAGGATTCAAACTTTTCAAAAATAAAATAGATCAAATTCATATGCCGAATAATAGCGGATTACCATTCATCATGGCGATTATTTTCTTCGTATGGGGATTTGCACTAGTCTTCGCGATGTGGGGCGTCGCCATTGCAGCTACAATCGGAATTTTTGCTTGTTTGGCTTATCGCTCATTTGAACAAGATGATGGACATTACATCCCCGTTAAAAAAATTATTGATACTGAAAAAAGATTGGGGGAGGTTAGAGAATGAAAACAGATCCATCGCTCCCACTAGAATACGGAACGGAACAAAACCGGCTTAATATTTTTGGGTTTTGGATTTTCCTTGGGGCTGAAATCTCACTCTTCGGAACGCTGTTTGCTTCTTATTTTACACTAGTTAATCGAACAGGCAGCGGCCCGACAGGTGCTGAATTATTTGAAATCGCCCCCGTATTAATTGAAACGATTTTGCTGTTGGCAAGCAGTTTTACAATCGGATTAGGCATACATGCTATGCGCTTAGGAAGACCAAAAGCCATGATCACATTTTTTCTGATTACGTTGCTTCTCGGATTAGGCTTTCTAGGTGTCGAAATATATGATTTCTTTGTGTACGTTCATGAGGGGGCTTCTCTCCAGACTAGCGGTTTTACTGCGATTCTATTCACTACCTTAGGTATTCATGGGGCGCATGTTGCGATAGGTTTAGCCTGGGGATTGTTCATTATCCTTCAAATCAAAAAGCATGGATTAACACCGGCAACCACGAATAAAGCTTTCATTTTCTCGCTGTATTGGCATTTCCTTGACGTTGTTTGGATTTTCATCTTTAGCTTCGTCTTCCTGAAAGGAATGATGTGAACATGAAAGAGTTATTTCCGAGAAAACAAGTGATAGGTTTTGTATTTTCACTTGTCTTGATCGCTGCTGCTCTTACGGTATACTTCTTGGATATGTCCTTCGCCGTCGGAGCTACTATTCTTCTTGTTACAGCGTTCATTCAGGCAGCTATACAATTGGTTGTGTTTATGCATGCTGGTGAAACGGAAGATAAGAAATCAATATATACAAGTCTGTATTATGGGATTTTCATTGCCTTAGTCACGGTATTCGGTACACTTCTGACATTAATCTGGGGTTATTACTAATTAAATCAATGTACAATTTTCTATAGATGTCGGACTGCAGGCGGCTATTACTTGATTGTGTTCAATCAGTAGTCGCTGATTCCAATTCGAATATATCTATAAGTAAGTCAGCAGCTCTCCCTGAATGCTTATTGGTGGCGTATTCTTCATTCATACGAGTTTAATTGTTTTAACAGGGGGCTATATATGAACATTCACATTTATCCACCTCGTAATCAAGGGTTTATGGAATGGGGGGTAAAATTAAACGGTCATATACCCGTCAGTTGTGGCAAAACACCGGACGAAAAGGAAGTGGGGCCTCTGTTTTACTGGAATTGGTTTCGAGTAAGTGATTATTTTAGTTCCCCTATACAATATCATCACCGGTTCGAAATTCTGACTTACATGCTTCAGGGAACAATGGAACATGATGACGTGAAAGGGAAGGTCTATAGAGTTAGTCGAGGGGGAGTCCACGTACTGCAGACTGCAACGGGGTTATGTCATCAAGAGCGTTTCTTAGGTCCGCGAGCACATGGATTTCAAATATGGTTTGATCCGAAACGCTCTCAAAGTGTTAGGGATCTTCCACGCCATCGTGGGTATCAGTCTAGTGCTTTTTCTGTGAAACAAAAGGGAGGTGTGAGAGTTCGTCAGATCATTGGTGACAATTCCCCAATTGTTCTAAAAACAGATGTTTCCATGATAGATTTGGAACTTGAGCACAGGGTATCAATGTCATTAACCCTTGCACCGTTTCGAGTCATGACCATGTTTATCGTTGAAGGCCAAGGGAATCTAAATGATGGTTTAGGCTACTTTCAAAAAGGGGACTTTGTGGCGGTTTATTCCACGGAAAGTGACGCAGAAGATGTACATCTTCAAACTTCTCACAATGGTTACCTTCGAGCCGTTATTGTTGACGTAAGGCAGTATGATTTTGTTTAAGCGCATATTCAGGTCTGGGTAAAGCTATTCGTCGATTTCAGTTCCGAGACCGATTAAGATATTTTTTTATTCCTATAAAAAGGATCCTCATCCAGTTGAATGCGTGTTATTGGCATATCCCCAAAGATGATTTAAAGTATAGTAGTCGGTTTAAATCATCATACTATGATATTAATCAACTTGGAAAAGGTGGATTATCATGCGAATAAAAAAGATTAACATGGATGAGGAAGGTCTTAATCGTTTTTTTGGCTCGTTAGAAGCCAAAATTATGGATATCATATGGGCAAAAGGTAGAGTCACAATAAAAGAAGTTCACGAGATGATTGATGATGAGACCCCTATATCGAAAAACGCTGTAATGACGGTCATGACAAGACTGGTGGAAAAGGAATATCTCATTAGAGAATCAACGGGGAAAGGGCGATCCAAGGTGTCGCATTTTTATTCCCCACAAACGAAAGAGGAGTTTATCACTGAGCAGACACGAGCTGTTACAGACAGTCTCTTTGCGGACTTTGGTACATTTTTGGTCAAAAATCTAATAGATAATCTAGACAGTGCTGACCCTGATTTAATCAAACAATTAGAGCTTAAGTTGAAGGAAATGAGACGAGATGAATAAACCAAATGATTTTAGTCATAATCCGAAAATATCCTTAACCATTGCTTTACTAATCTGTGCAACTGTCTTGCTTCAGATGGGTTACAATGTCCTTCACCAAATTAAAGACGTGCCTTCTGATTCCGATATCACCCCATTGATGATGTCTACCATTCGAGATGCATTGTTTAATCATGAGATTTTTATAAATGCTTTTATTGCGTATTCACTCATCATTCTTAGTTATCAAACCATAAAACAATTTTTTCTATATCGAAGTTGGGGGAAATTCGTTAGTTCTAACGAATTGCCTGATTTGTCTATTTACTATACTGAAAAAAACGTAGATTTGAATTGTAGGATCAAAGTAGTCTCAGATTCAAGAAAGATTGCAGTGACGTCAGGATTCTTTAAGCCCTTCATCGTGCTATCTACCGGTCTTATCAACCATTTCAATGAAGAGAAACTAAATGCAATTATTTTACATGAATCGTTTCACTGTTTAAAGCGGCATCCTCTTCATAATGTAATGTTATGTATCAGTTCGAAGAGCCTGATTTATGTCCCGATCGTAAAAGAGCTGGTCCAATACTATCAAATATGGATGGAACTGAATGCAGACCGATTTGCAATTGCAAAGATGGGGAGTGAGTCGCCTTTAGGCCATGTACTCCTTGATTTAATCAAGAATCAAACCGTAAAAACTCCAGGTTATGGTTTGCACTTCTCGCATACCGCGATCAATTATCGAATTCAGCAGCTGATGGACCCAGAGCGTCAATTACAAGTGATGGTATTTAGAAAGAAAGCTTTGTATGCTTCCCTGATTGTGCCGGTATTAATGGGAATTATTATCATCATGGAATGTATTTAATTCGTTCCTATGAAGTGCGCAACAATCTAACAGAGTGAATTTCTGCATAAGAAATTCACTCTGTCTTAAATTTGTCAGAATTAGAGTTTTAACATTATTGAATGAACATATATTCATGTGTTAGTCTGATAGCAATGTTAATTAAAAATTGAAAGGGTTGCTTTATTATGATAAAGAAAATAGGTCAGCAAATAATAATAGGTATGCTTTTTGCGCTTGTTTTTGCCTTCCCAACTACGATATTTGCACATACTCAATTGGAAATGTCATCACCCAAAGAAGGGGAAACCGTGACGACGGAACTTAAGGATGTATCCCTGCAATTTAACACGAATATTGAAAAACTTAGCTCTTTTAAAATCATTCATCAATCGAAACAGGAAGTGCCTCTTGATCAAACTACGATTGAGGGGAATACGATGACAAGGCATATTATGGATGGGACGGCTCTTGAAAATGGTACATATACCGTTGAATGGAGAATTGTTGGGAAAGACGGTCACCCTATAGAAGGAAAATATGACTTTACTGTCGATATATCAGCAAAGGAGCCGGTTACAGAAACCAATGCGAAGGCACCGGAAATAACAGATCAAGAGGCAGTTTCTGAGCCGAAGGAAACTCCTGAGGTGACTTCCGAGACTGCAAGCGGTAATCAAGCGAATACGGAGTCGGACATAAATCAAACGGGAAAAAATAATATTTGGATTTATTTTGTGGTTGGTATTGTGATCATCCTGATTATAGCTGGAGTAGGAAGAGGAATGACTCGGAGGAAAAAATGAATTGGTATTGGATAGGGGAACCCATACTTTATAGTTGCTTAGCTATCTTATTCGGGGGCATTATCGTCCCACGCATTCATACACAAGTCAAATTCCCTGCCAAATTATTAATTATAGCCGCAGTAGGAGTCGCAATCTTTTCGTTTCTACCGGTTCTCAGAATTGTTCTCTTTTTCTCAGATGATGCAGGCTTTGCACTTATATTTAAGAATGTCATGCTGTTTTTCTCAGAAGGGAAAGCATATATTTGGACAGTGATTTTCACCGGATTATTTATCAGTACCGTGTTGGTGAACAAAGGAGTTGATAGTAAAGGAACCAATAAAATAGCTCTTACGGGGTTATTCTTGGTAGCGATCGGTATTATCGGGACTCTATCGTGGTCAAGCCATGCATCCTCCAATTTTGGAATCATAGGTTTTTGGACGCAATTTCTACATTTGTTTTCTGTAAGCGTTTGGGCAGGCATTCTGGTTGTTGCCGGCTTGTATATACCCAATAAAGCAGATGAGTGGAAGGCGTTTTTAAGATGGTATCATCCGCTTGCAATTATCGCTATGATTATCATCCTTGTATCCGGATTACTTTTAAATATGAGAACAGATCCTGATTATGTGAACTCTTGGATCACTTCATATGGTCAATCCTTATTGTTAAAACATCTTTTCGTGATTCCGCTTTTGGTCATTGCTTTCTTGAACGGTTTCTTAGTAAAAAGGAACCTAAACCATACGGATTTCAATCCTAAAAAGTGGATGCTGGTCGAGGGAATCATTATTCTACTGATCTATACCGTTACAGGCTATATGAATCAGCAGCCAGCCCCTCATGATTTAAATCCTCAATTGATGGAATCATCAGCATCTAAGTTATATATGTGGTTGATCCAAGGAGAAGGAGTGCGGGTTCCAGTTGAAATTACATGGAGTCCGATATCTGTGTTCCTCTTTATAGTGGCACTTTGTAGTATTGTTTCAATGTACCTGTTGTTTAAGAAAAATAAGAATGCTTACGCAGCTCTGATTTGTGCAGTTATATTTACATTTGTTTCATTTGTAGGGTTTATGACCTTAGTATCCTGAGTTAAGACTTATATTGTTAGTTAAATGAAATTACTTATCCCAAAAGAGCCTGATCATTTTACGATTAGGCTCTTTTTCTGTTGTCTGTTAAAAAAGGTAAGTATTTAAACAAGAATATTAACGAAAATGTGTAAGAGGTGAAGGTTGAAAACTAAATGGCGTAATTTGGTTTAGTTTAGGGAACCCTTTATTTCGAGCGATAAATCGTGTAGATACACTATGAGCATGAGGGAGTTGAAATCAATGGGACAAAAAAGCGTTTCACTTCAACAATCGAATCATGATGGCCACTCCCAAGAGGGGGGGCATTCACATAGTCATGGTAAAAACGTGAATAAACAAGCCTTAAAACTTTCTTTTATTCTCATTACAGCATATATGATTGTTGAAGCCATTGGCGGTTTTATGACTAACAGCCTTGCTTTAATTTCTGATGCAGGTCACATGCTAAGCGATGCTGCTGCCCTTGGATTAAGTTATTTTGCTATGATATTTGGGGAGCGAAGAGCCAGCAAATATAAAACCTTCGGATACAAAAGGTTCGAGGTTTTAGCTGCATTTATTAATGGTATTACTTTGATCGTAATTTCGTTATACATATTCTGGGAAGCTTATAAACGATTTTCTGAGCCACCCGAAGTTATGAGTTCGGGTATGATCATTATCGCTTCCATTGGCTTGATTGTTAACTTAGCTGCGGCCTATATTCTGATGAAAGGTGACAGGTCCGAAAATCTTAACATAAGGAGTGCTTTTCTTCACGTAATTGGTGATCTACTTGGTTCCATTGGAGCCATTATTGCTGCTTTACTGATTATGTTTTTCGGCTGGAACTTAGCAGATCCGATTGCCAGCGTATTGGTGTCCATTCTTATCATCGTGAGTGCTTTCAGGGTGACTCGAGATTCAATCCACATTCTCATGGAAGGGGCACCATCCAATATTAAAGTCAACGAAGTTCAAGATATGCTTAGTTCCATTCAACATGTGATCGAAGTACATGATCTGCATGTCTGGACTATTTCATCGGACTTCCCTTCACTTAGCTGTCATATCGTCGTGAATGATATACAAAATAGTGCCGTGGTCCTTAAAAAGGCTGAACGCATTCTAGAGGAACAATTTAAAATTAAACATACTACGATTCAAGTTGATGGTCCGGAAACACAGTGTGATATTGAGGAGCATTGAGGACAACGCGAGAATAAATCAAACAAAAAAACAGTGAAGAAGTAAGCATTGCTTTACTTTCACTGTTTTTTGTTGTCTCCCATATGATCATAAGAAGGCGACAGGGTCGTGGCCGAAGTACTACAATAGTTTAAAGCTGTTGTCGCCGGCTAAATATTCATCCCTACCCGAACTTCATATCGTCTCTATGTGACCGATACCCTAATCGAGATGAGGTTGTTCAGTACCTAAAAAACTTCGCGTCTCACTTTCAATTACCAATTGCCTTTCATCAACGTGTTGAGCAAGTTTCTAAAGAATCAGGTGTTTTTCAAGTGCGTACGACTACGGGAGAAACCTATACTGCAAGCAACGTGATTTGCGCTACCGGTTCTTTTAACAAGTAATATATCCCGTCAATACAGGGTCAGGAAGATACAAAGGTACTATCGTACATTCCGCGGTTTATAAGAAACCGGATCCCTTTAGGGATCAATCGGTTATCGTTGTTGGCAGGGGAAATTCTGCCGTACAAATCGCAATGGAGTTAGCAGATATAGCCAATACCATGTTAGCTGTTCGTGAGCCGGTCTCGCTTGTTCCGCAGCGTTTTTTAGGAAAAGATATTCACTTTTGGTTTATCATCACCGGTATCGATTCACACTGGCCGATAGGGAAGTCATTAGCCAACGCTTCTTCCGTTATGGACTTGGATGGGTACAAACAAAGATTGAAGGATGGCAACCCCAAGCAAAAGATCATGTTTACTTCGTTTTATGAAGATGGGGTGATCTGGCCAGATGGTTCAAAAGAGAAGGTGGATAGCGTAATCTTTGCAACTGGGTTTCGTTCCAATCTTTCCTTTATTAAGGATCTAGGAGGACTTGATGCTAAGGGAGATCCATTACAAGACCGAGGCATAAGTGCGGTTGTACCTGGTCTATATTTTGTGGGGCTGTCCGGGCAGCGAACCTTTGCTTCGGCGACCCTGCGTGGTGTTGGTCCTGATGCAAAGTATATCGTGAAACATATTCAGAAAAGTGCTAAGTGAGACGGATGGTTTCTTATGCGGAAAAGTTATTTTTGCTTTCGTCAATGTGACTCGTTTAGGTTCCTTCGACGCCACGCTAATGTTATATATATTTGTAATTGCAGACATTCTAATTTTAACTGGTAGGAATAAAAAACAGTGAGTAATCAATGGCTACTCACTGTTTATTGTATTGTTATAATTCCTAATTAACTTGTATAAAAAACTATTTATTATTTAGTTTTACTTCAATAAATGAAATGATTTCATTTTTATCCCTCGAGTCGAATGTCTGAGATACGATCATGGAGCTGCTGGGAAAATGAGGATCACTTTCTGGAGTATTGGTAATCATGACATTATTTTAGAGAAGCTACTTTTTCAGAAGAAAGTCAGCAAACGAATACCAAGAGAAAAGAAATTAACTCAGATAAAGGAAGTATGTAAGAAATAAATTGCAACAGAAATGGATATAAGGTTTGAAAAACGTAGCAAAAGAAGTAGGAGTCTCCACGAGAAAATGGAACGAAAAATTAGGGAATGGGACTCAAGTGAGGCGACCGATGTATCGGGTGCTAGATTAGCATATACATTTATCCCCACCGGTTTCGGATTAGTTATTGAGGTGTGCGATGCGATGTTTGTAAGAGGAAATTGAGCCTGACAGAAGGTAGGGGATAGAGCACTTCAATATTCTTTGTAGAGGAGATACTCGGTTATCAAAAATAATACGTATTAGAAGATCTCTGGCAAACTAATGTCAGAGGTTTTTGTTATAATTAGGAATATCATGTGGAATCAGGTATCAGAGTATTAACAAACAAAAATTATGGGCCAGGGAATATGAAAATGAGACTTAAGAGGGTTAATTAATAATAAGCAATTTCCGTTGTTATGGGCGAACAGAGACAGTAATAACTTTTGAGGATATTACTACTTTATCGGAGCATAGCAGCGGAAAGAGCGCTGCGCTTCAATTATATTGAGGCGAATTTTTCTTTTATTGAAGAAGAGAACAGTAATGGAGAAATTGATTATGCCATACCTACATACTATGAACACTTTGTTGTTGATCAACCAGGCGAGCCTCCCTATTTAAGGATCCGATTGCAGGCTACATGGGAGCAAAGATACCGCAGATGGTATGATCGAAAATAAAATATACTATATGTCAATGTCAGAGGATGGAGAACAACATGATACAAGGGTGCCAACAAGTGACCTCTCTTAAATTAAAATATTTATGTGCCTGCAATTCGAAATCCTTACACATTATTATAGAGGTTAGCGCAGTGGACAATCCCTTTTGGAGATGAAATCTTATGGATCTTATTGCTCACAATGATAGTGTTGCTCTAATGAAGCGTAAACTTCGTGATTTTCAAGATTTATTTGGAGCTGATAATATCCGGATTTATGAAGAATACTATTCCGCATTTTCTCACCGGAATCAGCAATGGTTGTTCTCCGCATTGCATTATGAATTGAATGGGCTGCTTCGCTATCTGTTTACGAAACTTCTAGGGAACCGCCACTATAATGCAGATGAAAGCCGGAAGCTTTTAGCCATAATTCAAATGATCGGATCTCTAAAAATGAATTTGAAAACTACCGAATTTGAATTTGAGTTAGACCCATCCTATGATGAGTTGTTAAAGAAATGCAGAACTTTTTTAAAACCGACCAATGGCAGCCCCATCCCGGATGATCTAGGAGAGATCGAACTAATCGATCATCGGAACATTTTCCATCTTAAACAGTCAGTCTCGGTACCGAACAATCCATCGAGAGCGTATCCGTTAATTTTCGTTGGGGAAGGTTCCTACTCACAAGTCTTTAAATATAGAGATGAAAGCTATGACCTGTGGATCGCTCAGAAACGAGCATTAAATAACTTGACTACTGCAGAACTCGTACGGTTCCGAAACGAATTTGACGACCTGAAGAAATTCGACTCTCCTTTCATTATCAAAGCTTACGAGTACGATAATCAAAACAATTCATACACAATGGAATTTGTCCCTCTAACACTCGATACATACATCTTCAAATGGAATGATCGACTTTCCATAAATGAAAGAATTCGACTCATTACACAACTTTTCCGGGCATTTTCATATATCCATCATGAAGGTCTTTGGCATCGGGACATTTCATATACCAACATTCTTGTCAAGCAGCATATTGATGGCAGTGTATTCCTGAAGGTTGCTGATTTTGGCTTGGCGAAACACCCGCATATCCGACTGACACGTCCTGGAACCGAGTTTAAAGGTTCACTGAACGATTCAAATTTGAGAATTATCGGGTTTGAAAACTATGAAGTTCGTCACGAAGTCTTTGCACTTGCTTTCATCATCTGCTATATACTTACTGGAAAAAAAGAGCTCTCGGCTATAAAGGGCGATACCGTATTCGAATTTTTTGAAATCGCAACAAGCCCTGATCTTAATCGTCGCTTTAATTCCGTAAACGAGATGGCTCAAGCCTTTCAACGGTTAATACCTCATATACGGGAATTAAGTTCACGAAAACTCTAAAAGGTTGAAGGTGAAACCGCCAGGGACCTCAATTACGGCCAAGTCGCCCTCGAATCTGTCAAAAAAACTTATAGTTTCACCGGCGCCCGTCGAATGGCGTTCGTCGTTTTTTCTTCGTGAAAGGGTAGTTCCTCATTGCGGCCCCTCAAAAAACGGTTTAAGAAGAAAATCGTTAAATACTGATGTAACGACTATTTTCTTCAGTGTCTCAACGTAATCTTTTTACCGTCGCTGATCGTGTGATCGAGCCTTACAGGTCGGTCCGGTAGACCGTAGCCTTGGCCGCTATGAGGAGGTCTCATTATGTGGGGTACTATTTATATTATCGTACACAATCTTACTTTTCCCTCAATATGGGGGAGAATTGAAGGATTACGAGGAAAGGTCGTAAAAGTGAATTCGATGCTAAACGTCAAAATTGTGAAGGGCGTTTTCACTTTTTATATTGTATGCAGGTTAGCTCTATAGTGACAGATTATAGTTATTGTGGGAAAATAGTCATGGTAACAGGGTCTCTAGCTTTGTGCTCATTAATTTGAGTGGACTCTTCGGGGTAAACCTAGTTAAAAGGCGTCAAAAAGCTTTTGTCTTTGCCTCATCCTGACCTGTTTACAGGTGCCATCCTTTATCCTCTAGAGACCCTGTTACTAATACATTAAGCAGGTGACGTTTTATGAGTAATTCGGATCTTTTATCTGAAAAACTTCAACTTAAGCATTTGAGAGATGTTTATAATTTGAAAATTTCACATAAAGCAAATCCTGGACTAGATAGGATGAATCGAAATGCATTTGAAAAAAATTTAGATGAACATTTGAATGTAATTAATTGAGCATTTTGCATTAATCTGAGTCCTTGATACACAAGGATTTCCACACATAAAAAAGGGACTTCACCCCAACTTGGCGAAGTTTTTCGGTGAC
>NZ_JARXYU010000020.1:0-87746 GCF_029893715.1 Paenibacillus sp. LBL | reverse complement strand
AAGGTCCTCAAATTAGTATAAAGCCTTGATAAATCAAGGTTTATGCTAATTATTAATGCACACAACAAAATATGCTCAAAATTTTATAGATACTGTTGGAGCTTACAGAGTTGGTTTGCCAACGCTGCAGAGGCCTGGGTTTTATGGGTCATGTTGTGTCGGTAGGTTGTATGGGGGCAGACTATGACCGTCCCACCGGGTTTAGCCGACAAATGAAGATGGAGGATCCATCCAACATCACCATGCAAGTATATCACTGGGCTTGCAAACTGCTGGCAGAGCATTGGGACGGCCTGCCAATTCGGCGTGTGGGGATCAGCCTAACGCAGCTCACCCCGGATAATGAATACCAGTTATCGCTTTTTGATACTGGTCGGGAGAGACAGATGGCGCTCGAGCGTACAACCGATGCGTTGAAACTCAAATATGGAAATTCGATAGTGATTCGGGCGGTCTCTAAGACGGCTGCGGGCCAAGCACTCGATCGATCAGCTAAGATAGGAGGACACTATAAATGACGACACGAAAAAGGCTCGAAGGTAATGGGCTATGGGAGTCCAGTCGCATGATGCTGCCGGAACATAAAGTTGCTATTAACCTAAAAAGTAAGGAGGAAGGACGGAAAGCAAGGCCGACGTTAGACTCTCAGGAATTGGAGCTGATTGAAGGTGTTTTAGCAGAGTCCTATTATGAGCATCGAACTATCACCTTAAGGTTATTTGATGAATATCAGGATAAAGAATTGACAGGGATTGTTGTGACAATCCATACATTTAAACGTGAGATAAAGCTGGCGATCGGATTAGGCGAATGGGAATGGATTAAGGTATCAGATATTATAACTGCAACATAAATACCCTCTATAGATCGTCTTGGATAAACTCTTCGGACTCTCATGTTTCCAGAAGTGTTTTGTTGGTTAGTCGATCTCGGTTTGGATTATTGTATAAATTTATTCTCTGTCTCTTTTAGAAATAAGCATTCGATAAATCTTGTTAGTTATCGAACCTTCTTGTTGGTACCTCATAAAATTAATCCTTAATTATGTGAATCATATGAGTAAGATTAATGAATAAACTAATAGTTAAGTGGATAAACATATGAATAGACCATCATATGGAGGTATTTCATGAAGAGAAAAGATGAATGGAGCTATGAAGAGGACCTATTATTAGCCCAAACAGTCTTAGAACACATAGAAAACGGTAATACTCAGCTCAATGCGTTTGAAACGGTTGCAGTGCGATTAAAGCGTACTCCAGCAGCATGTGGATTTCGGTGGAATAGCACCTTAAGAAAAGCTTATAAAATGCAGATTAGATCCGCTAAATTGAAAAGGAACTCTGGAAAGAAATCAACTCGGAAAGACGGATTAACAACTTCGGTAGAAGTTCAGCACACAGCAGCACAGATCCATGAAACACCCTTTGACCCTATCATTGAAACCCTGACTTCACTGAAGATGGAATATGTCAATATGAAGGGAACAATTGATCACTTAACAAGGCAAGTTTCAGATCTTACGATACAAGTTGAGAATAAAGAATCTGCCATCTCGCCTATCTCAAAAACTCCTTCAGAAGATATGGAGAACTTACTGCAAATAATAAGGAGAGCTGAACAATTGGGATTGTTTGAAAAATTTGCTCCAAAAGAAAAGCCTGCCGGTTAGGCAGGCTTTTTTAGCTCAATTCTATAGATCTAGGAAACCACTGTCCGGTGTATTGCAGTCCCCTAAACTTATTTAAGGGTTGTTTTCAGAGCATTTTTCAGTTAGTCTTACTAATTGAATTTCAGCTATCCTCTAGCCCTCCTCCATAATTTGCTCAATCCATTCAACATCCGTTAGTATTTCGTATATATTTACCTTTATCTTGCCTAATAATCTCTCGTTGCTTTCTACAATAGGGCCATCATATTCAGTAAGCACAGAATAAATTAACTCTCCAATTTCTAGCAGAATACCTCTGAGCTGTTTATATTGAGCCATAGGGAAGCATGTAGAGACAGAATTGTAAATGGAGCGCATAGTGAGATCAGAATCCCATTCACCCTCCCATACATTGAGTACAGCAACACCCGTATTCATGTTTGAAACCTTGAAGTGAAAATGCGTGGTACTCCCTAAAAAAAAGACATGAATTGAAAATCGTGTTCGTATCCCTCCATATTTAATAAATGTGACAGTAGCTTCTTTTCCGGTCTCATCGATTACGAATCCCCGGATAGTACTTTTGCATTCGGTAAGTTTTATCTGCAGGTCCTCTTGATTTCCTTCAAACGTTAATAATTGGTTCATAGCTACTCCTCCTATATAAATATGGAATAAAGAAAGAAGCACCACTCCATAGCCACTTAGTGGGTATAGAGCGGTGCTTCCGCTTTTTTGCGACTTACCACAGTTTGGAAAAATCGCTATATTTGATTGATTATTAACTTATTGAAATAATCATACATTATTATAAGTGAACAATCAAATGAGGAAAATGCCCCATGCAATAGGGCAGAGTCTCTTTACTTATTAACCGGCAGGCTTACGTTTATGTTTTCAATGATTGCTGTATCTTGAGGGATAGCTCTGCCCTGCTGCCGAGCCGCTTCGAACTCCATTTCAATTAGGTCTCTAGCATTCTCACGAGCCTCTTCAATTGTATCGCCTTTTACACCGAGCCGAAGTGCAGGAATATAGGCTGTTACGTTTTTTTCAGCCTTGTCTTCCTCAAATAGTACCTGTAACTGAACATGATTCATCATTGTATTAGTCCTCCCCAGAGTGTGTTTAAATTTTTATTCCGGCTACCACCCATGGGCAACCCAGTTGAAGAATAGAAACGATTAGTCGCTTCGATTCTTCTCAAGGCGTCCAGGGTCAAACTACTTGTCTTAAGTGTTCGACGAGGTTCACCTCTTCAAAACCGTAAACCCGCTTAAGTTCGCCTGAAGAGGTATTGCATACATAAAGTCTGTAGATGTCCCTGCCCTTTGTACCTTTTTTGGTTTCTTTCAAGTCTTTCAAATTCGCTACCCATTCGCGCTGAAAAGTACGTACCTCATTCATATCATGTAAGGGAATAAAATGAGTCCCACAATCATACACGTACCAGGCGAAGGTGTTGCAAGATTCCATCGACTTTAAATCATTCATATAAAAATCTGATTGAAACTTCTTCTGAACAACGATTTCCTGGACGATATCCTCCATCTGGTTAATTAGAGTTGGATCTATCGTATGTACAGTATTCTCCTTAAAGACCATCGATCTTGTCATATTTATACCTCCATATATTTGGTGATATTATTTAAAATAGTGGGATTTGATCTTCTTTGATGAAGGCTCCAAGTGCAAAAGACTTCCCTTTTTTACTCTTCATCGTATGCCCCAAATCACGCTCCATCTGTTTTAAATATTCCCAGTCATCCGGAAAAAGCCGGGATGTTCGTGACATTTCCGCTGTGGTATTGAAGATACAAAACTTACAGGAGCAGCGGCTCACCCATTCATAACAAGGATGTAATTCGATACCATAATCTGAAGCTAACTGTCGTACTTGAAATTTGAGCATATCTTTGATCGGTTTAAGCCAATGAACAAGTCGATTTTTCTTGCCCGTAGCGTTGGCGGAATGGACACTGAAAACGTCCTTTTCTGCGCGTTCAGTCGATTCTTCCGATCGCTCACCAGTTAACAGTAGAATCTTAATGTCATCGAATTGACGAACCCATTTTGAATATACATCCCGCTTCATGTATGAAGTACAAAATCTACATTTAGAATCCGGAAATTTACCTCGTTCCCGAATTCGTTCCTCCAGGCTCTTATCACCCCAAATAACAATCAGAGGTAGGTCTAATACCTTAGCAAAGTATTCAAGGTATTCGTCAGTCTGCGGCCAGTCGAACAATTGACGTTTACTCTTATCGTTGGGATCACCGTCAACACGCATATGAACAAGCTTGATTTTTTCTTTAGGAATATGGTATCCGTATACAGCAACAAGTGTTGTAGCTACGCTGTCAATACCCCCGGAAACGTTTATATGAACTTCATCATACTCTTCCATGGATAACATCCCGTATGGGAGTTGTGGAAGCACATACTGTTCCGCTGTTCGAATGATGTTGAGATTGGGTTGTTCAACCACCATGAATCTCAGCCTCCATCCCCTTTATAAAAATAATAGGTTCATGAACTGAGCTCAGCACGATGGCTTTAATCATTTTTAAAAACATCAATTTATTACCTCCTCTTCGAGACAAAAAAAGCCATGGAAACACAAAAAGACACCGAAATAAGGTGTCTATGTCTCCATGGCAAATAAGCCTAATATTTATTAGCCGATTGGTACGGCGCAAGCTCCTTCTCTGTCGATTCTTCAACGACAAAGAAAATCAGTGAAATTCGTATTACCTTATATTTATCACATTCTACATTTCTCGTCAATATATCGGTAGAAACAACAAATGCAGGGTGATAAAGGTCCTAATCATTCTTCTCCTTCAAGGAGCC
This sequence comes from Paenibacillus sp. LBL, assembly GCF_029893715.1. Classification (NCBI taxonomy): domain Bacteria; kingdom Bacillati; phylum Bacillota; class Bacilli; order Caryophanales; family Paenibacillaceae; genus Paenibacillus; species Paenibacillus sp. LBL. The sequence goes on along the minus strand of NZ_JARXYU010000020.1, from coordinate 83,239 downwards.
AAACTAAGATCAGTTATTCATCAATTTTGTAAACCTCTCACGTATATCTCTTATTTAAAAAAATGGAGCGTATGTATACGCCCCATTAAATTAGACATCTTGTCCTACTCTATAAAATGCTCTTTTATATCTCTACATCTTAACTAGGCTGCAAGTGGGCTTCATTATGACTACTAGGTATATATGAGTCCTCAGCGTATATTGGCCGGCAGCTGCCAGCTCGTGCATTGAAATTAGCGTAGTGGATGTAGATACTGTTAGAACTAAAAAGCTCGTTTACGATCGTGGAGATTTGAAATGCTGCCATTTCATTTGCTATCATCCTTTGAGGCTGGTACGGTTCAATTCCACAATTGTGAGATGGCGGTATTGCATCCTTTTCGTCAATTGGATAAACGGAATGGAGTGCTGGAAGTACGACTTGCCCATTCTTCTTCACACCTACGACAACTTGACCGGAATAACCACTCTCCATGTGATCCAACATCTCATCAGGAGTCCATTCTTGTGTCGGTTTATTTCCGGAAGGGACGAAGACCCCTTCAATGCCGGCATCGATGTAAATTAAGTCATCGGTCATGTTGAAATATTCATTCATCACACTGCGGGAGAAGTCATTGTCTACGGCACCTATCAACACTTTTTGAATGTATTGACCATGCTCATGTCGAAAATCTGTCAATGAAAATAACTGTTCGAGCGATTCGACCGATTCAATATAGGAATCTGAGTATGATCCAATCTTCAAGCCGTAGGTTGCCCCATATCTTTTTGCCAGGACATCTGCTTTTTTCAAACCAATGTCCTGTTGAATGAAAGGCTGACGTAGTAGGTTTTTTTCCTCAACCGAATCCGGATCAGCTATCAGTAGAAACGATTTAACACTGTCAAAAGCATTCATCATTTTTGATAAGCGCTGAATCGTATAACCACCGGTTCCACCAGCACCAATCATTACGATGTAATAATAGAGTTTGGATATAGGGTAACGAAAAGAGGCCACTTCGTCTCCCTTTTTCTTGTGATAAGTTAGTAAATCTATCATAATTTATTACCTCCAACTTGTTGAATGGACACACGAGTTCTCCATTTTTGCGGATAAGGCGTATAAGACACCAGGTTCCAAGAATCTTCTTGGTTATCGTAATCGCAATCGACCCAGGCCGAAGGCAGGAGCGGGATGAAATTCCCTGCAGAACCTGCTCGGGTTTGGACATCAAAGCGAATAATCCCGCTTGCCATTCTAAGCTTTCCAATGACACCATAGAGCATCGTTCCGAGTTCATCAGCATCGTCAATGGAACTGAAGTACGCCTTCATTGTATTGTGCGAATGAACTTCGGCAACCTTAATGAAATTTGAGGACAATTCTGTGTAACACGGATCCACAGATACTTTAGAAACATGTTGAAAAGGAATATCAAGAAAGTACTGTTTCTTAACCATGTTCCAATAAAATACCCCCATAACCTCAACGTTGTGATCAGCGTAATCCATGAAAAAAGATATTAGCTGTTCGAACAACTGGTTCGGCACTTTCGGAAGGTTCAGTTTAAACCCTTCACGACAAGGATCGAGATGATCAACTGGCGAAAGCTCTTCATAAAATTGATCAAAAACACTCCATTCTTGGAGTTTTTCTGGACAGGTCCTTGTCACGAAAACACCTATCGGGTTTTCACGCACTTCGTAAAACCCGTCCTTTGCCGCAAGAATATTGATAGGATGGAGTTCTTTATTTTTGAATAATTCTTCTGCAGAGGAAAAGAAAGCTCTCGATTCCTCAAAGAAGGCGGCCCCCTTTTTTCCTCCTGTTACAATCGGGATGATTACATTTTTCTTCCCATCCCAGTCCATTTTTGTTCTTTGTTTGGATAACTCCGGATGATCTTTTTCTAAACGTTTGCGAACGTCTTCCAAGCTAACCAAAGCTAATTTTTCATCAGTGAAATATTTCGTTAGAGGTCGATTAATACCGGCATAGCAAATAAAAGTTGCGTGATTAAATTCAGGCTTGGCCTCCGCTTTTGGTTCTTGAATTGCGACAGACTTATTGTCATCCTTAACGACTTGTCCACCCAACTCAGCAGCATCAGCTGCCTGTTCGTCAACCTCTTTATCCTCTGATAGTGCCTCCTGTTCATCGTCTGTAAGCTTTTCTATATCACATGAATCAGAATTAGTGTCCACGAATGTTTTTCGACGTTTGGGTCCTGGCATTCGTTTTTCATCGAGAGATACCACATTGGTGTTATCTTTTGAAGTAGAAACGGACAAAGAGTCATGATGAGGCTCCTTGAGACCACTCGCTCCATTAGTATTAGGATCATCAGAATCCTTTGAATTTGATTCAGGTATGGGATTAGAAGGAGCCGGTCCAGAGAAGTTATTACCGAAATAAGTGAACAAATCTTTGCCACCGAAAAAGTCGTTGTTATTAGACATATTTATTACCTCCAGCTTCTAGCTATATTTGAAATCTTAAAATCATCTAAGGTTTAAAAATCAGGTGATGTTTCTTCGATCCAATCTGAAAGCTTTCGACCTGTCTTTTTGAGATAGTCATCCGGAAAGTCTTTCCCCTTTAATGACTCCACCAACTCGCGATAAGGCAGCTGGCTTATGTTTGCTGAACTGTAATAACAGTCGGAATTAGGAGAATTAAAGAAAAGCTCAGGAATGGTCCCTAGTTGTGAAACACGATGAAGACTTGGAAGCTGTGTGGTTCCCCAACAAACCGAATAATCGTCCTTCACATTGGTGTAAGGATAGAAATACACTTCGGAGTCCTCATGTAATAGGCATTGGTCCTCTAGAGCACCGATCACCACTCTTGTGATATCAAATATCCCATCTCTTTTCATTAATTCAAACCCCACAACCAGTCGAGGGAAAGGAACATCTTCGATGACCGCTTCGTGATAATAGACTGTACGACGATGAGGAGGTATTTCCATGTAACAAGTACTTTTCCATCCCCCGGATGACTCGTTGTAGCTAAAAGAGCCTCGTGGTAATAAAGGGGTTGAGAACCCATTCGTATCAAACGAGCGTAGAATAGCCTTTACGAGTGCCTCATGCGTGTACATGCCTTCACCAAGCTTAATGCCGTTTTGATACTCCTCAACAACGGGCAAGCCGTAGTCACGTAGTCGGATCACCATCTCGTTTCCTTTATCTTTCTTTGCAACAATCGCTGTAGATAGACTCATGCCGCTTCACCCTCTTTATTTTTTTATGTTCAACCTGGTCTAGTACGTGTTCGAGCAACTTCAGCATGTCATCATATGAAAGCGAACGAATAGCTTCAAGAGAATAATCAAAGCTACAGTGCTCCATTATTCGAGAAAGTACCAAAGAGGAATCTTCTTCAACAGAAGCTGCTGCAGTCGTTCCAAGTCGGTCAAAGACAGTCTTCAGCAAGACAATATTGCGTAAACGATGAAGGATACGTCTTTTCCGCTCACGAATCAAGTACAGAACCTCGCTTCGTATTGCCACCAATTGTTTTAGCAATGATGAATAAACACCATATGAGCCTGAGATCGTTACATACAGTTGATCGTCCTCTATGAACCCTTTCATCTCCATTTCAAATTGATCACAGCATTTACTCAGCATTTTTTCGAACTTTTTAATGTATGTTTTGGCCTCCATGCTTGTAACCAGTGCATATAGCTCCTTTAATTGTGGTAAAGGGATCCGAATCCTATTGGTCTCCTCATAATATTCGTTTTGCGACCACGTGTTTTGGCACTCTCCAAAAATTCGATTGAGCGCTTCATAGAATATAGAAGCTTGTTCACCCCATTCGTAACAAAAAAAATGAATGGGGTCATTCTTGGGATCACCACCGGCGTCATGTACAATTTTCAGCATGATGATTGCATCGTAGGTAGCCTGCATTTGATATATCTGCTCATTACAAAAATATGATTGCTCCAATTTCCTTCACATCCTTCTTAGAAAAATTGAACGTCTTTATCTGCCTGAATGACCGATTGGGTACGCTTGAGCCTGCCCATAGATTCCGTAGTATGAAGAAACTCGTGAATGACATTCCCTTTGTTGGGATGCCCGCTTCGCTCGTCTAACTCCTCATAGCTTACATAGCTCGTAGCATGATCCAAGGCCATTTCTGCCTCATGTAATGTGAAAGAATCCCAATCCACTGCATTGCTATATGCCTCATTGTGAGCAATATCAATGACGGCAAAAAGCCCAGGCGGATAATGAGAGGGTTCAACTGCGGTCGGCAGATGTTCCTTTAGTTTTTCCAAGTTGATGTTGATACTCATTTTTTCTTCCTCCTTGTTTTTAGGCAATAAAAAGCCGCGGAAAACAAAAAAAGCATACCGAAAAAGGCATACTTGTTGTTCTCCGCGGCTAATTTAGCCTACATATTTATCGACGACATTTTGTCGTACACACCCGCTCTTCACCGAGTCAATAACGGCGAAGAAAATAAATAGTAAATCGTAATGGCAACATTATATCATAAGCAGAATTAGGTGGAAAGGTTGTTTTGAAAGCGTTCGTTATTTCATCATCGCAAATGCAGATAGCCTTATAGTTGCTCTTCTGATTCCAAAACAAGAAGCAAAAAGTCCCAAGTGAGTGAGAGTTATATATTTCATGGTAGGGAGCTTTTTGCTTTCTTATTGGTATATATGTTTGCTGGAGTAGTACTAACTCGCTGAATTAGCTTTCTTCTTCTTTTTATTCTTTTCCTTTTCAAGTAATTTATCAAGAAGTGGGATAATTATTTCACGATAGGTCAACGCTTGCAATTCACGTGTGGAATGAGTATTAGTTTTATCCATAATTCTAGCAATATGGTTCTTCAGGGTATTTTCCGTAATGTTCAACAATGCCCCAAGAACAGTGTTACTGTGTCCGAGGATTGTCAAAACCGTGAGAACTTCAATCTCTCTGTTTGTTAAAGAATGGCGCACCTTTAATTCAAGGTACATCTCATTTATCTTGTTAAGCATAGAAAGGTCACTTGGCCCCTTCAACAAAAATCCCTTGTAAGACTCAACACATTCTAAGCGTTTATCCATCATGTGTCTTCTAAACCTTCTCTCTAATTGTTCTCAGCTGCTCCTAAAGCTGGTGAATGTTGGATCCGATCGGAATTTAAAATATGTTCCCACTGTTAACTTGCATTATTACAACAACCAAGTATTTATTCCCCTTCCTTTTTTCCTCATTGTTTATTTGACTTTGAAAGTGTCCTTAGTAATCCGGTAATAGGATCCGTCTTCATTAAATCTGTATCCTTGAGATTCCAAATGCCCTCGTACCTTCTCATATAACCACTCGCCAGGGCCAATAAAATAACCTGACTCTTCTTTTGCTACTAGTAAGGCATACTCGATCAAGAGCAGCTCTCGATTACTAAATTGGATAAATTCCACTGTAATAGCGTCTGTACTTGCTTCTGCAACGTTGTCATAGTATTTAGCGATCCATCCCATGGTAGACCAGTCCTTTCCTTTAAAGCTTGTATCTGATCCCAAGTACGGACTCAAAGTCAGATATGGCATATTTGTCTTCCGCGGTCGTAGTCACTCCCTATTTGAAGTTAGGCTCAACGATAATATTTATCTTTATCTGTGAGCTCTCTAGCTGAATCATGGAGAGCAACTCCTCCGCATTCTGGACACTCTTCCCAAGTGAGAATGAGACTGTCCACCCATTTGTTTTCGCAACATTCACAGAACCACGGAAGTATCTTCGCACATTGAGTTGAACCAGCATGGTCTGGAACTACAACGCCCAGGTTATTCAACATTTCAAGAATTGAATGTGGAACCATATTTTTTTCTCCTTGTAGTTTTATTTAGAAATGAATATCTCTAAATCGATTTCTTGTAAGAATGTAATCCACACAAGAACGAGTGTAAGACCGATACAGACCTTCTCGACAATGTTACCTGTCCATGTACCCGTGCTCATTAGCTTAAGCTTGAATCGATATTTAAATGGCGGTAGGGGGCGTATCCCACGATTGGTGAGCGCATCTGCGAGCAAGTGAAGCATATATGATAAACCGCCTGCCATCCAAAGTTCATGGCCGTATGTATGAGTCGCAAAGTACAATAAGCCAGTCCAACCAATAACGCCGTAAACTGTATGGGTAAGGCCGCGATGTGGTACTAGCGAACAAATGATCAGGACACTCCCTAATATGAAATTCCAAGGCATGAAATCATGTCCTAAAGTGATCAGACCGATTCCAATCAGGGTCATAACGACGTTCCTCAGAGTTCGGGTTGGCATGAAAGATACCAGCCCTACCATTACGGCAAGAGCTGTATTCCATGGGGTTAACATCGAACCGAAAAATTGTACGTATAAAGCAAAAGCAACCAGAACGGTCTGCAGCACTCTTATGAAGCCGGTCGGGATAGCCCGAGATACAATTAGAGAGTTTGGTTCATCGATATCCGGAAGAAGAGCACTAACGGCTGCAATCGCAATCACGGGTAGCGATATCTTCTGGTTGGCCATACCCAATACGGAAATAGTAACGCCAGTACTAATTAACAAGTGCGACCTACCCATCATTTAGAAACACCATCCTTTATCAGCAAGGTAAAATGTTAACGATATCTTCTAATTTTCGAGAATACCTGCATTTCGGGAGGTTATTGATAATCATTTTTCCATATCTCTTTGTGAGGATCCGATTATCTAATATAATGACAGCTCCCTGGCACTGCATCGAACGATTTAGGCGGCCGAAACCTTGCTTCAGTTTGACCATCATTTTTGGGAACATATAATCAAAAAAGCTACTCCGATTTGCTTGTTCTATGACAGCGAGCTGCGCTTGTATAAGCGGTTCGTTAGGTTGAGGAAATGGTAACTTGGCGATAACCACAGTTGTCAGGGCATCTCCAGCAACGTCTACACCTGTCCAAAAACTGGAGCAGCCCAGAACTACTGTCCGAGAATCCGTCTTTAACTGATGTATTATTTTCTCTCTATCGCAGCCTGGGAATTGAACCAACAGATTTAACCCCCCTTCCGTACAATACTTTTGTATTTTTCGGGCCACATTGTTCATCGTTTCAAAACTTGTGAATAAGACGAGCATGCGGCCGCCCGTGTATAACAGAATCTCTTCTAACTTATCAATCAGGTAGTTACCATATTCAGCACTATCGGGATTGGGAGCATCATCCGGGCAAATAATCATGGTTTTCGTTTCATATTCAAAAGGACTATCAACAATGACACTTCCGTATTCCTTCAAACCAATACGGCCGGCATAAAACGCAAATGTCTTCCCTTTAGAAGTTGCCGTGGACATCGTTGCACTAGCAAGGATGACCGGTACTTTATCGAACAATCCATTGGCCAGGACTACCTTGGGATAGAGCGGAGCTGCATGAAGCTTTAAGTTATCACGACCAGTCACCGTAGCCCAGTATGCCCATGACTTCTTTGCATTTTCTCCTATAAAGTCTAAGTCATCATTACCTTCAAATAAGCGATCGAGAATATCAGAGACTCCTCGTAAGCGTAAGCTCTTAATCTTTTCTATAAATGATCCTAAGATTGAACAAACTTCTGACATATCAATTTTTGAGGAGAGTAGCTTAAACGCGACGGGCTTACCCTTCTCATCCTTCATTCCCTTACCGATCCTTGAATACAATGAGTCCATTTTTTGTATGAACAATTGTCGCATCTGGGTTAACTCTAATTGAGTAGCTATATCTAACTCGCTGAATGCATTTCGCTTATACAGATTCTCGAACAAGAATTCAAATTGGTTCATATCCACTTCCTTCTCGAACACATTGCAGCAGACATCCTCAATCTCGTGCGCTTCGTCGAAGATAACTGCGTCATATGGTGGTAATGAGCCGCTACCAGTCTTTTTTCGCATTTTGAGGTCATTAAAAAAATAAGCAAAGTTAGTTACGATGATATGCGATTTTTGCATTTTACCTTTAAGCTCTTCAAGCATACAGTTATCCGGTTTAGTGACGGCATTGCAGCTGGATGCGCTAATCTTTTTCCATAGAACGTCTTCCACATCAAACCCTAATCCGGTACGATCGCTTACACGCTCCTGATTGACCTTCTTAAATATCCGTTGGACTATCTTAGACTCCTGGTCATTACTGCGAAGTTTTTCTTGCCAAAGTCGTTCTAATTTTGAACTGCAGATGTAGTGATCTTTACCTTTGACCAGTTGATACTTGAGATTGAGCTTTTCCATCTTTAATATTTGTGCCACTCGGGGAAGCTCTACATTTACGATTTGTGTCATTAAGGGGATGGTATGGGTGCAAACGATAACAGTTTTCTTATGTTCTACTGCCCATCTTGCAGCTGGTGTTAAGTAACCGAGAGATTTACCAGTACCGGTACCTGCCTCACATATTAAATGCTCACCTTTTTCAAAAGCATAACCGACTTTCGTAGATATCAAAATCTGAGGTGTTCGGGGTTTGTAGCCGCTAATTAGTCTGGATAAATGACCTCCTACTCCGAAAGCCCGCTGTATAAACTCTTCCACCAATTCATCCTCCGATTCAATAGTAATATATTAGTTATTTTATATACTAATATATTAACATGATAAGATAATACTATCGATAATCAAATTATCTTAATAGAATTTCCCTTCGACTTACAAATTCGCAGATCGAAGGGAGAAAATGGCACCATTTTGATTAATGGATGGATTATTAAGCTCTAGACACGTACGATCCTCTTTTTGAAAACCACTATTTTTGATACCCCGGATCCCAATTCATGGGTTACAAAATGAGAATCAAACCATTCCTTATTTTGCCGACTGTTTAGCCAATCCTTGATCTTTTCATACGTTGAAGTTTCCGGAGGACCTAGATAGATACTCTCCATTAATTCTCTTCGTAGGAGGGTTCTTACTGGTGGGCTTTTGTGCGCGTCAATAACTAAAATAGCGTCAACTTCCATTGCGTCATGGAGGGCCTTGAAGGCGTCAAAAAGCTTCTCCTCTTCATTCTGTTTGGTATACCAAAGGAGTCCTTTAAAATCAATGATAATATGTACAGGAGTTTTATGCTTTTCTTTGATTTCTTTCAATTTAGCACCATGGATTCCGTGGGGATAGTAAGCTAGTGATAGACCTTCTTCATGAAAATCGTGAACACGCAGTTCAGGTGGAGCGTAGTCGCTGAGATGTAACGATATATGTTTATATCTCCCATCAAGCTTCATTAGTTTTCCAAGTTCTTTTTCATATAATCCGAGATGAGCGGAGATGCTATAGACCCCGATAGAAGGTGTTAGCGGTAGCAATTTGCTATTATTTAGTGAGTTCCAAACATTAGGAATATATTTGAAAATATGATTGTGTTCGTAGCTAATAAAGGGCCAAAGATATTGTGGTCCACCAGGTGAATATCTAGCTTTCATTTCGTCTTGCATATTTTTGAACTTACTGATCTTTTTCCCCGCGAACGAAAAAGAGAATAACAATCCAATTGTGACAATTAAAACAGTCACCAATATTGGCCAAAGTACTGAAAAATGCGATTTATTAAACAGCGTATACACTATCGAAATAAACGAAAAAGGAACGAAGATAAAATTTAATATTAGCAGGATCGAACTTCTCTTTTTTGCTTTATACATCTTGATCTTTTGATCGCTGCTCAGTTCTTCCATAGGTTGATCATTCATCATTTTCTTAGGCAGGAATTTTTGATCTCCATCTAATTGAACTTCTGTATTCATGAATCATTGTCCCCCTACAATGTCTTACGTTTCTTGTTTGGATTCAAACTCGTTTAATACCTCTTGTGGTAATTCTCTTCTCCAGTGGTTAGGAAGGTGTTCAAAGCAGTAGATCAGATTTAACTTAGGTAGCATCGTGATCATTTTCAATTCCGCTTTTGTGATATTCTTACCGCATTTCACGCATTGTTGACTGCTCTTAGCAAAAGATTGAGTCTGAATCGAATTTTTACTTCCCGCTTCCGGAGGAGGAGCTCCCTCCATAAGATGTTTTAATGCCGGATTGCCAGCCCAATCCTGCTGCTTATAAGGCGCGAGATCTTTCCAACCCATTTCATAACTATCTAATGCTGTTAGAAAGGCTTCATTAACAGCATGATCGACTGCCGTTGCTATCTTCCAAGACTCTTCGCCTGGATTTCCATCGATAGGAGCAAATCCGTATCCATCTCGAAAATGTGGCTCGATATGAACACGTACAACAGCTTTCACATATTTGTGGGCAGCGTTAATATCAAGCTCCCTGATCTCTAAGTTCCATCTGCTTGCAGTCACACTCTCTAACCGGTCTGTATAAACTTGATTGGGGATATAGGGACGATTATTATCTGATCTGAATTTGACTGTACCTTCTGGGAAGCGTTGCTTGAGCGCAGTTACAATATCCGAATACTTTAAATCCATAGCGTTCCCCCCGTTCTAGATATGATCATTTAGATCTCAACGAGCTCCTCAACATCGACTTTTCCAATTCGATGGGTATCATCAAATTTCAAGCGTCCATAAATCCTGCCCCAATCGTCCGTAGAATACCCCATGAGTATGCCGCTCCGTCCTCTATGTTTTAATTTCAATTTGTTGTAAGGCTCAACGCGGTATTTTTGGCCGATCTTTAAGATAAGAGACTTTTCCAGTTTGCCGTTGTTACGTACATCAACCTTAAATAAAGCAAGGGTTCCTTTTTTGTCTTTTGTAGGTGTAATGGTGAATAATCGCATGTCTTGCCCTCCATCATGAATAGAATTACATGAAGCTGATAAAAAATTATGTGCTGGCCTCTCTACGGTCTTTGTATGTCTCAATATGACAAGAGTTACTTTTAATCATTTCCCTCAAGATTACAGAGACTATATCCAATTGTGAGTACTCGATTTTAGTACGGTTCTGGATATGATCTCTTTTGATAGTGGAGTTGTAACTTATCCCCTCCCGAAGACCAATAATTTGTTCAACGGTGGTTCCAAGTACAGTATCTATATTAATGGTTATCGCTTTTTTCCCAAGTCTTACTGAGGCGAATGTTTTCTGACCATTTGATAGTTTTAGTATAAACCAGTTCGGTTTATCAGAATTCAATACAGTCACATGCTCGCCGCACTCGAGTTCGATTATCTTTTTTAAGAACTGCCTTTCCACTATACAGTCCCTCCCCTTGTTTAGTTAAAGCGGTCCTTCGCCACTTGACGGCTGATCAATACCTCTAAGTCGTCTATTTAGCTATACATCATACTTTTTCACTGTGTTTTCAAAAAGTTTGTAAACTTTAAGCGCTAGGGAAACTCGCTCTGGGAGATCTCTTTTTAGCTGATCAAAGTATTCAATACCAGACTCAGTTATCTCATAGTAACGGTTATACCGGTTGTCATCGTCCCACTGACTGGTAGCATGACCCTTTTCAGCAAGCTTTTTAAGTCGCTGGGCTAAGTAAGAATCGTTTACACCAACACCATGGAGTGTCTGCGTTATGGTTTGGTCAAGCTGCTTACCATAACGACGACCATTCTGTAACTCAGCAAGAACAATGAAGTCAATAACATGCTGCACCTTGACGACGTGGCCAAGCGAAGATTCTTTTTCAATTTTATGATCTGTGTTACGCATGAACGGTCTCCTTCCTAAATAGCTGGTCGATATGTATATTCAGAATTATTTATTGACTAACGTGCAAGCTGGTTGCGTATCGCGTTGAGGATCCTGGCTTGCTTTTGTTTTGGGATATTCTCGATATATTCATTTAGAGTGCTGACAAACTCATCAGGTTCACGGTTGAGCCAGAAAGAATACTGCATCAAAATTTGGGACCACAAACTGCTACGATTAACATAGAAGAAGTGTTTTTTATAAAAAACCACGAATGACCAGCCGGCGAGGGCTAACAAACCAAATAGGATAGAAAAACCTATTAGGTTGAATTGAAACACGAATCGGTTTAAAGATACAGCTGAGACAATAGCAAGCACCATAACTCCTAGTCCCTGTAAAGTGAAATACATATCGCCTATACCAACTAATTTTCGTTCCTTGGCCAGTTGTTTCATACCATAGAAGTTAAAGAGCATAAGCTGATCAAAGCTGTCTTTGTTTGCAGGAGCCAGAGTGCTTCGGTATTCATCTAATTCAACACCTGAAGGCATTCGTTGTAGAAATTCTAAATACATTTTAAGCTTTAATGACATTTAAGACTCTCCTTTACTCATTAAGTCTAGAACAGTGCTGATTCGACCCGGCTTGGCCACTGGTGCTGCCGCCATTATTGAGTATGTAACCCCATTATCTAATTATCTGGTGTGCAATTCAAAGATTGTTATACATTAGTCTCTTGGATAATTCACTTCCATAATATCCATAAAGGGAACCTTTGTTATTGTGTCATTGTATTTAATATGTACTTTACCTGTTCTGGAGTCCATTTTGTCAATCTTCCCTCGAACAGTCTCTTCCCATCCCCACACTGTAAGTAAGATAACAGATTCCTCATGATAAGCCTCGGATAGTTGATTACCGAGCTCTTCAAGTACAAATTCATCTCTTGTGGGTCGTTTAGCTACTTTTGATTTTGCCATGTGGTATTCCTCCCGTGAAATATTATTTGTCCCGCTGCAGGAATGAAAAGGAAATTAGTCAAAGCAGTAGCGCGTGCAGGGGAGAGAGGGTATCTATCCTAATTATACCATAAACATACGTGGCATCAACATACGTGTTTGCACGTATTTAAGCCCGTATCGCACCTTTTTCTCGCTTCTTTAATCCATTTATACCATTCTGTTACATCCACGTATCTAAAACCATATTTAGTCGAAGACCACCTCTCTGCTACTTCATCCGGATCTATTCTTTCGCTTTATCCGTACGAAGTAGCAAAGTTCATATCTTCCACTATTTACGTACCAAGTAGCAAATTTCGATTGTCCGGGGGGCCGGCCGTGCGATACACGTTAAAATCGGGTTAAAAGGTGGGCTCAAACTCAAAATAGAGTATCAATATTCAAAAGTAGTAGAAGGAAAAGTATAAATACTATCTCAGTAAAGGATCGATGCTTAGCTGCAGAAACAAGCAAATTTAAGAGGAATCCAAGAAGCGGGATAAAGGATTATGAAATAAAGAGGGTTAAACCTACAATAAACCTCGTATGTAATAGAGGTGGATCCAGCAAACAAACGAAGAAGAATGGTACTCTATATGCGGCTGAAGAAGTAGGCAGCACCTAGTGCAGAAAAGTAGCTGATGCGCGAGGAAATGCGTGTAAACACGTATGTTGATATCACGTGTTATGTAATCTTAGAGTCTAACTCTCATGTTTTTCAAAATGAAATGCATGGAATTATAATTTGATTATAATTTCATAGACGATACGCTTAATGCTCAATTTGTCACAACCAAGAGAATTGAACTATCAAGCAGCTACAATAATAGAGATTTAAGTATGAAAGTATCGTCAAAACGGTATTTGAGATAGAACCAAAAAACTCCTGTTCCGAAAAACCGAAACAAGAGCTCATGATGCCCCACTCACAGAGGTATCGGGGCTGAATAAACATTATATTGGTAAGGTAAGTTGTTGCACTGGTACCGCATTGTTAGCAATATTGCTCGACATTAACAGTAAGTTTGTTGGTTTTACCTCCAAGAAGGTTGCTCCACTCTCATCTTCATGGAGCTGAAAACTATCTAATAGCGATAGTTCCACCATATTCTTACATGCTTCTTCGACCATTTTTCGCTTTGTAACTGGACGATTTGCCTTTGTCCCCATCAATGTTGCGATTTCATCTAATGGCCATCTGGTGATTCCTTGAGCTACTTGTGCAGGTAGAAACAAATATAGGTTTTGCGCTGTATCCGTTTTTAAATCTTCCAGGATTGCTAAGCTCAGATAAGCGATCGCACCGGACTGTAATGATCGATAAATCATATCAGAAAACATGATTTTGAACGTACTGTTTCGATCTCTCCGTCCAATTGCTTGTAAAATATTGATACGGTCTAACGAGTCAATGATGCCTTTTTCATAATAATAACAGAACTCAAATTTACTATCCTGCAAAACCTCTAATGACTGCCAGATTTCATTATACGTCTTACCGCCGGTATCACGATTCATAGCCTTTGCCAGAGAATAAATCGTAAACTCAAACTCTTTTTGTTTTCCGCTCTCTTCCCAAAGCTTATGAATCCCAATCAGTACTTTGGCATCTTGCAGCGTTATTTCCTTATTCGCTGGATGGTAAATCCGAGTTCTACGATTATCTCGCACCAGGGTGTCTCCATCAGTCTGATTTACAACTTTCGTACGCTTTCTAGTTGAAGAAATCGAGCTAATGGCACTCTCTGAAAATATATGACCATATGGATGAGATGGCTTATTATAATAAGTCGCTCTTCTTATTTCTTGAGACTTATTCCATATTATTTGTTTTATCTGATGTTTATATATTTCTTTGTTAATTATTTCGATTTCCTGCTCGGATAAAGATTGTTGAACTAATGCTTTACTAAGCTCTAATTCTTTTTGCCCCTCATCCCTCAAATGACGTTGCGCTTCTTCCTTTGACTTACTCTTTAATTGATCTGCTGCTTTTATAATCAAATCCTCTACTTTTGGATCTTCGGCTGGGAGATCAAGTGCTGCTATCTTTGATACCCAATGCTCTATATTGAATTTTCTGGGTGGCATAGAATAACAGCTCCTTTCTTCAATAAATTCAAACAAGATGTTTTCGTTAAATATAAGATAACACATGATTCAACTTAGTGATAAGATTCAAGAAAAAATGTTTTCATATCAAACCAAAACGTTTATTCAACCCCGATAATATGTTCTTTCAACCCCGATACTCATCATATTAAGCAAAAATTCATTGTTCAGAGTCAGAGATATTTATAATCCATTTATCTATAACTACTATTGAATGTTTATTCAACCCCGATACTTCGATTGTGGCTATTTCACCATGTTTATTCAACCCCGATAATATGTACATTCAACCCCGATACCTCTTTTAACTATTGGATGCTAATTATTAACCTCATTAATATTTAAAGTTTATTCAGCCCCGATATTATGTTTATTCGCCCCCGATAGTTTAAAATCACGAAAAATTTATTTTTCCTTTCTTCTCGGTTCATTCGCCCCCGATAAATTGTTTATTCACCCCCGATACTGTGTTCTTTCGCCCCCGATAATTTGTCCTGTCAGCCCCGATAATTTAGGTGATGTTTATTCAACCCCGATACCTTGACTCAGAAAATATCAAAAAATACAATGACGATAGGAATCATTGTTAGTAGTTTATACCATAAAAAAAAAGAAAAAGCCCCCATTTGGGAGCTCACCCTGTTAAGGGCCCTTCGAGAAAATCACTTATCGCTGACCAGAGCCGCAAACTCATGGCAGCAAACGTCCAATCCACAGGACCTGTTTTCCGCAAAAAAACAGAACTCCTGGGGCTGTGTTAGAGTCGCTTAAAAACGAATATAACAAAGCCATTGCCCTTATTATACGAAAGAAACACCGTAAATTCAAGGGTTCTAGGCAAGGAGGAATTACTTATGCAAACCCTACCTACCATGACTAATCAAAGTCTTTTCCCTGGTCTTAAAAGTATCTTAAATAATTCCGAACTTAAAACATTTGAAAAAATGATCATGATTGTAATTAAAGTATACCAAGCCGAGTATGGAGATGTTTTTCCGGATTATGACACGATAGCTGCTGCAGGGGGAATGAGTAAGCGAAAGGCCCAGTATGTGGTTAAGGATCTTACTGAACGAAAACTCATTGAGAAAAAGCCGAGATTTAAAAAACTCGTAGACGGTACTGAAAAGCAGACATCCAACCAGTATAAAATCGCTGAAGAAGCCAACATATTCGAAGAGCTGAATACTCTACCTGTCGATGCACAGAGTGCACACGATGCATCTGTTGGTACTGCGTGCGCATCTCATGCACCCTATAGTTCTGGTTTTAATAATCAAGAATCTTTAGATCTATATCCTTCTACAGAGCTAAAAGAAGAAGAAGAAGAATTATACATAACGCGCGAGCGCATGAAAGAGTCAGAAAAATATGCACAATATGCAGATGTATATACCAAAATGATTAATGATCAACAGACAGGTCTGCTCAGCTATAAACAAGTGGAGTTTCTTGATTGCTGTAGTTTATACAACTTACCTGCGTGTTTAGTAAATGAGATTTATTTACACGTCAACTCAGCAATACAAAATAACCATATCTTCTCCATACGAAGAACATTTAAAAAATTTGCGGAAAGATTAGCAGCGAAAAAAATTGATACTCCTGCTCCCTGGTTTGCAACTACTTTCTTTAATGAAAATCTCAAAGTTATTACAGAAATACAGCTTGAAAGAGCAGTATTCGCTTCTTAAAGACAATTTTCTTCGAGGGCAAAACAAATCAGTAGAATAAAATGTGATGTTAAACAGGTTCGGCTCAGGAAAAACTATAATCAACACATGCATTTCCATAATAACATGATTATATTCTTTGCCTGGATGAAATATTCTTAATCAAAATTTTCATGAGTTTAGTCCTTCTTCTTTTCAACAAACGTTTTGCGTGCCCATTCTTCCAAGGTCATTTCATGTGTATTCTTAAACCCGTCTCTTTCATCTGCTGCATCATAAATGAATAGTTGACTATCTCCAGATTCATCAATAGTCTTACCATTTTTTAATTGGCCGTAGTTGAATTCATTGGGTATCGCATGTAGTAACCTTACGTAGTCTCCTGATTTCACACAAGCAGCTGCCATTGCGGTATTATTAATATTCTCAGGGGCAACAGCTCCAAAGATAGCACAATGAGTCATTTCATTATTCATTTTGTTACACAGCCGGCATGTTGGGTGTATTTTTTGTTTTACAGTCATGTCTATCAATCCTCCAATGATTTCCTGTTGGATTAATCATATAACGGAAGTTTGATTTCTCAAAATTTTTTGGAGGGAACTTGTTATTGTTAACATAATTTTAATTATGTAAAAACGTTTGGTTGTTCATGGAGAATATGGTGATTTCCAAGTACTTTAGAAAGAAAAAAGCGACAATAATGAACCCTAAAAAGATCCACAATTGCCGCTTTTTTATAAATATCCTATCCCCGAACACTTTTTAACTAGGTAAATCGGAGTTTCAAATCTTTCATTAAATCCGTTGTCAATTTAGATAATGTTTTTTTGGGATAGTCACCTTCACTTAATGGTGCACCAGAAATAAGGCGTAATACGTCGCTTTCCGTTGGGAACAGTTCGGGAAAAGTCGAGTACAGTTGACGGATGTGCTCTTCGTTATATACCCTAGCTTTCAAAATGAGATCAGACACATAATCTTTATGCTCATTGTATAACTCTGAGATTTTAAATACATTGCAATTATTGTCAGCTCGTTCCCAGAATAGGTCATGTTTATCCAGCATTGGATTATCACGAAATACGATGTCAAAACCGTCTAGCTTACCCTCGAAGATACCTACATAATCAATTTCATTGTTCGTCTTACTGAAATCTATTCCAAATTTGCGATGCTCACCAAACCCTTCCTCATAAGGGTGTAAATGTGTTTTTAGGGTAAATAGCTTTTTACCCTTAAGATTGGCATTACACACATAGCAGGAAGGAATTAAGTTAAAGAACGATATAGCTAAATACGGGTGTGTCCCTTTGTCATAAAAATGGTCCAATTGAGGTCGCGTTCGACCGCTCTTTGAGTGGTAAGTGGTCGTAAATTGCCTGTTACAATAAGGGCAAACGGATACTTGCAACCTCTCAGTCAATGCATAAGCTCCCCACTTCGGTGGATCGATTCCCGTAAAGGCCGAGTAATTAAAAATCTCTTGAAGCGCATTTTTCAATTGGCATTTGCTAGTTTTGGGAACTTTGAGAACGTTAAATATTTTTCTCTTTCCCTTGTAGGTCTGTTTGATATGATCCACAATCTCAGCCAGTCTATTGGGTCGCCCTGTAATTATGACTTTTGACTTCTCAAGCAGATAATGAAGGAACTCTTCTTGGTCAGTGTTCCAACGAGATTCTTTCGCGCAAGCTTTAAGCTTTGCTTCGTATCCTTGCTTTACGAAAAAATCATTGTATAAAGACATAGCCCACTCATCAAGTCTTGGATGATGAATTTTTATCATGTAGGGTTTCCACCTTCCTGTTGTGCGAGCCTTGCTTCGAGTGCAGCGACACGATCCTCCAGTGATAATCCATGTAGCGTTATCTTCTCTTGGAGCAGTTGAGTAAGTTTGGTGCGGATTATTGGTTCACCAATAATTGAAATTAACGCTTCAATCTCCTGCTTTTTCTCCATGATCTCTTCTCTACCCTGGTTGACCAACAGGTTGATGACTTCGTTGATTTTTCTTCGTGCGAAAGTTCCAATGAGCCCATCATGAAGAAAGAAAGAATGTGAAAGTAGAGTGTGAATATTCGCCGCAAAGGTTTGATGTAAGTCATCCAGTTCATTAATGCTTACACTTCTTCCGTCGATGTTCTTAAGGAAAATTATGTTAGTCTTCGGAAGGTCCGATGCGATAAACGGCGAATTTGATGTCAGCACGATTTGTACTCGCTTATCTTGAAAGATGTCAGAAAAAAAAGCGACAAGATTTGAAACAAGTTGTTTTTGCCACTGTGGATGGAATAATGCTTCACCTTCATCTATGAGGACAAGAACACCGTGGTTCCCGCTACGTTTAATAATGTTATCCCGGCTATCATAGAAACGACTATAAAGATTTAGGAGTGAAATCTCTCCTGAGCTTAGCCCTGGCCACTTGAATTGCAAGTAGCTATCATATTGAACTGATGGAGTATAGAGTTCTATTAATAGATCTAATGACTGGTTTTGATCTGTGACTGGAAGCTCAAATGAATCTTTTTGATCCAAAATGTCTGATTCCATTCCCATAATTAATTCCATTAACTCATGACATTTGGAAATTATTTCAGTTATTGGAGATTGGTAACGGTTTTGTTTTGCGATCTCCACCAACAATGAGAGCGTATGACTAATGTAATCATGGCCCACTAAGCGATCGCTGTCTTGAATATTCTCCAACATATTGCCAATATTTAGGGTGATTTGTGATAATGTTCTTATATCATCTTTATTTCGATAAACTTCAGATTCGTGGACTATATGGTTTAATACTCTTGACGCAAGATAATATGTGAGTTTTTTGGGTATATCTCGATTCTCGTAATAAGAATCCAATTCATTTTGCATTTTTCGTATAAATTCATAAAAATGGACATCTGCGTTTCTCTTATATGCAGCACTTTTCTCCACTGCAAGTAAATCTGCTGGTTCACTAATGAATATTGTTATTTTCTCAGGAAGTTTGAATGCGACTTTATCTGAATGCTTATGTTCTTTGCTTTTGATAAATTTTAGTTGGAGTTCCGTTTCCTTCATATGATATTCGTTTAGACCATGATTATCTTCGTGGGAGAAATGATTTTCCATCATCCGATTCGTGGATAAATCCATGAACCGATGATTGTTGGGCATTCTTCGGGTATCAAATATATTTGAATAATAGACGGCGAAAGGGAAAAATCCTGGATCATTCTCTAACAAAGGTTGCCTGAATATTTTTTTCTTTTGTGGATTGATTAGATCAAAATGTAACCCTGGAGAATGATACACAGCATATTGATCCCGCTCATCTCGAAAAACGATCAACTGAAGAGAAACCACATTTTGGAATTCATGGCTAAAAAGCCGAATCATGTATTCCAGAAGACTGGACTTTCCGGTACCATTCTCCCCGATAATGGCGGTAACATTGGTGATAGTTGATGATGACACTTCCTTCCCATCAATCAAAAATGGATTGAAAAAATTCTCTATATGAAATGGTGACGATTGAATAAATAACTTTTTCGATTCCTCATCATAATCAAACCGTAGCGGTCCTCCAAAATTAAAACCTTGTTGTTCATAATTCCGATATTTCTCCATCCAAATATACACACACTGCACTTATAGCCACCTCCAGCTTCTCTCTTTTATTTCGACTTATATTTGCATTTCGATTAGTATTCAAACAAAAAGGCCTTAATGAGCCGTGTAGTACCTAGAGTTAGCCCTACGACACCTTTCAAAATAGATCATCACAACCGCCGATACCCTTCCCAACACAAAAAAAGAAGGAGCTGAGGGCTTAACCCGCTCCTTCTATTACGTATCGCCACTATTTAAAAATTGAAGGCGATTTGGCCTTCTGACACATTGTAAGCCTTCTTCACCTTTGTTTTAAGCTTCTTCCCTTCCACGACCAGTTCTAGTCGAACTTCCCCCCCTTCTGTCACTGGCCGTACATCTACAGGCTTGTTCGTCAGGCTATACACCCATCTACGTAGTTCCATCTCCTCTACCGGTGTCTCAGTTGGAATCCATTTGAGTTCATAGTCACCAAGCAGTGTCTCCCTGGAAACTGAAAGACCAGTAACGCCTAATTGAACATTATTTGCTACATATTCAACCTGCAGTTCGAAACGTCCGTATAGATCCTCTGGAATAGCTTCTGAGGCCCAGGAAAGCAATGCATATTCCAATGTAGAACCAACATATGTTCGAACATCTGTTAGACTGGTGGAATCGAAAGTCACAACAGTATTCAAATCATTCTGATTCTCAAGGGGCTTCGATATCACAGGAGCGGGAACCGCAAATTCTGCAGCATCGATAGTCATCTTGCCCCAAATAGATTCTGCACTCTCGACACCATCGATCTTATTTCCTACAAAACGCTTCGCAAGTTCATTTGCGAGGCTTCCACCGGATCCTTCGGTCAACGCTGCAAGACCTTCCTGGCTAAACTGCCCTTCCAGTGCAAGAGCAGCGCTCATCTTAGCTGCCATGAGATTGATTGCAAGCTCCTGCATGGTATCTTTATAACCACTATATACTGTTTCACAAATATTCAGTTGTCCGATCCGCCAATGACGACGACTTGCTTGGCGGACGATTGATAGACGGTATCCAGTTTGGTAGAAGTAGAGGGAGGGAAATCCCAAGAGATCTAGTCCAGTGCTAACCAAAATTGGATTGGTCAAGAGAACTTGCACACCTTCCTCTTCTCGTTTCGCGATCCATTCTTCTCTTTCTGGTCCATCTATATTTGACTCAAGGACGGCTGTTTTTATCCCTCGTTCCTCTAAAAGCATCTGCAGCCTTTGAAGTGTGCCTAGCTTACCGGTATATGTTGCATAAATACCAACCTTCCTTCCGGCTTTAAGCCTTGCTTTCACCCATTTAATCAGCTGCAGTTCCTTCGGATACAATGCCCGATCGCTTAGGCGATATTTGGGTGAGACGATTTCCTTACCTGTATCCGGATGATAAACACCTTCAAAATTGAACGGTACGTCCGGGTACGAAAGAAGTGTGTTGAGCAAACTTCCGAGCAGTACGGACTGTCCGTTTAACAACTCCTTTTCTACCGCCTTTCGGAGCAAGTCAGACACTTCTGACAATTTGTTCTGAAGATACCAAGAAGGAGCAAGGAGGCGCATCCCTTTCTTTACTTTGCGTTTTCGACGACCAGGCAGACGTTGGATCTTTGTCACACAAGAAACGAATTTACGCTCACCTTCAAGAGAGACATTCATCGGACCTTCTTGCAGTTTAGGTAGAACCTCAAACATGTCCGCCATTTGGATAAAGCAAGCAACGTCGCTTAGTATGTCTGTGAATAATTGAGGTGCGGCTGCCGGCATTTCCTTAACGGTTGTTCGTGATGAAGTACCGTTACTTGAACTGTTGAGATCTGCATCCTTTCGGACTTTTGTAATTCGCTCACGTACGCCATAAAGATCGATCCATTTCCCAACCTCACCCCAATTAAAGCCCATCTCTTTTAATCGCTTAGGGAACATACGAAAGATTAGCTCAAATAGATTACTTGCATATCCATTCATGAGTGTTCCGGTCATGGCAATCGTATGTTTGGCACAACCCATTAACACGTGAAATGCATGTGCCTGGGCGCTTCCTCCCGTGAGCTCGTGACATTCATCACCGATCGCAAGATCAAAAGCATTTTTGAAGTAACGCTTAAAAAGATCAGCAGGCGATACTTTTCGAGGTGCAGGACCAGGTGGCTTCTTAGAAACCCCAATAAAGCTGCTCTTATCCCTGTTCTTCGCTGCCCAAAGCCTGGCTCCACACACAGCATAGTCATCTTTATCCGGATCCGAATTCATATAGAGACGGACAGTATTGGCACATGATAGATTATATTTTCTTCGTGTTGCTTTTCCATGCTTATTGAAGAAATCTTCATAGTCCATGGGAACAAGACTGTCCTCTTCTTCTTTCATCAACTGCCCTCCGCAGTCCGGACAAACCCAACCTCTAAAGACAGTTTCTTCAACCTTTTTAATATCATCACCCTTCAGTACTTGCTTGGTATAGGATCGTTCAACCCATTTCGCAATTGGCTCATAAACGTATCCCAATTTACATGTGTCTCGAGCGATAATGTAAACCTCTATCTTGTTAGGTGGAGTTTCCATCTTTCCACTGTCACGAAGACGAATAACATCAATATAATTACGGAGGAAATGGACCTCGAAAATATCTTTATCTAACAAAGTACCTATCTCACGTTTTGTCTTCTTTATTAGATGGTTCGGAACCATATATATGACGCGTCCTTTCCCCCCGAGCTTCTCCTTCATCAGGGCGAATAAGATGCCAATTGATATAGAGGTTTTCCCCGTACCCATTTCTCCAATTAAAAACAATCGTCTCTGTTTAAGGAACCCTTTTAATAATGCTGTTGTTACATGAGCCTGAGCATTAAATAGCGGGCGCTTGATTTCATTTAAAACATTAAGTGTCTCATCTCTCCCAGGATGATGGACAGGGATATATTCGTCATTTAATCTCCGAATCAAGTCCGCACCAAACATACCCAGATAATCACCTATCGTCTCGATGTCATTCAAGCCCTTAACTGCAATATCTGCATCATGAAGAAGACCTAAATCCCCGTCTTCAGATGAATGTGCGACAACCTTTATATCTTCCATCTCCATATTAACAGCAGCTGTACTCAACTCAGATGGCCTCCTTCACGTGATCGTCTTCTGTCATAACAATCAAACCCGTCTTGAGACCATATGAGATATACTCATCAAGAATCTCTTCCCCCACTAGGAGATCATAAACAACTAATTCAGAATAATCGCCGGTGAAATCGTGTATGGTTAAAGGGATCATCCTATTGTCATTTATAAGCTGATTGAACAAATATGGAGTCCATTCTTCAAGTAATGGAGTTTCATAATAACGATCAATGGCCCAAAAGAATTTTTCTTGTATGTTCCCATCCCAGGCAAAAATGATGAATCCGTCTTTCTGACGTTCGAGTACCTTTTCACCTACAACAATACCTGTTACAAAGGTTTCGTCTTCACGCTGGGATAAGTGCTTATACTTTCCAACCGGCTTCACATAGAAGCTAGACTTATCGTAATTCTTTTCTCCCACCCTCGGGGCATGACGTAACCCGAAACTAACATCACTTGCCTTTCGAGCATGGTGGAATTGAGCAAATACAGCCTGAACTCGAGAATCAATGTCAATGACATTAGCATATACGAGTTCTTCTCGTTGTTTCTTATCTCCATCATAAATCTCCCGAGTAACTATAAGAGGAGTATGCACCTTTACATAGATATCTTTGTGTTTAAATTCCATGAACTTCATATCTATTACCTCCAGCTTCGTACTAAATTAACCTTGAATGGTTCGCATATTCCCATGCCGATCAACAATCTTAAACGTAATTTTGAAGACTTCACGTTCCGTAATGACAGTCTCGTTAGGATTATCGTCAACACTTTCGATGATCTCTTTTTTGACAACCCCTTTGAGAACATGAAGAAGGTCTCCTTTTCCCACCTTGCCATTGAGCTTCCCCGATGCCATCCGTAGGACCCGGTGCATTTCCTTGTCTGGAAGAAGTGGCTGAAGCTTTTCTGACGGCTTTTTAGGTGTTGTCCATTCCATTCCTTTACGAGTCAATGCAGACAATCGAGAAACTTCACGTACCTGATCGACATCCATATGACTTGACCGAAATAACTTTGGGGTGATATTCCCAGGTAAAATCTTGTAGAGTGGTTCTTCTGACTGTGGAAGCCGCTCTAAACTGTTACTCTCCTCCATGAGCGTAAGGATCCGTTGTACTTCGTTTCGATCCAGGATTTTCTTTGCCCGCTTCCTACCAACTGTATAGACTTGCTGATAGGTATCATCATGAGACTTGTAAATACGAATTTCATCCAGATTAGCCACGAGCATATTCACGATATCTTTGCTCATTCGGGTACGCGGGATGTTGTAAACAAGAATCCCATCAACAGACACGTATGGTAGCAAATGTCGGAGGAATCGCTTTTCTTTACGTTCGATTTTGGATTCCACGGTCTCACTATCGGTGTCATATGGAGGATTCAGATACATCAATCTAAAGGTATCCCTACTGATGCGACATTCCTCGTATCCCCCAAATAAAGCGTTGTCTACCCGCTTCCGGAGTTCCATGTATTTCTCCTCATTTGGTTCTATACCGAACGTCACAGCCGAGGTGTTGCTGGATAGAGATTCCAAAGCCCGCCCGCTACCAGCACAAAAATCAGCAATTGAGAAGGGTGTTTCTGGGAAATGGAAAAGGCTTTGAATACAATTCATATCCTCATCCGTTGTCTCGAAATTCCCCATACGTACTTTATTTCGCGATACCCTGTCAAACATGCCCTTCAGATTGTCAGCTACCATTTTCAATTGCCCCCTTTATAAAATAAAAAGAGCTGACGCGATTAGCGCAGCTCTTTCTTCGCATATTATTAGCTAGGTGTATTAAGTAACCGGGTTAATAACCATAGTGATCGAAGGATCTCCATCTAGCGTCACGAAGCCAGGCCTCTGAGCACCGTTTACACGCAGCGTGACATTTTTAACCTCACGATCACCTACTAATAAAGCATCTCGTAGATACCGACCATTAAATTTCATAACAGGAAATTCGTTTCCAGCCTGCACATTTGTAAACTCTTCAGTGAGTTCACTATTTTCTGATTGAGTATGTAGAATAAACACACCATCGGGATTCACTTCTAAGGTGACACGATTATTCGTGGCATCCAGAGATAGAGCACGATTGAGGGTATCATCCAACTCTGCCCGTGACAGTGTTACGGGTTCTCCCTGATTCATACCTTCAAAAATTTTGGTGAGCTCAGGAAAATTAGTTTCAATCAATCTGCCAAAGTAAATTATATTCTTGTCCCTGAGAACGAGATGGCTGCTCATAACAATCAAATCAACATTTTGAGCATCCTTTAACGAATCTACAATTAATTTGAAATTAAGAGCAGGAATGACTGCGTCTACCATTGGATCCTGGTTCACAATCGAGACGTCAGAGACATACCGATAAATACGATGCCGGTCTGTTGCTTCAAATCCCAGTTTTCCACCGTGATCGTATATGTGAATTCCAGTTAGTGACGGCAACTTTTCATCTACCAGCGAGAATCGGGCTGCCAAAGCACCCTTACGTAATACATCGATCGGAACTGAAATCACTTGGGGCGCCTCTCCTTGTGGCAACGCTGGATACTCTTCTGAGCTGAGAACCTTAAGCTTTGCCTTCCCCCGTTCCCCATAAGTAATATGGACCGTTGACTCCTTCTTTATAAAGGTCAAATTACCATGCGGCAATCGCTTGACGAGATCAATACCTTCTTTGGCAGGGAACAAGTAACTCCCATTTGTGTTGCCTGCATTTTCTACCTTCAGCATTTGAAGAACAGATTGGCCCATATCCATAGCCGTGATAAACAATGTGTCTTCTTGTAAATCAAATTTAATACACTGCAGAATTGGAATAGATCCAGATCGGGGAACGACCTTAGCACAGAGCGTTAAGGCATTCATAAGTGCATCATGTTCGACATTAAAAGACACAACATCTTGGGATACAGCCATATCTAAATCTTCTTCAAGTCCATGTTGACGCTCCAAAAGTGTAGCCATATTTCAATTCCTCCCGTTTTTGGGCACGACAAAAAGCCATGAAGAAATAAAAAAAGACATACCTGTGGCATGTTCTTAATTTCTCCATGGCTAAAATGCGAGCCTTATTTTATTTGTCCAGTGTCATCTCACTGGCTCTGCTCCCTCACTTGCCGAATTTTTGACGGCAGTGAAAATAAATAGGTACTTCGTAATGTCCTTATTATATCAGGAGTTTAGAGCTGGTATCAATAGTTATTAAGACAAAATTGCCTAAAGGTAACAAGTGTGTAAGGCTGATATCAAAAACACGAACCGTTAGTATAGAAAGGGTTCGTGTTTTTGATGATTCTTCACAATTTATTTCTTTAATCACTCGTGACTACAGCAGTCGTTTGGTTCTGAATCCATTGATTTCGAAGTGAAGCTAATTCGCTACTTGATATATAGTCAGGTATGAGACGAAGTATGGCAGCATCGAACATCAGACGAATATCGTTGACCATCCATGCCGGTGCTTCACTCAGCCAGTGATCAATGAGCTCCTGTTTAGACATAGCAGGGAATGCAACACTGATACCAAGGTGAAAAGACCGGATGGAGAGCTGCAACTTTTCATAGTGCATTTCAACGCACATGACTGTGTAAGGCCTATCATACGTTCTCTTAAAATAATTAATATCTATACTCTCCATTATAGAGTGATCCGAACTGCTAGTTTGGCAAAGTCCTATACTTTTGATTTCAAATCGCTCCTTTTCGCTCCCCATCAGGGGCGCAGTTTGCTACTACCCTTGGAATGAAGATTGAAAGCCTGTCTCAGAAGATTTTAAAGACATGTGTAGGTTACCTGCCTGTATAAAACATCTAAATCTGATAATCAGTTTTTATACTAGTATCCTCATCAGAGTTTTCCATAGTTATGTCTCCAAGTATTGAAGGATTAATGATATTATCTGCAAGCAGCCTAAGATTAAGGCCGACTGCAATATAAATACGTTGGCGAATCTCTTCTTCCGTCAGGAACAAGACCTTAGGATCGTTAGCTTGTAGTTCCTTAACACGGTCATGTAACTGTTTAATCTCGAAATGTAAGCTACTCTGGCCATCAAAGGAGTATGACCAGATCAATTCCTCAGTTTCCGGATTATTAACCAATGTACGTATAATCTTGGCATAACCATCCTCTGTTTGTAGATCATCGCTTCCCGAATGGCTGAAACCGTGGTTACTTAGATAATTTGAAATAACTGTTTCTGCTTGATGGGCTAGACGACTAAGGGAAAAATCTACGATCGTACGTTTGGATTGTCCTTCATCGATAACATGAAGAATAAACAATGGGTGAGTGTTAGAACCTTGCATATTTATTACCTCCAATGAGACCCCTTTCGCCGTGGGGGTCTTCTAAATACTTCTCCCCACGGCAGGGAATAAAAAAAGAGAAAGCGCCATGTAAAATAAGGCGTTTTCTCTTATTACCTACCAATCAAATGTCGGCAATCCATCCACCTGATCATAATCGCAGTCCAACATGACCCAAGCACAGCAATGTTCATTGGCATAGTGGAGGATGGTTCGTAGTTCGTCCGGTACATCGGATATATTTCCCCAATCCTCTTGTTCAGGAGGAACCATAATCCAAAATCCATAGACACTTTTAGTGTAGAAAATCAGAGATGGATGATTCCCTTCCTGGAGCCATATAGCTGTTTCCTCAGAAATATGTGCAGTCGAAAGATTCATCATTTTCGAATACACTCGGTTTGTGGAAACGACATCTATTTGTTCATTTTTCATATCTATCACTCCATGACAGCCCCAGTAAGTGGGGGACTGTTAAAGATGCCCCCACTCTAGGCGCATTGAAGCTATTTATAGTCATCAAATTAAGAGTCTAATGCCGACACTCATTTCTGTCAGATCCAGGTTTCGCGACATACTTCACTCAATAAAAACGGAACACAAACAGCAGCTCGATCCTTATCGATACCGTTACAAGCATCAGATTCAATCGTCTATGTGTTCGTGAATCCTCATGAATTAACCCACCAATTTATTTAGCGATAATACAAGAAGAACGATATTGGTAGCTCTTCTCTCTGTCATCACTAAAGTGTCATTCTCGTACTTGGTGCATTCAACTAGGATTCCCGCTTCTATGGCTGGGTTTAGATCGAGATGGAATTCTTCCTTCAACTCCCTTAAACCGGCCTCAAAAAGATGTTTATGTCGCATACTCCCGTTCCTCCACGTTCTAGTTAAACAGACTTAGAATGGTAAATCATCATCAGAAATGTCAATGGGTTTCCCTTCATCGGAAAAAGGATCCTGATTGTTACGCGAATCCTCGCGGCTTTCACTACGGTTTCCGCCTTTGTACGAGGATTCCTCACGATTTCCACCGCGATTGGATTCCAAGAATCGAACATTGTCGGCAATGACTTCCGTTACGTATACTCGCTTTCCTTCGTTATTTTCGTAATTCCGCACTTGGATGCGCCCTTCGACAGCAGTTAGACGACCCTTACGAAGATAATTAGCACATGTTTCAGCAAGTTGCCTCCAGGTAACGATCGGAATGAAATCAGCTTCACGCTCCCCACCTTGTCCCGTGAATGGACGATCGACAGCAAGTGTAAACTGGGTTACAGCAACTCCTGTTGGTGTGTATCTCAGCTCGGGATCTTTAGTTAGCCGGCCGATCAAAATGACACGATTCATCATATTTTTACATCTCCTCAGAATTTCTATATTTTTTTTCTACCTACTCAAGCATGAGTGATACCTGAGGTATGAGACCGTTATCGGTTAAGTCGTCTATTCCCTTGCCTTGGGAGATATCCCACATGGCCAAGCTAAGAGACATATCCGTGTTTTCCGCAAAGAACTCGGCACATAATCCCAACGTCCTTTCTACTTCTGGTGTCGTAACAACGTCAGCATCAAAAGCCAATACAACGTGTTTACAACCCAGCTGCTTCAAAGGTTCAAGTATCAAAGAATAAGCGCCTGCACCCGGTAACCCAATGAAAGGCTTGAGCATCGCGTCCGCGCCTTTATCTGCTTTAAGAGGCCCTTCCGTCACCCAGACTTCAGAGCAATCTATCAGCGTTTCAGGTGTCTCACCTACCTTCCAGTAAGGCAAACAAGGACTGGGCAAGGCAAAATGGTAAGGTATTGGACCGCCTATCGAGGCTCCATTATTTTTTGAACCACTGCTCCACCACCAATAACGTTGGCCTTGTTTTAATTCAATACTGAAAATGAATTGGTTGGACTTGGAGTAGCAAAGCTTTTTATCTTTTTCAGTTAAGATCACTTCGAGTGTTTTGTCCTGGATAACGACTTTACATAAGGCACGTCGTTTCCCGAGTTCATTACGCTCAAGCTCTTGGAGAATTTCGCCCTTTATGACACCTTCTATACTTAGCTCGAGTGGTGGGTCATCCACTCGGATTTGCCAACCCGTTATTTCATTCGTAATCGAACGAAACGGAAACATAATTCCCGATGCACCTGCCATGGTCCAATAGGGGCCGTATCGGCCTTCCTTTACAAAAAAACCAGGAACGCCTAATAGATCACTTTGATCATTTAGCCTGTGAATCACGCTTTTCGCGATTTTGTATCGATCAGGACCAGGCATTGTTCGATATTGCCGTACTCCAATAACATCGTCCGTTAATTTGCGAGTATTCCGTAGATGGTCGGCATGGAAACTGGATAATGAAAGTTCTTGTATTAGAGCGCGGTAAACGCGGTTAAGGTGATAATCCGGTTTTTTGTCGACCGAATCTACTAAGAGAACTTCGATCTTTGTCTTTGGTACTTTGTCCGGATCGAGATAATGTCGATATTGTCGGCCCATGTGAGAGTCGAAATAGTCATCGGACGGCACTCGCATGCAATGCACAGTGGATTGTTCGTGATCAATGGCACACCAACCCTTGTGCCCACATATCGGACAATGAGACATAATTTCGTACCATCCTGGCTGACTTCTTAATCTACGCAGTTTCATGCCGATTCCTCCTCATTCATGTTTCGATGATGATTTAAGACTCCCATAGGGACAAAACGTTATTACTTCCAGTCCAAACTGTTGGACAAAAATGTTCGCGTTTTCTGCAGCATTCCTTCCCGCCAAGAAAGATATGCAGTGCGAGTGGATCCCCTTCAATGATTTCATGTCTCCCTCAAATTCGTATTATTACCTCCAGTTTTTTGTTGTTGGTCTAAAGGACCACATCTAAGACTTTAAAAATGCCAATAAAAAAGACACATATCTTTTAGATATGTGTCTCCGGGGTATTAATAGACAGCAAAAAAAGGACACACTTGTAGTGTAAGTCCTTATAGCGTCCATTACATTTACCTATTAGCCATTTGGCATTCCCGCTCTTCGCTGATACAATGGACAGCGAAGAAAATTAATAACTTACTCGTAATATCTAGAATTATACCATCGGACTCATGGATGGTAAAGCCCACCATGGGAAGCAAAAAAGAGCATCCCCAGAAGCAGGACGTTTCCTACACCTGGGGATGCTCTATGCGTGCTATATAAGGTTTGAGCATAATTTTATCATACCTTCATAAAAAGGACAATACCGACGTCATTCGATACAATACCCTAAAATTCTCTTTACGCTAATATATTAATATGCTATATTCGAAGTGCGTGCAGAGCAACGGGTGAGGTCTATTCATTTTCGGAAAAAATGAGTGATTTCCTACCTCTTGTTTAGTCGCACACAATTTTGGATTGTGTGTTTTTTGTTATTTTTACAAACGATTCGTTAGATCGGATCATAAATATTTAATAAACCTAGAAAAAAAGCCCCTATCGTGTATACATTTACTGTCTGCGGCCGCCAAGCGTACGACATTAAATGTCAGAGGAATAGGAACTTTGCTTAGAAACATTTGTGAGTTCATTTTATCACAGAGTTTTTAAAAAGTGAAGTCCCTACTCTTCTTTGAATGTTGCCTTTTTAGGGTGCCAATAAAGGAGAGTTTTCTTATGCTTGATAAAAATTTGAAAGGTACGCATCATAAACTACTCTACTATCGTTATAGACCTACTGGTGTTGAGGAATCAAAGGTGCGATATGTTGGTGATACGGAACAAGCGTACATAAAAAAAGAGCTAGAGAAGATTTACATACCTGAAGAAGAAATAAAACGATTCACTCTAGACAAACATGGGCAGCCTATCCCCTATGTGGATGGTCACATGACTATTATTAGTAATTATATTTGGGATTATTGGGGTCATTTTTTCTCAGCTGAAGGAGTAGCGCTTTATGGCCATCTTAAGCGTTATTGCTATGGAGACAAAGACTATTGCTGGCCCGATTTAAACCTCATCTCACAAAAGATGAACAAGAGCCGAAACACAGTGAAAAAAATTCTTGCAAATCTTGAGAAATATGGTTTTGTACTCGTTTTTAATGTTCAAAATGCGGATAAAAACAACATGGAAGAAAGTCCATTATATAAAATTCGAAAGAAAGTCCCTTTCCTTCCTATGGAACTGTATGAGCAGCTCCCATCTGAGCTTAAGATTGACCACGATCGTTATATGCAGGGTATCGTTGAACAATTTGATCAGATTCTAAATTTGGATCCATCGATTGATTACAGCGAAGTTTATGAGGATGTCATTAGTAAAGGGACTGTTGTTCGTAAAACTAAGACTCCGTTCGAGTTGGATAAAGAGCTTCGTAACAAGATTAAGGTTTTGGATAAAGAGATCACAGAGCTGGATCGTACCGTTTGGGATATGGCACTTGCTATCATCAAAAAGAAAGTATCAGCACCTTCTTTTAATACGTGGTTCAAAGGTACATTTTGTATTAAACGTGAACAGACATTTACCATATATACACCAAGTAATTTTGTATCAGAATGGCTTGAATCCAGATATGACAAGATGATCAGAGAAGCTTTAACACAAGTTGGATCGCAATTTGATCATATTAAATATGACTATCTAAGTTATCAAAGAGAAATCGAGAGTGGAACTTAAATAAGAGGTCCTTATTAAAAAGCAGCCGATCACAATGACCGGCTGCTTTATTCAATTTTTATCGAGTTATCGTTTTCCGTTCGCACAAGACCCACCGTCCACCTTTGCCTATCATCATAATTATCGCCTTACCATAATTTCATAAGCTACAAATGTTTCTCGGACTGAATGTATTCCAGCAGCTCCGTAATAATGTGCGACAACGCATCCTCTCTTGGTATACGGATCGTCCTGCTGATATTCTCGATATCTCCCTGAAATAACTCAATAATTCGTAGCATTGCCTCTGGGTCTTTTTGTTTTGCTGCTTGTAATAGAATCAAAAATTCATGGTCTGTGATAATTGCTGAATCATTTTTTTCTTCCATTTACTCACCGCCTGCTGACTTATATGTAACTGCGCCGCCACCTCGGCTTCTGTTAATTCTTCGATGTAAAGTTTATGAATAATGCTTCTCCCTTTTTCGGGCAGTGTTAAAAGAAGATCCTGCACCAAAATTCGGTTATCGATTGTATCGGAAGTATGATGTTGTACAGAGACATTATCAAACAAAGAAAATTCATGTTGACGTATTCTTCTGTTTCGATATTGCAATCGCCATCCTATCCGATATACCTCCTTGCGGTAACGCTCAATCATTATTGATTGACTGTCCATAAATCCCCCTCCCTCTTGTTCTGCTTCTACTAATATAGGAGTTTTTTGGACAAATTTTACAACCAAAATAAGAACATTTGTTCTTATTAATTTTAACATATTTAGTTGTAAAATTATAGATTTCCCTACCTTATTTTGTAGGACAATGAAAAAAGGAGGGAAGTGAATATGCAAGCTACAGATATCATTTCGCTGGTCACAAATGTCGGTTTTCCGGTTACACTTTGCTTTATACTGATACGTTATGTTTTGCAGACTATTGGTGAGAAGTTAGATCGCCTAGATCAATCGTTGTCACGGCTTGCACAAGCAATTCAATCTGTACAGGAGAAGAACGGCAAGTAGAAGTTATGGGATGATCTCCTTACTGCTCAAATCTGGGAAAGCTCCTTCGCTCAAAAAGCAGCCACGATTCGTGGCTGCTTTTTGATGGTATGTAACCTTTAGAAGCCTAAAAACGTCTTATTATTAAAGGGAGGATGTGGAAACTGCAAAGTAAGCGAGATATACTTTTTATGACTGGAGGTTCATCATGAAAAAAACAATATTGTTTTTATTAGCAGTCGCCCTAATCGTTGTTGGTTGTAGTTCCAATAAAAATACAAACCCATCCATAAAAGATGATGCTCAAAATGATGTGACAAATACAACGACTTATCTGAATGAAGAAGACTATACGGGTGAGGAGCAGGAAATTGTTCAAGTTTTAAATCGATACTTATCCATTTTTGCTGAAAATAATGTAGCAGCGTATGGCGAGTTATATGTAGATCCTAAGTCTATGGAGAATCATGAGGATCTAGGCAAAGAGGTTATCGAAATAACCAACCTTGATTTCAATCCGGATGTTAGTGATCTGGACGTCGGAACAAATGATAAAGTTGTTGAAGTAAGTAAAAAGCAAAAAATCCCGCGCGGCGACTCTAATATTGTTGAAGACAAACAATTGTTCTGCTTCACCAAGATAAATGAAGGATGGAAAATCAAATGGATCAGCGACTGAAGCATTAAGCTGCAACCAAAAAAAGCAAGCTTTAAGGCGTATGCCCTAAAGCTTGCTTTTCAATTTAATGATCACTGGATTTAAAATCCCTTTCCTGTGAGCCAAGTTGTTGGGTTTACCGTGACCATGGAATAAACGGATCTGTTAGGGTCTGGTTTAGGTTCCCACTGTCCCACGGTACTGGAGTTTACACGGTATCTGATTTGTGAAGAACCACCACCATCAAGCGCAACCCCTGTTGTGGCTCCGTATGAGCGTAAAAATTCACGTACATCCCACAGAGTTGCATCTTTCATCGTTAGAAGGATAATAGTCGAGCGACCGTTTAGAGCAGCAAACGCGATTGCCGTTCGTCCAGTCTGACTACTTGAACCGATGTTGGCAGCGTACTCTGGAGAAGCATTAATGGCATTAGAATACTGGGTACTCGTGTAGTTTTG
Organism: Paenibacillus sp. LBL; assembly: GCF_029893715.1. NCBI lineage: Bacteria > Bacillati > Bacillota > Bacilli > Caryophanales > Paenibacillaceae > Paenibacillus > Paenibacillus sp. LBL. The sequence continues at coordinate 49,021 of NZ_JARXYU010000020.1, read as the reverse complement.
AGTAAGGTGTAGACTAATACCACCGATAGCCCATTTCACACTTTTCGCATTACTGGTACCGACGCCAGGATAATCGGTGAAACTTTTGACAACCCTATTATCCAATGCCAGTCCTCCTACCCGAGGATTAAAGTGATACATTACGCCCCGTCTTGTAGGTTGTGTTACGCCGTTTACCCGTGCATCGGCCGTTTGAGTTCCCCCGCTTTTTACAGCAACACCATTGTTGACAGCTACACCAAGAAGATTCCCGCCAGTAGAGTTAAAGAATGTTCCGTTAATACCAAACTTACCAGAATCAAGAACGCTACCGTTAATTTTCTCTACTGCAACACAATCCAGATCGGCTAAAATCATACGTACTTCTTTACCGTTATAAGTCGTTTTTCTTGCTTCAGCTTGAGTAGCCATTGTTCATCACCCTTTTTATATATTTGAATCTGGAAATCGGCCGGCCCTTGTTTCCTCGTTCATATATAAAGGTGATTAATTGCCTTATTGTACAACCCATATCACAAAGTTTTTATTTTAATTTCAGCGAGCACCCAATCCCCCCTTTCATATCTCAAGTAGTTGTATTACATCCAGCATGTTAGTGAAACAAAGGCAGCCGATCACAATGATCAACTGCCTTCTTATTTTGGTTGAGCTATCGTTTGGCGTAGCACTATCCATCATTTGAATACTATAGAAAATCGTCGATCAACGAAAATCCATTGGTGATCCGCATCCGACTATCTTGCAGAAAATCGCGAGTCCAATTATCCGGCTGACGTAAATCCCAACTTCGGTACATACCAACGTAAACAATGCTTTCGCGAAGCCTAAGGAAGAGTGAACTGATCCTTCCAGCCTTCTGGCAGCCGTCGGCCATTTTCTGTACAGCCTAGACGTATACTCCTTGAGCCGAAGGGTATCCGTTCTGAGACTGACCTTCCATTCTCCACCAGATAACGGATCCCGGCTTAAATCCTTATTGGATGGTCCAAAACAAGTTAATCTCTGATTTTACGCCTCTCAAAATTTGAGAAACAGACTATAGAATTCTGAAAGGCCATCTCTCAAATTTTGATGAGCGGCCTATATAAATTTGAGAGACGACGATTCTCAGTTTTTGAGAAGTGATTTATTAACAAATTTCCCGCTTCTCAGAAATTGAAAAGCGGCATTTCAAAATTTTATAGGCAGTTCCGTTTATCAAATTTTGAGTGACCCTATCTCAACATTCGAGTCCTCCTCTCTCAGATGTTGAGATACCCTGTGTCAATTTTTTATAGACCCTATATCAGATTTTGAGAAGAAATAATAACTAAGAAATAATCATTAGAAAGAATCTATATAAAGAATGGTTAATAAAGAAGAAATAAAAAAGCGCGGCTATTCAGCCGCGCGATTCTTCACAAATTTTTTATTATAAACATTGAGAAGATCATCTAGCTCTTGAGATTTTCTCAATACCAAATCAGAACAATGCCCATATTTATCTCCTGCTTGATTAAGCTCACTTCTTTTTATCTCGATCGCCTTTTGAATCTCTGATACCTCATCCACTGGCGAATAACCTCCTTCAATAATGGTTGAAATTAATAAAAAACTTCACAACCTTTAAATCCAAAGCTGGTCATCGTGAAGAATGCCGGATTCATTGAGCACCTTCCACCAACTCCGGAAAGCATCATTGATGGATTCTCGTTCTTCGCCTTGCGGGTAAGGTCCCCCGAAACGTGTCCCACAAACTAAATAAGAATTGGTCATTTCACGTTCGTTGAGTTCATCTTCGATCCAGGCTTCGAACGCTCGAGCAAATAACTCATGGTCCCTTTTCCAATAGGGGCCGCGTGTTTTGGCATCGAGGTAGAAGTAGCTTTCGTCAGTCGGTATATAGAATTCGGTTGGGACTTCCATCCCTTCTCTTTTTAGAATATTGCAATACATGATCCCAATATCTTTCCACATTCTTGAAGTAATCCGGTAGTTGCTGTTTTTTAGGGCCATAAGTGCAGCGTTCACGTTGTAGTTGTGTCGCTCAAGATAGGAAACAACCCCTGAATTATATGCTGACACTTCGCGTGGAAGTGGATCAGGTACCGTAAAAGCGAATCGCCCCTCACCTTCTTTAATTTCTTTCATTAAATCCCTGAAAGCATGGATGACATCCAAAGGAAGAAAAGCACCTGGCTTGTTACCGGAAAGTGCAACACGTTTCCCGTTCTCATTATTGTGAGAGTACGTATACAAGTTGAAGTCAAGAGCATGCGCCCACTCATGACAAAGTGCGCCTCCACCACGGATTTTAGTTATATTCATCACATTCGAAGTAGGCTCGTAATGTGCTACGGCAGCACCGGACCCCCTAGCTCCAAAAGCTAAACCAAGTGAACCGTACAAGGAAGCTGCGTGCCGAGGAAGGTTTAGGATTGCCATTAAGTCTGCCAATGCATTTCCACAGCAGAGAACATGATAACGGCCGGCTTCATCTTCTACCCAATTGCCAAATTGGATCCCGCGGAATCCATACTGTTCAATGAGATCATCCGGACGAGCTACACCTGATGATTCCTTAGAGAGTCGGGTAACTTCATCTGGAACCTTTCGTTGCCAACGTTCCTTGTTTTCCTTTCTAGATGTACTTTGGCCACGCTTCTTTGAGCTAGCCCATCTCCACTCCTTCCCCTCCTCTGTACAAAACGCCTTCTGTAAGAGGGCGTGGTACCCTGCCGGTTGACGGCTCGAGGAGCCAAGGAAGAGAGACTTAAAACGGTCTCCTAGTGATAGCCAGAAACGATATTTGATCAGTTCAGGTTCCGACTCCAATTTAAGGCGATATGTCGACCATCTTGCTTTAGAGACATCATCTCGAAGCTGTTGAATTACGTCGCGAAGTTTTTCCTTGCTTTTGGCTTCGGAAAGTCGAAGTTGTAATTCTTCCAATGCTTTTATAAAATGTTCTCTCTGCTCTGGATCATCTCCAGGACGCTGACTTACTCGACTTAAAATGAGCTTAATAGCAAAAGCTGCTTGAGACGAGAATCCTTTCTCATGAAATAACTCAGGTCTAAATTCATGAAGCAACTCATCCTTGCACACAAGCTTAAAGGCCTGTGTCGGATCCCTCTCGATTTCTTTCTGCCATTCAGCTGAAAACCGGGCCATCGCTGCTAAATGCTTTCTAGCACCAAGTAATTCCTCTCCACAGTCATAAGAGTACTTCTTTCCAGAATCTATCTCACTCTTTCCTTGCTGAATCTCAATTTTTGGCACAGCTGGTTTGGTTAGTGTGATTAAAGATTGCTGGGGTGTCGGAAAAGAATCGAAAAATGAAAATGAAAGTTGCTCCATAATGATTTATTACCTCCATAGTTCCCCCGCACAGGCGGGGGATTAATGTAATCCAGAACCGCCTGTTTAGTGAAATCTATGGTACTCATTCATACAAAGATCCCATCATTAAGGAATAGTTAGGAATGGTTATATCCCCGACTGAATAGATTTATTGGAATCAATTAAGATCGTTTCTCCTCGTTGGATTTCTATATAAGGGCATAACTTTTGCCGAAAGACCTGGGTCTAAATGGAATGTAGATGCCTCAGAAGCACAGGATGACCGGCGATCAGTTCTAAGCGGATCCACCTTACTGCATAGCTGCACCACAATGTCATGGATATCCTCCGCCAAGTTACCAAGCTTACAAAACCCAGCAAGGTTATTTAGACTCGACAATTGTCCAAGTGCAAATTCCTTCGAGTACACTCCGTTTAAGTAACATGCCTTTATATTAGCAATCTCATCATAGATGAACTGGTTAATCTCTTTCATATCAGTCTCCTGTATCGTTTTATTTTAGTTTGCAAAAGAGGTTTCCCTGCTCTCTTGAGCCATGATACGCTGAATCGCTTCTTCGTCTTCAGAAGTAAACTGGTCTATCCCTGTACCGAATGGATCAAAGATAGGATCACACAACATTCTTCGGAAGCCGGTATTATGGATGTTGAGCAAAGCAAGAATTGCTTCTCTGAACCTTTCGGTTAATGGAAACCCTTCAACTGACTCTCTCTGCAGTACCATTTGGTATGCAGTTAAAATTTCACTCTCACGCCATTCTATATCGAGTCTCTTCATAGATTGAAGGAGAAGGGTTCGACAATCGATCGTGAGATCTCCAATTCCATTCCCGAGTTTACCCGGCTTTGTGCTAGCGATAGACCCGCCAAAGCGCTGAAATCCAGTCATGCCTCCATATCTAATATCCTGAGCGATGGCTTTTAAAATTGACCGGAATTGGTAATACTTTTCGTATTCGGGATGTGTATTTTTAATGAGGTTTCCCATGCTCCTGTCTTTAGAAATTGTACATAAGTAGCAACCCATACGAGCATTTTTACCACATGCCATCATGGCGTCGTTATCATTTACAACTGCAGCACCTAGAGGACACTCATTTCCAGCGGCACCACTATAAAATGCAAGAAGCTCACTGTTTCGAGCACCCTTTCGCCATGGTGCCTTGTTGAATGCAAGGTAGGTGACTACCTCTTGGCGATTCCAATCCCGAATGGGGCTGGCTGTACGGATATTTCCGACAGGATGATGCCCGTAAAAATCATCTCCGAAGTGCTTGGCAAGACTACGTTTTCGTTGTCCGCTCTCATTTTCACGGCTGCCTAGGACTAAACATGTATCTTCTGCACCCTCGGTAAGAAAGACTGCCTCCAGAAATTCGCGTGCAGGCTCGATTTTCAGCCTACGTACGCAATATTTGAAAGAAACCGACGGCGCCTGATAGCCCTTGCCAATAATACATACTAGAAGCGTATTGTCTTCCCGAGGTTCCACGATATGATACTCTATCCACGGAAAGTTCATGGTCAGAGTATCTCTCAGCTCATGAATGATCTTCTTAACCCCCGGATTTTCAACAAGAGTATCTGCTGAAATCACCCAAATTTTTTTGAGGGGATCCGGATTCTTTAGAGCATGCTCAATCATGAGCTGCAGCGTTAATCTTGAATCCATTCCCCCCGAATTAAGTAGACCAATAACCGAGTGCTCATCATAGATTTTCTTTATCCTGGCACGAGTGCTCGATAGAAGCGCATCGTCTACCTTTTCTAAAATATCAAGACTTTCACCTGGAATGTTTCTACTTCCTTCATCCTTTTTCATATCGATCATTTCAACCTCGAATTCGAGGAAAGGTTGACACCGATCTTTTGGAAATAACATGGGTAATTTATTTGCGCCGTAAGGCGGAAGAGACTGCTGCAGATAAATCTCAATCAGCAATGAACAGTGAGAATGGAACGCATAAACCTGAAATTTGTGCTTCGGGCTTATGTAATGCCAATCGACTCCATCATCGATCAGTGCATCGATAGCTGCTTGTTCCGGCAAATGAAGGCGAAACCCGCTGCGCTCCAAAAAAGAAAATAGGTTTCCCGCTTCGGAATCATGCCGAAAGATCATCTGCCACGATATCCCGCTATTAGGTGGAATACACTCTTCCTGAGGCTTATCGTTTATAAAATGGTGAATGGTATAGAACAGACTGTTAAAGAAGATGGCACTCCATTCCCTGACCACACCATGAAACGTAAAACCAGCTGTCTCTAAATAATCCCAGAGCTCCGTAGCTTTAAGGTTATAGCTTTTAAGACGATCCGTTACGGATACTCGATGGTTTCTTTCAACATATTCATAGCTTCCCATGCCTTATTGCCTCCTTTGAAATGAAAACTGTTCATCCCAAAACCTGATCCCGCCGTAATATGCAATCCATTTGCCATCTTCAAGTAATACCATCAACTCTTCCTCTGAATCGTAACCGAATAACGATCCCGGATCGTGTAGGTTGTATTCAGCATACTTACGATTTGGTGATAGATAGATCAAATCGAATCGAGCATTGGTAAATGATGAGTATAAATATCTCGGGGGATCTCCAGCCTTTAGAATTCGAAATTTCTTTCGAACAAACTTCCGCCAGCTTACCTTCATTGGTATTGCTTCATTGCTGGTCATGCTTAGCATTTGTATTACCTCCTTTTTTGGGGCAAAAAAAAGGAGACACAAAAAGACACACGTATCCCGTGTGTTTCTTTGGTCTCCTATGTCAAGCCCTATATATATTCGCTAATGTACTTAGCATACTCCCTCTTTGCGGAATCGTTAGAACAGCAAAGAAAATGATTGTGAATCGTAATATGAATATTATACCTTTTAGTGTAAGGGTTTGTAAATTGAATGGGTTGATTATGAATTGATGATATCATCAAAAATATTCACTAATGGCTACAGAACAAATAAAGAGGTGGAGAAAATTGTCCAGTATTAATATAGATGTTGGAAATATGATCCGAAAATATAGAAGGGCAAATAAATATACACAAGAAGAACTAGGGGAAATTCTTCAAATTGATCAGTCATACTTAGGAAGGATTGAACGAGGTGAGATCAATATTACTTTGGATACACTATCCAAGATTGCAAATTCACTGAGGGTAAAACCATCAGAACTGCTCGAAGACAAGAATGATAATATCGATCAAACGAAATCAAAAGTCTTATCGAAAATAGATGAACAATTGTTACCACTCAACACATCTGAGCTTATTGTTATACACAGGTTACTGCACGAAGTATTGCAACTCAAGAATAATAGCCATCCGGAGTTTCGGAATTTTTAAAAGCGTACAATAAACGCCTAAAGCAGAAAACTCCAGGCGTTTATTGTTTAGATTATTTCTATCAATCGTCAAGATTTAAAATACAAAACCAATCTGCCCAGTTTGATCTCTATCCATTCCGACACTATTTTGATTCTTCTTACCTCCCTCCACTTTGACGTGGCGTCGAAAGAACATGGAACAAATTTCATTGGCGAATGCAGTTATAACTTTTCCGCATACGCTCTGACCGATCATTTCATAGATCCGATAAACTGGAATGTGCGAAGGGAAACTGAACCAAGAAGGAATATTAAATATTCGACGCAGTTCACTAATCGTAAGAAACCGCCACTTGGATCCAACCTCACTGAGTACATAGGAATTGCTAGCACTTTGACTCCGATAGCGAGCTGGAATGCATTGCAATTCGGTACATGTTTCCGGATCCACAAATGTTTTTACGGTACTTCGGTTAGCCCAGGAATTATTCTTCTCCTTTTTTTTAGAGAAACTGTCCCACCACGCTTCAACAGATTTCCATACATGCTCTGTCCCTTTCGGGTCTAGGTAGTCTTTAAGCTTGAACCTTCGGAAGACTGGTGGTTTTGGGACCCGAAATTGATCAAAATCCTCTTCATCACGAAAAAAAACCGTATAGGATCTTGTGCGATGAGCGATGCTGCCAAAGTCAAAGCTATCAATTTGTATAGGTCCAATCAAATATGGAAAAGCGGGTGTGAGAAGCTCCTTTAAATCTTGATATGCAGTAGACTCATAAAAAGCTGGAACGTTCTCCGAAAATATAACCCGGGGGTTAGCTGCCTCGAGTATTTTATATGTCCCAAGCACAAGATTATTGAAATAACCCTGCCCTCCATCACCAAGTGAACTATGCTCTGAGCAATCTAAAGAAATAAACGCTACATCCGCATTTGCAACGGTATGGCAATCTCTTAAATCACCATTGAATAGATAAGAGTATGGGAAATTATGTTTAATAACCTCTGCACAGTCTTCTTCCATCTCGATTTCCTGAACGGCCGTGTAGCCCTTTGTGTTCACGAACATGGATCCACCTATTCCAGCACCTGAACACACTGTTAAAAGGCGAATACGTTCGTCTGCAGGTGGCTCAAACGTATCGCTGCCAAAAAGTCGATAACGTAACGGTCGGACAACAACCTGTGAATAGTCGCGATGACGATATACATTGATCTCAATCTTCTCCTGAACACATAAGATGGATGAGTACCTTGTACCGCAAGTGTCGACAAGTGGCCGTTGTACTCCGCTGATTCGATTTGCTCTTGATGATACGCTCACTTCATGAACATGTTCGCTCTTCTCAAATGTTTTGTTCTGGATGATGATTTCCTTATTCGTTTCATCTACACGCACAAAAAGATCTTCACCCGGCGTGAAGCCGGCTGTTTCACATACAATATGCTGAAGCCAAAGACGTGGAGCTCCGTGCTTTTTGCTGACAGTGTAGACTTTCTGAAGAAGTAATTTTCCGTTATTCATAGTGGTTGTGCCCCATACACGGATCGGGGAAGCCCCCGATAAGATGCTAGGGGACTTCCTCCTTTCCAATTATGGAATTTCTCTATATGAGCGTAGCTTTACGTATTGAATTCTCGTATCGCTCTTCGCAAAATCAATGGGTTGGTAATTGTAAAGTATTTATCATGATCTCCTTGCATGATCGCTTCAATCAGACCCGTTATTTCGGATTGAGTCATGTCAGATATCAACCCTTGAAAGTGTTCTTTTAAGTTATTAAGCTCCTGGCTTTCTTTGACCTCTTCTTGCTTCGACGATAGGGCTGCTTGAAAATCAAATATTTCCCCCAAAGTGGAATCCTCCTTAGAATGCGAATGCGAGTTGATCAGTAGTCACGTTTTTCCGTGGGATTGCTGGGACAAGTTCAATTGGCCCCTCCATCTCATCAAAACCACTGACTTCGCCAGGACGTGCAAACCATGGGGCATACCAAAACATTTGAATGGTACACAGCTTCACTGCAATACCAGAAATGTCTTGACCGTATCCACGTAGAAAATAATTAGATGCCGGCAGCAACAGGGCGCCACAACCCACACACGAATCAAGCACACTTTGCCGTTTCATTTGCTCTAAATCACCATCTCCATGAACGATTTCAACCATCATACGCGATAGATTGAAAGGTGTTGGATAGTAACCTAGCCCCGATTTATAGCCTTTACCCGTTTGTTCACACAGCAAGTATGACATGTAATCAGTTGGGTTATCCAATACAAGAAACAAATCGAATTCGCGGTAGTAATGTTCATTCAATTTTTCAGAAACTCGAGGTTTTTCCTCTGTAGCTCCCAGTCCCCAAAGTAGCCAATCTGCAAAGCTATCGATATTTGCCTCGTGATGATTTAGGCAGCACTCCAACATTTTCATAGTTGAAACAGCCGTATTTGATTCCATGTCCACCCACTCTATTCGAGGAATTGACCCACTACCAGTAATCGTTTTTTTCTGTAAGATATCTGTCCAGTACCGCCATCTTCCCCAAAGCAGATCGTCATAAGTAAATAAGAAAGGCAGTAACCATCCCCGCTTCTCAAAGACTTCAGTATGATTCATCGGAAGACCGCCTATAGCTTGAGCATGTGATGCGACTTCGTAAGGTAACCGTGCGATCTCCTCCGGTGCGAATCGTTCTATTCGATATAAACGGCTTTTATCTTCTTGCTTGGACATATTGTCCCCTCCCTAAATGGCCCCCCTTCTGCACAGGAGGGCTTACTAATCCCTGTGCAGAGGGTATGGACATAAAGGGCATGAAGACATTTAGACCGAACTAAGGAGTAAGGACAACTCATTAGGTTGCCGAAGAAGCTGTTAAGTCCAGTCTGCCCTGTAGAAGAATCCCAATCAATGTACGGTCTTTTTCTGAGCAACAATTAGCTTAGCAAACTCACTTACGATTAAACATCAACTGATGGTACATCGCGTGTGCTAGAGCTTTTGCAACGGGATATGCAACACAATTACCCACACATCGATATTGGGCTGAAAGCGGCATTACAGCAGGTAAAACAAAGTTATCAGGAAAACCGGAAAGACGAAGCGCCTCTCGAACTGTGATGCGGCGATTTTCCTCAGGATGTAAAAATTCTCTACCATCCTTGGCAATATGCGCAGTAATCGTAGGGCACGGTTTGTCCCATTCAAGTCTTCGCATTCCGCGTCGCTGATTTCTTGGATGTAAAATAACGTCTTGGATCCGGGAAGGTGTTGGACTTTCCCAGGTCACAGTATGATTGGGAAATGAACCGAGAACCCGCTCCCGTGCGCCTATCGTTTCAGGAGAGGGGAGACTACTGATCACATCCCGAACTGTTTTTCTTTCCAAGTATGGAAGCGGGAATCTGAAATAGAATCCTAAATCCTTCCGAATTCCAGCTATAAATACACGCTTTCGATTTTGTGCGACGCCAAATTGAGCAGCATCAAGTATTGCCCAAGAGACGTTAAATCCGATACGCTTGTAGTTGGCCAGCAGCCTTTCAAATGTCTGAGGGTGTCTATTGACAAGCCCTGACACATTTTCAAAGAGAAAAAATTGCGGCATTAAACTCCAGGTAATGTCCTGGTATGTCCACACCAATTTCCCATGTTCCCCAACATCTCCTCTATTTGCCCCATCTGTACTATAATCGATACAGCTCGGCCCACCAATAAATCCTGTTGAAGGTACAATATCGGATTTGGAGAGTTCAGTTATATCACCCACTTGTATATGGTCTCCAATGTTCACTGCGTAACCACGTGCGGCATGGGGATCTCGCTCATTCGCCCACTGAATATCGAAAAGCTCCTTGAACCCTAAGTCAAGTCCACCCATACCAGAAAAGAATGACGAAATCGTCAGTTTTTCAAAACACTGCATTTATTAGTCCTCGTTTCGCTGTGGAGCTCACAGCTACGAGAGGACAACTGATCTGAGAGATGTCGGGCCATCCCTCCGAACTTGCGAAAAGGTGTTCTTAGCCCTACCTTTTGCTTACGACAGTTTTATGAGGTACATTAAAGAACCGAAAGCGTCCAAGTGTAACTTACTGTGGCGGGACGCTTCGTATCCCTCAACCCTTTACGGGAAATGCAAATCGTTTCCGCTCTTTACGCAGTTCTTGTTTAAGTTCAAACCATGCCCCATCACGATACTTATCCCGGTCAATCTCCGAGCAACGGAAATCACGGCGAAAACAATCGGGATCTCCAAGGTAGTCACACATTTCACAAACAGAAGATATAAACCGATCAGCCTCATTGGCTGAAATAAGAAAAGTTCGATCCAACGGAACCACGCCGGTTATCTGCCTGCCATTGATCTTGTGTGAAAAATCAATGGATGAAAAAGCTAGCACGTTCACCGTTCCAGAGCATGATTCATAAGAATGTTCAATGCGGATTGGCTGCTTTCTTCCATCAATAAATCCCTTGTTATAAATCGCAGTCTTTAATTTTCCGTTTAGTGGAAGAAAGACAAATCCTTGTTGACTATGAATCAGCTCCTGCAGTTTGTTTTGTTTCTTACCGGTACTGTTAACGTGAACTTGGATCGGTCTGGGTTTAGGCAAATATATTACCTCCAATATACTGAAAAGGAGCTCGTTTCAAGCGAACTCCCTATCTACAAATTTTTATATCAGGTCAATAGCAAGCATTCCGCATATTTTTCACTGATCTCTTCTCCCTCTTTTGGGCCAAGTTCGGTACCTGCATAGTCGTAGTCCTGTCCGCAAGCACAAGTATTAATGAACCTTGTGCAGTCTAGTTTGGTACCACACGTACAGCGTATGACCACATAACCAGGACTCCACCGACTAAAATCAAAAGTATATGGATGCATCATTTTTCCACACCGACAGGCACGGGGGTGTTTTTCCACAGGATTCCTCATACCGCAGTTATCACATGTGATGCCCTCATGAATTTGGACAATCATTTGTCCTTCTACATACTCAACGATCGTTGCCAAGCGGATCACACCCCTTCTCATCTATAACTTTACTTCCCGTAAAGAAGATAGAATTGGGAAGTCTCCTCCATAGGTCTTGCGAATCTGCTGGCGAACACCTTCCGGACAAGACATGACATAATCGATTTCAGAATCAAAGAGAATCGATTGATTGTCCTGGCATATCTTCTCTATTAGAGAACGAATTTTGTAATGGTCATTTGGAGTCACATAAAAGAAGAATTTACCTGACCATTTCCAATGAACATCGATGCCGGCTAATCTTTCTTTGATCTCCTTCTCAGATAAAGACCAAGGCTTAAAGTACAGATTCACTATCTTGTGAACCTGGCAGTCTTCAGTCGTACAGATATAACCTGAAGACAAGACTGTTTCGTCATCCAGATACTCAGCCATTTCTAATTCGTGTCCGCAATAATGACATTTTGGCATTATCACCAGCTCCTTTTTTTCTGTTAATTGCCTCCTGCTTCTTGCTAAAATAGAGGGATTTGTCCTGATTCTTCAGGGATATAATTCATAAAGACATATTCCGTCTCCACTTTTCTCGTCTGGCCCAGCTCAGCTTTAACCACGGATCCTACTTTGGCCTCGAATGTCACACGATGCCAGTCTTGGTAAAGCTCCAGAATTAAAGGATCTCCATAGTATGTCACCATGCATTTTCCCTTAATGTTGTGTAACATTTCAGCTAGTTGAACGTGCTCATCAAAAGCAAATTTATAATATTGCTCACGATCAACATAAGGTGGATCCACAAAGAAGAATGTGCCTGATGAGTCATATCGTTGAATCAAATCTTTATAATCTAAGCATTCAATCATGACGCGACGAAACCGCTCCTCGAATGCCTCCAGTTTTGGAATTGAATTTTGATAATCACTGGCTGAATTTTTAATTTTCCCCGAGCGCCAACCACTCTTTATCCCGTTTGCAGGAATAATGCATTGGCGGAGTAAATAGTACCATCGCACAGCACGTTCAAATGGTTCCTCAGGAAGGGCTTCGCGCTGCCATTGCTCAAAGAGGTAGCGACTAGTAGGTAAGGCGGCCAAAGCATCCATTAAATCGGCCCTATGCTCTCGAAGGATCATAAGGAAATTAATTAGATCGTGGTCTTTATCATTAAAGACCTCTACTTTGCTACGTTTCTTCGCTACTGTCATGTGCGCTCCGCCGCCGAAAACATCCGCCCAGCAATGATGCTCAGGAATAAGTGGAACCAGAGATTTCGATAAAAAATGTTTACCTCCAAACCAGCGAATAACACTACCTACACTATTTACATCAACATATGTCGTTGCCATTTCCATCTCTCCTGTTTCCGTATCATGTATTATCGATGCGGAAATAGGTAGGACTCTATTTGTCCTCTTGTGCTTTCTCGAACAAGCACAAGTGCTACTCATCCCGTTGGGGAGCACGCATGGAAGGGGGCTTCAAAGAACCTCTAAACGGATACCACTACGGATACCCGCTCCTCCCTCGCACCTAAATTAGAGAGTATGTAGACACAACCATTTTATGATTTGCATAATTCCACCTTCGTTATTTTATTAGAGCAATCTGAGTACGGAGTAGCGCTTCACTTATTCTGTTCTCCATCAGAGTTACGTAGTTACGCTTAATCAAATACAACGTAAACTTAGCCATGCTCTTACCAAATTGGTTTTTAATACCCTCGAAGTCACGATGAGCATGAAGATCAGCTAGAGAATCCTGTGATTGAAGAAAATCGGAGAGCACTCCAGATGGATCTTCCTCCTGCACCACATTCTCCAACTCTCGTAATGCTTTCATCTCGTCCTTGCGTTTTTGTTTATAACCACCAAGCAACTCTTTCAGTTCTTCTAGATTCCTCTCGATACCATACAAACGTGCTTGCTTATCAAATCTAGTGATAATCTCACTGGCTTCTTGAGGGGTCTGCTTCCGGATTAGCGATGAGACATTCCATCTTTCACGTTGAATATCCTTAAGTCTTCGCTTGTCTAGCTCTTCCTCAATCAACACTCCATAATAGGACGGTTTTTGACCAAGAGATACTCCATCTGCAAAGAGTCTGTAGGAAATGTTATGTTTGTCGAACAGCTGCTTGAGTGGATCTGCCCATGTACGACCGGTATGTATTTCTACAAAGGGAAGCGGGTTCATGGAGAGAATAAAATCCAATACCTTATCTGCGAGAATTGCGGCCTCTTTAGCCCGAGGATGATATTTCTGTTTCGGGTAAGGATTCACGGTTTCTTCATACCCAATGATTCGCTGACCATAATGACTTAAAAAGAAAATATTCTCTCGTGGAAACGCCCTGACTTCCATATACTCGATAACAGCGTTAATCCATCGATTTTTGCTACCTTGATAAAAAAGGTAGGCCGGCAGAGCTTCATCCGGTCTTGCAGAAGACTCTGTAATAAGAGATATTCGTCGCACAAAAATCACTCCTTATTTCTAATTCCACCCGCAGCGAGCTTTTTTACTTCTTACTTAAAGTCTCTTTAGGTACTAAGTAAAAATGTGCCGCTGCAGCTCCTTTGCGTTTTCTCTGACCTCCTTGTTTTGGAAACGCAAAAAGGAGATCAAAAAAGGCATACGGATCCCGTATACCTTTATAATCTCCAAATGCAAATCCTATTTTTATAACTAACGATGTAGCTGTGACTCCTTCCTTGCACTGTTCCTGTTAGACGGCAAGGAAAATTATAAGTATTTCACAATACATCTATTATAGCAGAGGCACTACTATTTGAGAAATACTCGTTCTTTACAATATAAAATAGCTGAATTCTTCTTATTGCGGTTTTGGAGGGATTAATATAATTTCTCACAAAATAACTTGCTAGGTATTGGATTAAGTCGTATTTAGGGCTTTGTGACTACCCAGCCTTTAACTAAGTAATGCCGATTCCCGACTAAATTCCAAATCCATTCTGAGGAGTGAAGTATCTGCAAGCCAGCATTAGTTAGATGTTCACGTTCTATTCTTCCTGGAAGGGATAAATTTTTCTGTTCTAATAAGTTTTGAACTGTGCTTTGCAACATTTCTGTTGGATCACTAACATACATACTGGTAGGTAAATAATTACCATGTTCGTCGTGCCCCCATTCATACTGCTCACTGGTTATTACAGCAGCCCCTCCTGTTTCTAATAAATACGCAATCTGTTTTACATGAGAATCGGATACTTTCTCTGCAAAAGATTTTAATTTTCCCACTAAGGAGAGATTTGAAGCATTAATGAGAGGACCTAATGAAGCCACTAATTGTGTTGCCACCGTTGATGACATAACAAACGGGAATTTTTTATTAATTATATATGGTGAGCAAATCTTGAAATCTGAAGTGAGCCATTTATTGAGAATTTTTTCTGACTCCAATGAGTGTTGCGCCAAACTTATAAGATCTTTGGAATGTTTTGCTGCGAACAAACCAGTTATATCTTTCTGAATAACACTTGTTTTTCTTTTTATCTCAATATCTTCATTCTCTATGGCTCGCTTGATACTCCTTGCATCTAGATCAAGTAACGTTAATTTATATTCAAAATGAGAAGCTAGGTGAGATAGTGAAAAATCATTACAATTCCCAGCTCCAAAGATTAAGCCTTGTCTACTCGAAGGCATAGAAGTAAGAGCCAAGTCAATTAATTTACGAAGTTCACTTATATGATTTGACCAGTTAGTCGAATGGTTTTTTATGTCTTTATTTAATTCGGTTTGAAATCTGTTTACAATATCAAAAACATTTATATTCACCAGTTTATACCTCCTAAGTAACTTACAAAATTATTTTGGTAACAGGGAGTTATTCCATTACACGATATATATCGGCAGTTATATAAATTATAATTATGTAATGAAGTTTGTATATTATATAATTAGTAATAATAACTTACTTTCTTTATGTGTTATAAGAAATCCCCCAACTTACATTAATGAAGTTATATCTGAAGGAGTCTGGCCATGGCGAACCTATCCAATTCAAAAATTGAGTTGATTGCTGTAGGAGCTGTTGAATGGGAAGCAAATAAACCATCTTCAAATCTGGTTCCAAATATTACGAAGGGTGACAAAGGGGTTTCGTTTGATGGAGAGATAGAACTTTTTATTGATGACTCACAAACAGTTGAATCAAGATACGGATCCGTCACTGTTCAAGTGAAGGGTACCCAGGTACAGAATTTTACTGAAGGAAATCGGAAATTCCCCTTAAAACTTGCACATTATAGGAACTTTTATTCAGCTTCCGGGGTATTACTCTTGGTTGTTGAAGTTAAAGCTGACGGGTCAACAAAGATATTTTACAAGCAGCTTTTGCCTAAAGAACTATATTCGATTATTAAAATATGTGAGCGTAAAGGTAAGAAGTCGAAGTCAGTTGAGCTAAGACCACTTAGTGAAACTAATTTGGATACAGTATGCTTCCGGTTTCTGCAGGAGCAGAAACATCAGCCTCCTATTCTAGTAGAAAACAAACCATTACAACAAAGGAAGTATGAAGAATACAATATCCGAAGTCTAACATTCAATCCCTCTGCTTCCCACCTTTCAAATATATTTGACCATGATTTTGTAATTTACGGGAAGATGGATACGCTTGAGGTCCCGTTGTATATAACCAAGTTTGATGCTTTATCAACGGAAAGTAATGAGAAGATTGATGTGGATGGCGTTATCTACGACCTTTCAACTAAAACGATAATTCAAGATGGAAAGTATATTTGGGTTTTTGAGGATGCATTTACCGTCGCGTTGGATCCAAAAACAGGTGTAATAAATATACAGCAAAACGACTTTTGTTCTTTGAACGTTCAATTAAAAGTAATTCCTTTTATACTGGCCCTCTTAAATGGAAAAAAAATCGATATAAGGGGCTCAGATTTTGGTGTGACCGATAAGAGTCCTGTTTTAAAGAATTATTTAAAAAATATTCAAAATCTGTATAAGCTAATTTTGGATCTTGAAAAGGTTTTTGATATTTTTTGTATTGATAAGAATAGAATCATTCGTGAAGAAGAATCGAAAATACGACTAATAGATGGTTTCGAGTTTTTAGTTCGGGCAACTTTATATAATGATTTGAAGGGGCTAACCTTGGAGAAGCCTGATAGAAGCTGTATCGTTAATCTATGTATTGGTGATCTGACTATCGTATGTTTTTATAAAGCAGAATCGAAAGCACTGGTGAATATCTTCAGTGATAATCTATATACCAAGCCAATTCTACTCAAGACACACGACGGAACTGAGAGTTGCCAACATAGTTTTTATATCTTTATGAATGATGAATCATTTAAATATGGAGAAAACATAAATTATGACTATATAAAGAGATCCTTCGATAGTTTTGATCCATTTATCAATACACTGGCCTTTGGAAGAACACTCGAGTTTTGTTTGAATTGTATCAATTCCTTTGATCAGTCCGGTAAATTGGAAGTATTGCATCTTGCTGAGTATATTCTGGATAAATATAACGAAGTTCCTGAAGTTGATTTATACACGAGGGATGATCTGATTATTAAAGTAAATCAACTGCAGATTAAAAAGAGAATATCCGGATATATCTCTTCGATTGATATCGACCTTCTCATTGATTTAAAAAGAAAGTTCCCTTCAGATGAGTTTGAAATTCATTTCTGTATCAATGTTATATTAGATGGCAAGACGGAAGCTCAACGCATGTTTGAGAAATTAGATAAGGAGAGAAGCGACTATTATAAGACCCTTCCAATCTATAATCTATATACTAAAATGTAATGTTACACTAAAAGTACCACATAAAAACAACCGGTCCCGAAAGGGATCGGTTGTTAATTGGTAAGCACTAGTCCCTACTTCTAATCCTTCTTAACGCTGCTTCTCTTTTCAACCTATTTTCCTTAATGATTTGATCCTGGTCTTTTTCAGAAATCTTTTTTGGCTTTTTGATGTACGAGATTATTTTATCGTTCTTTTTTTTCAACAATGCTCTAATCCTCCCTTATCGGGGTTCTATTAGTAGCATCTTCGGTATAATCTACTAAATATATACATAGAAACTATAAAAACCGACATCCCTAAATAAAAGGGATGTCGGTTTTTATGAAAGCTATAATTAATTATTTGTTTTTCTAATCTCAATGGACGATGCTACTTGGCTTTGGGACTTTCTAAGCTCTTCCAGAGCACTCAGGACATCCGCCCGCTTCTTACGGTTAGAGGTTAAGATATCTCTTTGCGAATGAAACTCAACCTTCTGCGGTGGACTGGCTACCATCCGATGATCTTTCATTACCATCGAGAATCTCCTCCTTTCCAGATAAGGATGCCTTCTGTAATATGAGACAGAAAACATGAACCAAACGATAGACTTCTCTTACTTCAATGATATCATCTCCAAGAGCGAGATACAACGCTTTATCATTCGTGTCGTCAAAATGGAAGCACCATACCCAATTTACTCCATTCAACATCTTCATATAGGATGAAACAACGGTACGTCCGGGAGATGAATTATTATACTTCGTCCCTTCTTCTGGATGCATAGCAACATCAACGGCAGAATATATTAAAGCATTTTCTTCGGTTAACGGTAACTTTGATGGGCTACTTCCTGAGGTTCCTTTATCCATGATCTTAACAATGTGATCGTCTTTAATTTCATATATGGTGTAACCACAAACAAAATCAAGTTCGTAAAAGTTCATACAGTCGTTCACAAAACGATACAAGGATTTATTTGTATCTTTAATTAAGCCCACAAGATAACTAATTGCTTTCTCATGACGAACGATTTCATTTTCGAGATATTCTATCTCTAGTGCATAATCATCATTTTTGTTCTGAAGTGACTGTTCGTTGAGGATCCCTAGTGCTTCACGTAAAGATTTGTCATTGTCAGCTTTAAAATAAATACCCACAAAATCATACAAAGTACTGTATTTTTCATTCTGTTTAATTAAAGGAGCCCAAAGTTCGTACTCTTTAGGTCGTCTTGCTTTCAATGCACCCAGATGAAAATGTTCGCTGGCAATGGATATCATTTTTGATATGTACTGTTGTACCAGTATGATGTATAGGACAAGGATTATAGCTGCGATCGAACTAATTGTTATCCATAATGGCCAGCTCTTAATTACACCAAATAGAATGACTAATCCAGGACCGATCACAGGCAAGGTTGAAAATGAGATTTTCCCTAAGGCGCCTAAAGATTTAAAAATAGTAGGTAGCTTTTTAAAAGGGGCACTACAAGCAACACCGAACCATCTATCTAAATCTTGGCGCCTCATTTTTGTTAGAACTGGATCCAGTGTGTCTTTTGTTACTCCCAGGAAATTGTGATAATTATCTTTATTCGTATCTTGATTCAAAACAGGTAACACCACCTAACTACATTTTATGGAAAAATGTTTAGTATAGCTCTTAAGAATCTTCATGTTTAAAGGCAATGACCTGCTCTACTTTAAGCCCGTACACCTCACAAATTTTATCGATAATATCCGTTTTGACAGGCATCCGATCCTCCCATATTTTCTGTGCTCGAGTAGGAGTAACCTGACACTCTTTAAGAAAATCGCCTCGTCTCTTTTTACGGCTGCCGTCCATTTGGCTGTCGTACCAATCGCGAAATGGTTTAAAGGTAATCATATTCTGTAAACCCCATCTCTACATCTCGATTGTTTATATTAGTGCTGTTCATGCTACTGAGTATCCTCTTTTCCTTACTATTAATTATACTACATAGTCATAATATAATACACTATAATATAATTTTTTATTACATTATAATGTATTTTTTATCGTTTTAGTATTATGGGTTTAAAAAAAGGAGCCTTTGTAGGCTCCTTTTAAATCTATCGTAAACTTTGGTTAAAAGATTTACCAATTTACCCAAACTTTTTTCTTGCTTTGTAAGTAACTTTTCTGAAGGATAATATAGATGGTCAGTTCATCAGCATGGGTTCCCATCCAATATTGGCATATACGTACTCATATCGATCTGCATTTCCGAATACCGTTCTTCCAAAGCTGCCAACAAGCGTACGTTGAATCCCAAGGCGTGCTCAGTATCCATTGACTTAGGCACTGAGACATTGCCGGCCATCGTAATTAACTTGCCAAAGATCCGGGCATTCAGCCATGAACTAGCGTCCGCCGAAAACCAATCATATCCCAAAAGGTACTTAATGGAGCCAAGTCCAAGTGCATGGAAGTTAGCATGCTCTCCAAATCTATCAAAAATCGCTTGAAAGGCTGCTTCCCGCTTCTGAGAACTAACAGAACGTAACGCGCTTCCTCCAATACCAATCACATCATGCCCTTCATCAACGATCTCCTGCAGAGCGCTAAGTGGACTTTGAATATGATATATAGGAATAGGTTTCTTACCGACTACCTGCTCCAAATAATCACTATTCTGTTTCGTGGTCACAGGATCCCCGATCTTATCAAGAGTAAAATAGCGATGGATGATATCTGAATGACGGATAACGAATTCGGCATAATCTTCGATATTGATAGGTTTGACTTCTCTTCCTTTACTCATGGCATCATACAGGGTTTTCTCACCTGGGTCTAAGATGACGCACTTATAATTAAAGCCAAGTGCCTGCAGGTTATGTTTCCAGCTGTCGGAAAGATCGTTTCGAATCGTGTAGTAATTAAGCAGTACAAAGTGTCCACCATTTTCTTTTACGATCCGTACATCATCCTTCCCTTTGCTCAATCCACTAAAAAAATATCGAAGCCCCCGAATAGTAAGTCTTACTGCCCCCGTTTTGGTTAAAACGACTTTGCAAATGTCTACCATTATCGCTTTTATCATGGCTGCCAGTGCGCTGGAAAAGGAATTGATCTTGATCAGTTGCTTAAGTGTTGAAACCCGTCTGTAAAAAAGGATGGCCAATGCCCGTCGAAGACTGGATCTCGGTATGCGTATATCAGAATTTCCTTTTTCAGACCGCACATAAATATATTTGTTCGTTACCTTTTGTATGGTGTTCGGCCGTGAATCTCTTACAGTAAGTAAGGTGTACCCTTGCTTACCATGTTTTCGGAAAAATGTTGACTCCTTCTTCATTGCTTTACGCTGAAAGTAAGTATTCATCATGTGCTCATGTAACCAAAAGGAGGATTTCCCGCCTTTAGGTTACAGCGGAGCTCCCTCCCTTTAGTTAGTTTGTTTATTTATTTCCTATAGCTTGATCCTTGGTGGAGCGGGAGGATCACACCTCCCCTCTTCCAGGTGAATCTGAATCTTCACATACGTTAACTGCGTCCAGAGTTAGGAGCTTAAATGCGCCTGGCTCCCACTTCCTTTGCAGATAAAACAGATACCGCCCTGAATGTGCTTGAATTGGGTAAATCCTGAACCTCCACATCGTTCACAGGGTTCTTTTTTAACAACACCGGTCAGTGCTAAAAATCTATTGACTGCCTCATGTGAATAGTTAGCGGAGTATCTCCTACTTATCTGGTCATGATTCGTTGTACCAGACGCTTTTACCAATCTCAGCTCAGGCGATGACTCATTGGTTGCTGCAGCAGGTTTTAACATGAGATCCGGATTGAAACAAGGCCTAGTGTTATTATTTTCTTGAGCAGCTTTACGCTTTTCAATAAAAACCTCAACCTCTTGGCCAACAGATTCTGATGAGAGCATTCCCCATGCAAGATTAGAAAATCGTCGGAGAAGCTCCATGCGGAGGGCTTCTGCGTCCCAACGCCACACTTGACGGCTGACTTCGCAGGTATAACGACGATAATACCAACCACCCTCTTCCGAGCCACCAAAGGCACGTGTAACCGTGTAGACATTCACCCATTGAATCAAACCAAACAGACTGGTCAGATTATTAAATAACCATGTCACGGTCGACTTGAGAAGTGAAATGAATGAAAGCTGAGGATTAAAAGGAATGGGTTCTTGCTGGATGCTCAACGCGTCGGATACCCAATGATCAGCTTGTTCTTCCTGTAGTTTTTCAATTTCGTTTAGGTATGCAAATAGGTCCATTTGCTCGACTTGCTGCTGCACCCCTACTCCTCCTCGCGTTCCAGGATTGTGATCACGGGATAACCATCGTCATCTGTCCCTATTACCGCTTTGAGGATGAAGATGGCATCAATATTCTCACAGTCTAGTATGACGGGAAACAAAAACTCAGGAGTTTCGCTCTTGGTATGTTTCAAACCTATGTATAGCATCCAAAGACAGTCCCATAAGGCTCCGGATTTCATCACTTCTATTGGTCGATCTCTTCCCTCATAAGGTTGCATAGTACCTTCCCATACGGCTTTTGATAGCGCCACAGGGCTGGTGAATCCCATGGACTCTGCTGTGTTTGAAACGTCAATTAGTAAGCCGTTTTCCAACATATGTGCTCGAGAGAAAGAGTTGATCTGATAATCACCAACTAATTGTTTCATATATATCCTCCTCGATTCGAATATTGATCCCCTATCGTTTTAGGAACTATAACAAGTAGCGTCTCGGAGCATTTTGCCGTACACGTTGGATTAAATGAGCGAATTGCCATTCCTTTTCATTACGTTTTCGGTAATTTGCCATGTTCCGCAAAATAAGAAAATAACTCAACGAGTCCCCTAGGAGCTTTTTGTAGTGATTTTCTTCTACAGGGGTTCCCTTAATACCCTTACGAGCATAATAGCCCTGCAGCGTCGAAGTGACGGCATATAAAGATGTATTAGGGTAACCTGCTTTGAATTTACGAATAGCATCTTCATGAAGAGCGAAATACTTTTCGGGCATCGCGTAATAAAATCCAAATACCGGACTACAATGGAGCTCGTAAATTCCGCTTCCCTTATGACTGACCACATAATACCGATTAAGATATCTACCGGTATAGCGAGCCTTTACCGTAGAAAGCAATGATGCAATTGGAATAGCAAGAATGAGTACGAGCAATATATAGGCGACGGTACTAATTCCTATAAAGACATACGACATGATCTATTACCTCCCGAAGATAAATAGGGGACTGCTGGCTAATGCCTGCAGTCCCCCTTATTACCGACCTTTATGCAACAACAACATCACAAGATAAAGTGGCATGAGGAACTACGGATGTGACAAAGAATTGGGTCTTTGCATCCATGAATGCCTCAATCGATTCCCCAGTATCAATAAAAACAGGGATCCTTCTACCAAGTATCTTATGTGCCAGATGGGATAGCTCGAAGGAGCAACGGATCTTTTCTGAGCTGGAAAGTGAGAAGTATTCCTTTTTGTCATAAAGAAGTTTGTACCGAAGTGTAATAGATCCTTCAGCATCCCGCTTCGATGTGAGCAAAATTTCAGCAAGTGTAAGTTCGCGATTGGCGGTTTCAACTTGCTTCCTGGCGTACTCCAGCATGAAATTATGGACGGATTGAATTTCAGCCTGTATTCTTTCCCGCTCCACGATCCCCTCGTCGAATTGCTTATGCAACCGCGCTAGACCTTCGGCCCGCAACTCATTACTCCGACGCAGGTTCTTTTTAACCTCAAGCCGGTGAATCTCGTTACGAAGTTGCTGAAGCTCATAATCCTTTTGCCCAAGAAAATCAGCTTGATCTTCCTCAAACCTCTTACGCTCAGATTGGATTCGCTCTTTTAAAGCAAATCCGTGGTCCAGCACCATTTGGCATTGCGCTGATATACGATCTAACTCCGCTTGCCGGTCATGCGCTGCAGACTGAATATTCGTAGCATGAGGCAAAGGTTTTTTATTTATTTCCTTCCACTCCCTCACTAGTTCTCGATACTGATTTCCAAGTGAGGATAGCTCCTTTTCCCAATCCTGAAGAATCACAGGTACATCTGGTCCCTCTGTCTTGATTAGATCATCAAGTTTTTGTTTGAGAGAGTTCAGCTTCCTATTTTCCTCCTGGATGAGTTCTGGGCTGCCGTTAAACAGCTCACCGATTCGAATGCTGCTGATATGTATTTCCACTTCCCGGAGATGTTCATGCCATTCCTGCAGCTCGACCCTCAGATCTTGCAAGCAACGGAGCGGGTCGGTCATATCGAAATGAATAAGGCGATTTTGATCAGCCCCATCTAAGTCATTAATCACAGTTGCATGATCATGAGCCGGTAGCAAGGACAGTATGACATTTCTGAGTTTTATAGCCGAAATACCACCGATGTATCCTGGAGAAAAGATACTGAGGAAAACTTCGGTTGAGCCGATGAGTACATCGAAATCAGACTGATTGCTTTCCTTACCATCCAGGAAAAGAGAGGTCGTGCGGCCCTTGCTAACCCTACAGAATGAATGACGTCTCGTAGAGCCGTTTGGTTCCTCTATATCCCACTGGGTTTCCACACGAATTTCTTTGCTTCCTCTGTTTTTAAGACGTTTCTGGATTCCAGTGGTATTCCCCTGAAGGTCGCATCCTCTCAAGCACCACAAGATGGCTTCCCCTAAGGCTGTTTTTCCCTTTCCGCGATCACCGAGTATTTGATTTGCTGCTACACCAAAAGAAAAGAAGTGCTTTTCCTTGTAGTTTCTGAATCCAGTCAACTCCATGGAAATGAGCTTCATTGATTTATTGCCTCCCTACAAATGGCCTTGTTCCTTTAGGCTAATATGCCGATTTCCGTTGATAATGACATGATCCAGGATCTCAAAACACCTAGGTCACCTTTATAAAGAGGAAAGCCCCATTGCACTAATGCAAAGGGGCTCCCACATTAAAATATCTATTACCTCTATCTATGAGATCGAACGGAAGAGATTAGCTTCTCGATAAAATCTTACCGATGACCGTATAGCTTTTCAGCTTTTTCCGTTGCTCCATCTGATATTGAAGTTTCATTAATTGTATTTTACTCATGTATGCGCCCATACCTGTGCAGAGGATCCCCCCAATACACAGGTAGAGGGGCCACCTCCTCACAACATATGATTTATTTATTGCCTCCAGCTTCTTGCAATCAATTGAATCTATTCAGGAGAATTAGCTTCTCGACAGAATCTTACCGATAACTGTATAGCTTTTTAGCTTTTTACGACGTTCTGCCTGAAATTGAAGTTTCATCAATTGAACTTTGCTCATGTGTATGCGCCCATACCGGTTCGAAGGGCTCCCGCCCAACGTACAGGCAGAGGGGCTACCTCCTCACATCTTATGGTTTATTTATTGCCTCCAGCTTCTTGCATAGAAAAAAAACGAATTATGGTGTGAATTCTGTTAAAGCTTCAAATTACTCTACTATTTTTATGTCAACATCATCGCCTATAGTTACTGCGATTTCTTCATCAGAACCAATATCAACAAAGAGCATATTACTTCCAGCGGTATCAATCACTGGACCTTTTGCGATCAAAAAACCACATAATTTTGAATGGACCTCAATCGTTTTCCCTATATATGTCTCTATCACTTGAAAGACCTCCTCATTAGTATCTTTAGATACAACCTATTGCAACGCTTGCCGTAAATGATTTTTAAGAAATTGCAGGTCAACAAGTTGTTGAACTGATAAAAAGGGTTGCCTGGCGTTGGCTGCTTGAATGTTCTCGCAAACATGTACTGGATGCGGGTAACCATATGCAGATTCACCATTTAGCCATTTGTCGGTGCATTCCTTAATGTTTTCCTTAATGTCAGCAGGCATAGTATACAAATAGGTTTGAATGTTAACCTCCTGCCCAGGAGTCAGAGTCATTATCATATAGCAGCATCTCCTCATCGCCGTGAACGGCATATTTTTAAACAACCAGGTTAAAACGGATCTGATCATCCGGCCTTTCGTGCCCGAGTAGATTATGGCTCAACTCATCGAGCCAATTGGAAAAGCGTTGATGCGGGATCGTTTTTCGAATATCCTCGTTCTTAACCTCATACAAATAGTGGTCAAAAATGGGATAAAACGAAAAACGAGTCTGCTTATCTGCTTTTGTCCAGATTTTCGGTGCAGTCTCGGAAAATCCATAAAGTGGGCGAAATCCCTCAATGTCCAATGCAACTTGTAACCAGTTGACATGTGTCGTGAAGTGCCGGCTTAAGATAAAGAACCAGTCAGAAAGTACTCGGTCCAAGGCTCCTTTATCAGTTGACGATGTAGGATGGAAAAAACGGATCCAAAAGTACGATCGTTCAGGTGTACTCATTCTCAACCGAAACTCGACCTGCAGCGTATGCTCACCAACGGAGCGGGACCACAAGTGACTTTTCCCAGGACGAAGCCCGGCTTTCTCCAGCACGGGTTTAACTGCATCAACGGGTGCGTCTACATGCCATTTGAATGCAATGTATCGTATCTTCACCGGATCACGCTCCAATCCGGAAGCCATGCCCGATGGACGTACCCAGTGGTAAAGTGCCCCTATAGTTTTGGCCGGCAGCCAAAATCACCACATCATCGGTTTGGAAGCCCTCCTCCAGCAACTGTTCATTGATCAGGGAAGACCATATCAACAACTCTGCAGTTGATAGATCCAAAACGTTAACGGGAACTAGGACCACTTCATCTACATTTACGAGTCCGTCTCCGGTTAAGGCATACACAGTTTGGCCGTAGTTTTTTGCAAGCTTCAGGTTTTCGCTCATTCGTGTTTCAAACCCTCCGAGGTTCACTAATAGACAAACCTGTTTTTGTTCAAAAAATGCCATATCTAATACCACCCTTCGATTCAAATGGATTGACCCTACGCAGAGATGACATAGTTCCCGATTTCCATCGGTACTTGATGCTTGATAAATAGCTCAAGTAGTGCCCTCTCGATTTGTTCAGCCTCTTCAATAGGGATCCTTTTGCCGCGGCCGCCAACGATAACCAGTGGAACTTCACCGCCTTTGGCGACATCAAAATCGATGCAGTCACTATGACCATCCCGCTCCACGATCGCTAGCCCACCGCAGATAAGACTGAAGTTCAACCTAATCGATACCCATTTAATCATTCGTATTACCTCCATTTTTGGACATAAAAAAAGAGGACGCCGCAGCTGCAGCATCCTCTATTTCCATATCCTATTATTGAATGGTCAGATCAATCACGAGGGAGATAAGGTCGTTCGCTGAAAGTCTTCAACGGAAAATCGCCGTTGCAAATCTGACAGAGAGACAGTGACCTTACCGATGATGTTACCAGCAACAAGCATCCTGGCATAACCGGCCATTAATGCAGCATCTGCTAGTAAGATCTGTTCCTCACAATCGCATTTTTGTACTGGAACATCAGTAACAACCAATGTACCACCAACAAAAGATCTTTCATTCGTTGTTGTCATATTTATGATCTCCTTTTTACACCGGTCACATCGAGACATTGAACATCCCTCCTATGACCTTATTTTATCACGAGGTTGAAAAATCACCAAAGAGTATGTATTCCTTGTTATCCGAAAATACAACGATCAATGAGAATGATCGCTCCTATGATATAGGCTAGGACAAGCAAGGCATACTTCCGTTTACAACCTTTCGTAGGCATATGCCCTCACCTTCCTTATAAGGTTCTTTTTTTCTCGATATCGGGAATGTATTTTGTATATCGTTCTCGATCAGCAGGAAAAACAGTTTTGACGATGAATTGTTTCCCGCTTCTCATTAACACGATAACGACTGCCCATTCTCCAGACATTGCAGGTCCAACAATGGTCCGTTCGGGTTCTGGATTGCGACCCTTTGTCCCACTATCATAACCTTCTACGATTTGCCCATGAGCAATAGCCCATAGGATATCAAGTTCGTCAAAGACGCGATCGGGGTAATCATCATTACCATAACGGTCCCTCATGTAATGAGGTGAGATGGTCGTAATGAAGCCATCGATCTTGTTGACTCCTTTTCTAATCCATTCCAGTTCTTCGGTCCAATATTTTTGCATATGGTCCATCACTATTACCTCCTTTACGTGTTTTCAGACACAAAAAAAGCCCTGAAAGTTAAAAAAGGCATGACCAAATAAGAAGGTCACACACTAATCTACCTCAGGGCATATTCTATACGTTGTCAACTAAGACAACAGCTCCTTCTCCAGCTGGATCATATAACAGCGGAGAAAATTAATAGTGTTTCGTAATAAGTTGATTATAGCCTAATCATGGAAAAGGAGCAATAGGAATCACTCGTCCTATTGCTCCGATGACACAATTATCTAATCCGAATAACGGAAAGATGTGGTAATATAAACAAGGCTCTCAACTTAGTGGGATATTCATTACAGTTTAATCCAACTAAATTAACTGCCGATAACTTGATTATATATTATTGATTGCTAATAGGAGATTACAATGAAAAAAACATTGAGGCTTATTATCGTGGCTTTTTGTTTATTGCTTAGTTTCTTGCCGACCAGAAGCATCGCTAAAGCCGAACCGGAACCCGATTTGGTCACGGACATACAATTGCAGAGCAGTTTGGAACAATTGAAAGCGGATATGGTCACAAAAGAAGGCTTGAAAGAGATCGTGGAGCAACAAGGGAAAAGTCTTACAAAAGAGGAATTGACTCAGCAGCTCATAGATACACAAAAATCAAGAATCCAATTGCTTGAAGGAAATTTTAATGCATTATTGTCATTTCTTGCAGTTATTATTGCTGTCATTACATTATTCGGTGGTATATTCGTATGGATTTCTAGGAAGACCTTTTCATCTAAGGTGGATGAAGTAGAGAACCGTCTTGATGAAATGAAGAAGCTCAAAAACGAAACCGTCACAAAAATGGAGGCTGTAAGAGAACTGAGTAGTAATCTAAACGTAGCAATTCGTGAGGCACAGGACTTGCAGATTTCTTTAAACAAAAGCAAAATTTTATTCGAACAGGAAACTGAAAGAATAAATCTTTTAGGTAAATATGTGGAGTTTTTAGAGCTGAAAATAGCTCGTCCCGAGTTGATCCGTACATTTGAGGAAAATAGAAATGAATCCAAAAGGTTGATTTCTGAGCTTGAATATTGGCTTGCGGGTACACTACCGAACTATGGGTTCGCCTTAACTAAGGTTACAGAAGTCCTTGGAGAGAACGTTATAAAGGAAGATGAAACAATCCAAGACAAACTTAGCCACTATAAAGAGGTATTGGAAGAATACGAGGCTACTTTTTGGAAAGTAGCCGCAACTCCCTTAGAATGGGAAAATTATGAGGATGAGGATATTAAAGATTACTCAGATCCTCTCCAAGAAAAATCTAATAATTGGAAAAGTGTTTATGAGAATATTAAAAAGGTGCATGGAATTATCGGAGGTCAAATTTCAATGAACCCACATAGGTTTATTCCAAACGGCGACAACTCCTAAATCTATTAATATGCGAATAATCCTCTTAAGGCTACCCTGACAAATGGCTGGCCACTTTTCTAATAAAAAGGACTCCCCACCGAAATTGTGTGGGGAGTCCTTTTAAATGTGCTTATAGTTAGCCGATTGAATTATCCCATTTTGAATCAAATAAATCATGCAGTGACACATAACGAGGCAGACCAGACTGCTTGTCTTCTTGAATAATAATATAAAGATCAAGTAGTGCGTTATCAATGCCCACTAATGTGCGTTTGTTCATCATATGTAGCAGGAGTTGATGAATAGGTTCGTAAGATTCCGAGTTCGGATCCGTTTCATTCGTTTGATTAATGCAGGTCCGGTTAGCTTGGAAGAATACATCTTCGTACCGATATACAACCATTCGCAGCAATTCTGCCCGTTGCTCCTCAGATGAATATTCCGGCACAAGAATCGTGCGGAACAGTGTTGACTCACTCATTGGGTAGTTAGCCATGTTAAACCAGGATTTTACCCCTTCGAATGTAATTTCAAAGTGCATCATCACGAATGCATCGCCAAAAAGTCGATCCGTTATTTGAGCCTTCATTCAATATCTCCCCTTTATATATTGTACGTTCGAGACAGAGAGCGAGTCCTCGCCGGTTGAGTTAACAGTCACGCTAATCGCGTTTGGAACATCTTTTATCGATATCGCTGGAGCATACGTATTTCCCCCATATACTGAGTTTACCATACGATTGTAGTTTACCAAATTTATGATAGGGTTCCCTGTATCGGGATTGATAATTTCCTTGTAACAGGTATAGGTTGAGCCATTGAGAAAATCGGTACAAGTGCTTTCCTCAGCTGCTGGTTGTCCATAGTATTGGCGTATACCAAACGTAATGGTGATCGAATCAACGAGACCATTACCTCCTCCGATTCCACCCCCTCCTACAAATTCTACATCTAGGAAGGGTTGTCCGGTGGCAGGATCAATCCCCCGGTTCATATCCAAAGCGGCGAGGTTCTGGCTACGGATGATGGATTTCAGCTTGTTTGCATACTGGCTGTCAGTAGCGTAACCCGCTCGCTGCAGTTCATTTGCAAATTCATACGGATTTTCCTTACTTAATGCCGTTCTATAACGCTTATTGGTTAGCAGGAATATAGAATGGTCGGCAAAGGACGCTTCCGGACTTGCATAGGAGCGGAATTTCGCTGTTGTGGGGACCATCACGCCGCCAACTTCTTCGTGTGTTGTCGTTGTACAGGAAGGGCCTTTATAACCGGAATTAGCCTTAATACCGAACATATTATTGCAAATCGATCGTTTGCCATATCCAGATTCTAGCGCGGCTTGAGCAAGTATGATGCTAGCCGGCACCCCGCTTCTACGTTCTTCGAATTGTGCTGCAGCAGCATATTTAATGAAAAATGGGTTCGTCAGGTCGCCAATCTCGGTTGGGACTGTTACTGGAGTCTCTGGTGGAGCGACTTCACCAGGCCCCTCCATCCCTGGACCGAAATTACCCAAGTAGTGCGTACCCCCTTCTTTTAATCCAAGAATATGGACAACCCCCTGCTCACTAAAGGCAGGAGCGGGAGTCTCCATGTATACTCCAGAAATATAGAGCATTTTTTTGGATTCATAGAACGGCATATCTGGATTATCAGGTTCATTACCGCTCCAGTTGATTTTGTTAAGCACCTTAAAGGCTTCTTTACTAGCTGCATCGGTTAAAGTGGACATCATCATAATATACGGCTTTGGATCAATAGCCTCTCCCCCGCCGGGAATCATTTCATAATGAAGATGTGGACCAGTAGAACGCCCTGTATTTCCAGATATACCAATGATCTCGCCTTTTGAGACGGATTGTCCAGGCGTGACATAAGCATCACTCAAATGTAAATATCGACTGCTCATTCCAATTTGAGGATCCGTACTTTCAACTACAACATAGATGCCTGCATTTTGAGTAGATGCAGCGTCCGATTTGGTTGGATAGCTGACTATACGGACAATCCCGTCAAAGGAGCTTGAGACGGGAGTGCCTATCGGTGTAGCAATATCAATCCCGGTATGAAAGGACTGTTGCTGCCCCGTAACAGGATGTACACGTGGTCCGTAGTCGCTGGAAATCGCACTTTCGAGGTTCTTCACATAAATTTGAGGCGGTACAATCTTCTCATAGATTTGGGCTTCAGATGCTACCGATTGTGTAGTAGAAACGATCGAAGCAATAAGGAAAACCGCCATCACTAAGGCAGCGATTCCCCCAATAACTAGCCAAAATATTGGATTTTTGAGAATTAATTGTGTAGCCTTTTTCTTCATTTTGTTCTTCAGATTATTCTTCAATCGCTCGAGTGTTTGTTGTGTCAGTGTATCATTTGCTTGTCCAGCATTACCCACATTCGGTAGCAGAACGGCCCCCTCCTATAGATATGATTAATCTGCTTGATCATTTGTTTTACGTTTTAACTGTGTTTGACGGGCTAATCTTGCTTTGTTTTGTACATTTTGTGATATGAGTTCATTTGACTTATTGACCTGTGCAACTTGGCGGGATCGGTTCATCGTCGTTAAGTGCTTCAATTCGTCCTGCAGTCCATCGGAAACGTCAGTGGATATTTTCCCTTTCAGGTTTAGCGCCACTTTTTGTGTTTGAGTTGTATCCACATTGATTTGGATATCCTCTGGTTGGATTGTTTTGGTGAGATTTCTATGTGCTTCCTTAATTCGTGCCTGTAGTTCTGGATTCTTAAAAGTAACATTCTGCATATTCAGCTTAGGATCAAGCTTCGGCACCATGCTAGTATTCAACCTGGTGTTAAGATTTGGCACGATCTTGGTGTTCAAATTGGTGTTCAGATTTGTATCCGACCGAGTGTTTGTGTTGGTTTTCGTCTTCGTTTCCATGGTTTGGTTCACATTCAGTAACATGGATGATTTTTGCTGAAGCGATCGGCTGGATATTTTACTGTCAGGCAATTTCGGCATGGTTTTCATGATGGATTCCGTACTGGCTGGAGCTGTCACGCGTACCTGAGGGCCAGGAAGTACGACTCCTTCTTTAGGAGGAGCTGCTTTGCGGAAAGCTTCATTTGCTTTGAGAAGCCGCATTTTGTATGCCTTGAACTCATCCATGCCTTCAAAATGTGATGCGATGGATATCCGTCCGGAACGAACAAGCATGGTATCGTTCACTTTTTGGGTTGTATGAAGTCCCGCTTCTTTGAAACGTTCGTCCATCTTCTTTACAAAATCAGTATGTTGAACGGGATTACCCGTCATATTGGAAGTATCTACTGCCTGCTTATAGTCCACCTTATAACGATCGAAGAGCTGGATCATACAGAAGTCATTTACAGACGTTTGTAATTTCCGATTTCGGTTAAGACTTTGAGCACGCTCGATTTGGTCTACCGCGCGTTTCGGTCGTTGGACCATAAAGGTTGAAGCCTCTCGAATTGCATTTTCATTGCCATAGATGGTTGCAGCTACTTCTTGATCGTTCATTCCTTCTTGAACACCCTGGGTCAAGATGGCCTGCTTCACATTACCCCCATCATCTTTGATGTCTTTCAGCCTGCCTTTTTCTTCTTTCCATTCCTTATCCATGCCACGGAAAGGGTTTTTCGTACCATTTTTAAGATTATCGTTCACCTTTTGCACGAATGGCGTATATTGAACGCTTTCGCCGGATTCAGCAGCAATCTCTTCTGCCGCTTGCTTTTCCCGTTGATAACGAAGCGTCATACTCGCATTGGTTGCATCGTTTAAGTTGCTATCCGCTTTATACAGAGAACTTGGATTAAAGGATTTGGGTACTCCCTCTGGTTCCTTTCGATTGAAGGCGTTATTTATCTTATTGGTAGCACTGGTATACAAGGAGCGGGTTACGTTCCGTTGCACTGCATCCACGACTGTAGATTTTTGTCTTGGCATTGCTGGTATAACACCAGCAGCTTTCGAAAATACACTCGTGATTTCACTCCGGTATTTAAATACAACGAAGATAACAATAGCTTCGAACACCATTCCAAGGAACCAGCCTTTACCGGCAGAAACCGCAACGATTTTAAAGGCAAGATGGCCTAATACAAGCGATAGGGTAAGGAAGAACATTGCAAAAACAGTCATAACCACGAGCCCAATGAGTTTTACAAACTGACCTCGAAGTACAGATATCCCTGCATTACGCCCTGGTAATAAAGAGGCAAGCAATGTAATTGACATGACGGCCGCGTGGGTCAAAGTTTTAAACTTCATGAACAAAGTGAATATGGCCCAGTATGAGAACAAGCCCAAAATGACAAGTGCAAATATCAAGTTCAGAATGATAACCACAAACTGCTCCGCGGAGCGTTCTCTACTAATGGCTGGATATTTAACCGATGCTTGTTTAAGAGCCTCTTCCCGCTCCGGAGAAAATGGTTTAGTTTCTAGAACGGTATTCAATGTAGGGTCACTTGCAGCCATATTGATGTCATCGAATTGAAGCATGGCATACGGCCGTATAACGAGTTCCTCCCACACCTGTTCAGAGATAACCGTAACACCATCTTGCGCATCTGTACTGAGTCCGGTCGCTTTGGCAAGGCCAACATACATGGTATTACCTACCGATGAACCTACATCGTTAATGAACTTAATGAAGGTTCCTGCGTTTGAGAAGAATGCTAGGCAGATAATTAGAGCCAATACAAAGGATATCGCCTGTTGTAGACCATCCAGGAAGCGGGTACGCAGCATGAGCCAAAGGATATATAGTACCGTGATCCAAACTAGCATTCCTCCCATGCTGTCCCAAAAGCCTCCGGACGTAATCGCACCCTTTCTAATACCGGTTATATTCTGAATGATTTTTTCAACGGCGTCGATGAACTCATTCATCAGACTGAATGTAAATGACTCTTTGGCTATAAAGGTAAAGAATCGTGTGATTTGTACCGTTAAAAGAAAAAACATCGATAACAAATGATCAAATGCTCTAACAATGCCATCCTGTGCCTTGGCAGTTACTTGCCAAAAATGCCGTTCATCCGTAACGGTCTGAAATGAGTAGTGGGAAGCTCCATACTTATTGTAGATGGTACCGGTCTTCCCATCTCCTGGTATCATTTCATCCATTGATTGCGCGTAGAGTACACCAACAGGAAACAAGACTGCGAAAAACAGAATGATGCTTAAGCCAAAAGCAAAAAGAACACTTTTACGTGATGGCTTCTTAATCTTCATCTTCCGGATCCGCGTTATCAAAGGACTCCTCCTCCCCCGCTGCCACTTCATCCAAGTATTCTTGGAATTTAGCTAAATCAGAAAATTCATTCTCCTCATCGTCTTTGCTATCTGCATCTGATTCGCTTGGTGGACGTGTATCGAAGCAGTCAAAGAGGTGCTGGAATACGACGTCAATGTAAACCAGTCCGATTCGGCCATAAATATCTTGCATGAGACACTGGCCATTATCGAGGTTTTTAATCATATCGATATTTTGCTGGGTATGTTCCAAACCAAAATAAGATAGAGTGTTCTTGATTTTGGTTGTGTCCTGGTCACGGAAGGCAAATTTGACACCAATGTTCCCCGCAAGGTCGCCAGCAACGTCCGTGGCATTTTGAGTTACGAATATAGCTCCACCATTCAAACTTCGTCCTGTTCGGACAACCATATCTGCAAGAGCTTTACCGGCTTGTGTACCAAGAAGTGCCCACGCTTCATCCATCAGTACAAACTTAAAGATGGATCGGTTATGATAGATGAATTTATGAGCGAAGCGGGCTATCGCAAACATAAGAGCGACACTCATTTTTTCATCCAATGAGTAGTTTTCTGGTGATTTATCAGGTGATGGCATTTTAAGATTCTGTACTTGCAGAATATTAATTGAAAAATCCATTTGAATTGTTGCTTCTCCACCGGTGCCAAACAATAATTTTGCAAAGGATAATGTCTCAAAGCTCTCAAGGATCTCAGCAAGGATGTGTGCTTGTGGACGGCTTTTGCCCATTTCATAAAGCACAGGAATGGTTTTTGCCAGGTAAGGAGACTCTCCATTAGCAACCGTATTTACAGCTTGCGAAATGTAGCTATATTCGACGCTATTCGTTTTCGTAGATGATAAATAGGCGAGTATTTCAACAGCTGCTTCTTTAGCGGACTCAATATCATCAAGCATGACGAAAGGATCCAATTTACCCATATCTTCTTTGCTGGATGATAAGGTGGCCACTTGGATTTGACCCGCGAGCTCTGGTAAGTCTGCTGGCCAGTTGGTCCTTTCCCCTTTCGGATCAAATATAAGTGACTTCCCGCCAAGTAGTGCAGCGTTTTGGTAAGCCAGTAAGTTAGCAGTAACGGACTTACCTCCACCTAGTGTTCCTGTAATGGTAATACTAGGACTACGATTGATCTGACTTGCATTTGCAGGATCAAAATACACTGGATGATCAAGGGAACCTGTCGTTCCTATGTACAAACCCTTTCCATCCCCAAGCTCTTGTGTTGCTCCTATCATCCCTGATGCCAATGTTTCCGGTGGTATTCGCTGAATATAGTCAGAAACATAACGGGGTGATCCAGGAAGAAAATCATTAAACAAAAGCCACTGGTCTCCAGCTGGAAGCTCTACGTGAATGTTACCAAAATCTTTATAGTGATCTTTAAGTATCTGTACATTGCTTTTTAGCATATTAAGGTCTGTATGACACAATCCATATGTGACATGGGTAATAAAGGTGGGGTTCTTTCTTTTCTTGTATTCATCCTCCAGGTATACTGCCTTGGCTTGTTTCTCCTCGAGGTCCATAGGTACGGATGCCCCTGCTTCTTGTACGTTTTTCACCTGGTTATCAATATCCATTTTCTTTTTACTTAATTTTTTGATGGCATCTCGAGCTTCGAGTACGTCTACTTTAATACTCATTTGAACAGGGAATGGCAGCGTCGCTGCACTGTAGAGCCACTCACTTCCTGGCATATCCATATCATCCGGTAAGTCAGAAAGAGCAAGATAAGCATGATATATATGCTTGTCCTGACCATTATGGGGTTGTGTTATTGATACTCGTCTCGGGTGTGAGCAGTCGATATCTGATTCCGTAAGTGTGATAACTTGTCTGGAATCATATAAGAATGTACTGAGTCCCCCCCTCTTCCCTTTGCTCTTTTTAGGTTGCCAAGCATTTTCTTCGGTTGATCTTAGTACAGGATCTGTAATTCCCCACCAGAAATTCCGTTTTATTAGCCATTCCGTTGTTTTTGTTGTCCCCCTTCTGACTTTCATCCTCCGGGAAAGACGTTCAAAGATCTGTCGTTCTTTTACTAAATAACTTTGAAACTCATGTTCAAATATTTCAGGCTCGTTGAGACCGGATAAGTTTTCAATTGCACGTTTTGGATGCAAAATGAGCTTTTTTAATTCAACAGCAAGGGTTTCGACCTGTTCTACTAGATCTTTGTCGTCATTCTTCGGTAGATGTACAGCAATGAATGCCCGATAATCAGCGTTGTTGGATCCGTTCTCGCCATTGTAGTTCCCTTGTAGATATTCATCCATTTCGTTAATTATCTGAATGGCTTTCTTTTTCAGTGGTCCGGACACCCTGTTCTTCTTTAATCGTTCATGGTGTTGGTGAATATCATGAGTTTTTGGAAGCCAGAGAATATGAAATTGATCTGTTAACAATGCAAGAAATGAAGTCTGAGCTATTAGACGGTCAATCTTTTGTTGGTCACTAAGATGGTCATATATATATGAGTCGATCTCATAGACTGCCCAAACGTCTTTGTTATGATTAAAGATCAAGTTTTGCTCAAAATACGCTATTGGAAATTCGATATTGACTTTACTCGCTTTTTTCTTCGTTGACGGAATTGTTGATGCCAAGTACATGTACCTCCTTTGAAAAAAGAGCGCGACTACGCACGCTCTCTTTTAGTACGGTATACTACTTTGCTACCGTATCTGTAATGTTTGTTGTGCTCGACTTTTCGGTATCTATGTAGATGTTTTGGACGCATCCAGAATAAAATCATCCCCCAAAGCCATTTATGTGGTGCTTTTCCATCTAGCTTTTGTTTTGCGATTAGCCAGGTAGAGACACCGGGGAGAAATGCATACGTATACGCTGCTGGAATAAAAAATAGAATCTTACCTACAATAGCCCAAAAGATTAAACATGAAATAAATATCCCGACGACCCTCAGGTTTGCCGGCACAGGAAGTTTCCTGCCTTCCAATGCATATATGACCCAATCCAAATTCCATATTTTAGTATAGTTTGATACGGTTACACGGGGCGACTCTTGTTTGTCGCTCATTCTTCATCACCCAAAAATAGCAGACCAAAGGCTGCCAGATAGTTTTTTGATCTCATTCCAGTTAAGGATTGCAGCTACCACTAATGTCATACCAAAAAAGCTGATGAGTTTGATCCAATCTCTTTTAATCAAGCAGAATAGACACACTACAAGCAAAGCACCGGGAATTAATCCGCCTACGTTTGTTTGTAACCATGTATTCAATTGCACTCCTGGATCGGAAGCGAATGCTGGAAGACAAAATAGCATTGATGCGAATGTAAGCATCAGTACTCGAAGATACATTTTGTTACGAGTTTTCATGGGTATATCCCCTTTCTCTTATCAAC
The DNA here is from genome assembly GCF_029893715.1 of Paenibacillus sp. LBL. NCBI lineage: Bacteria > Bacillati > Bacillota > Bacilli > Caryophanales > Paenibacillaceae > Paenibacillus > Paenibacillus sp. LBL. The sequence continues at coordinate 11,464 of NZ_JARXYU010000020.1, read as the reverse complement.
AAAGATATTATTCGATTGAATCTGTGCCTTGAGGAAGTTCCTCTGTCTTCTCTTTTGGTAAATCTCCTATGACCTCGCTGCTTTCGTTGGAAGCGGGAGATTCTGTTAAAGGATTATTGTTGATCTGAGAATTATTATTTTGATTTGTTTCCTGATTTGGCACATTATTGTTTGAAGTAGCTGGTGCATTGGTATTCTTACTGGATTCTTCAATCGGTTGACCAACAGATTTTACGTATAAGCGACCATCGACATCTACTGCGTTTAATATCCAGGTATTAGTGAATAGTTCGTTGAGTTCGTTTTTCACTATCACGGATGCTTCAATTCTGAGGTCACTAGAGTCTGATTCGAATACATTTACCTGATCAATCTTTTCGATGGTGAAAGATGATTTTGTGATAGATGTAGGAGGTTTAACCGAATCGGCATAAAAATATTTAAGCTGACTAACATTCCCTTCAAAGTAGGACTGTAGAAAGCTGTCTGACAGTTCTAAACTTCTCGTTAGCAGATCTGGATCCGTAACTGTGCGACCCTGAGCATTGTGGGCCCTCTCTCCCTTTTGTTTTTCGGAAACAAATCGGGGGTATGATTGAACAACCAATCCTTTAGCCGTCACCGTTATTGGAACTACCATGTAGGTTTTTTGTTCGATCGGAGTCGTTTCTTCGATCGCTTTATCATCTGCGGCTTCTTTTGCCTGTTTAATTGGATCTGGTTCCACTTCAATCATTCTTCTTACAATGACGGTGATATCGTATCGTTCATCATTGATTCGTTCCGTGTCATATACATCGACTGATAATACACGAGATGAACCTTTAACCTCATAAGGTTTTAATCCAGCATCTTGATCGATTCCACTGATAAACTTTGCAAGCCTCTCAATCCGATCGTTCAGGTGATTAATGTTCCAGGTGAAGTACTCAGTTGAAAAATCCACTGCGAACCCTTTAACGATGTCAGATGTTGCCGGCTGCTCCGCTCCAATGTAGGTGACATTCTCGATAACTCGTGTACCTTGAGTAAAAGAGACAATGCCTTTTATCATGATAAATAGGGCTATTGTCCAGATTAAGATCCGAACCGCTTTTTTAAACCCCAACATTTTTGGAGCTCGAGGTTTAATTGATTTGTCGGATACTTTCTTTGCTTCACGAGGAATATCTTGTGTCGTGTCACTTGCATCGGTCTTTTCTTTGTTCTTTTTCTTAAAACCCAATGCATCTCACCTTCCTAAGATTTCTTTTTATTACTTCCTCCTTGGAGAACGGCTATGACAAGCAAACAGAAACCTAAGAGTATTAAGGCATACTTTGTATCAAACTCCATAAACCAATTGAACGTATCAACTACTTTCAACCACAGTCCAGGTGCTTGTTCTGTTACTACGTTAGAGGCTGAGTCAATCACTTTTTCTACTTTTTCGTGAGAATCATCTCGTCCAGTATGTTCTTTAATTGGAGCGGGATTTTGTCTTTCAATAGCTTGTTTTGGTGGTTCTTTAGGAGGTTCGATTGTATGTCCAGGACTACGGATAAATAAGACTGTCGCTATAAGGATAAAGAGCACTCCAACGCTAGCGAGAACTATTTTTTTGTTTTTACTCAAATCTCATTCACCTCCAATCTAATTAATATATTAGATAGTCAATATACTAACATAATAATAAATTAATTAGTATATTGCTATTTTAAATTTATATTGCTCCCTTTATTGATCATTCCAACATCATTTGTATCCATCTTTTAGCTTTTTTATTTAATTAACAATATTAAGAAGTTAGTATTCCTTTCCACATGACGACCACAATGCTATTTACTATAATTACTTCGCAAGACTTGCATATGAAGAAATGATATCCCCAATATTTCTTCCAGTAAACACTCTGCTGTTTTTACCGAACACTCGTTCAGCAGCTGATTGGATATTTTTAGGCCGAGTTTGATAGATAGCATCTGGAACAATAAAAGAGATTATTCCGTTTCGAATTACTTTGTTTGTTGAAAGCTTCAATACATCTCGATAACGTTCTAGCTTTCTTTCAATGGAAACTTGATCAGAGTGAAATGGAGAACGTTGAATAGGCTCCGTTGACCTGTCTAGTTCTATATAGAATATTTGTTCTCCAATCCGAAGTATTGCATCCGGGCGAACTGAGTTAATTTCATTATCGCTGTACACAGACAATGATGGATACCAATCCCAGTCAAAGAACTGTTTTAGATCGTTGACCCAATTATATCGAAGATCAAGATAAACTTTACCAAGTTCCCAAAAATGTTCTTTCTTTGCTCTTTCCATATCCAGCTCATGTTTTGAAAGACGATTTTCCTCAAGGATCCCCCTCTTTATTTCAATAACCTTCAAACCACGACTGCTTAAATAATACCAGGTTTCTCCACGTATACGTTCCTTCCGTTGATGTAATGGTTTATCAGAAGAATCAGGTAAGAAAGAAGATGATTCAACGAGGCCGCGATCCTTCAATCTCTTTAATGTTTTGCGTGTATTTATGAGCGCTCTTTTTTTATTTTTGATTTCCAACTCTAACTTACGATCCTTTGATGCGGTTTTATATTCTTCGTAATGAAATTCTGCAGTTTCAAGAAAGTAAGTTTCCACTACAGTGGATTGCGGCATACAACGGCACAAGTATAGATCAGTTAGTAGTTGCCATTCGCGTTCGGTAATGAGGTCAATAATCTCTCCAAGTGAATAATCCAAGGAGGTCTTTTTACGCTTTTTTGGTGTATCCGGTTGAAGCATTGAGGTTTTTTCGTGTTTTTCAATGTCCATAAATTTAACTACTCCTTCCTGGACCCATGAATGGGTTGGGGTTGAATAAAAACTTACTAAAAATCGTATTAGTCGGGTTTTCGTGATCCTTAACTGTCCCTACTCTTGAGTGAGTTTCACTTAACAGCAACATAAATTTTGTGTTGAGCAGAGAGCATTTCAAAGAACGCAACAAAAAGCATTACATAGAGGTCTACATATGAACATATTATTGGATCACAAATAATCATATAGGTGAGTTACTAATGTCATTACATTGATATTATCTCCTCCTCCCTTTTACCAATCAGTTTATAAGTATGAGGATTAACATAAACTGGAATGCGATATCCTCGAAATCATCGTAATACAGAATTGGTCTAGTGATCAACAAGACTAAGATGTGTTTATTCGAATAATAAATGGAGATATTCGAATTAGAACGTATAACTAAGAATGAATTAATGTGTATATCCGGATATATTCGGTCAATTCTAGAAGAGAATTAGAACCGAATATAAATCAAATTATAATTCGATTTATATAAAATTGAAAACTGATACGTATATGATACTAATGCAAGTTGACTGTGATTCTAAACCGTTATAAAATCAGTTATATAATGCAGGTAGATTTTGAGAATTAAGGGAGGAATAAAATTTGTTAAAATTTCACTTCAATGTTGGTAATGATATTGGAAATAGTGAGCAAGACATTTACGTGGATGGTGTATTAGTAAGGCAGCCAAATGTATTCTCACTAACTGGACAGATACCTTGGTCCGATGATGATGTTGATGTTCAGAAAAACCTAAAAAATATTTATGATAATCTTGCCGTTTCTATTGTATCGGGCTCTGGAATTCAGACGGGACTGTATACGATAGGAAAACATGCATTGAAAACAAACGGTGAAAATGTGACAAGCCTTTATGTAAAAGGAAATGGTACGAAAGCAGATCAAATGGTTCCATACATAAATACTCTTTCTGCGATTGCAGCTCGAGCGGTTGAGAAAGCAAATGCACTGGGTGAACTAGCTGATGAAATTGAAGTGATTGTAGATATGGCAGCTGCTTTACCAGTTAAACAACATAGCCCCGAAAACACTAGAAAAATGCGCGATAAATTCATGAATGGTACACATTCAGTTTCAGTCCATCTTGGTTTAACTAAGAAAATCGACGTAAAGATTAAATTTGATTATGTTCATATTCTTCAAGAAGGTACGCCTGTTACATTTGCCCTGCAGATGGATTCTAAAGGCAACTGGAGAACTTCCGGATACGAAGATACGAATGAAGGAACGAATCAAGAATTGCCTCTATTTAAGGAATTTGCGGAGACTTATAATTTAGGTGATATCGATGGGAGTTTTTTGGACGGAAAGAATGTGCTGCATCTTGATTGTGGAGATGGGACAACAGATTCACCTTTCACGCGAGGTGATGCAGTAGATAAGGATTTCTGTGATGGTGTTAATCATGGTATAGGTCACGCTATAGATCCAGCAATTCCAGATCTTATTAACTTAGCTCCCCATGCATTTAACTCTTTATCCAGGCAGCAGTATAGTGAGATTCTTAAGAGTCAATTTTCTGGCCGACCACATAAGTTTTTAAATGAAGCCATACAAGCTTTTGGGCCTCATTGCGGAAACCAAGTAGCACAAATTATCAAGCATGCCAATGATCAAATTTTAAATATTGGACCAAATGAAATCGATATTATTGCTGTCTACGGCGGCGGAAGTATCTTAATGAGGGATCATCTGTTTCCTAAATTAAAAGAATTAGCTGAAAGCACCAGGATTATGCTGTTTTATGTGCCAAAAGAATATGCCGTAACCTTAAATGCTGAAGGCTTGGATTTCTTTGTTCGTAGTCCGATTTATGCTCAGTTAAAACAGGATTATGAGGCAGCTACAACAGCTAAAAAAACTGTGAAAACAGCAGCAAAGGAAGTTGCTAGTACAAAGGAAAATTGATAGAAGACGAGATAGCATAACCGAGGGGTTATCACTTATAAGGGGGTGAGACATCATATGAGGAAAACTGAAGCCAAACCCGGTAAACCTGCAGTTATGAAACTCAGAGAAGATGAAGAGCAACTTGTTATCGATTGGATCAATAAACAAACGGTGTATGCAGATTCGATGAGATATCTCATACAAAAAGAAATTGCTGAAAACGGAATTCGGGACATTCAATCATTTGTTCCAAGAATTAGAGATGTAGAAACAATACGTCAACAGTTAATTAAGGAAAAAGCAGAAAAGGCTAGGGATCTTTCTTCATCTGTTTTACCAACAATGAGTAATAATGCAAATACAGATTCATCTCGTACCTCAATTGAGTCAAATCTCGGATTAGACAGCAGACAAAAATCAAATGATTTTTATTCCGAAGAACAACAACTGGAAAACCCACTTGTAATATTCAATGAAGCAGCTGAGCAACCATCAGTCACTCAACAGATGACCCACGATGGATCTTCACAAGATGATCAAAAAGTTAGTACGACTACTAAGCGTAAAGCAGCAAGTAAGAAGTTTGATTCAGCAGTAGTCGGTTCTTTTCAGTAAGATAATAAAAACCTCAACCTGGTATAAGGGGCGAGGTTTTTATTTTTGTTGAACTACTTCTGAATTTGGTCGGCAATTAATGTGGATTATTCGTGCAATTGGTTAACTGTCACTACTTGAATACAAGTTTACTGTTGATTTTCTTGGATTTAAGGCAATTCATTCTCGAGCATATTGTATCTTCTGTTGCCTAAAGAGTTACCTCTGCCATAGTGGACTTTCAAAATATTCATACATAGTATGATTGACGATCCAATACATAGAAACAATTGAAGCATGGATGAGAACATGTAATACCGGCCTGCTTTTCTTGCTTTCCTGCGGGTGCTTTTCTGGGATTCCTCATATGTTAGTCCACCGTGTTAAGATCTGCTCCTCAATTATTTCTCTCATCGTAAAACTATCGATGGAGAAGCAATGTAGTTTTTCCCCCCTACTATTCTGGATAAAGGTTCTCCAACAAGAAGACGGCTTGATACGATTGCTTCTAATTATTGCTTTCAAATCCTCTTAACGCTGAGAAACAATCCTTGTAGATGTCTGATTGATTTTTCAGTTGTCAAAAAGCAGTATTCCATTTCCAATGCAATCTCAGATTTTCAATCTACATTTATTAAAATCGAGTTATAATTCTATTTAAATACTATGTATATTTAATTAGAATAAAGTATATATAAAGTTATAATTTGATGCTTACCAAGAGTGATATTCACCGAATAAACCAGTTTATTCGCCTTTATTCACCATATTATCAAAACGTATTAATACGGATTAATTCAGATATATTCGAAGTAATACGTAATTTGGATGAGGGCACACCTTTATTCACATTTATCCAGTTGGTTAATCAAACGAATTAAAACGAATAAGGATGAATTAATACGGATTTATCTGATTTAATTTGGATTTGTTCGTAGTTTGATGAATAAGAAATTGTGGTGTGTAAAGACGTGTAAAAGCTTTTTATTCACCTTCTGTTAATGTACAATAGAATAAATAGACTGTTCAGAGCGGGTGGTGATAGGAATGAATGAGAATAATGATGTGTTCACAAAAGAGGAACGAGAGGAAGCTAGACGCGATGAGATGCGAGAACTGCTTATGAACGCTTTTGACGGAACGTCATTACTCTATGAGATATATAAGAAAAGAGGTTGGTTAGACAAGATACTAACAGATAAAATCCTTTCAATGGATAAGGATGCTTTGTATCTATCAAGCCAAGTTGCAGACATTTGTGAAACCCATGACTACGTAATTAAAAACAAAAGACGTGAATTATTAGAGTACATTAATCCTACTCAGATGGGTGAAGGCAACAGTAAAATATATAAGCATAATTACATATCAGTTTTCAAACTCAAAATGATACATGGCCTAACTGGAGAAGGGTCCGAATTTACTCTTCCTCAACTTAAGGAAATAATCTATGGAAATATCACTAAATCTACAACTGAGCAAAAGCAAGATGCCGGTAACGATATGATGTTTCAAATGATGAAAAAGATGGAACAATTCGATAAATTTTACGACATGGTACAATCAGGAGAGTTCTTTAACGAAATTGATAAGAGAGCTCAAGAATCAGCTAGACGATTGATGTTAGAGGGTACGAAAGATGATGAAGTAAAAGAAAAAGTCTTGGAGATTTATGAGAAAATTATATCTCCTGACACAGATCTAACTGAAAAGGAGACTTTCCTCGCTTTATTTAATGACTTAGAAAATGAGTATCCTGGGCAAGCCTATACTATTAAGATGTATAAAAATGCTTCCGAAGATAGAATTAATAGATTTAGACAAGACGAGAGAGAAATGTACATTAGGAAAGTAAAAGAGACGATTAGTGATTTGTTAGATGATTATGAAAGTGCGAAAAGTGAGAATGAGAGAAATTTAATAAGAGATAAGCTTCAAAAAATAGGTAGAGATAATCCGGATCTTAGTTTTGAAATTCGTTATTGGTTCTCAACGATAGGTAAGGAAAAGAAGAAAAAAGGGTTCTTTGGAAGAATATTCTCTTGATAAAAGCAGCTGTTCCAGAAAGTTGGAGGCAGCTGCTTTTTATAATTTGCATGACAAATTCAATATTACTAATATATTATATTACTAACTAATATATTGGGAGGGAATGAATTGAAATACATAGGGATGGTTATAGGAGGGATTTTTTCGGCAATCGGGCATATGATTGCTTTTATGTTTAAAAACATTTTCATAGCAATTCGAAGATTCACCATGGATCCAGCAAACAAGAATATAATTTGGAATCTTCAGGCATTCTTTCTGCTGGGTGTTTTGCTTTTATTGTTTTTTTGGCTAATTGGAAAATACCAAGATCAATTTTATGGATTATCTGATCCGATATTCTATCGATCAATCCCACTTTTAATCCCATGTTTTTTAGGGCACTTAATTTATTCCTGTCCCGCATTATTTAAGAATAATTATTCAAAGCCGGTAATTCAAACCTTTTTAAATGCTTTTAGTGGATTAGCACTTGGACAGATAATTCTTACCTTTCTGCCTTTTGAAATAGGAATGCTTATTTCTATTTCTTTGGTTATCTTAATTGTTGTTTTAACACTTTATTACACACTTCATTTTAATATTAAGTCAACAGTATTTAGTAAGCTTACGACGACAGTTGAACAGGCTGATATGCTTAAGACGAAGAATACTGATAAGGGCAAAATATTGAACATGGTGAAGAAAAAGGACAGTTTATCACAGGATGAATTATATGAACATGAGGGGGTAGATTTAAACAAAGTAGGTTGTTTATCTCACCTTAGATATTATTCAGAAGAATGCAAACTCGAACTTTTTTCCACTGTACCGACAAAAGATCGACAAAGCCAATTGATGATTCTAAGTAGAAGTGATAGGGCACAACATGGTCAAATAATTGGTGGTACTGGAGCCGGGAAAACGTTACTTGCAACGAATCTAATAACTCAAGATTTATTGAATGATTATATTGGTAGTACAATTATTGAACCCAAAGGATCACTAATTAATAGATTATCTAATTTCATGGATAGAACCGGTCGCCCTTACTATCGACTTGACCCTGAATATGAATTTACAGATTGTCTAAATCCCTTCTTTGTACCAGATGGCCAGGATATTGAACCAATGATTGAAGCTAATGTTTCAGCTTTCCATGGTTATCTGGGACCAGATGCGGTTCAGTATTTTAAAAGTCGCAGTACTCAGTTAATGCGTGTGTGTATAAAGGCTCTTAAAATCGTCTATGGTAATGATTGTGGTTATAATGAATTGGATCGTTTAGTTCAACCAATGAATGATGATTTTAGAGCTGAAGTATTAGCAGAACTTCGTGGGCACGAAAATCAAGTACCACTCCTATTGGAATACACTAGAAATATGGCTGGAAGTGCTAAAATGCAAGAACATGCAATGCAGACATATTCCAATCTGTATGACTATCTAACTGAATTAACAAGTAATAAATATATTCAAAAAATCTTCTGTGGTAAATCTACTTTTAATATTGATGATGCATTGCGTAATGGTGAAGTAATCCTAGTTAATGGCGCGTATGGTACTTTACAAACTCTAACCTATACCGTAGGAAGATTGTTTCTAAATTTACTTAGAGCAAGTACTTTCCGGAGAAACCTAAAAGAAGCGATAAGAGCTCATCAGCTGACTGTTGATGAAATTGAAATGTTTGCAGATGAGGAATTCTCTACATTTATGGAAATGGCAAGGGAGTTTGAAGTTTTTGTTAATGTAATTCACCAAGGTAATGAGCAGCTAACAGATGTAAGTAAAAGACTCGGAGCCATGGTCAAGCAAAATGCAGTGCAAAAATTCATATTAGCTGGGCTTGAAAATGAAGATGCTGAATATTATGCGAATATGATTGGTGAGGACTATATGATTGGTCAAAGCAGTGGTACAGACGAAATGTCGGCTAGTGGGTTTAAGACACAAATCAAAGAGGAAAAGCGATACACTGTTATGCCAAAACATATTTCCAATTTGAAAGGTTATAATCCCGAAACAGGCGAACCAGGAGAATGTTTATTTAGAGGGGTTCACAATAACATACGTCTTGAGCCAGTAATTGGACTGGTTTATCCCCTTCCTAGAAAGCTGTTTAGTCCAATCAATAAGGAATCAGACTTCATTAGTAATACAGTTGACGAAGAAAAGGATGAAAGTGTTTCGATTGAAGTCGAGAAAGAAAAGCTAGAAATTATAAAAATGAATGCTCTTAATAGACGAAATAAAACTATCAAGGACGAGGGGGAAATGGAAGATGAAAAACGGTCTCTTGATAGAACGGAAGCTGATGTATTGGTAAGTGACTCAAAAGGAGTTATTGATTCAAAGATAAGAAATTCTATATGGGATAGTGGGGAGGAAGTGGCTGCAGGAGAAGATTCTAAGCCTAAGGAATCCTCGGTTAAATTTACACCAGCTACAATTGATGACACTACTTTAAAACTCGCAGAAAGAATTAAGAACGCATCCGAAGATAAACGAATGAATAAAGGGAACAAAGAAGCGGAGTAGAAACTCCGCTTCTTTGTTCCCTTTATTCTTCTTTTAAGGAGTAGAATACATCGTTGAATTCTTCAAAAACTTTTTTACCTAGAGGAGTTAAACTGTAGAGCTTTTGTCTGCCACTCGTATTATAGACTACTAACCCAAGTGACTCGAGCCATATCAATGCAAAGTTAAGTTCGCCTCTTCTTACTCGAGCGTTTAGTGATAAATCCTCTTTGTTATAATCTTTTTGTGAAAGTGTCTGCATAATCAATTTCGAGGCATTAGGAAGGTTGGATATCATCGCTTGTAAATAGGGATGGAGTTTGGAGTCTAAATCGAAATCAATTGTTGTCTTATAGTCTGTGTTAGACATATTAACACGCCCTTCTATCCAATAATCTAATATATATATTATCACATAAACTAATTAAACAATAAATAAGAAAATCAAGCCAACATTCAAGACAACAAATTTTTAGATTAAAGCAATATTTGTGAAGCGAAATTGTAATATCACTTTTGTTGAGTTTTAATAAGGAACTAATTAGATACTATGTTTCGAATAATTTTGGTGAATGAATTTGAATTGAGCGTATGTTCTAAATTTTTCTCAGTATTTTTTGATATGGCATTAGAGATAATTTTTCTTATTTTCGAAGCACGGATCCAACTGAGTTCCAAATAATGTCCTTCCATGTTTTCTTTAAAATATAGTCTACCACTTTTAGAATCATAAGCCTTGATTTTAAATAAATTTGCGTATAACCCGCCTTGTACTTTTAAGAATCGGTTATTCTCTAGTTGTTCTTCAAAAATAATAAAATCGTGCAATGATTTTCGTTCAATATATCTGCAGCTATCCCCGTGATAGATGATGTTGTTATTATAATCAACTTCAACATAAAGAATTGTACTGAAATCGAGTTCTACAAACTCAAATTCAAGTTGTGGATCAGAATGAACATGACCAGCTATTCTCATTAATTCATCAAAAGAAGCTGTATATGCATCTGCAAACTTTTTTAATGTTTGAGGCATAGGAATAATTTGTGATCCTGCTGACCGATTATCTCCCAGTTCAACATCTCTTATATATCCATGACTTAGGTTTGTCTTTTTTGCTGCATCTCGTAAGCTATAGCCACAAGACATTCTTAAATACTCTAAATATTTTCCAATAGAGATTTCCATATCTGAAATCTAACTCCTTCATCCTATGGTTTATATTTTTATCATTACCACAATATGTTCATTATTATAAGCACATAAACCTGGTTTCATGATTTTTATCAGCCATAATATCAATGCAGATATAATTGAGTTTAAGTGGAGTTAGCTAAATATAATTCTATACCTAAGAGTTGTCTCTTAAAAGTAGAAGTAGATCTTTAAAGGGACTAAAAGTAGTACAACCAGACTGGAAAATCTCTTATTATAATCAGATTATAACTTAATTAAAATCTGATTATAATATTGATAAATTAGCATTCCTGTAGAGCGTTAATTATCAGCTTTGCAAAAATAAAAGCGCCTCGGTACGATGGGAGTACGCAACGGGTCATAGCCCTTAAAATCC
>NZ_JARXYU010000019.1:0-102316 GCF_029893715.1 Paenibacillus sp. LBL | reverse complement strand
CGCAAAAACACCTCCAAGGTTGTCTCCATATCTTACGACATGGTTGCATTCTCTTGAAGGTGTTTTAATTTGTCTCACGCTATGGGGTCAGTCCCCATCCTCGCTTGCTCTTTTTGATTTATAAAGATTTATGATGGCTTCTTCGTGATCTGCGTTTTCGAAAGAAGCCATAAAGCTTATCGAGAAGACGGACATTTTTGGCGGCGCGCTGGGATTTGCTTATTCCTGTCTCGTCATAAATAACGAATCTTCCCTGACGATCAAGTTCATCCAATCTTGTCTGTTGATACTCATGTAACTTCTCCAGCGTATATATATCGTTGTTCATGTGACCTCCCTGCAAGACATTCATAAATTCGCTTCATCCATGCGGAATGTCTTGATACTTTCATTATGGAGGTCCACCGAACTTGTAAAAAGGGTAAACATGAGCAGCAGATTTTCCCCTTTTAACGAACTACAGGGCTGCCGCAGGGAAGGGCTTTAGACTTTATTCTTCTTATGAACGATAGCGGTATTCTCAATCTGAATCGTGGCATGTTCGATGTGGAACTGGGTGTCCAGAAGGTCGATGGCTTGCTGTAAAACATCAAAGCTATCTATGTCATCTGCGATAACAACGTGGCAGCTCAAGGAGTCGAAATTGGACGTAATCGTCCAAATATGAAGATCGTGGATACCTGTAACCCCTGTAATGGATAACAATGACTTCGTTACGGCCTCTGGGTCTACGGATGCCGGTACCCCTTCCATTAAAATATGAACCGTATTCTGTATGATTCTCCAGGCACTTTTGAGTATTAATATCGATACCAGGATGGAAATTATGGGATCGGCAATATACCAGCCGAAAGCAATCATGACAATCCCGGCGACAATAGCACCCACAGAGCCAAGCGCATCCCCAATGACGTGAAGGTAAGCACTGCGGAGATTTACATTGTTCTTCACATCACCCGTTCGCATTAAGAACCAGGCACTGAGAAGGTTAGCTAGCAATCCGATAACCGCGATCAGCATCATGCTCCCGCTGGCAACAGTTGGAGGGTCATCGATACGCTGGATCGCCTCCCACACGATAAATCCGGCAATGACAAACAATGCGACACCATTTAAAAGAGCCGCCAAGATTTCAAAACGGTAAAATCCATAGGTTTTATTCGGTGATGAAGGCTTTGTGGCAAACCATAGAGCTACCAAACTGAGCAATAAAGCACTGGCATCACTTAACATATGGCCCGAATCCGATAACAGAGCCAGACTGTTGGTCAGCAATCCTCCGACAAACTCCAGAATCATGATGCCAACCGTGATGATCAAGGCAATGCGAAGTCCTTTCTTATTCCCTGACCGGGCATGATCATGATGGCTATGATCATGTCCGTGTTGATGGTTATGTTGATGCATAATCAAAAACTCCCCTTCCAAATGAATGATGTTAACATTTTGATTAAATGGTTGTAATACAAGCATGGATTAAATATGAGCATATGTTCATATTTAATGTTATTTCTTTAATTAGGAGTTGTCAAGTTTTTCCGGGAATTATTCAATTGAAATTAATTTAATTCTCACTTGTTTCGTTATCTAGTATGCTTAAGGGGCAGGCGATTCATCATCCGGTACGGCCATATCCACTCAATTGAACAGAAGGAGTGACTGACCTTATGAACGAACAACATAAATCTCTTGGCGAAGCTTATAATGAGACTACATATCCATTGATTGGGCATAGTCGCAGGAATGTCGAGGTGTTATTGGAGGCATTTCAGCCTGTGGACGGGTCTCAGGCGGGAGATATGTACGGCAATGGTGCCGTTATTGAAGATTTTCAGAAGTTTATGGCAGACGAATTAGGGAAGGAATCGGCCGTGTTTTTTCCAAGCGGAACGATGGCGCAGCAGATTGCCCTGCGGATATGGTGTGATGAAGCCGAACTGAAACGGGTAGCGTATCACCCGCTGTGCCATTTGGAGATTCACGAAGAGGATGGGCTTAAGGAGCTGCATCAGATTGAGACAATTCTCCTTGCTGGCGAGGATCGTTTGATCACACTCGAAGATGTTCAGAATCTGAATAGCGACATTGCTTGTTTGCTGCTTGAACTGCCGCAGCGTGAAATCGGAGGGCAGCTACCCTATTACGCGGAGCTTGAGGCCATTTCGGCCTATTGTCGATCTCAAGGCATAAAGCTGCATCTGGATGGGGCAAGATTGTTTGAAATTACGCCTTATTATCAGAGAACCGCTGCAGAGATCTGCTCGCTTTTTGATAGTGTATATGTGTCGTTCTACAAGGGCATCGGAGGGATTGCCGGAGCCATTCTGGCTGGCGACAATGATTTCCTGGCTAAGTCCAAAGTATGGAAGCGGCGTCATGGCGGTGATTTGGTCAGTCTGTACCCGTATATCATCAGCTCGGAGTACTATTATAAACAGAGAATAGAGAAGATGGGCCGTTATTATGAAGAGGCCAAAGAGCTGGCTGCGATGTTTAATCAGTGTCATGCCGTTGTCACTAAGCCTATAGTTCCGGTATCCAACATGTTCCATGTGTACTTTCAACTGGGCAAGAATCAGCTTGAGCCGATCCTGATGGATATTTACAATACGACCGGCATCGGATTTATCAGTTATCTTAAAGAGGCAAGTGAAGATCATTGCCAATCTGAGGTTCATATAGGGGAACGATACGGCAAGACGCCGAGGGAAGCCATTCAAGAAGCCTTCCGTGTGTTGAATGAGAAGCTGCTAGAGGCTGTGCAGCCATAAAAAGGACCTGTATGGAGAGGAGCTCATGAAAAATGATCGCCATCGGCAAAGCAGAAATCGGGGATTTACCTGCAATACTTGACCTACAGCACGATGCTTACATGAACGCTGTTGAGAACCATTATAGTGATGTTAACCGGGCAGAGCTGTTCACAGGTCACAAAAGCACGAAAAATCTCGCATTTTACGAAAGATTAGGTTATACCAAGTTTAAGGAAAAGGTTATGAATCATAACCTGACAGTGATCTATTTAGGTAAAGATATTTAATCAGCGTGTAAAACAAATGGATCGTGTTGTTGATCGTAGCCTGAGGATATAGATCCTTAGGCTTCTTTTTTGTCACGTATACAACTATACTTGTTTCAAGTTTTCCACATATCGATCCTGACTCGCGTATAGGGGACGAGGACCGGGTTCGTACATCCCAAACTCTTCTTGATCCCTCTCTTCTTAAATAGATAAGCGTCAGAGAATAGTGGTTACTTGTAACCGTACTACAAGGTATCCCGTGTGGGCACGTCGAATGTCCAAGATTACAAGTTGCACAAAATCATTGTGATCGAATGAACGAAGCGTGAAGGAGGGGGCCGATGATATGAGTGAGTTATTAACCGGTATGGAATCATTGAACGGGATCCATACCTATATCGAAGAGCAGATGAAGGCGTGGAAGGTTCCCGGATTATCTGTTGCGGTTGTGAAGAATCATGAGATCCTCATGATGGAGGGTTATGGTCATCGAAATATCGATCAGGGACTTCCTGTGACAAGTGAGACCATCTTTGCCATCGGTTCATCCACGAAAGCCTTTACTGCGCTCGCTGCTGGAATCCTGGCGGATGAAGGGAAACTGGATTTGGACAAGCCTGTAAAGGAGTATTTCCCTACCTTCAAAATGTTTGATGCTTTTGCAACGGAGAGAATCACCATCAGGGACATGTTGTGCCATCGTTCCGGTTTACCCAGACATGATCTGATGTGGTACAATTCCGCCCTGACGAGAGAAGAGATCATACATCGTCTGCAATATCTGGAGCCGAATGAGGATTTCAGGGCGAAGTGGCAGTATCAAAATATAATGTACATGGTAGCAGGATATCTTGTGGAATATGTAAGTGATTCTTCTTGGGAAGAGGTTGTGCAGAACCGGATATTTACACCGCTTGGTATGACCTCAAGTCAGTTCTCGGTGGATCAGACGCAGCTTCAGCATGATTTTGCAATGCCTTACATACTTCTCGAAGAACAAGCTAAACCAATACCATTCCGCAACATCGATACCATAGGTCCGGCGGGTTCAATTAATTCCAACATAAAGGACATGGCACACTGGGTAAAGTTTCAGATAAATCATGGGATCTATGATGACCAGCACATCGTGTCAAAAGAAATGCTGCAAGCTATACATTCGCCCCACATGGTATGTGACATGACGGAGATCAATCAGAATCAGACGAATATGGCGAGTTACGGTCTTGGCTGGGCAATCGAGCCATATCGCGGTTCACGCATGGTATATCATGGAGGTAATATTGATGGGTTCACTGCTCATGTCGCCTTTATTCCGGCGGAGCAAATAGGTATCGTTGTTTTATCGAATCTCAATGGCACCCCCCTTCCCGTGCTGATTGCCAATCATATTTTTGACCGTATGCTGGGTGGAGAGGTAGAGGATTGGAGTGCGCAAGCGCTGGAAAAAATGAAAGCATCCGAGGTGGAAATTAAGCCGACAGCAGAGGGTGAGACACTTCCGGACGTGAAAGCACTCGTCATTCCATTAACGCTCTCATTACTGCATTTTACGGGAGCCTATGAACACCCGGGATACGGCAAAATGGTTGTTGAGCTGGATGAGGGAGAGCTTCGGGCAACCTTCAATTCCATGCAGTTCCCCCTCACACACGTTAGCGACCTTCAGTTTGAACTTTATATTGCCGTGTTTAACATTAAAACGTCCGTGACCTTTCAACTGGGTTCAAACGGGCATGTTTGCCAATTTTCTACCATGTTGTTATTTGAACCTGGCACGAAGGAAATTGAATTTGTTAGAATAGAAAATAATAATGAACGATCCCATTCTTTTCAGCGAGGTGAAATGCATGGCTCATAGTAGAAGCACAACCGTTCAAACCGTTAAATCAGGCTCCGAGCAAAGCAGCACGGAGATAAGCGAACAAAGATTTGTTCGGAGCCTACTTCTATACCCATAGCGGCTTATATTTCATGTGAGTGCTTTGCTCGCTATTTACACGATTCTATGTAGATAGGAGCAGGGAGAATGAAATACGAGAAAGCACTAGATATTTTGCCTGAACACATAGTCAAAACCATTCAACATTATATTGATGGAAGTTATATTTATATTCCGAGAAAGTCGGAGAATCGGAAGTCCTGGGGAGAGCAAACCGGGATAAAGAAGGATCTGGATATTCGGAATCAGATGATTCTGGAGAGCTATGTGAAGGGTGATTCCATTCAAGCCCTATCCGAGCGATATTATTTAACGGAGCCATCCATCCGTAGAATTATTCGGAGTGAGAAAATGAAACTCTAGAATTAAAGCGACATTCGATGATACCCACGCGGATTCATCAGATGTCGCTTTATGTCTTCTTTCGCGCGATCCTGATTCATTCAGAATTAAACATGAACTTGAGTTGTCAGCCTAAAGAAGCTAAGTTTAGATCAGGTATAACTAAGAAGGGAGGGCTTCATGTTTATGACTCAAAACATATATGATAATGATGAATTCTTTAAAGGGTATAGTCAACTTAGCCGATCTGTCCACGGACTGGATGGTGCTCCTGAATGGTCGAGCCTGCGATCCATGCTGCCGGATCTAACCGGAGCTCATGTGCTGGATTTAGGCTGCGGGTTCGGATGGTTCAGCCGCTGGGCCAGACAACACGGTGCCACTAAGGTGTTAGGGGTCGATGTATCCGAGAACATGCTGACGCGGGGAAGGGCCGAAACGCAGGATTCTCATATTACTTATATTCGAGCCGATATGGAGGTCCTGGAATTAGAGCCGGAGTCGTATGACTTGGTCTACAGCTCCCTGGCTTTTCATTATATTAAGAACTTGTCGGGTCTGATGGGGGAAGTGTACTCATCACTCAAACCTGGGGCAAGCTTGGTGTGCTCTGTTGAGCATCCGATATACACCGCATCGATCCGTCCTGAATGGATCCAGCATCCAAATGGATACAACACATGGCCTGTTGATAACTACCAATATGAGGGGATGCGTACGACGAACTGGTTAGCCGATGGCGTTGTTAAGCAGCACCGGACGATGGGAACCTACTTGAATATGATGATAGGGCTGGGTTTCACGATTACCCATGTAGAAGACTGGGGGCCGTCCGATGAACAGATCATGTCCCATCCGGAATGGGGAGAGGAATGCCATCGCCCCATGTTTCTATTGATATCGGCAAGAAAATAGGGGCTAGGCGGGACATTGTTCCAGTATACGGGGAACGCGGTATAGGATCTGGTATGGTACAGGAGGAAATGGCGTCTAAGACGAGTGTCTTGGCCGCTTTTTATATGGAACCGTGCTTTATACTGTCAGAGAAATGGTGACAAAATTATAAATATTGTTTCTTAATGATTTACCAACATCAGGAAAACTATTAAAATAGAGGTTAACGGCATTTGCAAGAGGCTTTGCATGGGCTAGAGCATCAAGATGCGGAAGCGATTGAGGCTGAAATACGGTCTTACAGGTAAATCATCATAGACCTGTTCGTTACACATTACACAATTACTGGAGGCATCTCGTACATATGAGTCCAAAACCCGTAATCATCGAAGAGTACAATCCGGAATGGCCAAAAAAGTTTCTTGAGATCAAAACCATACTTGAGCATACGCTTGGTAACGATGTATTGAGAATCGAGCATGTAGGGAGCACCTCCATCCCGGGGCTGGCTGCAAAACCTGTTCTGGATATCGATGTAGTGATCGATTCTATGAAATCGCTTCCTACAGTTATAGCGAAACTCGAAACCCTAGGTTATTATCATCAGGGGAATTTAGGCGTCGAGGGCCGAGAGGCTTTTGGGAGAAAGGATGATTATGTCCCCTACAGCGATGGGCTTGAATTGAAACTTGCTCAACATGTATATGTCTGCGATCAAGAAAGCCGTGAATTGCATAGGCATATTGTTTTTCGGGATGCCCTCCTTCATCATCCTGAATGGGTTGTGGAATACGCCATTTTGAAGAAAGAGTTGTCCACCGTCTTTCGGCATGATCGCGAGGGCTATACGGTAGGAAAATCAGATTTTGTAAACCGAGTATTGGAGTTATCCGGAGGACAAGGAAGCCTCCTCCCATAAAATACATATCAGTGAGGTACATCGTATGGAAATTATATTGAAAGTATTAGATAGCACGGAGCTTAAATGCACCTGGAAAGAAGGATTCCAGCAGCAAAATATACACCGTTCGGAAGAGTATTATAATCTGTGTGAATTTGAAAACCAGATTGGCATTCGAGTCACCATGTTAGCTTTTGTTAATGACAAGTTGGCCGGAGTTGCCCACTTGAAATATGAATCGGACTATCCGTACTTTCGAGATCAGAACATTCCGGAGATCAATGATCTGAACGTATTTCCTGAGTACCGAAGGAACGGTGTAGCGAACAGGATCATTGAACAATTCGAAACCATCGTGAGTAAAAAGCTGCCGCGTATCGGAATTGGTGTGGGCTTGTACAAGGACTATGGTCCAGCACAAAGAATCTATGCCCGGCGCGGTTACATTCCCGACGGAAACGGCATTATGTACAACCTTGTGCCTGTTGTTCCCGGCGAAATGGTATGCGCAGATGATGATCTGAATTTATATCTAATTAAGGAGTTAGGGAAATAAATCATTTTCCACTGGGGATAAATTCTTCAATTCTTATGATTGCCGGGAGTTGGGTACATGAGATTCTTCATTCGATTAAATGTTTCGAGTTTTCTGTATGCAATGTTCCCTTTCGCAGTCATTGAACTGATGGCCAATGTTTACCGAATCAGTCGAGTAACAGGTTGGGAGTTAAGTCATGTGAACAAGCTAATCCTGGCCTTCTGCGTGGCTGGCATCACCGTATCCAACATTGCGTTTCCGAAGCTGATCAGGCATTGGCTGGATGGCCGTAAAGCAAGTTATTTTTCCCTTATCCTGTGGTTTCCCTATTTCGTGATACTGGTCAGTATTCTCGTTTCATGGCTGCCGATCACCGAACCAGCAGATCAACCTAACCCTGTGACAGGACTTATTGCCATGGCTGCATTGGCCTTGTACCCATTCTACTTGGGTATCCTTCATCTGTTTGGTACTACAGCAAAAAACATGGATAGATGAAAAGAAGCAAACATTAAAGATGTCCAACTGATCATGGCTAAGTGACCGGGAATTTTAAGCGAGAAAACGAGAAAGACAAATAATTGATAACAAGACAGGAGATAGGATCATGGATAGAGGTTTTACGCACTGCTTGCAAATCTTTCCGACGGCTGATTTTCAAAAAACAATCGAGTTCTATGAGCGGATTGGGTTTCGTGCGGTTGCCTATCTGGATTCAGGAGAACCGCATGTGTGTCTCTATCAGGATTCCATAGAGATCGTGTTAACCAAGTCGGAGATTGAAGTCGTGCCGAATCGGATTCGTTATGGCTACGGATATGATGCGTATTTTATTACTTGTAATCAGTACGAAATTCAGGAAGATTTAATGAACCTGGATGTGAAGATTGTCAGACCATTGTCCACGACGGATTATAACAACCATGAGTTTGTGTTTGAGGATGTGGATGGGCGCTGGATTGCCGTTGGCAAGAAACAACAAACCTGAGTGCGGATGTTAAACGGAGGCTTACACATGGTTGAGATTATGGTTGTACGACACGGACAATCGGAAGCGGATATTTTGAATCGGTGTGAAGGACGGGCTGACTTTTCTCTTACCGATCTCGGGTTGCAGCAAGCACAGCTTCTGGCCGAGTGGATTCAGCGTAATTACGCCTTGGATGCGATTTTTTGCAGCACCTTGATTCGGGCCAAGCAAACCGCGGCAGCTATTGCTGAATTGACGCAAGTGCCTGTAACCTATGACAATGATCTCATGGAGCAGAATAATGGCGTCATCGGTGGGATGTTGAGAGATGAAGCATTAATGAAGTATCCGATACCGGCCGGGGGAAGAAAGCGGCATGATGCCATTGAGGGCGGAGAATCTGAAGTACAGTTCAGAGCAAGGGCGGAACACTTCATATCCAAGCTGTTTACGACAATGGATAGCAAGCCTGAGTTACAAAGAGTCTGTATTGTTTCCCATGGTGGCATGAACTCGATGTTATTTCGAGCTTTCTTGAATCTTCCCTATCATTCCGAGATATTCATTCCTACTGGCGATACGGGCGTCCATCTATGGCAATATGAACCGAGTGGGAAAAAGGTCATAATGGCAACGAATTGGCAAGAGCATTTGGCTGCGACCTGATAGGTTCAGTCTCTCCCGTAACGGTCACATTGGTGTTACGGGTTTTTTACTAAGTTTGTGACACAGTTCTACATCATCTTAAATATTATTAACGGATCAGAGAAACTTTTTTACCAAAATTTACGTCTAATAGTATGACCTCATTAAATATCAAAAAAGGATTAGAAGGAGTTATGGAATGAAACTGAAGAAACGATCATTGCTTACCGTACTGGCTGTTGCCCAATTAGCTGCAGCTTATCCGGCGAGCGCGGATGCAAATGCCGCAGACAAGACACAGCCACCAGTCACCCAAGAAGTGTATGAGCAAAACACCGCGGCATCTAACGCAGTGAAATCCGGGGCCAACGATACGACTCAAGAGACACCTGAAACAACAGAGACAGAAGGGGCTCAAGAGACGAATAACACAGGAACAACGGACGTGCCTGTCACTGAGGAAACCGGTGAAGTTAAAGACCCAGCCACGGCAACGGAAGTGCAAGGCAACCAGAACAACAGCAATAGCCAGCAAGTCGCAAGCGGAAAAGAACTTATTCTTTTTTTTAACAGCACAAAAATGATTCAAGACGGCGTCACCTACAATGCACCACAACCCATGCAAGTCAAAAAGGGAGTATCCTATGTTCCCATTCGTGCTCTTGTGGACCGCGTAGGCTTCAAGGTCACTTACGATAAGAAGACCAAGGAAACGGTTATCACAAAAGGAACTAACGAGCTTCGTTTTAAGACTGACAGCAGCAAGTATACCGTAAACGGTGTATCCAAGGATATGAAAGGGACTTCCTATCAGACCAACAGCACGTTCATGGTTCCACTGACAGCGATTACGCAGGCGCTGGAAATCCCGTATAAAGTGGATAACGTAGGTAAACGTGTCATCATGAGTTTGGTTAGCAAGCCGGTCGCCAAATTTACGGTAGGGCCTAAAGAGATTTTCGCAGGAGAAACTACAGTTACCTACACACCGCAAGTTGAGAATGTGCAAGGCGAGATTATCAACGAGCGTTGGGAAGGCAATCAGGATATCTTCGATGCACCAGGTCAATACATAGTCACGTACTCTGTTCAGGATTCTACCGGAACGTGGAGTGATCCTTACAGTCAAACGATCACGGTCATTCAGCCTAATCTTCCACCTGTGGCAATGTTCGAAACTGACAAGTCGGAATATAAAATGGGTGAGCTGATCACGTATACGGACAAGAGCTCGGATGATCAAGACAAGACCGAGGATCTGACGTATAAGTGGGAGAACAAGGGTTATGCCTTCTTTACACCCGGCGTTCATACCATTAAGTTGACCGTTACCGATAAGAAGGGACTTAGCTCCAGTTATGAATCGACGGTTTATGTAACCAATGAAACACTGTATACAGAAGAAGATTTTAATATGCTCTTCATTCCGGAAGGGGAGAAATTCTCGTTCCTTGGCAACGTGACGTCCCGTCCGAAAATCAATTATGATTTTAACGATGAGCCCAGCACGCTGATCCGCAGCAACAGCCCTGAAACGGTAAATTCAGAAGGTATCGTTTATCGTGAGACAGCGGTTGGAGACATGCGCTTCATGATTCACCATGTGAACAATCTGAACAAGAATGTCAAAATGTACGTAATTGCAACGAACAAGAACAGTACACCTGTGACATTGAGACAAGATTACCTGGGATTTGCTGGGCCATCCCCGATTGCAACGGCTGCAGGCAAAAAATCCGTGCAATACTATTTCCAATCCATGCAGGATGGATCGAAGAGAACATCGGTTACGCTTGCTCCAGGTGAACAGAAGCTGGTTATGACAGAGCTGAGCGAGATCCGAATGAAACAGGGACATGTTATTTCCCTTTACTCGGATATGTACAGCGACCAGCCGATTCAATTCGATGTCGTTATGATCGATGAGAAGTCCGATCCATTGAAGGTGCTGGGAACACTGCCGATCCTGGACCGCGATGGGGTGCATAACCGCGGAACTTACCCGGATTCAACACGCATCATCCGTTATTCCGAGCTCGTTGGTGCGGAATCCCAGCGTCTCGTTCTGGGAGATAACCAGGATGACCCTAACTTGCAGGGAATGGATCCTATGGTCGGAGATATCACGCACAATACAGGCAACTTCGGCGTCTTGTACAAAATCACGCTGGATCGCGTGGCTCCAAATACACTGATCTCCTTTAACCCTAGGGGCGGTAAATACTCTGGCTATGCGATGATGAATGGTACGATTGTACCAATCTATTCCCTCGGACAGGTATCTCCTGGCGAGCAAGCGGTTCTGTATCGCACAGGTGATTACGAGCAAAAGGTTGAAATTATGCTTACAGCAGCGCCGGGAAGTAACCTGCCCGTCAATCTGCTGTTTACCCAGATGCCAGACACGGTTCATTAATACACCATACGGAAGACTTCATCACTTCAGTTTGTACCTGGTTCAAGACCGGGTCACAGGTTGAAGAGTGATGAGGTCTTTTTTTTATTGGAAAATGAAGAGATGAATGATAAAGTGTTGGGTATAGACTCCGTCGGGTTGACGGACCATACTGGAGTGATGAATGGTGGTCAAATCAGTGGATGTACCCTCCTAAAATGAAATGATTTATATTTTTAGGAGGGATAAGACCGATGAATTTTAATGTGATTGATATTAAGCAGTGGCCCAGAAAACCGTATTTCGAGCATTATACGTCCGTTCATGAATGCACGTACAGCATGACTTTAAACGTTGATGTATCTTTGCTGCTTCAGTCGTTGAGGACTAGGGGATTAAAGTTCTATCCTGCTTTTATTTACATGGTAACTAGAGTGGTCAACGAGCGGGTAGAGTTCAGAACTTCATATCATCCCAAACCGTTGTTAGGTTACTGGGATTCCATGACACCGAGCTACACCTATTTTCATCACGATGACCAGACCTTCTCCTGCGTATGGACTGAGTTTTCTGATGATTTCTCTCGGTTTCATAATCGATATGAGCAGGATATGGAACGCTATCGTGACGTGAAGGGAATCTTCGTTAAAGAAAATCCCCCTCCGAATACATTTTTCATATCGATGATACCCTGGGCAAGCTTTAGCGGTTTCAATCTGAATATGACGAACGGGAACACCGATTTTCGGCCGATCATTACCGGGGGCAAATTTGCCGAGCAAGGCGGTCGCATGTTGTTACCCATCGCATTGCAGGTACATCATGCCGTGTGCGATGGATATCATGCAAGTTTGTTCTTCCAAGATCTGCAGACCTTAGCTGATTCGTGCAACGAATGGCTATGATAAAGTAATTGTACATTTACTATTCGATAAACGACTGCTCACGCAGTCGTTTTTTGTGTTTTACAGAGGGGAGCATCGGTTATAAATAAGATTTCAAGTCGACATGGTCATCAAAATGAATGATATCGTCATGAATACAAACGATTTTACAACGATTCCCAATGACCTTATGCTAAAAGATAGAATTAGACCACGCGCATGAAGGGATGGGATCGGATGATGCTTGAGAACCAGAACTTGAGAACCAGAACATGAACCAGAAATTGTTAGTGCTTGTTGGAAGCCCGAGACGAGACGGGAACTCTGCCGCGCTGGCTGCCGTAGTTAAGCGAGGGGCCGAGAAGAAGGGCACGCAGGTGGCTTTGCATTTTGTAGATGACTTCATCTCTAGTTTTCTTCATGACTGCCGGATTTGCCGGCTCCCAAGTGGAGAATGCTCGATACAGGATAACTATGAATCCTTAATCATGGGAGAGTTTGTCCCGGCGGATGGCGTAGTATTCTGTTCCCCAATCTATTGGTATGGCTTATCTGCCCAGATGAAAGCATTCTTCGATCGCTTGTTCTGTTATTACGCGGCCTCGTACAAAAATTCGTCTGTGATATCGGAAGGAATGTCTAACAAACGAATTGGTTTGACGCTTGCATCGGAGGAAACCTATCCGGGTGCGGCCTTAGGCATTATTCATCAGATACAGGAATACGCTCGTTATACTCATTCTGAATTCGTTGGGGCAGTTCGTGGAGTAGGTAACAGCCGTGGTGAGGTAGCACTGGATATCCAATCGCCGCTGATGGCTGCTGAACAGTTGGGGTACGATATTTTTGAACGGAAATATTCGGACTATCAGAAGGATTCTGTTCGAAGCACTAAGGTCTGGTCTTGATCGCAACAAGAAAAAAAGCGTACACCCCTTGTGAGGCGGTGTACGCTTTTTTGGATCATACATTAATGAACACTGATCTGGAAGGTTTCCCATCCCGATGCGGTGCTCCGATTGGCAATGAGGGGAGAAGCCCCGGCATTATCCGCGCTGACAAATTGGCTATTCGCAGCAGCTCGCAAGGTAACGCCGCCGCTAACGCTGGCAACCTGGAACGTTTCCCATGTCCCGATGGAGCCGCTTCGAGCGATTAATGGCGAGGCCCCCGCGTTCTCTGCAGCAACAAACCGTCCGTTGGCCATGGATTTAAACGCATAATTTCCGATGCCCAGATTGATTCGTTCAAAGGATTCCCACGCACCGCCCACAGCATCGCGATTGGCGATCAAGGGACTGTTGCCCCCGTCCTCAGCAGCGACGAATTTGCCGTTAGCCGATGCTTTTAACGATATCACGTCCCGGGTTGTCTCCCCGTACCACTTGAATGTCAGAGCAGAACCAGCGGGAATGGTGTAGGTGAATGATTGATTGCCCCAGCGGGCCTTGAAGGTCTGGTTCTGATTCTCGGAGTTCGCGACTACGAGCACTTTGGACCCGTCCGGATTTTGAAAAGCGACATTATCCAGGCTGTTAGCATACGTATTGGTATCCACTCTGTATGCTCCAGGTACGACAAATTTGCTTAAGTGTCCCATCGCATAATATTGATTGTTATAAGTGACTTGATCTTGCGCATCCGAACGAATTCGCAGCATACCATAGTTAATGCTGTTGGAGAGCAGGGAAGGGCCGTTATTCTGATCCAGCGCAATGTTCCACAAAATGTACGATTTGGACCAGTTCCGGGTAACGTTAATCATCTCCCGGATCTGGTTCTTAAAGCCGTCATTCCATGAGCCGAAGCCTCCCTCGGTAAACCAGATATCCTTGTTCGGATGCAGGTTATGAAGCGTCGTCATGGCAGTGACATCCCCGCCGTAATGGTGGAAAGCGCTGCCGGCAATATAAGAGGCGGCGGCCGCGTTATTCAAGACGTCCCGCGGATACGCATATTGATCATAGTTATGGTCATAAGCGATGATTTTGGTCTGTAAACCGCTGCCGCGAAGGGCAGGCCCCAGATGATCGCGGATGAATTTGGTTTGATCATCCACCGACATATACATGGTCGGATATTCGTTCGAACCGTTAAACAACGGTTCATTCTGAGGCGTTATGGCATAAATCGGAATGCCCTCCGACTGGTAGCTTTGAATGAATCTACGAAGGTACTGTGCGTATACCTCGTAAGAATCATGGTTCAGATAGCCGCCTATCATGGAACCGGTGGATTTCATCCAGCCCGGCGCACTCCAAGGAGAAGCCATCACCTTAATCTGTGGGTTTTTCGTCAGGGCTGCTTTGACCATGGGAATGATGTAAGGTTTGTCGCGGTTAATGCTGAAATTGTTCAGGTTCCAGTCCCAGGCTGTATCTGCATAGCTGTACATTTCCCAGTTGAAATCCGAAGCGCCAATCGTTTGGCGCAGCATGCTGAGTCCGATGCCGCTTTGACCGAATAATCGCTCCATGACCTCGGCACGTTTCGAATCCGACAGCTGATGGCTGATTAGCCATGCGGATGAGTCGGTCATGGAGGCACCGAAACCATCCATTTGCTGATATTTCAAAAAGTCATTCACATCAATGGTTCGCTGATTACCGAGACTGTCCTGCTGGAAGACGATATCGCCCTGCCTTTGCAAAGCAGTGCTAAGATTATCGCGAGTCATCCAGACCTCAACCGATGGTCCCGCCGCCTTAATCGGCAGAGAACTCAGGGCCGAGCCGCTCCATATTACGGACAGCATGGATAGAAAGAGCAGCGGCTTTTTCATATTCAACTTGAACTTTAACATGACCAAACCCCCTTCAATTCATTTGGATTAAGCGTTTGCAAAAGTACAATTCCTCCTTTCTTTGGATTAGTTTACCATCGAATTAAAACGTTTTTAGTGTATCATTTTTTCGAAAAGGTATTTGTTTTTACGATGATGTATGGTCTGGGCTATGCTGGATTCCATTATGAAGCTTTAACTCCAGATGTTTTATGCCTATCAATGTTCTTGATTCAGCCTATGACAACGTGACGTTACGGCAAATACACCTACAGCAAACGCGACTGCAGCTCCAGGCAGGTATTCGAGACTGATGGGGTTCATGCTATAATATGAGGAAAAAACGGAGTAGGTGGAAACCTTGAGTAAACATACATCGGAGCGATCATGGCGTGCGGACAAACTCTCACAGCTGGGTTCTTCCATATTCTCAGAGGTTAGCGAGTGGAGGCTGGAGGCGCTTCAGTCAGGACGACATATTATCGATTTGAGCATTGGCAGCCCTGATCTTGGTCCTTCAGTTGAAATTCGTGAGTCGCTGAGCCAGGAGGCGCTGAAAGAAGAGAACTATACATATCCGGGTACAAGAGGAAGCGCGGAGTTCCGCGGACAATCAGCAGCATGGATGAAGCACCGATTTGGCGTGGAAGTCGATTCAGAGACCGAACTTCTGTCTTTAATGGGTTCTCAGGATGGATTATCGCACCTGGCTCAAGCTGTATGTAATCCTGGAGATATTGCGATTGTGCCGAATCCGGGATATCCGATCTATTCGGGAGCCCTTGCGATTGCGGGTGTAACTCCTTGGTATCTTCCGTTGAAGGAAGAGAACGAATTTATGCCCGATCTGGATGACATCCCCGAGGAGATTTGGACAAAAGCGACTTTTATTTTGTTGAATTTTCCGGGGAATCCGATAGCGGTGCGGGCGGATCTGGCTTTTTTTGCAAAATTGGTGGGCTTGGCGAAAAAATGGAACGTGCTCGTGGTGCATGATCTTGCTTATTCTGAAATGGGCTTTGACGGTTACCGTCCTGTTAGCGTTCTCCAGGTTCCAGGCGCCCGGGAGATTGCGGTTGAATTCCATTCCTTCTCAAAAAGCTTTAACATGGCCGGCTGCCGCATCGGATTCGTTGCGGGGAACGCAGATGCGGTTGGAGCACTCCGGGAGTTAAAAAGCAACATTGATTTTGGCATATTCAAGCCGATTCAGGCCGCAGCTATTTATGCGTTGGAACAGGCAATGGCATATAGCGAAGAGGAGGATGGCGTGGCATCATTGTATCAGCAGCGCCGCGACATCCTGGTAGCCTCACTGGCCGAAGCAGGATGGAACGTACCGAAGCCGGAAGCCACGATGTTTCTATGGGCTCGGCTCCCAGAGGGGTTCCGCAATTCATCGGCGCCATGGAGCTCACGCCGTTTCGCCCGCGAGCTGCTGCTTGCAACCGGGGTAGCGGTTATCCCGGGAGATGCCTTTGGCAGCGAAGGCGAGGGTTATGTGCGGATAGCACTTGTCCAGGAAGAGGCAGCCCTGCAGGAAGCAGCACAGCGGATCGGGAAGTTTATTAGGGAGCATGCGAGTCCGTCCACGTAAAGGACCTAGAGTAAAAAGTCATACGGGTTAATTAGCTAATCTATTGATTAAAGGGTGAGCACATGCGGAACTATGTCCCTGTACAAGCACCGACGCTGGAGAATCGATCTGCTGATTCTTCTTATACCTATCAGGAATACCTGCCAAGCTGGCCATTGACTCCTTATGTGGCCTGTTATTGGACAATGCATTATGAAGTTTTACCGTTTCAACATCATCGTCTTCATCGTATTCTTCCGGATGGTTGCGTAGATATTATATTTAATCTGAAGTCGCTGGAAGCCTCAACCTCTGGATTTATTGCCGGTCTGATGTCCGGTTATGAAGCTATAATACTTACGCAGGATCGAACTGATTGAAACGTTTTTATTGAACGTCATCAGACTGAATCATGTCCGTTCCGAGCCGCTGCTGAAGCATGGCATGCAGTATTTGTACGCGGCAAGAGGAAGAATGACGATTCATGACTTGGCCGACAAGCTTAATTATAGCGAGAGAAACATACGAAGAACGTTCCAGAAGGAACTGGGAGTCAGTCCGAAGGAAATGACGGATATTATTCGATTTCAAAATTTGCTGCAGGAGATGCGCCGGACCAAACCCACCCGGTTTCCCGAAATCGCTGCACAATACGGCTACTATGATCAGCCTCATTTTATTAACAGCTTCAAGCGTTTATACGGCATGTC
Source organism: Paenibacillus sp. LBL (assembly GCF_029893715.1). NCBI lineage: Bacteria > Bacillati > Bacillota > Bacilli > Caryophanales > Paenibacillaceae > Paenibacillus > Paenibacillus sp. LBL. Next base: position 84,715 of record NZ_JARXYU010000019.1, on the reverse strand, counting down.
ACCAAAACAGGCATTTATGCCCTAAGGGATAGAAATGAAGGTGTGAAAGCTTCAAGGATGTCCGTTTTTTACAATCCTTTATTGCCTAAATCAACGAAAATGAGTAAGAGGTTATGATAATGATGTACAGGAGGTCATGCAAAATGAGAGCAAGCATATCCGTATTGACACTTGGCGTTGATGATCTTGAGCGCTCACTAAAGTTTTATCGGGATGGGCTCGGTCTTCCGACCGAAGGGATCATGGGGACTGAATTTGAGCATGGAGCGGTAGCGTTCTTTGACCTGCAGGCGGGCGTGAAGCTGGCGATATGGAATCGCAAAGACCTGTCGATTGAAGCGAATGTTCCTTTGTCTCCTGTGAGTTCCTCAGAGTTAACCATCGGACACAATGTGGGCAGCAAGGAAGAAGTGGATGAGGTGATGGAGCAAGCCAAAAGGGCGGGAGCTGCGATTACCGTGCCGGCACAAGACACATTCTGGGGAGGATACTCCGGTCATTTTCTCGATCCGGACGGACATCTCTGGGAGGTTTGCTGGAATCCTAATTGGGCTTGACTATGTTGTAAGGGATATGATAAATTAATCATCGATTGTTGCGCAACGGAACTGAATATTTGAATTTGAATGTATAACCTCATTAATATGGTCTGAGGGTCTCTACCAGGAACCGTAAAATCCTGATTACAGAAAATGTATCTCATTTTTTGTAATCGGGATTTATTTTTTTTGGTTGACTATAAGCAAATATGACTTCGAAGAAAGGGGATTTCATTCCAGATGAATCTGAAAGTATTAATTCTAGCGATTTCAACCATATCCGTGGGATTGGTAGAACTTATTGTTGGCGGAATTCTGCCGCTGATTGCAGATGATTTAAACATTTCGCTTGGCACGGCAGGGCAATTGATTACGGTATTCGCATTGGTCTATGCGATTTCGGGACCGGTTCTCCTTGCACTTACGGCAAAGGTGGAACGCAAACGGCTCTATATCATTTCCTTATTTGTATTCTTCATCGGTAACTTGCTGGCGTACGTGAGCCCGAACTTTGTGCTGCTGATGGGTGCCAGAATATTAACTGCTATGAGTACTGCTCTTATCATCGTCTTATCGCTTACGATTACAGCTAAAGTCGTTGAACCCGCACACCGGGCAAAAGCACTGGGCGTTATCTATATGGGGATTAGCTCGTCATTGGTGCTCGGGGTGCCGCTCGGTATTTTAATCAGTGAAGCTTTTGGATGGAGAGTATTGTTCCTTGGCATCGGCATTCTGTCCATCGGTTCCATGGTGCTGATCTATATGTTCCTGGATCGGATCAAGCCTGAAAATGTAATACCGTTGTCTCAGCAGATCAAAGCGCTGGGCAAGTCCAAAATCGCTGGTGCCCATCTGGCGACCTTGTTTATGCTGGCAGGGCATTACACCATTTACGCTTATTTTACGCCATTTCTCGAATCGGAACTCGGCTTGACTCCGTACTGGATCAGTATCTGTTACTTCCTGTTCGGACTGTCGGCCGTTGGAGGCGGGGCGTTCGGAGGCGCACTTGCCGATCGGATCGGATCACACAAGAGTATCGTGATTATCATCACTTCTTTTATCCTGGTGCTGTTCCTGCTGCCCTTCTCAACGTTCTCGATTGGTGTATTTTTAGTCGTGATGATGGTATGGGGAGCATTAAGCTGGAGCCTGGCTCCGCCACTGCAAAATTACCTGATTCAAGTCGATCCCGCTTCGTCCGATATTCAGCAGAGCTTCAACAATTCCGCGCTGCAAATAGGAATCGCGATGGGATCAGCAATCGGAGGGCTCGTATTGGAACAGGGCGGCTCGGTTGCCAGCACGGCTTGGGTAGGCGGAGGAGTCGTTATAGTGGCATTGGTCTGTGCTGTCTATTCCTTAACAAGACCTGCGCTGGCACTGAAGGCTGGCAAATAGTCTATGATGTAATTGATTGTTATCAAAGCAGTTGTCATCATGGCAGCTGCTTTTTAACATCCTCGCTCCAAAAAAAGCAGGTGCCTATTTAACCATTGCTTGTTATCGAGATAATCGAACGAATTCTGACTGAGAGGGCGCTTAAACAGCAAGTCCTCTCTTTTTTAAAATTAATCCCTACTTGACAGGTGTCATTAATTGGTTTAATCTAAGCGACAAGCAATTTCATTTAGCCATCATTAAATGATTGTTCATTATCTCAGTATTAAACAATATGATCAGCCGATTGGTCCACCAAAGGCTCCTGTTTACTGTTTTTCGTGATTGCAGCGAGAAGCGTAAATAGGGGCCTTTCTGTATATTCATAACGACCACACCAGGTTGTAGTGAGAACAAACCCATAGGCTGATAGGTTGGCATACGGAGGTGTATGACCCGGGAGAGGAGCGGCATGGAAGAGAAGGATTGGGCATTGCTGGAGGAAGCCGATTGGCATTTTCGCAGGATGGTTCGCAGATTCGTGAAGGAGCGCGACAAAATATCAGTGGAAGGCATTTCGTTACCCGGCCTGTTGATTCTAAATACGATACATCGCGATGATGGGGAACAGAGACTGGGCGAGTTAGCCGAACAGCTGGATTTCACATCCGGGGCGGGGCGTACTCGCAAGAGGAGTTAAGCGATCAAATCGCTTTTTTTAAACAGCTGAATGATCGTCTGGAAGGATTTGCGGTCCCCGTACTCGGGCAGACCCATTCAGCTGATAAGTCATTCGCAGACATTTCACAGACAAACGTAAGCCATCCGAAGCGTACGAACAAATTTACCTCTTATTGAATCTATTCATTAATCAACGAAAGGGAGTAGAGAACGATGGGACATCCGACGATTTATCCAACAGGTTCAACGGTATATAACCCTGCGAAGGCATGGAGCGGTTACACGATCTATCAAGCGGCGGAGACAGGTGCGCTATTAATCGACATGAATGGCAGGGAGGTTCATTTGTGGAAAGGACTACGGGGGTTTCCGAATAAGCTGTTCCCGGGAGGCTATGTCCTTGGCAGCACATCCGAGCGTGATCCGAAATACGGATTTCAGGATGAGACCAATCTCGTGCAGGTGGACTGGGACGGCAATATCGTCTGGAAGTTTGATCACTATGAATACATAGAGGACCCCGGACATCCGGCTCAGTGGATGGCTCGCCAACATCATGACTACCAGCGTGAGGGGAATCCCGTCGGTTATTATGTTCCGGGGCAAGAACCGAAGGTGGATTCCGGTAACACCCTTATTCTGGCACATAAAAATGTGAAGCGTCCCGATATATCCGATATTGAGCTGCTCGATGACACGATTATCGAAGTGGATTGGGAAGGAAACGTAATCTGGGAGTGGGCGGTCAGCGACCACTTCCATGAGCTCGGATTTGATGAGGATGCCAAGCTGGCATTATCCCATGATCCCAATACCCGTGGCTTCGGTGCCCACGCAGGGGACTGGATGCACATCAATTCGGCCTCGGTGCTAGGCCCTAACAAGTTCTATGACGCAGGAGACGAACGGTTCCATCCCGACAATATCATCTGGGACGCACGGGAGAGCAATATCATTGCCATCATTGATAAAAGCACCGGGAATATCGTGTGGAGGCTTGGCCCCGACTATTCAACCGCGGAAACCAAGCATATCGGCTGGATCATCGGCCAGCATCATGCCCATCTCATTCCGAAGGGCCTTCCGGGAGAAGGCAACATCCTGATCTTCGACAACGGCGGCTGGGGCGGGTATGGACGGCCAAACCCCGAATCGGAGGATGGGTTGAAAATCGCCCGTCGCGACCATTCCCGCATTCTGGAGATTAACCCGGTCACTTTGGAGATTGAATGGCAGTATACACCAACAGAGGCCGGCTTTCAGGCTCCGCTCGATTCTTATCGCTTCTACAGCCCCTATATCAGTTCGGCCCAGCGGCTTCCGAATGGCAACACATTGATAACCGAAGGCGCAGACGGTCGGATATTCGAAGTGACAAGAGAATTTGAGCTGGTGTGGGAATATATCTCTCCTTATAAGAACAGCCGCAACTCCAACATGGTCTATCGCGCTTACCGGGTTCCATATGAATGGGTGCCTCAGCTCGATTTGCCTGTGGAAACGGAACTCGTGCCGATCGATGTTGCCGATTACCGCCTTCCGGGCGCGGCGCCCAGAGGTGCCGTAACCAGTGTGGAGGTTGAAGGTACGATCTCGTATGGTGAAGGCGCGCTTTGCGTAGCCCGAACGGATGAAGTCGTGCAGAAAGAAAGGGATCGCGATGAATAGTAGCCGACATATTTGGAAGCGTTGGTGTGTTCTGCTGCTGGGTACAATTCTCGCCACCAGCGTACTTGGTGCTTGCGGAAACGCCTCAGGCGATCAGCAAGGAAGACGCCTCAAACTGAAAATCGCCGATATCTCCACAAATACCGTATTTCGGGTGGCAAAAAACAAAGGGATCTTCGAGAAGCATGGAATTGATGCGGAACTGGTAAACTTCGCCACGCCGGCAGAAGGCGTTAACTCCTTATTCATCAAGCAGGTGGACGTGGCATTCGGAGCTGATTTTCCACTTCTGAATGCTGTTAGCAAAGGCGATTACTCGATATTCGCTTCATCCGGGACAGCGACGGATCTGAGTGCAAGTGAATGGAAGCTGTTCGTTCGTCAAGAAATCGGCAGTGCAGCTGACCTGAAGGGTAAAAAGCTAAGCTTCTCCAGGGGGACGTTCGTGCCTTATCTATGGGACGTTTACCTTGGGGAAAACGGGGTTGCCCTGTCCGATGTGGAGTTAATCGGACAAGGAGGGTTTGACGAAGCCTACGTAGCGCTCAAAAAAGGCGAGATTGACGCGGCTTGGGTATACGGTGCAGTGCTGAACGAGAAGTTTGGCGCACTTGCGGAAGCGAAAGAGCTGTCGGATATGTCGAAGACCCCGGTACGGCTCGGAACAGGACTGATCGCTTCAAACGAGCTGCTGGAGGGCCATAGGGAAGTTTTCGTCCAGTTTCTGAAGGCGCTGGATGAAGCATCGATTTATGCCCAGGCCCATCCGGAGGAAACCGCCGACATCATGTATGAGGAAGTCAAGCAGCCGAGAGAAGCCACCTTAAAGGATCTGCCAAAGAATCCATGGAAGCTTGGATTTACGGATAAGGCCTATGCAGGATTACAGGGACAGAAGGATTATATGGTAGCTAACGGGATGATCGAGCAAGATTTTGAGCTGAACGATAAATTGAATTTGGATTTGGTAAGAGAAGCATTCCCGGAACGTGTAATCGATTTAAAGTAAGGAGATGAAGGCGATGAGAGCCCTGTCAAGTCAGAATGAAATCCATATCGAACGGTTGAATAAGAGCTACGCACAGCCCACAGCCGGTGATTTGCATTATATTATCCAAAATGTCAATCTGGCGGTAAAGGGCGGAGAATTCTTTGTTCTGCTGGGTCCGAGCGGGTGTGGAAAGTCAACGCTGCTCAGTCTGATTGCGGGCTTCGTATCCAAGACCTCCGGTCAAGTGAGAGTGGGGGAGAAGGAGGTGGAGCGCCCGGGCCAAGACCGCGCGGTTGTATTCCAGCAGGCAGATTCTTCGTTGTTTCCATGGCTTACCGTTAGAGAAAATGTGGAATTTGGTCTCCGCATGAAACGAATTCCTGTGGCGAAGAGAGAGGAAATATCCAATCAATTCATCTCGCTGGTGGGGCTTTCAGGCCATGAGAGCAAGTATCCAAGAGAGCTGTCGGGCGGGATGAAACAGCGCGTTCAGCTCGCTCGGGTACTATCCAATGATCCCGCAATTCTGCTCATGGATGAACCCTTCGGTGCATTGGATGCCATGACAAGGCGAACGATGCAGCGGGAATTGGTGCGGATATGGCAAGACACGGACAAAACCGTTATCTTCGTGACGCATGATATCCAGGAGGCGCTTCTGATGGGGGGACGAATCGGCATCATGTCAGCGAGTCCATCCTCCCGAATAACGGACATCTACGAGGTGCCGCTTGCCTACCCGAGAGACTTGTCAGATCCCGGCTTTCATACGCTGTACAACCAAATCCAATCGCACTTTGATGAGTAGAGAGAAGGTGAAGACCACATGAGCAACAGACTAAAAAAAGGGTTGCTGCACATCCTGTTCTGGATGGCCGGACTTGGGATATGGCAGCTGCTGTCCCTTGTGTACGGACCCGAAATTCTGCCGGGACCGATCTATACTGCGAAAGGCGGATACGAACTATTGATGGATGGCACCTTGTTACAGTACATCGGAATCAGTTCATACCGGGTGCTGCTCGGGTGGACGCTTGGGAGTCTGATCGCGATCCCGGCTGGACTTGTTATCGGGAAGGTTGGGACGATTCGGGTCTTTGCGGAACCCTTCCTTAATTTCATCCGGTTCATTCCGCCCATCGCATTCATCACTTTGTTCCTGGTCTGGTTCGGGATTGGGGAGACATCCAAAGTCATGCTTATTCTGTATGCGACCTTCTTCATTGTGGTCCTGAACACGTTGACCGGAGTCTTGTCAGTGGAAGAGGATAAGATAAGGTCCGCCCGCAGCATGGGTGCTTCGGAGTGGCAGATTGTGATTCATGTGATCATACCTGCAACGGTACCGTACATGTTCACCGGCATTCGGCTTGCGATGGGAACATCGTTCATGGCCATTATCGGAGCAGAGATGATTGCTTCCAATGAAGGAGTGGGTTATCTGATCTGGAATTCACGTTTGTTCTTCCGTACGGACTGGATCTTTGTCGGGCTGATCTGCCTCGGATTCATGGGATTCCTGACAGATCGTGCTGTCGGATTGCTGGGCCGAAAGCTATTGTCCCGATACGGCGTAGTCAGCGCAAATTCATTGCGACGGTGAAGAGATGGCTTCATATACAACGTAACGCACCCTCTGATAGAGGGTGCGTTTTGCGTTTATGAAATTCACACCTACTGTTACTTGGGATAATGGATAACCATGCTCAAGCGATTCAAGGAATCGCCGGAATTGTGGTAAACATGGGGTTTGTCTGCTGTGAATCGAATCGCTTCACCATGGCCCACTGTATATTCTTCGTTATCGATGCGCACCGTAAGTTCTCCTTGGAATACGGTGATAAACTCCTCAGTACCCTCGATATGGGACTCGGCGGTAAGATAACCGCCCTTGTCCATTTCGAGGGAATACATCTCAAAGCGCCGTCCGTCCTCAAAAGGGAAATGCGGATAAATCCGAATCCTTCCATTATCTTCTATTAGTGCCTGCGCATCATCCCTTGATACCACGACTGTATTCGAGTAGGGTTCATGGATCAGGGAAGTGAATGAAAGCTTCAGCCCGTTCGCAATCTTCCATACGGTTGTGATGGAGGGACTGGATTCGCCGCGTTCAATCTGCCCCAGCATGGTCTTGCTGATTCCGGTCAGTTCCGCGACTTTATCCAGACTCAGCTTTCTTTGCTCTCTGAGACTCTTCAAATTATGAGCCAATATAAGATGAATGGGTTTCAACGTCATCAACCACCTTCGTATACATATTGTGCGTTATAACATACTTAATGTATAATCATAGCGTACGTACGTTATAACGTACATTTCATTACATTATATCATACACACATACAAGAAAGGGGTGGGTAGTTTGTTTATCGTTCCGCTGTTGACTTATGCGATTGTCGCTTCATTCACGCCAGGTCCCAACAACATCATTTCAATGACCAACGCACGAAATCATGGTTTTAGAAAAACGCTGCAATTTATAGGTGGGGTAGCTGCCGGATGTTTGGTCATTATGCTGCTCTCCAGTTATTTCAATCTGGTATTATATCAATTCATCCCGAAGATCCAATTCGTAATGAATATCATTGGATGTCTGTATATGCTCTATCTGGCCGTAAAAATCATACGCAGCCAACCACAGGAGCGGGGCGATAAGGAGGAGGGCTTCAACAGCTTTTTCTTCGGATTCATCTTCCAGTTCATCAATCCCAAGGTCATTTTATACGGAATTACGGCGATTTCAACATTCGTTATTCCTTTCTATTCATCGCATGCCCATCTGGCATTATTCTCGGTGATACTCACGCTGGTCGGCCTCTGCGCTAACATGACCTGGGCATTATGCGGTTCGCTGTTTCAGAGCCTTTTGTCCCGATATGAACGCCCATTCAATATACTTATGGGGCTGCTTCTCATTTATAGCGCCTTTTCTGTCTTTACGGTGAGCTGATTTTGTCCTCAGTGACCATGATATTATCCCTGTGCTGGACGAAAAAAAGGCTTTACGGATCACGGATCCGCTAAGCCTTGGGCGTTATTCAAAGATTTTGGAGATCTGTTCCTTTAGCTTATTAGCGGAAGCGTGAAATTGGGTGAGCTCCTCGTCATTGAACTCAAGATTGAGAATTTCCCTTACCCCTGTGCGGTCAACCACACAAGGCACGCCCAGGTATACGTCAGACACGCCGTGATAATCGGTGAGCAGTGTCGACACATTAAGCACCGACCCTTCATTTTGCAGTATGGAGACGATGATCCGGTCAAGCGCTAACGCGATTGCATAAGAGGTAGAGCCTTTTGCATTGATGATTTCATAGGCAGCATTCTTGGTCCGGTCAAAAATATCATCTCTTTCATCATCTGACAAATCAATGCCGATACCGGCTATGTTGGCAATGCTCCACAGCGGCAGCTCGGAATCGCCATGTTCTCCGACAATATGGGCGTGAATGCTGCGCGGATTAATTCCTTTGTTCTGTCCGATCAAATAGCGGAATCTGGCGCTATCCAGAAGCGTACCCGAACCGATAACCCGATTTACAGGGAAACCGCTCTTTTTCAAAGTAACGTAAGACAGAATATCCACCGGGTTGGTAGCTACAAGAATGATGCCGTGGTCATTGTATTCCACGATGTTCTGAATAATATCGTCAAATATGGCCGTATTTCGCTTCAGCAGATCAATCCGTGTCTCGCCGGGTCTTTGGTTGGAGCCTGCTGCAATGACAATGATATCTGCATCCTTGCAATCGCTGTAATCTCCAGCCCACAGCTTAACTCCTCCTGCAAAGGGGAGACCATGGTTCATATCCAAGGCTTCACCAAGCGCTTTATCGTGATTCGCATCGATCAACACCAGCTCAGATACTCTCTCTCGTAAGAACAAGGTATACGCAGTCGTTGCTCCAACCGCTCCTGTCCCGATAATAACCACACGAGACGGTCGCTGAGTTTCATTTTGTGCCATAGTGCATCTTCTCCCTTGTCATCAATTAATGAAACCTTTGAATTTGCTTTACGAGGAACTGCATACAGCTGCGCTTTAAAGCATCCTCGGTAGTAATGATAACATAAACAGGAAGAATTAAGCAGCAAATGAAGCCTGACGAGGGAGGTCTCCGACTTTAAGAAGCGGAGATAAATCTCTGCTCCGCTTGATTGCAGGGATGGACTAGTATTCATTCAGCAGCGTAAACAGGACTGGCACGACCATGGTCATACCCGCAAGAACCGCAGCACCGATGGCTCCGCGGTAATTTTTTTGACGCCATAGCTGAGGGGTCAGACTTCCAACATAGAAGGCTGCCCACAAGGAAAAGATTCCGACCAAAGTAAGCTTGGCAATCTGAAGCATCATTCTGTCATCTGGTCTCCTTCAATGACGGGACCGACTTGGTCTCCGAACGTTCTCATCTTGAATTGGATATTAAGGTCGTATTTGGCCGTGTGGATGTGATCTCTCCATTTGTAGGCGTACCAATCCTGAAGAGTGGGAAAGCTGCCGCGAATCTGATTCCCGATGTGGAAGCAATCGACTTCCCATTTATACAGCATTTTATTTAGCAGTTTAGAAGCTCTTTCCTTTAATTGCTCCTCGATGGATGTTTCCAGCTTCTTCGTATTTTCCGACTGGGTATAATCAACATCGGAAACCGAACCTAACAGATCACCTTCCATCGTAATATTGAAGATGATCTGAATATGATCATCGAAACGTTGTGCATGCATGACTTTATTGGTGAGTGTGCCCATGTTGATACTGATGTTCAGCTTCGGATCGGAAGGGTCGCGAAATTCCCATACGGTTTTCTCGAACTGGCCGCGCAGCATATTCAGTGTTTTGGTCTCCATACCGTTAAGGAATCCCCGTAATTTCTGCCCCTTGTACACTGCGGTGCCAAAAAAATCGATAGGAACTTCTCCAGCTCTTGGTAAATCTCCCGCTTTATGCTCACTAACCAGTGGCTGGCTTGTATTTGAATTGTTGGCAGATTCACCATCATGCAAGTTCTCACTGCCCTTGTCGATATCAGGCCGCGCAGCCGTTAAAATGGACGTTGCGCCGTTACCCGGCTGTTCCATGTCCAATATAAAATCATGAAATCGTGCCTGCTTGGGTGTAATTGCCCCTATATTGTGAGGGTCTAATTCCAGTTCGAACCATAGATTAATGTCATTTTCCATCTTGGGTTTAATGTAATGCATATATTCCTGGGCACGACCCTTCGTTGTCAGGATGTTAACGTTCCGCCTAAACTCCGTATTCCGAACAACCTCGCCAACAACAGGAAGGATGCCTTGACGCGCAAGCTCTTCCCCTAGGACAAGGGCTTTGGAGTGGATCAAGGTTAGTCGTCTGGCGACAAAACTTTGACTTGTCAGCAGGGCAGCAGACAAATTGGCTCCTTCCTCAGAGAAGATTGTGACGACCTTATTGCTGCTCTGATCCGATCCACTTACGCTTGAAGCAGTTGCTCCGCTGCTGGCTTTCGGCATGGCGACGGCAAATGTATAGATATAGTCATTTTTCGGGCCGGTGTCCACTCCAATTGCCATAATAAAGGCCATGTTCTCTGGATCCAGCCGATCCCAGCAACCCGTCAGCATGGGAATACATATCGCAGGGATGAGAAGGCAATGAATGATCCGTCTCATAAGTTTCATGCAGTTCGTCTCCTCATTCTGTGCCTCATGATTCCGGCGAACCAGGTCAACATGGGTAGAGCTATGGAGAAGATAGATCCATAGGTACGCAAAAACCCGCCATCCCATGACACGGCTGTCATTTCATTGTTCGGGAGCAACGCAAATCCATAAACAAGCAGTGTAAGTGGAAAGATGAGGGTTTGGACCCTGGGTAATCGCAGAATCTGAGACATGGTGGCCGCGGTGCAATATAATCCTATGGCCAGTTTAAGGGCTGCGCTAATCAGCCAGGCAATCAGAAACAGACTCTCCAGGCGTTGAATCCACCTGCCGAATATAATCAGTCGGCTGACTTCGAACATCGGAACGTTTAATCGAATGGCGGTTGGATACGGGAATACATAAAGATAGACAATAGTGGTGCTGAATAGGGTGATGGATGAGATTGCGATGCACCACCAGACCGCACGTCCCCATTCCCGGGATTTGCGCATTCGGGGCAGCAGGAAACCAAAGACCAGCATCTCCGAGAACAGTGAGCTTTTGGCAATCCCGCTCATGATGATCCTGGATTTCCCCGTTCCCCAAAAAGGGGACAGCGCACTGGGCTCTGCGTGTGTCAGCAGACCACCAATCAGCACAATCAGCACACTTCCGATAATCAAACCAATGGTAAGCCAGCAGATTCGGCCCAATGACTCGATTCCGCAGTACGCTACAAAGGCGATCGGAACGATCAGAAAGATCAGAATCATATTCATCGGCGTACGCGGTAAAATATCGGAGGATAGAAGCTCCGAAAATTCACGCAGCACGAGAAAGGTTATCGCAAAGAAAAAGCAAAAGTAAGCGAGATTCAAAAAGGTCCCCACCCAGGGGCCCCATATTTCTTCCGTAGCTTCGATCAGCGTGGAGCCTTGCTTCGCATTCCGGAGAACACCGCGGATCGCCCACCACGTCAACGGACAGAAGATGGCGGCGATAATGGCTATCATCCATCCTGCCGTACCTCCTGCTTCCGCCAGTGATCTCTGAAAAGGAAGGAATATCTTGGTGATGATGAAAATGATCCCAATGGATGCGGCTTCCCTTATTCCGATATGATGCTGGTACATTAGTTTTCTCCCCCTTGCTCGGGAGCACCGTCTTGTCCATCCGGCTTTTTCTTTGATCGTTGCGGGCGCACAGAGAAGGGCCGCGCGAGCGGTTTCTGCAGGGGGCCGCGAAGCAGTGTATTTTCATTTTTAGGGTGAGGAGTAAGGGGTGCCAGACTCGGTACGCCGAATCGGTTCACAGACATCCAGCTTGTCCAGAGAATGATGGAGAGCAAGACGATGCCGATTAATCCCATAAAAGATGCGAATGCCAAATAAACGAAACGGAGGATTCGCGTTGTGAATTGCATATTGTAATTAGGAATGGTATAAGATGCGAGCGCCGTGGCGGCTGTCACGATAACCATGATCGGACTTACAATATTGGCTTGGACAGCGGCTTGTCCCAGGATAAGAGCGCCGACAATACCGATTGTGGGACCGATGACACTCGGAATGCGGACGCCTGCTTCCCGGATCAGCTCAAACATGGATTCCAGAAGAAATGCTTCTGCCGCCACGGGAAGCGGAATCGATTCGCGTGTCCCCGCAATGGCAAGAACGAGAGTAGTCGGTATCATCTCATGATGGAAGTTAGCAATCGCCACGTAAACCGCTGGTAAATAAAGGGACATGAGAAATCCAATCGCCCGTATGATTCGCAGGAAGGAACTGTATTGCCAACGAAGATATCTGTCTTCGGCGGTTTGCAGGAACAGCGGGAATTGTGTCGGTACGATGAGAGCGAAGGGCGAGTTGTTAACCAGAATTGCAACATAGCCATCCGCAATTTGAGCTGCCGTATGATCCGGACGCTCTGTACTAAGCATCCCCGGGTATATGGAATAGGGCTTATCCTCAATCAATTGTTCTAGCATTCCGCTATCCCCGATGTAGTCGATCCGAACTGCGGCTATACGCCGGCGAACTTCGTTGACCAGTTCGGCATTCGTGATAGATTTCAGATACACAATAGAAACGGCTGTTTGGGAGACCGTGCCTACAACACCGGATTCAACGATCAGATCGGAAGTGCTAAGACGTCCTCTGAGCAAAGACAAATTGGTTTGCATATCTTCAGTGAAGCCTACCTGTGGACCGCGCACTACATTTTCCGTTTTTGGACTTTCAAGACCTCTTTTCTCACCGCCTTTGACATCAGCCAGAATCGCAGTATCTAACCCATCGATGAGAATAGCGGCGGAACTGTTCAGAATCTCATGGACGATTTCCCCGAAATAAGAGGTTGATGTTAAATGACAGTCTGTGACAATATGAGTTTTCAAAGTATCCACGCTTAAAGGCTGATCCTCCGTCAGCTTGGCATTGATCAAGGGATGAATGACGAATTGGTTGAGATGCTGCGAATCCACCTGACTCTCCAAGTGGACAATCATGCCCTGAACCACCGCCCCTGTTTGTTCGATGACAAAAGGACGAAAGACCAATCCGCTGTTCTGAGGATATGAGAAATGCCCCTTGAGCCAATTGATATTCTGCTCTAATGTCGACGTCATCGCGAGGGGACCATTATCCCCAAGCAAAGGCTTGATTTGTGGCATGCTGGCAGGTTCTTGTCCATTCAACAATCCGGCATCTTCATCATTTTTTAAAGGTCTCAATGCGAATGGAGCATTTGGATTTTGGGTCTGAGACAGGTCAGCTACGAGGTATTTTTTAATTTTATGCCAACCCTGCATAATTCCATCTCCTGTGAGGTGAGTCAGGGACTCACGTTTATTTGTTCCTAGGTTTTGTACATACAGGTAAAATTATGCGGATATGATTGCGATGACTATGCTCTTCGCGGATGGTTTTAAGGTATAATTTAGTAAGAATTCCAGCATGAAGTCATAAATCATAATGAGCGCCTGAGGTGGTCTCTTGTTTGATTTATCAGGGACAAAACCTATTTAACGGATCTCTCCCTTGAAGTGCCACGTACCCCAATGATAAGATGTTTCATAAAAAATTTCGTGTTGTGGAGTGTACATTACATGCTTCATTACTCACTAAGGAGATATCGTTTATGGCAACTATTGAGGATTTCACCCAATTGGACATTCGAGTCGGAACGGTTATAGAGGCAGAACCCTTCCCTAAAGCCCGTGTTCCGGCTATTAAGATGAAGATCGATTTCGGGCCGCTTGGGATTAAACGAACCAGTGCGCAGATTACGAAGCGGTATGATGAGAATTCGATCGTAGGACAACAAGTGGTAGCAATCGTGAATTTCCCACCTAGGCGGATCGCGGGCTATGATTCTGAGGTTCTCGTCATCGGCGGAGTTCCGGAGCAGGGGGATGTTGTGCTCCTGAAGCCGGATTTCGACCTCCCCAACGGAACTCCGATTGCATAAGTTCCATTCATCTGCCGGTCTGGATAGGTTGAAGGGCGGGACGCTCCCACTTACGGAAAGTTCTTGTTAAGCGAACTGGACGGTTGTATTATGGAAGAAAAATATAGCTGGAGATGATCTAATGAGCAAAATTCAATTCTCGGTTCAAGTTCGTTTAGTATCAGACCTTACCCGTTCCAAGTTATTTTACGAAGAGGTGCTTGGATGTGACGTGAACGACGTCTGGGCTGTGCGGGATGATTTTGCGCTCGGCTTCAAATTGCTTCAGGCGAATTCTGCTACAGACGTAACGCCAAACCAAGCAGGCAAGGATCAACAGACGCCATGGGATACCTATGCATATGTGGATACACATCATGAACTTGATGAATTGTATGAAGAGTTGACCTCCAAAGGGGCAGAAGTGGTACAGGAGCCGGTATTAATGGAGGCGGATTGGGGCGTATGGAAGGATTTTGCGATTAAAGATCCGGACAACTATGTTATCGCTTTTGGCTCGGGGAAAAAGAGTTAACGGATCGATGAAGGACATCGACATAAAACAGGTCTTGATTAGCAGTGACCCCGCACTGTTGGATGTTGAGGCAATTGTGCACTTTCTGCGCCAGAGCTACTGGGCTAAGGAACGGTCAGAGGAGAAAATCCAGAAGTCGCTTGAAGGTTCTACATGCTTTGGGGCTTATTATGACGATCATCAGATCGGCTTTGCCCGAGTCGTTACCGATGGTGCCACGGTATATTGGTTATGTGATGTGTTTGTGGATACTGCCTGCCGCGGACTGGGTGTGGGTAAGAAATTAATCGAAACGATTACCACCCATGAAACTTACCGCAATTTATTTGGAATCTTGTCAACACAAGATGCCCATGGTCTCTATGAGCAATATGGTTTTGTCCGTGACCACGGGAAGACGTTGAGCCGAAGACCGGATTTTCTTAAAAAAGAGTAATTGCCTCCTTAAAGATGTATGATTCCGGTACTAAGGGATGTCAGAATCCTTGCGCATAACCCTGCTTAGAAGGGAGGATTCACCGATGATTATATGGGTTAACGGAGCATTTGGTTCCGGTAAGACCCAGGCAGCGTACGAGCTTCACCGAAGAATTCCGAATTCGTATGTGTATGATCCTGAGAATGCCGGTTACTTCATTCGGGACAATCTACCAGCCGATGTCAAACGTGGTGATTTCCAGCACTATCCCATGTGGAGGGAATTCAACTACTCCATGTTTAAGTATCTGGATCAGGAATCCAATCAATTAATCATTGCACCGATGACGATAACAAATGCTGATTATTTCAATGAAATTGTCGGTCATTTAAGACGCGATGGGGTTGCAGTGCAGCACTTTACACTGTGCGCATCCAAGGAAATACTCCTCCGACGTTTGCGAAGCAGAGGGGAAGGTCCAAACTCATGGGCTGCACAGCAAATTGATCGCTGCATCGACGGTTTCTCAAGTGAAGTGTTCCGCCATCATATTGATACCGACCATTTAACGATTGATGCAGTGGTGGAGACAATTGGCGCTTTGGCGCGTGTGGATCTTTTACCCGATCATCGAAGCCCTGCTAAGAAAACAATCGACCGAATAAGAACCAAACTCGCACATATCCGTTTTTTTGGATAGTCTGTGGCTAAACAAGGAGAAGGATTGAATGGGAATGGAAACACCAATGGGAAAAAATCCGATCTTGTTGTCTTTTCCAGACATGAATGAAGTGTCAGAGTCGCGGAGAACTGCGGTTTCACATTGGAAGGTGTATTGCGTAATGTGAAACCTAATGATTCCGGCGGATTTTCTCACTTGAAGATCTATTCTAAAGTGCGCGGTGTGGAATATTAAGCTAGATCTGAATCAGGATTATCAAAAAGACGATTTCTCTTCATGAGAAGTCGTCTTTTTGCGGTCGCGGAGCTGATTTCATTTCAATCATATTAAAATATTTATATAGAGCTAAATATTTTGCGCATATGAAAAAACAAGCTGTAAATCATCGATTAAACTAATGAAAACAAGCTTTTCCTAAAAGAAGAGGAAGGGTGAGAACCAAAAAAGTATAAAATTTGCATTGACAAAAGCCTATAGATGGATTATTTTTTGTACATGGGAATTAAAGTTGCACAAGAGCAAAATAATTGGCAAATGGCAGGACGAGTTTTAGAGGATTATACATTTTATCTGAATGAATTGAGCGAACTCATCATTTATTGGAGTGGAGGAGAAGAAGATGAAGAACAAGGGGACTAGAAGAACCAGGATATTGATAGGGGCTGCCATACTGAGTTTGCTGCTGGTATTATCTGCATGCGCAACGGGGGAAGTTGATCAGGAGGGTGCGGCAGGCGAGCAGCCCGATAAGAAAATTCGTGTAGTCACAACCATTGGACAGATTGCGGAACCGATCTCCGTTATCGGGGGAGACCGCGTGGAGGTACTCAGCTTGATGGGACCAGGCGTTGATCCGCATTTATATAACGCAACTCAAGGTGATATCAAGAAACTGGACAGCGGGGATGTCATATTCTACAGCGGGCTGCATCTGGAAGGAAATATGACGGAAATTTTCGAGCAGATCGGCAAGAATAAACCTGTACTGGCCATTGCTGACGCCATTCCGAAGGATCAGCTGCTGCAGGATGATACACAGGCTACAGACCCCCATGTGTGGTTTGATATCGATTTGTGGAAAACCTCCCTGGATTCTGCCGTAGAGAAGCTGAAGTCTCTGTCACCGGATGATGCGGCGTATTTTGAAGAGAACAAGCAGAAGTATTTTGCGCAATTAGACGAATTACAAGCAGAAGCCAAGGATAAATTGAGTCAGGTTCCTGAAGAGCAGCGGATCATGGTTACCGCGCATGATGCCTTTGGATACTTCGGCCGCATGTATGGGCTGGAGGTGGTGGGCCTGCAGGGTCTTAGTACGGAGGATGAAATCGGCCTCTCGGATATCAATGGAACGATAGATATTTTGCTTCAGCACAAAGTCCCTGCCGTATTCGTTGAGAGCAGTGTCAATCCTGCTTCCATCAATGCCGTCATCGAAGGTGCCGCCAAGAATGGCCTTAATCTAAAGCTTGGTGGCGAGTTGTTCTCCGATGCAATGGGTGAAGCAGGAACAACGGAAGGAACTTATATCGGAATGTACCGCCATAACGTCGAAACGATTTACCATGCACTAACAGGAAGTGGTGAATAAAATGTCTGTACTCCAAGTTCAAGGCCTCAATGCATCCTACAGAAAAAATAAAGTGCTTCACGATGTGTCCTTTGAAGTGGAGCAAGGTTCTCTAACCAGTATCGTCGGACCGAATGGTGCCGGTAAATCGACACTGTTAAAGGTCATGCTGGAGCTTCACCCGAAGCTATCTGGCGATGTTTCCTTCTTCGGTTCGAGCTTAAGCAAGACCAAAACCCGCGTTGGCTACGTGCCGCAGCGCGGGTCCGTGGATTGGGATTTTCCAACAGACGCACTGGATGTTGTCATGATGGGTTTATACGGCCGCGTGGGATGGCTGAAACGTCCCAACAAGAGCCATAAAGAGAAAGCAATGGCGTCCCTTGAGCAGATGGGCATGGCCGATTTTGCCGGCCGACAGATCAGCCAGCTCTCCGGTGGACAGCAGCAGCGGGTGTTTCTCGCCCGGGCGCTTGTACAGGATGCCGATCTATACTTCATGGATGAGCCGCTTGCAGGTGTTGATGCAGCAACCGAGAGAGCCATCATGACCACGCTGAAGGATCTCAAAACGGCAGGTAAAACTGTTATGGTTGTCCATCACGATCTGCAAACGGTTGAGGATTATTTTGACCATGTTCTGCTCCTGAACCGTACGGTCATCGCGCACGGCAAGACGGAAGAAGCATTCACGAAGGAGCATGTATACCGCGCATATGGCGGTACGCTTCGCTGGATGAAGGAGGCGTAACCTGTGCTGAACTCACTACTATCACCGAACACGCAATGGGTGCTGTTAAGCACATTGATATTAGGCATGGCAGCAGGTATGATCGGCTGTCTGGCTTATTGGAAGCGTCAAAGTCTCATGAGTGATGCGTTGTCGCATGCGGCTCTGCCTGGTGTCGTGATCGCTTTTGCATTGACGGGGAGCAAGAACCTGCTGGTCATGATTCTCGGAGCAGCCGTGAGCGCATTGATCGGGGCATGGATGATCCAGTGGATTCGTTCCTCCAGCCGCATTAAGGAAGATACGGCAATGGGCATGATTTTATCCGTATTTTTCGGTTTAGGCATTATGCTGCTCACGATTGTTAACCGTACGGCTGGCGGGAATCAAAGTGGCCTTGATAACTTTATTTTTGGTCAGGCAGCGTCCATGGTGCGCAAGGATGTCTTTACGATGCTAATTCTGGCTGTATTGGTTATCCTGGTTGTGTCGATCGGTTTTAAGGAATGGAAACTGTTCCTGTTCGATCCCGATTTTGCCCGTGGTTTGGGGCTGAACAGCCGACTGATGAACAGTCTTTACATGGGGGTGCTGGTTCTCGTGATTGTCATCGGCATCCAGGCCGTTGGCGTCATTCTCATGGCAGCGATGCTGATCATCCCTGCAGTCAGTGCAAGATACTGGACACAATCGTTTAGAACGATGGTCATCCTGTCTGCTGTATTTGGCGGCGGCTCCGGATTTATCGGCACGTTGATCAGCACACTCGGAAAAGGATGGCCAACAGGGCCATTCATCGTAGTCGCTTCCTCTGTGTTATTTACCATTTCACTCGTATTTGGTGCAGAGAAGGGACTCCTTATCCAGGCGATGCAGCTGCGCTCCCAGAAAAAGGAGCATATCGAATCCAGCAATCAAGCCGTTATAAAACCACAGCTGTCGGAGAGGGGGAGCCATCAATGACGTATACAGGATGGATATTATTGACCGCCTCACTTGTCGGTTTGTCTTGCGGGATCGTTGGGGTGTTCCTCATTCTGCGCAGAATGGCGATGATGGCAGATGCGATCAGCCATACGGTGCTGCTTGGAATCGTAACAGCTTTCCTCATCACAAGGGAACTAAGTGGTCCTCATATGTTAATCGGTGCTATTGTGGCGGGATTGCTTACCGCAGTGCTCGTTCAATGGTTTAATTCCCGGGGCGTCCAGCAGGATGCATCTATCGGTGTTGTATTTACTACCCTGTTTGCGATTGGTGTGATTCTGATTGCAACCCAAGTAGGCAATGCCCATCTGGATACAAAGCATGCTCTCATGGGGGAAATTACATTTGTGCCATGGGATTTGATGCATGTTCCGTTGTTAGGTGAGGTCCCGAAAGCAACCTTTATGCTGGGTGCCGTATTACTTGTCGTTGTTATTGTGATTTTGACGTTCTACAAGGAATGGAAAATCACATCCTTTGACCCGGCTCTGGCCGCCAGCATCGGAATTCCCGTGGTGTTGATGCATTATGTATTCATGTCGCTGGTATCGATCACAACCGTTGCCGCGTTTGATGCCGTGGGGGCAATCATGGTGGTGGCCATGCTGATAACACCTGCAGCGGCTGCTTATCTGTGGACGGATAAACTCTCGATTATGCTGGTGTTAAGCGGAGCGTTCGGCGTGATCTCCGCATTCACGGGTTACTATATCGCCGTATGGCTGGACACCTCGATCTCAGGATCGATGGCTTTTGCAACCGGAATCGTATTTCTCATCAGCTTCCTGTTCTCTCCAAAACATGGCGTGCTTTCCCGTTATCTTCATAAATTCAATACGCACGGCAGCCAGGAAAAACTGGATGGTATATCCTGACATTACGTGTTGCAAGAAGCTTGGGCGAATAGCATGCCCAGGCTTCTTTTTTTATAACGTAACCTTCAAAGCCATGTGGTATAATTAGTAAAATTTCTGTAGCGGCATGAAATGATAGCCGTTTTCAAGGAGTGCGTCCATATGCAGATGGAGTCGAAAAGACTAATGATCCGGGATTTTCAGGAAGAGGATTGGGCAAGCATCCACGCATATGCTTCAGATCCGTTGGTGACTGAATACACGATGTGGGGACCGAACACGGAAGAGGATACATCGAATTATTTGAAAGAGATTTTTCAGATGATGAAGCAGAACCCCAGGGACAGCTATGAGTTAGCGATCGTACTGAAGGAAAACGGCCGATTAATCGGCGGTGTGGGTCTTCATCGTTCCAAGACGAATGCGGAGCTTGGATACTGCTTGAATTCTCATTACTGGCGTCAGGGATATGCTACGGAAGCTGCAAGAGCCATGTCCGAGTTCGGCTTCAAAGAGCTGGGCGTGAACCGGATATTTGCTACGTGCCGGCCCGGCAATGTCGGGTCAGCAGGTGTGATGCGCAGCATTGGAATGAAGCAGGAAGGGCATCTGCGGCAGCACTTATGGTTTAAAGGCGGATACCACGATTCTTATCTGTTCTCCCTCCTGAGAGAAGAATTCGAAGCTCGAAATACATAGGGTTGAAAAGGGGATTCTACCGTCATGGGAAAAACGAAATTGTTGATTCGTCATCATGGGATATCGATTTACGAGGAAGCGTCAGGTAAAATCTATTATACCAAGGAACATCATCAATCCGTTGTTGTTCTGGCTAAGCAAGGTGAGGAGTTTTTGCTGATCCGCCAATATCGCGCTGCCGTGGATGAAGATGTTATTCAGCTCCCTGGAGGTGGCGTTGATGAAGGGGAGGATCTGGAATCTGCAGCCCGCCGGGAGCTGCTGGAGGAAACAGGCTGCACTTGCGGCAAGCTTGTTTATCTGGGCTGGCTGTACCCGGCATCCTGGAGATGCAATGAGATTGCGCATGTCTATTATACGGATGACGGAATCAGACAAGCTGAACAACAGCTCGAAGGATATGAGAACATTGACGTGGTCCGGCTGAGCGTGCAGGAATGCTTGCGGCGGATTCAGGCGAACGAGCTTCAGGATTCCGAGCTGGTCTATGCAGTGCTGCAGAGCTTGCTTAAGGGATTTATTCAACTAAGCGTTAACGAAGTGAACAGGCATATCGTGGATCAAAGTGTCTAGTCGATAGTTGATCCAGCTTGATCATCATTTCATCTAAAGAGCCGTTACCATGCAGAATATCATCTGCAAGGGGCGGCTTTTTTTTAATGCAAATATGGACCAATTCATCATTTATGTCCAAGGAGCAAACTTGGAGGCTCGAAGACGAATATAATCTATTATGAGCAAAAAGGAGTGTGCGATTCATGGGAAGGCATCTGCTGATCTATGATGTGGACTGGTGGATATTAGGGAAACATGCAAAGGTCATACAGCGTCATCATCCTGATCTATACCTGATGTCCATTCAGGATCTGGATCGGTATTTGGAGCAGCACAGCAGCGAAGAGCTTAATCAGGCTTATGACCGAACATGTGCGATGTGTCTGGGCATCGCCGCCTATTGTATATTCAAGCATATTCGTATTGATGCCTCTGCCGCAGTCTCCTATTATTACTTCAGTCAGAATTACGAGACATATCGCGAATGGACGAATAATGAGCTCATCCCCGATCCGGAATTCCTCGGGTTAGTCATACCCCGAGTTGGAGTCATAGGCGCGATGAATGAGCGGCTGAGCCGCGCTTTGCAAGTGACTGCTCCGCAGGCAGACGTGCAGTATATCGGGCATTTTGTGGATCACCGATTATTTCGACCGTTAGATACGCCCCGCGAGGGCCGTGCTCACTTGGTGGTTGGCTGGGCCGGGGATCCTGCCAAACGTTCCAAAAATTATAATACATTATATAAACACATCCGAGAGCACTTCCGGAATGATGAACGGATCAGGTTCGTGGAAACAGCCGGAGCGTATGCATATGAAGAGATGCCGAGATTCTATCAACAGCTGGATCTGCTGCTGATCACAGCAGCCAATGAGGGGAGCGGAGCACCCGCGCTGGAGGCCTATGCATGTGGAGTGCCTGTTCTAGGCACTCATGTGGGCAACATAAAGGCCGCGGCTCATCCGGATGCGTATGGGTTGATACTGGATAGCGACAACCCGGAAGATTTTATTGCTTCGATCCATCAGTGGATCGGACAGAAGCACGAGCTGGCTGGTATGGGGCAGAAGTGCAGACGTCACATTGAATCATTTTGGACCATGGATCAAGTGATCCCGCTCTGGTTATCCGTATTATTCAATTTAAAGAAATAGGAAGCGCCTAGGAGTAAGGAGGGAAGGATGTGTTTGACCGCGTATCGGTACTGATTCCGTATCAATCGGATGGTAACGGACCCAGAGATTGTGCATTGGAATGGGTGTTAGGCTACTATGCGAAGTCCATGCCGGAAATCGAGTTATGCATAGGCGAAATATCCGGGACCGAGGAGCCCTTCAGCAGATCCAAAGCCATCAATCGAGCCTACACTCAGGCTACCAAAGAAATTATTGTCATTGCAGACAGTGATATCGCTTATGACCCGTATCTATTGAAGGAATCCATCGCGCTCGTGAACAGCAGACAGTGGGTAATCCCCTTCAGCCGAATTCTGCGTTTATCCGAGGATATTACCGGGCTTGTGCTGCAGCAAGCAAGCGAATGGCCCTTGTCTATAAAGATTGACATGCCAGCAGAACAGGCATCTTCTTTTGTAGGAGGGTTTAATGTGCTTGGCCGCGAGGCATATGAAACGGTAAGAGGTTATGATGAACGGTTTATCGGCTGGGGCGGGGAGGATGAAGCATTTGCGTACGCGCTGGATACGCTGATTGGCCAACATGTTCGACTGGACGGAGAAATGGTTCACTTGTGGCACCCATTCGTTGGGCCTTCCGGGAATCCCAACTACGATTCAAATTACGCGTTATACCAGCGGTATCAAAAGGCACGCGGCCACATGTCCGCCATGCTGAACTTGATTCACGAACAAACTTGTTAATAAGGAGGTACCCTAGCGATGAGACTGTCAGTCATTGTTCCGGTATTAAATGAAATCACTTTTATCCCCTTATATATAGAAAGTGTAAGCCGATACGCCGATGAGATCATCATCGCCGATGGTGGCAGTACGGACGGAACGTTAGAACAAATAGACAGTCTGCAGAATCGGTATCCGATCCGGTTGCTGCATGTTCAACAAAAGGGCTTGCCCTATACCGAGGATTGGAACGAGTCCGTGGTCCGCAATGTTCTGATTGAACAGGCTCAGGGAGACTGGATCATGAATCTGGACATCGACGAGCTCATGGATGACCGTTTTGTCGAGGTTTTGCCAGAGCTCATGAATCGTACAGATGTGGACGTCTATCAGTTTCCCTTCGTCAACTTCTGGGGAGATCCTTGGACGATTCGGGTCAACAGTCCCGGGGATGAACGCTGGTCCAACGACATCACCAGAATGTGGCGGGCTCATCAGGGCATACGTTATCGCGACGAGAAGCATCATTGTACGCTGGAAGCTGCGGAAGGGCGGAGTATATGGAGCATTCCCCGCGGGCGCTGTGATGTGAACGTGTATCACTATCACTATGCACTGGGCAACAAAATCAAATTTAATGACAATCGAAGAGGCGACGTAAATGTGCAGCTGAATGACGGACAGCCGGATTGGAATTACAGACCCGAGGAATATGAAATCGTCACCAAGCCTTATCAAGGCCAGCATCCGGAAGTGATCATCAACCATTTGAGTCGGCAGGGGATTTGAGGATCTGAACAGCGTGTTTCGGATAAAAGAATACAACAATAGAAGAATAGAAGAAAGAAGGCCCCTCCTAGAGCTGAGCGGAACTCAGTCAGAGCGGAGGCGCCTTTTTTTTAGAGTATCTTTATTTTGTTACATGATCCACAGAGCAGCGCAGATCGTTTACGACTTGAGATACTGCGATCCGCTCCAGTATCCGGAGATTCGGTAATCGAGTCTGCAAGGATGTAAGCTGTTGCTCATGATAGCTTAGGGGATCGGCCCAGTACTGTTCGGAGTGAATCTGCGCATGAACAACTGGGGATCCGCAGTAGATGACCTGATCGAATAACACCTCAGAGAACAGATCAATCCGGTTCGTAAAATAAAGCTGTGGCCCGATCTTCCGAGTGCCCACAATAAGATTGCCATGGTATAAGTGGGTATACACAATCACCAACAGATCTTCATCTTCGGTTAATCCCTTCACGATCTGCTGCCATCGCCTTGAGTTGGTCTCCCATAGAGTGAGTCCGAGCACCAGCACAACGTGCTTACCGGTTTGCCGGATCCTGGACGCTATTTCCGAAGGTTGATCCACCATATGAAAAATGCTATGCGGTCCTTTTGGCAATCTCCACGACTTGTTCCATTTCTGCTCGTAATATGCTTTGTTCTTGTTCCATAGCGAGTTGTACACGCTATTCTTCAGCTTCTTGATCGTAGCGCTGCCGTGATGGTATACAAAAGCGTCCTCGACAATCGCCAGGCGGTACCCGGCATTTCTTACGCGCTCGCAATAATCATCATCCTCAAACATCCCCAGACCAAATGCGGGATCCAGAGTTCCTACACGTTCCCAGACACTCCGTTTAATAGCCACGCAGAAGAATCCTAGGAGATCCGTATAACGGGTTCTTCTCCGGTACCGCTCGTAGAACTCGCTAAGCCAACGCGGACTGGCGCCTTGTACAGCATCCCCTATGAAATGATCGAGCGCTTGATCATTTCCCACATGATTGGACATCGGTCCTGTCATGGCAAGCGAGGCATCCTCTTGAAAAGGTCTGAGCAGACGGGAGATCCAGCTCCCATCCGGAACGATGGTATCGTTATTGAGCAATATGATGAATTCTCCCGTAGATGCTTCACACCCCAGCGTATTTCCGGCGGCGAAGCCAAGATTCGTAGGCGAGGTTATAACCTTGATGAGCGGATTGCTCAGGCTTCTAAGATAGGAGGAGGTTTGGTCCCTTGAGGCATTATCTACAATAATAACCTCCAGGTTAGGGTAATGACCCGGCTGCATCAGCCGGTGGAGGCATTGCTGCGTGTAGGAGCAGTTATTATGAACCACCAGGATGACACTGACCTTGGGATACAGCTTCTGCACAATATGGGTATTCAGTGCTTCATAACGATGCTCCCAATTGTTATGCTCCGCAAATTGCTGCCGCTGCTTCATAACGCCAGCTTCGGTTTCAATCAGTGCAGCTTCAATTGCCTCCTCATACTCGGCAGCCGTATTGGCAATCGAGATCATGTCGCCCGCAACGGTCTTCACTTCAGGTAGCTCCGTAGAGACAACCGCCTTGCCGGCCGCCAAATATTCGTACAGCTTGACGGGATTGGTAGCTTGCGTCAGTTCATTTTTTATGAACGGGATTAACGCGACCTGAAATCGATGCAGATAAGCCGGGAGTTCATGATACGGCTTCTCCCCGAGCAGCAATACGTTGCTTAGACCCTCAATGCCTGAGGTATCGCAGCCAAAGGTGTGTCCGATGAGGACAAACGTCCAATCCGGCCGATGTCGAGCCAGCGATTCGATCAGCTGAATATCAAACCAGTCGGAGATGGCGCCATAATAACCAATGATCGGCTGATCGATCCCTTCAAGCTCGAACAGAGGTTCATTATCATTAGGCGGTTTGGAGAAATGAACAGTATCTGCTGCATTGCGAATAAGTACTGTGGACGGATTATAGGGAGCGGCCCAATCGTACAGATGCTGTGAGGTGGTTACAACAAGCTCGGCTTCACGCAGTAGCTGTTCTTCTTGATGGAGCATGGTCTGGTCGTTGGTTGAAAAACCGGCATGGTGATCCATGCAATCGTAAACGATATGATGCTGATCCATTGCCATCACGAGTGGAGTCCAGAACGGAAGATCCACGATGGAGACCAATTGAAACAGTCCGAATTTATCCCGGACATACTCAACTGACCATTTCAGGTACTGGATATCCCACAGATCCATTTCGTCCTGGTACAAATTTAACGGTTGATTGGCACATAAGGTGACAAGCCAAACATTCCGATCAATATTTTTAACCGTTACCTGGCGATTGATTTCTTCCCTTGATGCTTCCTCTTTACCTAAACCAACCATCTCCGTCGTTACATAAAAAACCCGATGTCCTTGCTGCGCAAACTGCTCCGATAACTGCTGGGGACGCTGCCATCGAAACTGCCAGTCAATTACGGGAAAACGCATGATATCGTATAGAGGCGCGGATATAGGTTCGGTCTTCTCGGCTGTCTGCAAATCGGCTTCCCCAGACTTTTCAGGCTCAGGTTCAGTATGCAACAAAGACCGCGAATACGTCATTGGCAGCGAGACAACGGGGGACACCCTGGAAGCCGACCGCTTCTTTCGGTTGAACTTCAGACTGCTGTGGCGGGCTTTCCACTGACGTGAGGCCGATCGATTGGAAGAAGACTTGCGGCGGCGGTGTTGCTTGATTTTATTCAAGATTAGCCTCCTCTCTGGTGCAAAGGTCTATTTAACAAAATATGTATCATCTAAATCATCTGTATGGGTAGATCACCATTTGGAACGGAAATACCCAAAATGTTCGGGGTCTCCTTATGGCTTGATTGAACCCTAATGTCCCTCGGAGTAGGCCATTTTCTTATCTTTGGCATTCCTGGTTGCCATTGTCCTGACCGTAACATACGGTACCAATGAGTATATACAGGGGGGATGCACTAGTGAGGAGATATTGGAGCCGGGGGCAGCAAGGGGAGTGTAAGGAGATCACGGGGCGAAGAAAGAAGAAACAGGGGCGACCTTCACATTCGATATGGTGTAAACTCCGGATGCTTCATCGTAAGCTCATACGGAATTTGGCACAGATCCGGTTGCAGCTTAGCCGGTTATCTGCCCGGGTTCAAGCATTACAGGAGCAGGTGAACGAACGGCAAGGAGGTCCAAGCAGCACTGTCACCGCTTTGTTAACTGGAAAATTGAATACTCGGCTGACGGTTGAAACGACGGCGGGCTCCGTATTCGGAACGCTGATCGCGATCGGTGAGGATTTCGTTCAGATCGCAGAGCCGAATGGCAGTATTGCCATCATACCGATGCGCAGCTTCTTATCTATTTCTTGATCACAGTCCGAGGAGGGGAACACAATGGATTTTTCGGAAATTCTGGCGACTTTCATAGGCAGGACGGTAGAGATCATCCAAACCAATCAATTTCTGCAGGGACAGTTACGATCCGCAACGGATGGATTCATTACAGTGGAGGTTGTAAGCTCAAATTATATCCCTACATCACAAGTGGTCACAGTACTTAATGAGAGCATTTCATTTGTTCGCATTTTGCCTCTTTGAGTGATCGGCTTATTCCAATTCATTGAACACATCTTTTGTAGAGTTTCTCCATGCTGAATAGTGCAGAGGATGGCGATGAGTGGTGCTGGAGCTTCGGAGTCTGCGGTGGTATATCGACTCTGGTACATGGTACAGCTTGTGATGAAGGGATAGTCTGGACAGCAGATCGATATCTTCATAGAGTCTTCCTTCAAAAAGCATGTCTTCGTTCCAGCCTTTTACCTGTTTAAGCGAAGAAACATTAAACATGCGCGGAGCTATAGCATATGCATCGTTTCGCAGACTATCGCAATGCAGGGAAGAGGGGGCCGTGTGTACTCTTTGATACACCAGCTGTTTGTTTGCACGCTCAAGCCATTCTACATGATTGCCGTAAATAACGTCAGCATGCTGCACCCTATGGGCTTCTCGCAGAAGGACTTCAAGCGCATTTGGTGCCAGCCAATCATCGGCATCCAGCTCTAGCAGCCAGCGGGCATGGGATAGATGCAATATTCGGTTTAATGCATGCGCTTTACCCCGATTCTTTTGCTGTCTTACTATTGTAATGCGGGAATCTTTGGGCAGATGCTGCAGGCAGGCTTCTGTCTCTTCAGACGTTGAACCATCATCGAGGATTACAAGCTCCCAATCCTTACAGCTCTGTACCAACACGGATCGGACAGCCCAAGTCAGATACTCGCTGTCATTATAAGTACACAGAGCAATTGTGACAAGCGGGGGGCTAACCGCCTCCGCCCGCTGTGAATGGGTATGGGCAGCTGCAAGAAGAAGCGGCGACACCGCCAACCATTCTTCTGCTTCCTTCATCCAGGCAGGGGCCCTGCGATGATGACACAATATGGCTTGGCAATCAATTTCAGACCATTCATATTGGCCGGATAATTGGAGCTGTTTATCAATTAACACATATTTCTGAAACGGAAGCTGATCCTTTGTTGCAAAACCCTTTTGATGGCCGTTCATTACAGCCTGCGTGCGCCATATCAGGGGTCCCCTGGGAATGCGGGGAGGTGAAGCGGCCCTGGAAGACGAAACATGTGGCTGACCTAATGTATGGACGGGATTCAGAATAAAACCTGCTAGTTGGTCAGAGGTGGTTCGCAGCCATCGTTCCAGATCGATCTTTGCATGAGGCTGTACATCATCACCAGCGTAGAGCGTCATAAACCAGGGAAACATCTCCACGGACAAGGCTTCATTCATGACCCATGCAGCGCGTTCTTCACTTGGAATCACAATCGGACGAGCGTCCGGAAAAACGCGTTGAACCGAGGATAGGGTGCTCTCGCTTAATTGAGAATGCGTTCCCGGTAGAATAAATACCAACATCCGCTCACGTTCCTTTCCCTCGTCTTGTCCTTAAGGCTGCATATGTACATAGGTGCAATGGATATGATGCAGGTTCCTTGTTATCGTATGCCCCTACATGAGGGGCGGATACAAATCGCATCTCACATTCTCTTGGGTTGCGACCATCTGGTAAATGGGGAATAATAGAGCTTAGTGTCAGGATTTATAGATGGAGGGGGTTTACGAATCTAATGAAGACAAATGATCATCAGATCATATTGCACGCCCATGAGTTTGCACGTTCGATTCTTGAACGGGATTCGAGCGGTCACGATTGGTGGCATATCCAGCGCGTCACCCGCATCGCCCGTATCCTGGCGAATCTTGAAGGTGCCAATGTATACATATGCGAGCTGTCGGCGCTGCTTCATGACGTGGCGGACGAGAAGTTAAATGAATCCAAGGAAGCGGGTTACGAGCGGGTTCAGAATTGGCTGATGCAAGCCGGTGTTGAGACCTCTGACCGGGAATTAGTACTTGAAATCATAAGCACGATGTCATTTTCAGGTGGAGCGGGAAATACAATGCGGACCCTGGAAGGCCGAATCGTGCAGGACGCCGATCGTCTGGATGCGCTTGGCGTCATCGGCATTGCCCGTACTTTTGCTTATTCCGGCTGGAAGGGGCAGAAGATGTATGATCCTTTCATTCCTCTTCGAGAGAAGATGACGCAAGAGGAATACCGGTCGGGTGAAAGCACGGCCATCAACCATTTCTACGAGAAACTACTGAAGCTGAAGGATCGAATGAACACGGAATCAGCGAGACTTCTTGCAGATAACAAGCATCAGAGTCTCGAACTTTTCCTGCAAGCGTTCGACAAGGAATGGGCGATCGGGAATAACGCATACCTGTCTGAATCTCCCATTCACCGCGGCAATGTAACCAGAGTTCATATTGCGTTTGATGACTCTACCGCCGGCTCGTTAAAATTAATGCTGCAATCGACCCCCGGGGAGATTGTAGTTACACTGGGAGATAACCTCATGGTCGGACCGCTTCCAAACGACCGTGATTTCTCCCATTCGTTCTCCGGCAGAAATGAATGGATTCAGGAGCGATACAGCACTGCATATGCAGACGACAGGAAGCAGAGCATGCTGCAAGCGGCGTTTAGTTGGCACATATGGCCGCAGCAGTTGATGGAGGTGCCTTGTCTTATATGGGCTGGAGATTCCGCTTCTGAACAATTAGGTCTGCGCAGGCTGTTGTCCTTGATGCCAGACCATCCCGATGCCATGGTGATCAATGCAACAAGCATTCTTCATGAACAAGATCCAAATACCTGGTATAAGGGAACATATGAGATGACTCCGAAGAAACTCCAAACCGTACTGAACGTATCCGAGCCTGTGAGGCTATCGCCAGAAGAGCAGGCTGGTTACCGCGAGGAGTGGAGTCGGCTGTTGAACGAAGACGGGACACTTCGGGTGCTGAAAGGCAAGGAGCTGCACACGGTATCGGAGTCTTATTATGATGGTGATATATTAGAAGCCGCATATCGGGTTGAAGCCAGACACGGGTTCTTCAAGAAATCAGCCCGTATCATTGGCGATGTGATCGGCAATGGCGAACTGACCGTTCCGGACTTATTCGTTGAGTACAGGGTTCGCCACCTGATTCGGGAAGGAGCTTTAGTTCATACCGGTGATCTGAGTACAATGCGTAACTACAGCGTGTCTCTTGTGGATCCTTCGATACCTGAGGAGCAATGGAGCCATGAACAGCGATTGGCCAAGGTCGTGAAGGTGAGGTCGCTGCTCCGTGAGATGATGGAGATCAATCTTTCGGAGAAAGACGTGATGGAGCAATTGAGCCAGTTGGATGCTGCCGCTCTCGGCAAACCTCCTTCTCCTCAGCCGGAAGTGGATGAAGGTGGTATCCAAGCTCTATTAGATGAACTGTTGATTACCTACCAACAACATAAAGAACAACGGATATCCATCATGGAATCGCTGGGCAAGATGTTAAGTCACATGCATCAGGATACTCATAAAGAGTAGGCCAGTTCGTACAACCTGGGTGCGGTGTCAATAGAATAGACAGAGAATGACGGAAAGTGGTGGCGACATGTTATTTACGAATCAGCAGCTACGAACCATTAGAGAGCATGCGCTAAGTATGGACAAGGAAAGACAAGTAACTCAGGAAGTATTAGATATCCTATATGATCATCGTCTGTTTCACTTGTTTGTGCCTGATGAGCTTGAAGGTCGAATGACTCCGCTTCCCGAGGCAACACGTATTTTTCAGGAGAGCGCCAGAATCGATGGGAATTTGGGGTGGCTGGTTACGATTGGGGCAGGCGGTGGATTCTTTGCAGCCATGATGAATCCGGAAGTCAGCCGCGGCGTATTCGCATACCGGGAAGCTGTGATTGCCGGCAGTGGGATGCCGTCCGGGACTGCAACAAGGGTAGAAGGCGGGTATGTTGTGAACGGCAGCTGGAAATATTGCAGCGGCTCTACTTATGCGACCACCTTTACAGCCAATGCTGTCATTGAGCCAGCGCCCAACCGTAATGATGCCGTATCCTCTTCAGCACCTGGCGAATCCGAGATTCGTTCCTTCATCCTGAATCCGGAGCAGATTGACATTCTGGCAGATTGGAACGCCTTCGGTCTGCGAGCAACTGGAAGCCATACGATATCGACGGTGGATGCATTCGTACCGGATGACATGACATTCTTGCTCACGGAGACCAAGGGATATGAGCAAGAAACCATCTATCGCTATCCCTTCCTTCCTTTTGCACAAGTTTCTTTTGCAGGTGTTGCGGCCGGGATCGCAGAGCATTTTCTGGAGGCGGCAGAGGCACTTGCGGTCCAGCGGGGAAGCTCATCTTACATCATCGGCAAGCTGGAGGAATGTAAGGCAGCGCTGGAGCAAGCCATGTCCGTCTTTTATGTGACGGTAGAGAAATCATGGGAGGAACTGCTTCGCGTCGGCGGATTGTCAGCTGAGACAGAGGCCGAGGTAACGGCGAAGAGCATAGCAGCGGCAAATACGGCTTTATCCTGTGGTCAGCAGTTGTTTCCACTGCTTGGACTGTCCGCAGCTATGGAGGATGCGGAAGTGAACCGCTGCTGGAGGGACCTTCAAACCGCATGCTCGCATGCGCTGCTAAGAAACTTCTCATGAACAAAAAACCATGAACTGCGTGGTAAGCAGTTCATGGTTTTTTAGTATTACTATCCCGAAGTCTTATATATCTTGGGGTTAAACGAGGAAATAACGCTGTGACAGGGGCAGATTGGCAGATGGTGCGCTTGTCAGCTTCTCGCCATTCACGGTAACTGCGTAAGTCACAGGGTCTACCATAATTTCCGGCGTCTCACCATTGTGGATAAGATCCGCTTTTCTCACGGTCCGGCAGTTCTGAACAGGCAGGAGCTGCTTTCGCAATCCTAATGGATCCAGCGTCCCCATTTCTAGGGAGGATTGCGAGACAAAGGTCGCGCTAAGTGCAGCCTGCGCTCCACCGTAACTGCCAAACATCGGCCGATACATATAGGGCTGCGGTGTGGCGATCGAAGCGTTCGGATCTCCCATGACCGCATGGACAATCATGCCGCTTTTCAGCACCATCTCCGGTTTGGCGCCGAAAAAGGCGGGCTTCCAGAGCACGAGGTCGGCCATTTTCCCCACTTCAATGGAGCCGACATAATTCGAGATGCCATGGGTGATGGCAGGGTTAATGGTGTATTTGGCAATGTAGCGCTTAATCCGGAAATTGTCAGCATTTGTATCCGGACCTAACGGACCGCGCTGTTGTTTCATTTTGTCCGCCGTTTGCCATGTGCGGATGGCGACTTCACCCACACGGCCCATGGCTTGAGAGTCGGAGCTGGTCATGCTGATGGCTCCAATGTCATGCAGGATGTCTTCCGCACCAATCGTCTCTGCCCGGATTCGGGAAGCGGCAAAGGCAACATCCTCCGGGATGCGCGGATCCAAATGATGACATATCATCAGCATATCCAGATGTTCATCCAGCGTATTGACGGTATATGGCATCGTTGGGCTGGTAGAGGAGGGGAGAACGTTCGGCATGGAAGCCACCCGAAGCAGGTCAGGTGCATGGCCGCCTCCGGCGCCTTCGGTATGATAGGTATGAATTGCCCGGCCGTTAAAGGCGCGCAGGCTGTCTTCAACAAAACCGGCTTCGTTCAGTGTATCGGTATGAATATTAACCTGTACATCCAGCTCTTCAGCGACATTCAGGCATTTATCGATGACATAAGGCGTGCTGCCCCAGTCTTCATGAATCTTAAGTCCGGCAGCGCCTGCATGCACCTGTTCCGCCAGCGCTTCAGGGCGGCTGCTGTTCCCGCGCCCCAGAAATACCATATTAATCGGCAATGCATCGGTTGCCTGCAGCATGCGCTGCAAATTCCATACCCCTGAAGTACAGTTCGTAGCCAGCGTACCCGTGGCGGGTCCGGTGCCTCCGCCAACAAATGTGGTCACACCACTTTGAAGTGCAATTTCCACTTGCTGCGGACTGATGAAGTGTACATGCGAATCCACGCCGCCAGCCGTTACAATCAAATTTTCGCCTGAGATGACTTCGGTACCAACTCCGATAATCATGCCGTCGGTAACGCCATCCATCATCAGGGGGTTCCCCGCTTTACCAATGCCGCTAATGAATCCGTCCTTAATCCCGATATCGGCTTTGACGATGCCCCAGGTGTCGATGATGATGGCATTCGTAATGACCAGATCCAGTACGCCTTCCGCACGGGTCGCCAGTGGATGCTGACCCATGCCGTCACGAATGACTTTACCGCCTCCAAAAACACATTCATCCCCGTAAACGGTAAAGTCCTTTTCAATCTCAAGCCAGAGGGAGGTATCGGCGAGTCTTACGCGATCTCCTGTCGTAGGCCCATACATACTGGCGTAGGTAGCGCGATCAATCTTTGTCATAAGCTCACCATCCCATTCGTTTTTCCGTTTATCAAACCAGCAAAGCCATGAATTTCTTGACTGCCTCCAATCTGCACAAGGACAACCTCTGAAGTTTCCCCGGGTTCAAACCTTGTGGATAAACCAGAGGCAATATCGAGCCTGTATCCTTGCGTGCCGTTCCGATCGAATTGCAGGGCCGGGTTGCATTCGTAAAAATGGAAGTGTGAGCCTACCTGGATCGGGCGATCACCGGTATTCGTTACTTCACGCTTAATGCGGGGCCGATCAGGAACCAGCTCGATGGGCTCATCACGAAGATCGTATTCCCCGGCAATCATACCCGCTGAAGCGAGAGTGCCTTGGATCGGATCATGAACACTGACCAACTTGGTGCCATCCACGAAAGTAGCTTCCACCTGGACTTCTGTAAGCAAATGGGCAACTCCATCCATGACTTGATCCGCAGACAGGACATGGCGCGCCTCTTCCATTAGCTCCGCTACAGACTTGCCGTCACGAGCACCTTCAACAACGTAACCTGAAATAAGTGCGGCCGCTTCAGGATAGTTTAATTTCAACCCGCGGGCCAAACGTTTCTGCGCTAATTCAGACGCTAGAAAAAGCAATAATTTGTCTCTCTCTTGGTAAGTAAGATGCATCCAAGTCACTCCCTTTGTAATATTTTGTGTCAGAATACATAACACATAATTGTGAATGCAGACTGACACGCTGCGTAATGGTGTTTATTTTGGATAAATGTAGCACTTCATAGAAAGTTAGTCAATATTTATGTTAGATAAATTAACATAAAATTAACAGAAGATGTTCTAGTCCTCTTAAAATATATCTAACGAATATCCAACGAATGCCACATCGCGCATAGGAACATCTTTAGCGGGAACCTTAGGCTCAGACAGGGTTGATATTGAGGACAAGCAGGAGGGGTTACATGCTGAACAGCATTTTTTTGACAGGGATATTATGGCTCGGGATAAGTCCCGATGATCATCAGAGCATGGAAGAATCCTCGATTAATGACTACCAGCAGGCCATTCTTGAATCCGGCGCCCAGCTCGTCGAAGAGGCCGTGAGGACTTGTGAGGTACATTTCGGAAAGAAGATCCTTTTGCCTCCGCAGCTGCCATCCGTATCTTTCACGCATCAGTATGGTCGCTGCTATGACACACAGGGAGGATTGGACGAGCATTTGGAGATTCATTATCAACATCAACACAAGCCGGAGAATGAGTATACAATCGAGCTGTATCCAAGAAAGAACCGACAACAACTGAATTATCTGTCGTTTGATGAAACGGAGCTTGCGGATCATAACGTGGCCAAGTTCTACAAGGGACCCATCAACTCAATCCAGCTATTGGCATTCGAAAAAGGCGACTGGCAGTATCTGTTGACGGCAGCCAATCAAGCCTCGTCGGCAATCGGTCAACAGGAGTTGACAGAAATCGCGCAGTCTCTAATTCATGTCGTTGATAGCAAAGACCCGACTTATGCGAAGTGGGGGAATCTCGCAGTAAATCAAACGAAGGACCATTATCATATGGACGTAATTGATTATCTCTATATGGGGAGAACCACGAAATCCAGCGAATTGGCGGAGGAGAAATTCAAGCTTTGGTTGAAGAAGGGAACCCGTGAATTCGGCGTTTATGCGATCGTTGTGTTCAATCCGACCACGGATCAATTCATAACGATACGATACGAGGAATTCTAAAAGGAATAACGGTTTGGAAGCAGGGATAACACCATTTTCAGGAAAAAAATTACACATGCTTTTCTGAAAGTCGTGTTTTCCTGCTGTTCAGACGTCTGCTTATGGTGTACCATATTTGGTGATACTTGCCTCCGTTATTTCTACATTTTGCGCCAGTATATAGCGATTTAGGAGTGATTCGCTTTGCCGTTTATTGTCCTTAAGCTCCTATTTGTTCCTTTGATATCGGTCTTTATTATCGTGTCGTCGGTTTATCTGGATTACCAATCATCCATCCCTTTGATGCTGTTATTGGCAGCACTATTGTACTTATCCGTCGTGTTCGATCGAAAGTATGAATCGCTCCGCAATGTTCAATTTCTCTTCCTCGGAGCCTTTCACTATGTTAGCCAATTAAATTGGTGCATTCTCTTGTATTACATATTTATTATTAATCTCATTCATAAGAAAGAGAATTTTAGAGACTCGATGTCGCTGTGCTTTCTCATGATTCTTCAATATTCCGTCATTCGTCTGACCTATTTGCCATTAACGAAGTATCATATATTGGTCTCTGTGTTTGATACCTTGGCGTCTTTTGTCATCGTGATCTCTTTTCATTTCGTGAACTTTCTCGATTCGGAGAAGAAGAAGTTATATAAGCAAAATGATTATCTGACGTATCACGATCCTTTAACGGGTTTGCTCAATTATGATGGATATTTGCATAAAGTTCAGCATTTAATTAAATTGAACAAGCCTTTTCAATTGGTGCTGCTGGATATCAACAACTTCAAATCATTGAATGCCAAAGATATATCGACCGCCAATGAGATTCTTATCAGTTTCTCGCGCGCACTGCGCAAGCTGTTCCTGAACGATATGCTTGCAGCTTCCCGGTACGCAGGAGATCGCTTTGCTATACTGCTCCCGGAGCATGTAAACATCGAGAGCAGCATGTTTAACTTTGAGCATATCGGTGTTCAGGTGACATACAGCATTACGTGTTATCCCCATGAAGCGTTAACCTATCAGGAGATGCTCAGCACCGCGGAGGACCGGATATTTCAGATGCGGCGCAATTCCTGGATGAGAAGCCAGGAGGAGATCCTTCGAACGGAAAAGATGAAGATGGTGGGAGAGCTGGCTGCCGGGATGGCTCATGAAATCCGGAATCCCCTCACTTCGATTAAAGGCTTCATACAACTTTCGAAAAATCAAAGCTATAACATACAGCCCTGGTATGAGGTGATTATGGGCGAAATCACGAGGGTAGGGGAATTGACAGCGGAGTTTCTGCATTTTTCCAAGCCGCATGCCAGCAACATGAAAGTTGAGTCGCTTACGGATTGTATGACCCGTGTCTATTCCCTATGTGAATCCGAAGCTGCTTCCCATGGACATCTTTTTACGCTCGATTTAAGCGATGATCCGATCCATATCGTCATGGACCGCGACAAGATCATTCAGGTGCTGATTAATTTGATCCGGAATTCATTTCAGGCGATGGAGCATACCGGCACGGTTCGTATCTCGCTAGAGGCAGTAGAAGCGCTTGCAGTGGTAAGGGTCGAGGACACAGGTAAAGGGATTGCTGATGAAAATCTGGCAAAGATTTTCGATCCGTTCTATACAACCAAAGAAGAGGGCACGGGTCTCGGACTGTCCCTGTGTCAGAAAATTGTAGAGGATCATGGCGGGAGAATTACCGTACAAAGTGAGCTTGGTAAGGGTACGACATTTACCTTGCGGATTCCGTTGGCCTAGAAAAAATGGATAGCAATATCGTGGAATACATCCTATGATAGGATAGTTATTTAGCAGTCGGATGTTTTAGAGAAGAGATTAATCATGATATGCATCGTTGTGTTGCAGGAAAGGAAGTAACCGTTCGTATGTCGATTTCCACCAATGAAGCCAGCTCTACGATGGTACTAACGCGCAGAAAGAGGCTTCAGTTTGCTCTGATTCTCGGATCACTTTCAGCATTTGGGCCATTATCTGTTGATATGTATTTACCGGCGCTTCCCAAGCTGTCAGAAAGTTTGGGTTCACCTGCCTCATTAGCTCAGCTCAGCCTGACGGCATTCTTGCTCGGACTTGCACTCGGACAATTGGTAGCCGGACCGTTAAGTGACATAAGGGGGAGGAAAGGGCCGCTGATCGTCTCACTGATTATTTATTCGGTGACCTCCTTGCTCTGTGCATTTGCGCCTAGCATATGGGTCCTGGTTGCACTTCGTTTCATACAGGGAGCAAGCGGAGCGGCGGGCATTGTTATCTCCAGAGCAGTCGTCCGGGATTTATACACCGGTTCCGAACTGACCAAATTCTTCACTTTGCTGATGTTAATCAATGGTTTGGCACCCATTATTGCGCCTGTGTTCGGAGCATTTATCCTTAACTTTGTTTCATGGCGCGGGGTTTTTGTTGTATTGTTCCTGATCGGTGTGTTGATGCTGCTTGCTGTCCTCTTCGGTCTTCCCGAGACGCTGAACCGGGAGAAAAGAGCAACCGGTGGCATTAAGCAGACATTTCGCACATTCGGTACACTGATCCAGGACCGTGTATTCGTTGGCTATGCGCTGTCTCAAGCGTTTGTATCCGCCGCAATGTTTGCTTATATCTCGGGATCTCCGTTCGTTCTGCAGGATATATTCGGTGTTTCCCCTCAGATGTACAGTCTGTTTTTTGCCGTGAATGGAATTGGTATTGTTTTGTTCTCGCAGATAACAGGCAGATTGGCTTCTCGCACCGGTGAAACGAAACTGTTAATGACAGGACTTGTGATTGCCGCATTTGGAGGGACCTCGTTATTCGTCATCACATGGCTTGGCGGAGGATTATTATTCATTGCACCGATGCTGTTCCTGATTGTATCGGCCGTCGGTATGGTAAGTGCTACGACAACATCGCTCGCGATGCAGAAGCAGGAAGCCCGTACAGCGGGGAGCGCCTCGGCACTGCTTGGTTTGCTGCCCTTGTTGTTAGGTGCAGCGGCCAGTCCCCTGGTGGGACTGGGTGACGGCACAACGGCGGCACCGATGGGAACGGTAATCGGCATTGCAGAATTGCTGGCGATCAGTTCGTTTTTATTCCTGGTCATGCCGCTCACCCGCCGCAAAGACACTCACGTTGCACTATAAGTACCTTGTGTAGAAACCCGACCTTTCATGGTGCGGGTTTCTTTTTGCATTTTATAAGGCTTTGCATGAATTGTCTGTTAAGCAATCATAATACCATAGAGAAGAAATATACGGAGTAGTAGACCGAGCAAGCACGGACAGAGGATAACCTAAAGAAAAAGCGGGTGAGCTGGTTTGAGATGGATGTCGGTTGTAAGCCTATTGTTCTTACTCTTGCAAGAGAATGAACCGGATAACAACAATTTAACGATTATGCAAGAAGGAAAAGTCATGACCAGTGTAAGTCGTAGCGAACACGCGCTTGACGTGTTCCCGCTGCTGGACATGGATAAATACGAGCAGTGGGTGGATATGCTTGATCGGAAAACATATCTAGAAGCACAGAATGCCCGCATTGGCAGCAGCGGACAGATTGTTCCCGGACAGAACGGTCATCGGCTGAACCGTCGTAAGCTGCTGGAGCAATACTATGCTTATATGTACGGCACCGGCTCTGCTTCCATCGAGGCTCCATGGTACCCGACTTATCCCAAGGTGGACACGGAGCTTCTTGCGGCAATCCGGGTTAAACCCATCGGTTACTATGTCACTTATTTTAATTCCAGCAATAAAAATCGTTCCCATAATATTGCATTAGCTTCAAAAGCGATTGATAGTGCCGTCGTATTTCCGGGCGAAACCTTTTCCTTCAATGAGGTTGTGGGCATGCGAACGATAGACAGAGGTTATAAGCGTGCAGGCGTTATTGTAAGAGGTGAACTGTCAGAGGGAGTGGGGGGAGGAATCTGTCAGGTATCCTCCACACTGTTCAATGCCATCGACCGGGCTGGATTGCAAATCGTCAAGCGGTACTCCCACAGCCGTAATGTTCCCTATGTGCTTCCGGGGCGGGATGCTACGGTCAGCTGGGGCGGACCCGACTTTGTGTTTGAGAATGCATATAACCAGCCTATTCTAATTCGGGCCTACGGTAGTGGCGGAAGAATGACGGTATCCATATTTTCCTCTGAGCTCATTGAATACAAGCCGCGCAATGTGCCTAGCATATCGAATCGATTGCCGGAGGAAACAAAAGACAGCCTGCACAATCCTGTCAGCGGGGATTAATGGAATTGCCAATGAAAGCTTCCCTTGCCTTGATGGGGTCTTCGAACCAGGCCGCGATTTCATCAGCCGTCTGTTGGTCAGCGGCGGCCTTCATGAGTAGTCCTGCAATATGCTCGGGAAGCGGCTGTGTCATTGCGTTGGTCCATTCCGTAACCGCAACGATTAGGCCTTTACCCGGTTCCAATAAGCTGCGCCAACAGCTTCATCCCATGCGGCTTCCTTGTTTGTTACAAGGGTTTCATAGATTTGCTCAGCCGCATAGGATGCCGTATTACAGCCATGACCTGTAATCGGATCAGTCAAAAAGACACTGTCGCCGCATCCCAAAATAAGGGTGTGGTTCTCCATGACATAAGGGCGGTGAATGATCGAAGTGATCGCTGTCTGAAGATAAGCCTGTTCATCAAGGAGCCCACAATGAAACAGGAGTGATTACGAGCAGCGATTTCCGGAAAATATTCCTCGACCTCGACAGTGATCCGCATACGTTCTTCGAACGCTTCGGAAGTTTTAATCTCCTTGAATGTGTCCAATATCCCATCTGGAACAGCTTCAATAAACAAAATCGTGGCACGACCGGAATCGGTGACGGCCGGGATTTCAAATCCTGAGAAGTTACACGACCGGGTACAAAGGTCACGCCTTGCTGCTCAAGATCCTTCATCGCGCTGGAAAAGCGTAAACGTTGATCGGTTGATGTCGCAGAGCCAGCCAGTTTGTGTCCCGTAAATAACCGCTGCTGACCTATACATTAGTTTACATAATATTTATTATGGTATATATGTGAAATGCACTTAAATTAGTTGTGGAAATCGATACGGGTATCCCGTGTTGTTTTCTATAAGTAAGAGGCGAATCCCGTTTAGCGGATTCGCCTCTTGTTATTTGAAGACTATGATTCCAGGATTGCTCATGATTCAGGGTGGAGGGCCAGCGGTATTTCTTCCACGCCCCGGACGATCATGCCAGGTCTCCATCTAAGTTCATCCACACCAGCCTGAAGCTCAAAATGAGGATAGCGTCGGAGCAGCGTGTTGATTGCAATTTCGCCTTCAAGTCTGGCTAGCGGCGCCCCCAGGCATAGATGTATCCCTTTGCCAAAAGCTAAATGCTGGCTCTTCTCCCGCGTAATATTAAAGAGATCGGGATGTTCAAATGGACCTGCGTCACGGTTTGCGGAGTTCAGGGAAACCACGACCAAATCGCCTTTTTTCATCTGAACACCGTGAAACTCCATATCCTCCGCGGCCCAGCGTGAGGTGCTGAATTCAACTGGACCGTTATAACGAAGCATTTCTTCAATAGCGCCATGAATGAGTTCGGGTTGTTCCTGCAGCAGCTTGCGCTGCTCCGGATATTCCAGCAGTGCAAGCACGCCATTGCCGATCAGGTTAACCGTTGTTTCATGGCCGGCAATAATCATAAGCGTGACTACGCTATACAGCTCCTGTTCAGATAAACGATCCCCTTGATCCTCGGCCATGACCAGCTGACTGATCATATCATCGCCCGGATTCTCGCGAACCTTGGCAAACCAATCCTTCAAGTAGGCGATAAATTCATGCATATGCTGAACGACCTCTTCGCTTGTTTCCCGATTCGAAGCGCCGATGATGGAGTTGGACCATACCCGGAACTTGTCCTGATCCTCCGTAGGTACACCAAGGATTTCGCTGATCACAATAATAGGAAGTTTAAAGGCATATTCATCAATGAGATTCATCGTATCTTTAGCGGAGGCTTCATGCAGAAGGGTATCGGCAATGTCTTGTATATGGCTCCGCATATCAGCAATTCTCTGGGGAGTGAAGCCTTTCTGCACCAGTCCGCGGAGGCGTTTGTGATCCGGCGGATCGGCGAACAGCATGTTGGTGCTGAATACACTGCTATGTTCTGCTCCGTAAGCTTTGGTAATGTCTTTTATAAACCGGCCTTCCTTCAGCGCGGCAACCGCCTCGTCGTAACGGGTGATCAGCCATCCATAGCGACCATCAGGAAACTTCAGATTCAGAATCGGTTCGCTTTGTCTTAATTTCTCGTAAACAGGATAAGGGTTTTGGGTGAATTCCTCAGTAAACAACGCATTTTTCAGAGATTCGTTCGCACTCATACATTAGGGTCTCCTCTCGAAAATGTTAGCTTCTTATCCAGTATAAGGGATGGGGAAGACCATAACCAAATTTCACAATTAGTCTATCACTTTGTATAAATTGTCATTTTGAATGAAATCAACATTTCTTTTCACCTTTTGCGAATATCGCTGGCCCGCAGCCTCCATTAATCTGTGATAGAGCACAAAAAAGCTCAATCTGGTGCTTGCCAGCGAGGATTATCCTGATGTGATCTTGGGTCTGAACATTTCACCTGCGCAGCAGATGATCTACGCTACGTGAACGGGCCGACACGGCCTGTAGCGCATTATGCAACTATTCCATGCCAAGGATTTCTATTATCGTACGTTCGATCAAGATCCGGGTGGGGGAAAATGGTTTTTTAAAACGAGTATGGGAGGAAGTCTAGCAGCAGAGGCTCGCGAATCAGCGAATCGTAAGGCGAGTTTGACCGAGACTATATACATGAAGCAGGCCTGCCACGGAGTATAATCCTGGCTGGCCTTTTTGTGCAGATTCACTGATGAATCGACTGCTGCCCAATACGAAGTGAAATCTACCTGTATCTAGTAAAAATGGATGCTGAAATGGACAAATAGGATGCGAGAGACCAATATCAGTGATTGACAATTTATGGGTTGCGTTTAGTATTAAACTGAAGGATAAATTTTATGGTGATCATCACCAGCCAAGGGGGATAATATGAACCAAACCACTGTGCCTTATAACGAGATTGAGCCGCAGCTGCAGACCGGAGATATTCTGCTCGCTCACGGTGTAGCCAAGGGAAGTTTGCGCATTGAAGAGCTGGAGCACTGCCCATGGTCACATGTTGCGATGGTCGTACGTGCGCCGAACGATGAAGTGCTCTTATGGGAATCCACATCGCTCGATAATCTGGAGGATTCATGGTTACATGTCAAAAAGTCAGGTCCTCAGATTGTGAAGCTTCGGGATCGATTGTCAACGGATGTTAGTAACCATTATGATACGATGTTTGCGATCCGTCATCTGCATGCTGATCGAACACCTGAAATGTATGAGCAGCTGGATCATTTTATCGAGCAGGTGCATGATGCCGTGTTTCCGGATAAAAAACAGATGTATTGGGAAATCATCGAAGGCAAGTTTGGCATTACATCTTCCTTCCGCGACTTTTTTTGCAGTAAACTGGTGGCGGAAACTTATATCCAATTAAAACTGCTATCCTCAGCTAAGGCACCTAACAGTTACGAACCCAAAGATTTTACGTCGAAGCGACATCTTTCTCTGCTGGGAAATGCTAGATTAAGCGATGAAATTTACATTGATGCAGCGTCGATTCTCACATGAAATGGCGTAAACACGCGG
This sequence comes from Paenibacillus sp. LBL, assembly GCF_029893715.1. Lineage (NCBI taxonomy): Bacteria > Bacillati > Bacillota > Bacilli > Caryophanales > Paenibacillaceae > Paenibacillus > Paenibacillus sp. LBL. Next base: position 41,403 of record NZ_JARXYU010000019.1, on the reverse strand, counting down.
CGGCACTCATTTTTTTTACCTGATCCTGTCTGTGGATTGCCATTCGAAGGTTGCGGCAGCCGAGTCCTCCACTTCGGTGAAGGACGGTGAGTTACAGTTTATAGAATGGAATTTTGCCACAGATGGGAGTTTGGAGCTGAACGGGAAGTGGGCATTTTATTGGAATCAGCTGCTAGAGCCTGCTGACCTGAAACAGGGAACGATTCCTTCAGTCAGCGCCTACGTGAATGTCCCCGATTATTGGACGAACTATACCTTAAATGGAATGAAACTTCCAGCCGACGGATATGCAACGTATCGTTTGACGATTAACGGACTTGATTCAGAACAGTCCATTGCACTCAAGCTGCGTAATACATATTCCTCTTACAACTTGTGGGTGAACGATACCCTGGCAGCTTCGGCCGGAAAACCAGGATCAACGCCTGATTCCACCGTTCCGAAGTACGGTGCATCTTTAGTCGTACCCGTGCAGCCCGACTTGGATGGACGATTAACACTGCTGATACAGGTTGCCAATTTTACGTATCCCAAGGGAGGAATTAATAACGCCTTTGAGCTTGGAGATGCCAAGCAACTGCAACTGGAGAAGTCAAAGGAGCTTGTACGAGACAGTCTTGTCATCGGCTCCCTGCTGGTTATCGCCGTTTATCATATAATCCTTTACATGCTGAGGCGCAACGACGTCACTCCGCTGTACTTCGGGTTGTTCTGTATTTGCATTGCAGTTCGAACGATGCTGGTTGGCTCGAGATTTGTACTGGAAGTATTCCCAGCGTTCTCATGGGAATGGTTTGCCAAAGCATCGTATTTAACGATTTACGTCGGCGAGTTCTTTTTGATCTCATATATCTATCACTTGTTTCCTCAATTTCTGTCCCGCAAGGTATGGCGTTTGACGCAGTTATTCACGATGGGCTTAACTGTGCTGGTGCTTACAACCCGTATTCGGGTGTATGATTATTCACTGATCCCGTTTCAGATTTATTCCATAGGGCTTGTCCTGTATGCCGTCTATGCATCCATTCGGCTAGCCAGACAAAGACAAGAAGGGGCTGTCCTTCTCATACTCGGGTTCAGTCTCATCTTCCTGACAGCGGTTAATGATACCTTAAATCGCAATGGAGTCCTGGCCACACCAGCTTTGCTGCAATTCGGCGTACTCGGGTTTGTCTTTTTGCAGGCATTATTGTTGTCCATGAAATTTTCCCGGGCATTTTCCCAGGTGGAGCGTTTATCGGAGCGATTGTTAACGCTGGACAAGCTGAAGGATGAATTCCTGGCAAAAACTTCGCATGAGCTGCGTACTCCGCTCCATGGCATTATCGGTTTAGCGGATGCATTGATTGATGGGAGCTCCGGCAAGCTGCCATCCCCCGTTGTCGATCTGTTGCGGCTAATGAAGGTTAGCGGTCAGCGGCTTGCGCATTTGGTAAACGATATACTGGATTTCTCAAAGCTAAAGCATCAGGAGATTGGCTTGGTCATCGTGACGGTTAACTTGCGTCTGTCCGTAGAGCTGACCCTTCAAGTGCTGAACCCATTGGCCCAGAAGAAAGGGCTCCTATTATCTCACCAATTGCCGGACGATATCTACGTGATGGCAGACGAGAATAGGCTGCAGCAAATATTGCATAATTTAATCGGCAATGCGATTGCATACACGGAAAATGGAACCGTTACTGTCACGGCGAGGAGAATGTATGGACAGGTATCGGTTCAGATAAGCGATACCGGAATCGGGATCGCAGAAGCAGATCAGGTCCGCATCTTTGAATCCTTCGAGCAGGTTGATCCCTTGCATCGATCGCAGCAAGGCGGTACCGGGATTGGACTCTCCATTACTAAGAAGTTAATCGAGCTGCATGATGGCAGCATTGGAGTAACGTCCAGACTTGGTGAAGGATCAACGTTCAGCTTTACACTTCCCTTGACTGGTGAGGGAAAACCGAAGGAATCTCCTCTACCCGTCACAGACTATATCCAGACCGAGTCATTCCCCCATTGGGAGATCGTTCAGACCGAGAGGGAGCCAGCGAACTCTAACATGCAGCTGCCCTCCGTGCTTATCGTGGATGACGATCCGATTAATGTCCAGGTGCTCTTGCAGTTCCTGGGCGGAAAGTATTCACACAGGTCGACATGCAGCGGACAAGAGGCCTTGGAGTGGATCGAGAATGGATATAAACCGGATATCGCGCTGCTGGATGTCATGATGCCGTATGTATCCGGACTTCAGCTAGGAGAAGAAATACGCAAGCATTACAACTCGGGGGAATTGCCTATCCTGTTCCTCAGTGCAAAAAGTCAAATGACGGATCTCGTTGCCGGTTTCGAACACGGCGGCAATGATTATCTTGCCAAACCCGTTGCCAAGCAGGAGCTGTTGGCCCGTCTGGAGCTGCATCTCCAACTGGCACGCTGGAATGCAACGCTGGAACGCGAAGTGGAGGCAAGAACCATTGAGCTTGAGCATTCTTTGGAAGAACGGGCCAGGGCTATGTCGAAGGTTTCCGTTCTGGCAGAGCGGAATCGGATTGCTGGAGATATCCACGATCACGTGGGACATATTCTTACAGCCAGCGTTGTTCAGCTGGAGGCCGGTTTGAAAATGTCTGCCCATAACGCACCGGAATCAACAGAGAAACTGAAGCATGCATCGGACCTGCTCCGCAGAGGACTTCATGAAATGCGGAAATCCGTGCATATGCTTGCCGAGGAGGAGGCTGCCTCGGCAACGTTCCGGAACTCCTTGCTGCAGATTATCAATGACTCCCAGCAATATGCGGAAGTTACAGTGGAGCACAAAATTGAAGTTTCGGACGGCAGCCTCGAGCCGGAGGCTGAGAAGCTGATCCGCCATGCCCTGCAGGAGGGGATCACCAACGGAATACGTCACGGGCAGTGTACAATCTTCCGGTTTGAATTAATAGAGACCGAAGAATCCATTCGGTTTACACTCGAGAATAATGGACTTCCCTTCGAATCCGAACGGCTTGGATTCGGTTTGACTATGATGCGCCAAACTACCCGGCGAAGGGGCGGTACCTTCCAGGTCAGCACGAAGGATGGAGCAGGCTGTATGCTAGTACTCACCATGCCCCGATCCACGCTTAAGGAGTGATCAGATATGTCAAGCATAACCATACTTATTGTAGAGGATCAAACCATTGTTCGTGAGGGCCTGGAGACGATTATCAATCTGGAGCCCGACATGGATGTTGTTGCCACCACGGACAATGGACAGACCGCCTGCGAGCTGGTGGAGCAGCTGCGCCCTCAGCTTGTGTTAATGGACATCGAAATGCCGGTTATGAACGGAATTGCGGCAACACGCCAGATTAAGCAGTCACATCCGGAAACCATCGTGCTGATCCTCACGACGTTCACAGAAGAGGATTTCATTATAGAGTGTCTTGCCAATGGAGCATCGGGATATTTACTTAAGGACTTCTCTTCCAACAAAATCATTACTTCGATCCAAGAGGCGGTCCGCGGCGAGATGATGCTCCCCTCGAAGGTGGCGGCAAAATTGGCAGCCCGGTTAAGGACAACCGGAGCTCCTCAGTTTCCGGCACAACATTATAATCTGACACCACGAGAGTTACAGATTGCAAAGCTGATGACGGAATATAAGAATAATCGGGAAATCGCCGATATGTTATATATCACGGAAGGAACGGTTCGGAACTACATTAGCGTCATCTATGAGAAAATCGGCATGAATGATCGGACCAAGGCCATTCCACTGCTTAAACATGCTCTTAGAGATTTTGATTGACATTTTTTTGATCTTCAAGAACACCGCTTTCTATGGAAAGTGGTGTTTTTTTTGTCATGCATATCTACGAGTATAGGGTTTGATCGTCGTTTGGAACAGTTACTCCTGTCATATAAAAGTCATATAAGGATCATACAAATGTCATGCCTTTTGTCATGTAATGGTCATACCAATTGGCCCCCTCATTACTTATAGTAGTTATGCGAGGGAAATACGTTGAAACTGAACAAGATGGCGTTGGTGACGCCATCTTGTTCTTTGTTTTATCAGAATTCATTGCATTTGAGCTCAGTGAGGTTTTGCTTTTGGGGCGAAACTGATATAATATATAACGTGGATAATGATTATCTGTTTTAAGCATAAATTGAGAAACTGCAATTTGAGTCATGCTACTTACCTAAAATCGAGGTGCTGTTCATGCATATGAAAACAGGGGTGGAACAGTCGGTGTATGCTCTGGTCCTGCTCAACATGCTGCCCGACAAAGCGGTGCTGCCTGGAGAAGCGATTAGCCAACAGCTTGGAGCATCGGCAACCTATTTTCAAAAACTGTTAAGAAAGCTGGTCACAGCCGACATTATTACGTCTGTGCCTGGCATTAAAGGTGGCTTCAGGTTAAAGAAGAAGCCTGAAGATATTCGTGTTTACGATGTTTACCTCGCGGTGGAAGGACAGCAGTCGCTGTATTCATCCCACGGAATTCTGGTGGACATGCTGGATTTGGAAAAGGAAGAAAGCTGCTGCCTGTTAACGAATTTGATGGAAGAAGCTGAATCCTCCTGGAAAGCTGTATTGAAGCGGGAGACCATTGCTTCGCTTTCGGAGGAGATGTGTGGTGAACGCTTTAAGGACAAAGTGGCAGCTTTGGAGGAATGGATTAACAACAAAATGGTCGTCTAACCGAAGAAGGGGATGGAATTAGCATGAGATTAAGCGTATTGGATCAGGCTCCGGTGACAAGTGGCAATACAGCGGAGGGTGCCTTGAATAAAGCAGAAGAACTGGCTGTCTTGGCCGATGAACTGGGATACAGCCGAATGTGGATGGCAGAGCACCATGGCGGTAATACCTTTGCCAGTTCAGCACCGGAAGTGACGGCAGCCCGGCTGGCCGCCAGAACGAATCGTATTCGAATCGGCACCGGCGGCGTGATGATGATGCATTATTCTCCGCTCAAGCTGGCGGAAGTGTTTAAAACGCTAAGTGCTTTTTCCCCGGGCAGAATTGATTTCGGCGTCGGACGGGCTCCCGGCGGCGATACAAGTGCCATGTATGCACTGTCTGAAGGGCGCCAGTTAATGCTGCACAACATGTATGACAAACTCGGTATTACGATGCAGCTGCTTCAAGACCAGATTCCGGAAGATGAGCTGTATACGAAGAATCTCGCGGCTCCAACAGATGTAGCACTCCCCGAGGTGTGGCTGCTCGGCTCCAGCGGCAATAGTGCACTCAAAGCTGCGCAGATGGGAGTGGGATATTCCTTCGCGCAATTCTTCAACGGTGCGATGAGTAATGAGATATTGGACCATTACCGGGATAACTACCAGCCTTCTGTCTTCATGGACAAGCCGGAGATTAATGTATCCTATATGGTGACTACAGCTGAAACGAAGGAAGAAGCCGAGTATGAGGCGTTACCGCAGGATATCTTTCGCCTGATGATGAGTAAAGGCAGAATTACTCAAGTGCTGACACCCGAGCAGGCTCAAGAGGTATCCTTAACGGAAATCGACCGGATGGCCATCGCAGAAGGGCGCAAGATCCATCTGGTTGGGGCGGTTAAAGACATCGCCGTACGCTTGCAGGAAGAACAAGCCCAGTACGGATTCCAGGAAGCGATGATATGCAGCATTCCCCATTCGCAGGAGAAACGGCTTGAGGTATATCGGCTGCTGGCTCGCGAACTGCTGGGCTCGTGATAGATTTCATCAAATCAAACGCCAAGTCCTCGACTGAAGAGACTTGGCGTTTTTTTCATGCATTTGTGTTGTAGGCAACAGGTTGGAAGCAGATGCAGGAGAGCAACTTTGTTTGCGTGTGGAGCGTTAAAAGGTAAGGAACGTATTCGCTTAAATTATGAAGAAGTTAGGAGAAGCCATGCCTTTTACATTTGCTCATCCTATCATTACCATGCCCTGGTGGAGGAAAAAATCACTGCCAGTGTCTGCTCTCGTAATCGGCTGCATGGCACCGGATTTCGAGTATTTTATCCGGTTTCGAGCGGCTTCGGTATGGAGCCACGAGGGCTTAGGCGTTATTTTGTTCAATCTGCCCATGATTGTGCTGCTGTATCTGTTGTTTGAATGTGTCATAAGACCGGTTCTACACGTGTATTTACCTTCATGGTTCCCATATCGCTGGAGTAGGGAAGAGAAGCTGCCCATATCATTAAAAGGCTGGCTCCTCGTTCTCCTCATGGGAATGACAGGTGTTGCCACACATTTGCTGTGGGATCAGTTTACGCACAAGGGAGCATGGCTCGTCAATCATATTCCCTTGCTTACACAAACAATTCAAATGGGATCTATACATATCCCGGTGTATAAGCTGTGCCAGCATGGCAGCACCCTCCTCGGTTTGGGTCTGATCGTATGGTGGATTCATCGCCATTTGTACGTAATGCCTGAGAAAAGGAAATATCAGCATCCGATTTTACCATTTTGGTGTGTGTGGGCAGCAATCTTTATCGTCATGATGGTTATGGCGATGATTACGGTGGTGGATGGAGATGGCTTGGCATTTATATTGCAGTTAGTCGTACCGGAGATCAGCAGTTTCTTGCTGGCCTTGCTTATGACATGTCTTGTTTTTTGGAGTAGAGCTAGATAGAATTAGCAAATAACTGCAGAGAGCCCTTTCTGTCCATGACGCCTCAGGACGGTGAAGGGAAATGGAGCCGCTACAGTCTGTACTTGGCCGCGATGGGTGTAATCAGATCAAAATACCGGAGCTGTGCATGGACTCTTGTCACGAAAACTATAAAAGCGTAGTTTGCCTAACAACATTTTCATATTGGAATCATAATTTATGGTAAGGCAGGGAAGTGGGAGGTATGTAGTATGGGCCAAGGAACGCAGGGCAAAAATCAAAAAAACCAGCAAGCAACTTCGAATACGGCTACGCTTAAACAATTAGCATTTATTGCGGCACTTCTAGTGCTAATCGCCGCAGGCATAGGCCTTTATATAGCATATGATGACTTGACCTCGGAAGACAACGTGGAAATTATCATATAACAGCGAAATCAGGAATTATCTGAAACTATCAAAAACTTGCGATACACATATATGATCTGATCTGTGACCCTTATCTCTAACTCCTCACGAGCCATAAATGGATCCTCACAATTAGCTGGAAATGGTGATGTAGATGGAGCAAGGCCGCGCATATTGGAACAGCATACGGCCAGTCGTCTTGCATACAAGCATGGCTGTATTTAGCAATATTCAGAAAGGGACCTTTCCTTATTGTTTCATGAAAAAAGCCAGCTTGTTCTGCGTCGATGCTGAATATGGCTGGCTTTTTTTGTTTTGCTGTAAAACTCAGGCGACCCTAATCCCGACGCGGCAGCAGTTTCATGCCGACATGGTCCAAATGAATATCAACTTGAACGACAGCCAATGACTCCTCATCTATAATGAGAGGCGAGGTTTGCTTCAGTTTTTTCCACAGACCCGGTTCTCGTTTAAACAGAATGTGCTCAAGGCTATAAATGTCAGTTTTCGCTTTCAGCCCATTTCTGAAGGTATCGATGATCTCTTGCCTTACAATCTTTGCGGCTTCCCGTTCATAGTCGCTCTTGGTGAAATCGACAAGCGCTTCAACGACGTTTCCGTCTAATTTAACATGGAGTTCGTATTTAGGCTCCCCGTTTACAATCTTTAACTCCTTGCGAATCTTGGGCGATTGAAGAACCACGACTCCAGCATAGTCTTCATCTTTCATGATCAGAACGGGTGAACGTTTCGTGTTGGCCTGTACCCAGCGTAATCCGTTAAGTTTATCGTTGGTCAAGATCGCACTCATGGTGTCCTTGACGATGGTAAATACACCGTCAACACGTAATTTGGGATTAGGTTTTCTGTCCTTCTCCCAGGTTTCCTTGTCCACGGTGAGGTTAGGAAGCAAGGCCGTGCAGGCAGGCTCGGTCATGAGAGCCAAAAAATCGAAGTACCGAAGGGGAACGATATACGATTTCTGTTTATACTCCTCCAATGGTTCATGGGTCAACGTGCTCAAGGGGGAGAGATTAAAAAACGCCGGCGCCGTCAAGAGATCCTCGATGGACTCCCGAGTCCCGAACACCCACGGTGTCAGACGGACTTCCTGATACCGGGAGAGTGTATCGAGCTGAGAAAGAATCTGGGTTTTCAGTACTTTTTCACTGATAATGATACTGGAGATGTGGCTCCAGATGGTTCGCTGCTGAGCCGTATCGTACAGTTGATTGATGGCCATATCCAATGTCTTGCCTCGCGAGGTCGAGGTCCAAATTTGAGCGGGTTTCCCTGAGTTTCCGGTCTCTGTCTTGGCAACGGAGGTGAAATCCGTCATTTGTGTGTACACAACGAAATGTTTATCCTCATAATCGATGCCAATGGCTGTAATATAATTCATGTCCTGAATTTCTTTGATGTCCCAGCAACCGGAGAGGACGTTTAACGTTAGGAGGACCAACACGATTTTCAATAAGAACCGGATACAGGTCGTCATCTCATGATCCATCCCCTTCTTTGGAGGTGCCATCTATTGGATTAAGCATTTCCGGTCTCCTCTTGCTATATAACCAAGGCTTCTTAAGAATGGCGCTTACCACATCCTTCGGCGTTAACGGCGACAAGGGGGCAAGATACGGAAGGCCAAAGGATTCCAATACGGATAGATAAGCGATGATGCTCATCATCCCTATGAAAAAACCGAGCATCCCGAGCAAAGAGGACCATGCAAGCACGTACAGTCGAATGACGCTAACGGTTCCGCTCAGCGTCTGATTGACCAAGGTAAACGTAGCGACGGCAGTCGTGGCTGAAACGACAAGCATCGTAGGCGATGTAAGACCCGCCCGTATTGCAGCGTCACCGATAATCAACCCTCCAAGAACGGCAATTGTCTGTCCGACCGCCTTGGGGAGACGGATTCCCGCTTCCCGGAACAGCTCGAACATGCCCAGCATAATCAATATTTCCATAGGGCCGGAGAAGGGGAGGCCGAATCTGGAATTGGTTACGGTAGCAAGCAGCGGGAAAGGGAGCTGGTCCATGTTATAACTGGTCAATGCGATCCAAAAACCAGGCAGGAATATGGCGATGAGCAGACCGAATAACCGAAGCAACCGTTCGAATGTGACAAAATAAAACGGGAAATACGAATCTTCGGGGGATTTTAACAGCTCGATGAGATTACACGGACCGATGATGGCCATCGGCGACCCGTCAACCAAAAAAACAAATCGCCCGCGGAGCAAGCATTCAACCACGAAATCGGGTCTTCCGATATAATCAACGAGCGGAAACAGGGACAGTGATGACTTACAGATGCCTTCCTCCAACTGACCGCTGGTGACCAGAGCATCGACTTTAAGTTCATCCAGACGTTTCTTGGCTTCCTGGATAAACTCCGGACGCACAATATCGGAAATATAAAGGAGCGATACTTTGGTTTGACTGCGGACCCCGACGACGGACCGCTCATGATGCAGCGAGGCGGTGCGCAGCCTTTTGCGGATGAGTGCCACATTGGTGCTAATATCTTCGGTAAACCCGTCTCGAGCACCCTTGATGGCGACCTCAGTGTTAGACTCCTCCGGCTGTCTCTTCGGCATCTTGGCAATGTCGATGGAGTAAAAGCATTGATGGGTTGAAAAGAACAGAATCAGACGTCCCGCAAACAATTGCTTCATCACTTCGACATGCTGCTCCACCCGGTTCCATTCCATCGACTTATCCAGCATGTTGGAAAGCTCATCCCATTCCGATGAGTCCCCCAGCTTATGCTCCAGATTCGGGAGAACATACTGCGTAAGTACCATCGAATTGATCATTCCTTCGCAATAGAGAAGGAGAACAGGAACCGCCCCTTTGTCCTTACCGGGGTATGAGGTGATGATGACATCGGCGGAAGAGGAAAACATGGCACGCAAAGATTCTTCATTCAATGATTCCAGATCAGCTTTTTCCTCATCTGCTGTCGCATCTGGGGCTGATTTCACTTCATCTCCGCTTGCTTTAGGTTGACGCTGGAGCATTCGATTTCGGATTTTATGGTGCTTCATGTTTTCTGCCCCCCCTTGTTCTTAGCCTTGATTAAAACAGCGACAGCAATGACTAGCGTTAAGGATGCAACAAAACAGAGGAAAGCCAGCGAATATTTTCCCAGAACGAATAATTCGATCTGTCTATCAATTGTAGAATTCAGAGTCAGTATGGAGAGGGTTACCCCGAGCGCTAACAACGTCCAAGCCCGGTGTTTTGGCTTCTTGAGATCCATGCCGTCGGTGATAATGAACAGAAACAGGGAGATTCGGATGAGTGCACCCGAGATCCACTGATACAATGCCAAGAAGTCGACATGCGTTATATATTTCGTGATCGTTACGAGCATCCACTGATCGTATGCTGGGTAGCGTGCCTGCATGGCAGGAGTGGGTCCGAATGCGGCGATCGCTCCCATTAACGGGCCGAGTGTTAATCCACCTAACAGCAGTGACAGTAACACGATATAAAAATAATTCATCCGGCGTTTCATGTGATGCTGAAAGAAAATAAGGACAATCATCTCCATAAAACCGCCTGCCGCGATGACCATGCTGTTCAGCATGGGAGTATAACCCTCGACAAACAGCGGTGTTAACAAGGAATAGTCTTTGTACTCCAGATTGGATACAGCCACAAAATGTCCCAATAACCATACGATGGGCAGCAGAATTCCGGATATGATGGCTATCGAACGAATTCCGTTATAGGTCACATACACGCATAACAGCACAATGACCAACGAAACAACCATTTTGGGAGTTTGAGGCAAGTACGTGACCCTGATCCACGTTGTGGTTTCTCTTAATATGACCATCGCCATTACAAAAAAGTAGAAACTTGAGATGGTAATGAATATCCGGCCAACCGTCTTACCAAAATGCTCTTGAAACCAGGCAAATATGGATTGGTTGTGGGTTCGCTTCATGATGAAGTAGAGAATATACACCCAGCCGATGTGAAGAATCATGGTCACAATCGTGCCCATCCACGCATCACGGCTTGCGGCCTGCAGCAGCAGCGGAATCAAGATGACATGGTTGGTAATCCCTAAGGAAAGCAGCATGATAAAGAAAACGTCGATGATGGATATCTTTTTGCTAGTGGGCATTATACTAGTCTCCATGTGTGGGAATACATGCTAATTCAATACAGTGAGTATTTACCATTTGCTGAAATTTATGTACGAAGGCTGGAGGAGTATTCTTATCCCATCCGTTATGTGAGCCAATACGAACCAGTATCTGCTGGCTCAGTGAGTATGACGGATGGTTCATTGCTGAGCAACGACATGCCTTATGTCGAATGTGTGTGGTTTTTGCGATTACCCAAGAAATAATTATTGGAATCATGGGCTACAACCTGGCTGGGCAAAAAAAGAAACAGGCACGCTTGCATCGCGCCTGTACATTGAGCATCTCAAAACCAGGTCACAGTTCCATCAGAAAGGGCGCTGAATGGATGGAATCAAACTATTAAGGAGGACATTACATCAATAGTTAATGTAATTAACTATTATAATTAATGAGATTAATTATTTATAGTTAACATGATTAATTAAATATAATTAATGATATTAAGTATATCTCCGAAAATGCCGTTGCCATGTTTGGCAGGTGTGTATCGTAATAAGCACCATGTACAAAAGGCGTCGCAACCCGATTTCTCAGGTTAGGACGCCTCTATGAATTTTCCTGAGTGCTAGTAAGCCACCAACTACTTGGCAGCCGGCAAGTTGTAGCTTTCTCGTATTAAGGAGAAATAATGATCGGCACGGACCACTTTGAAATCCGTTCCGAGCTGCTCGGTAAGCGCCAGTGCATCGGATGGGGTCATGCTCCATGCGAGCAAGCCGAAGGAAATAAACAGCGGCGATTTGCCGTCCCAATTCGCTTTCGCTTCTTGAAGGACCTTTAATCCGTCTTGCGCCGTGCTAATGCCGCGAATCGTAGAGACGGGCATGCTCCCGCCAAGGATTTCTATCCCATAGTTGTCTTCATAGCTAATGAAAAGGCCGGGCGCCTTATAATCCTTCTCGTAAGCGGATGCTTTAAACGGGGTGAGCGGGATGTTCTGACCGTCAACCCGATTCAGCACGTAAGGGATCGTCATTCCTGTCTTTTTCAAATATTGTTCTGTCTGCTGCAGGAATGGCCGGAAGCTTGCATCAGGCCACGGACCCGGATAGAAGTAGCCGGCACCGGAAGGTCCTGCAATCAGCAGATCGTTCTCGGTTGCCGTGTTCAGATAATAATTCAATATCGCAGGGGCACCCTCGTAGAGCAGCGGGCTGGAAGTCCAGTTAATCGGAACTTTGCCTCTGGCCGGATCATCCCACATCACGCGCATGCGATGCTGATTATACTGAAAATTATCGCCTTCGGTAAAGGTATAGGTCACATAGATTTTGTTCTCAAGGGCGGGCCGGGGAGGCGTTTTCGCCAATTTGAAATTCGGCTTGGTTCCCGAGAAAACAGTCAGATTGCTGAACCAATCCGCCGCCAGAACATAAACGCCATAACGGGACGCAATCTCGACCGAGCTGAACTCGCCTTCTACATCATTGCTGAACCAGCCGAGATAAGGGGTACCCGGTTTGACATCAGACATGATTTTCTCGAAGAGCGCTTTCTGCTCAGGCACGTTGGAATCCAGCCAGAATACCATTGCTTTATTGGCGACAGCGTAATCTCTTAAATACGCATAAGGTTCACGCTGCTCGGCGGAGGGTGGCTGAATATTCCCGGCTGAAACCTTGTACTGGTTCCACATATCCACTTCGGCGGTCAAGCTCTTCGTTCCGGCAGGAGGGGAGAATTTATATACAAAATAATTGCCGTTGTCGGCGAAGCGGTGACCGCCTTGACCTTCGGCAAATTTGGAATTCTGTCTGTCATAGAGATAGGCTTCTTCTTCCGGGGATCCTGCAATGAAGTGCGCAATCTCTGTGCCGTCAGCTTTGACCGTTACTTCGTGTACCGCAGGCCCCCAACCATCCTGGGTGAAGGCATCATCAAAGCGAAGATAAACTGCTGATGTTCCTAGGAGAGAGGACAGGTCGAGTGAATACGTATTCCGATTGCTTGCATCCCGAACCTGCTCCTTCTCCTCGGCAATCGTAACAAATGATTCAGGAAGACCTGGAGGAATGCGAATCGCTGTATCCGGATCAAGTCCGATTAACATCTGATGTGTCGTCTGCTTCCACAGGTTCTCATACTGCCAGGTGTAAGCGTCAATCCGATTATCGAATTGACCTCGCAGATCATCAAGGATCTTCAATTTATACGGAGCTTTCGACAATTTGACGGCCAGCTCCGGGCTGGCAACCACGGCATTCTTCAGTCCTGCGAGCGTGGTAGCGACATTAATCGTATCAGGTACCTCAGGATCATATACAATCATGCCTTTGGCTTCGCTGCGATAAGCAGAGAACACTTCCCAATAATCTGGATGAAGCGTGTAAGGCACGTCCATATCCTCAAGCCAGGTCCATTTGCCTTCTTCCTGGGATTCAATCAGATAGATTCGGGGTTGTTCCCTGTTAACGATTCCCTGCAAGGTTCCTAGCAGCAATTTGACATCACCTGGCGCATCATAAATATCGGCAACGTCCAGATGCTTCGGCTTCTTGAAACTTGGCAGTTCGCGTTTTGTGGAGCCGTCAGGTTTAGCGGATTGTACATCCGCATCGGAAGCGTAGGCTGCGCCAGCGGTTAAAGAAAAAGCGCAGAGGAAGGCTAAACAGAGAAGCGTGAATCTACGAGCCATGGCGAATTCACTCCTTGTTATGGTTTAAAATTGGAGCGTGTGTATCTGCAACATCTGTCCTCCTTTTGCGGCTGGTTGGCCATGTAACACATCGCATCACAACACATATTAAATATATACAAATATAACTTTTCAAGGGATTTGACAAAACTTCCTACCGTTCTTGGGAATCAGTCATTTATAACAAAGAGGATGATAACGGGGTTATGACGTTTCTAAATGCGGATATGCTCACGCTTGTTTATTGCGCTTGTATGTGTAAGGATATATTATATATTTCAAATATTATGAATGAATTGGTGATGTGATTAGAATGAGTGCAAATGATCGTATTCCGTTGTATCAACAAATCCAGGACTATATCAGACACGTTATAGCATCAGAAAATATGAAGCCCGGTGATCGCATACCGACAGAGAAGGAACTGATGGATCAGTTCCATGTCAGTAAAATCACGGTGGCGAATGCCTTAACGGGATTAGCGAATGAAAAATTGATTGCCCGCGTGCCGGGCAAAGGCAGTTTTGTAGCGGAAGAAGCGGATATCCCGCCGGCGACATCAACGGCCGCGGTTGCGATTAAGGGGAGGGAGGGAACAGCAACCGGATTGGTTGGCGTGATTATGCCGACCATCCATGATTATTTTGCCATCAGGCTCATTGATGGCATTGAGCAAGCTCTGAATGAGAAAGGCTATCGCAGCATGATCATGTTGACTGACGGGAAGCTTGATAAGGAAAAGAACGCCATTAAAGAACTGAAAGCGCTGGGCGCAGAAGGACTGCTTATCTTCCCGGTTGATGAGGAGAATTATAACGAAGAGATACTCGGCATGAAGTTATCCGGTTTTCCGTTTATACTCATGGACCGGTATTTGCCCGGAGTCGAGACACATTATATTGCGGCCGATGGAAGAATCGGCACAAGGCTCGCGGTTGAGCATCTGTGGGAGCTTGGTCACCGGGATATTGCCATCTGCTCGGATTCTCCGCTTCAAACCGTCACGGTACAGGAGCGGATCGAAGGGTATATGGACGGATTGAAAGACAAGGGAGCGCTAATCAATCCAGCTCATATGATTACGGACTTCAAGCCGCTCAGCGTGCTGAAGGATGCGGAAGCCCACCCCTTATACCGCTATATCCGAAACAGAATGGTGACGGCATACATATCGCTTAACGGAAGATTGGGTGTGCAGATCTATCAGATGGCGAAGCAAGCGGGACTACGCGTACCGGAAGATGTATCGATTGTAAGCTTCGATGACCCCACTTCCATCGTGGAGGAATTCAGCATCTTTACACATGTTAAGCAATTCGAGCGGGATATGGGATACCGGGCGGCCAGCAAGCTGCTGGACATATTGCGTGACCAAGGAGAAATGAAGAGTTACAGCAAAGTGTTGATCGAACCCGAACTGGTGATACGTCAAACCTCGGGGACCGTTCCCAAAACCTGATATGCTCGAAGAAGAACAGCCTTTTCCGTATAAAAGCGGAGAAGGCTTTTTTCATGCTGATATAAAAAACATATTGAATATATTAATATTATATATTATATTCTAGAAAATGATGGATAATCATACACGCAACCCATATCCAACACGAGCAGGGAGGCTAAGCATGTGACAAGAGATCGAAAGGAAGAACGGACCGGATTTCAGGAATCGGCTGCGTATCATCCCGATTATGATCTGCAGACCGACTTTGTGATGGTCTACGGGATTGATGATACGATGCCGGAACGTATTCAGACATGGAAGGAAAAAGGATACGTCGTCCATCTGATGACAGGAGTCGCTTGGGGAACATACAACAGCTACCTGGATGGCGAGGTTGATGGCCGTTCGCATTGGGATGAAGCCCAAATGGACCGTCACGGGGAGATGATCCTTCACGGCGATCAGCCGGTTATTCCTTACATGGTGCCCACCATTTCCTTCGGCCGCTATATAGCAGATCGAATACGCATTGCCGTTGATGCCGGCGTGGAGGCCATCCATCTGGAGGAGCCTGAATTCTGGGTGAACGGGGGATATTCAGAGGCTTTCAAACGGGAGTGGCAGTTGTATTACAAAGAACCGTGGATTCCGCCTCACGCATCGCCTGATGCACAATATCGGGCTTCGAAATTGAAAGCGTATTTATATACCCGCGTTCTGGACCGCTTATGTGCCGAGATGAAGGATTATGCGTTAAGACGCTACGGCCGCGTGCTTCGGTTCTATGTCCCGACCCATAGCCTGATCAATTATACGCAGTGGCGAATTGTCAGTCCCCAATCCGGGCTCCTTGAGCTTCCATCCATCGACGGCTATATCGCCCAAATCTGGACGGGTACATCGAGGACCCCCAATGTGTATGAAGGGGTGCGCAAGGAACGCACATTTGAAACCGCTTACCTTGAATACGGCGTCATGCAGGAGCTGGTGCGGGGAACGGACCGGCGCATGTGGTTCTTGCATGATCCGATCGAAGATAATCCGAATCACACCTGGACGGATTACAAACAGAACTATTTGAAGACCGTTGTTGCCTCGCTTCTGCATCCGGGTGTCGCCCATTACGAAGTCTCACCTTGGCCGCGAAGAATCTTTAAAGGAACTTATCCATCTGATCATGGCTCTGGCAAGGAGCATATCCCGGCTGACTATGCAACAACGCTGCTGCAGGTCATGCACACGCTCGGCAATATGGACCAAGATGTGATTGAAACAGAAGGCGAATCGTTACAAGTGGGTGTTCTGATCGCAGACTCTGCAATGTTTCAGCGGATGAAGCCCGACCCGAAAGCACCCGAAGCCGGTAAATACGATGGAACGGATCCTGAGGGGTTCCAGGAGAATGGCGATACGGAGCTGCTGGATTTCTCCCCTTTTTACGGTCTTGCGCTGCCGCTGCTGAAACACGGAATTCCGGTTCGTCCGCTCCAGCTCGATAATGTGAGGCGGTATCCGGGTTACCTGGCATCCTATCGCGCGCTTGTGCTGAGTTATGAATTCATCAAGCCGGAGTATCCGGACATTCATTATGCACTTGCGCAGTGGGTGCACGATGGCGGGGCGTTAATCTACGTCGGCGATGACAGTGACCCTTATCACGGCATTCGTGGATGGTGGAACTATAACGGCAAGGACAGCAAAGTGGGAGATAACGAAACGACGTACATCTCCCCTCGAGCGCATTTGTTTGAACAGCTTGGCCTTGAGGGGATGGGAGAGGGCGTTCATCGGATAGGAAAAGGAGCGGTTTGCTGGCTGGAGGAGCATCCGGCAAGCTTCTCCCTATCCAAGACAGGGGCTGACCGCCTGCGCCAGTCCGTGAAAGAAACACTTCAGACCCTTCACGGGCCAGATCTCCAATGGCATCCGAAGCCGTATTTTAAGATCAAACGTGGGCCTTACATTATCGCCTCTGCGCTGGATGAATCGGTCAACGATGAACGGCTGGTCATTCCAGGCCCGGTTGTTGACTTGTTTGACTCGAAACTGCCTGTTCTGCGCCAGGTGGCTTTAAATGCCGGAGAACAAGCACTGCTCTATGATGTTGAAGCCGGACGTCCACCAGTTGGGGAAGTATTCGTCATGGCTGCTTCCTCCCGCATAGAAGGTCTGTCCAAATCCGCCGCAGGATTCCGATTTGTAGCAAAAGGTCCGGCCAACATGCAGGCAGCAGCGCGGCTGTATTGTCCGGCCGAACCGATATCCGCCCACTATATGGTCCAAGATCAAGCGATACCTGCGATCTGGGAGTGGGATCCAGAGTCGAGGACGGTGCTTCTTCGATACGAGCATGGGAACGAGAACAATGCAGAGCTTCATGTCAATTGGGCTCCTAACTCCTGATCCTGCAACAGATTGATGTAATAGAGAGGAGTTGATCATCATGCCATACGAACCGATCAGACGAGAGCCGTTAAAACAGATGTTGGATAAACTTCGGGAGGCCATTTATAAGCCGGTTGCCGAGTTGGACGTGACGGCATGGGTGACTCCCGAGCCGGTAACTTACGAAGAGCGAATGTCCGGCACGGAAGTTACACTCGCTCATGGAGAGCGATGGGGATTGTTGTGGGACTGTGCCTGGTTTCGATTTTCAGGCAGGATTCCGGAAGCTAGCCCAAGCGAAAACGTTGTCCTGCTGCTGGATGTGAGCGGTGAGCTGTGTTTGGTCGATCAAGAAGGATCACCTGTACAAGGATTGACCACCGTTAATTCTGAATTCGATTTTTCATTAGGGCTCCCCGGCAAGCGTGTTGTCCAGCTTCATGAGATGTTTATGAACGGGCAGGAAATTGAAGTGTGGGCTGATGGGGGCAATAACGATTTATTCGGTAACTACCGGGGAGGAACATTGAAAGAGGCAGTGATTGCGGTCAGCCGGGAGGATATCCGAAGCCTCTACTACGATACGGAGGTGCTCTTGGAAACGGCAGAGCAGCTTCCTGACGGAAGCGCCCGCAAGGAGAGGATGTATCAGACGCTCTATGACGTCTCTATGCTGCTGGCAGAGTTTTCAGAAGAGTGCTTAGAGCAAGCGAAAAAACGATTGGGTGAGCAGCTGAGCTTGCAGGGAGGCGATCATGTCCTCACGATCAGCGCCGTTGGCCATGCGCATATCGATTTAGCCTGGTTATGGCCGATCCGGGAGACGATCCGTAAAGGAGCCAGAACGTTCTCAACCGCGCTGCGCATGATGGAACGCTATCCTGATTATGTGTTCGGCGCAAGCCAGCCCCAACTGTACGAGTGGATCAAACAGCGTTATCCCAAGCTGTATGCCCAGATTAAGGAGCGGGTACGCGAAGGCAGATGGGAACCCCAAGGTGCCATGTGGGTGGAGTCGGATACCAATGTACCCGGGGGCGAATCTCTGGTGCGCCAGATTTTATACGGCAAACGTTACTTTCAGCAGGAATTCGGTCTGGAGATGAAGTCGCTCTGGATGCCAGACGTGTTCGGATACTCCGCCAGCTTGCCTCAAATATTGAAGAAATCCGGCGTCGATTACATGATGACCCAAAAGCTTTCCTGGAGCGAATACAATCGGTATCCGCACCATTCCTTTCTGTGGGAGGGGATCGACGGCTCGGCCGTATTGACGCATATGCCGCCCGAGGATACCTACAACAGTCCAGCGGCTCCGCGTTCCATCGTGAAGGCAGAGCGAGAGTACTTGGATAAAAATGTATCCGGTCATGCGCTGATGCTCTTCGGGATCGGAGACGGTGGCGGTGGTCCCGGTGAGGAGCATCTGGAGCGGCTGTCACGAGAGAAGAACCTGCTGGGCCTGTCCCCCGTCACGCAGGAGCCTTCGTGGAAATTCTTCGAACGGCTGAATGAAGAGCGGGCGAGATTCCAGACTTGGCGCGGCGAGCTTTATCTGGAGAAGCATCAAGGTACCCTCACCAGTCAGGCTAGAAGCAAGCGGTATAACCGCAAGATGGAGAAAGCGCTGCGCGAATTGGAGTTCGCCTCCGTATTGGCGGCCGCCCGGTTAGGACGGTCTTATCCATCCGAGCTGCTGGAGACGATCTGGAAG
Source organism: Paenibacillus sp. LBL (assembly GCF_029893715.1). Lineage (NCBI taxonomy): Bacteria > Bacillati > Bacillota > Bacilli > Caryophanales > Paenibacillaceae > Paenibacillus > Paenibacillus sp. LBL. The sequence goes on along the minus strand of NZ_JARXYU010000019.1, from coordinate 22,057 downwards.
GAAGTGCTTCTCTATCAGTTCCATGACATCCTTCCGGGCTCTTCCATCCAGCGTGTGTACGATGAGTCGCTCATACGGTATGAGGAACTATTACAGCAGACAGAAGCCATGATCACGGACACCTACAGCTTATTAGCCGATCACATTACATCTCAAGACGATGGCTCCACAAGGATCGTCGTATTCAATTCACTGCCTTGGACACGAGAGGAATGGCTTCACATGGAAGGACGATGGCGCAAAGTGCGGGTTCCGTCTATGGGCTATACCGTGATCGCAGATGGAGTTGATCAAAGCTCAGAGGATGAAGCAGCGTCCAGCATTGAGATGGTTCCGGAAACCTGGGGTTCGGGAATACGTGTTACAGCTGAAGGACACAGCATAGAGAGCGATACCTTTATCGTGCAATTTGATCAAAACGGTGCCATCCTCTCGATTCTGGATAAAGCCGAGGCTCGTGAAGTCATCCCGCAAGGCCGTCTGGGCAATGACCTTCGCGTCTATCATGACAATGGGGACGCTTGGGATTTCCGTCATGACTATGCAGTAAATCCGGGCATGCCGTTAACTCTGCGCCGCATCCGCGAGCTTCGCGATGGTCCACGAATCGGGCTGTTCTTCGAATACAGCTACGGGGAGTCCTCGCTCTCCCAAACCGTAGTTCTGACAGAGGGCAGCCGGCGGATTGATTTCGAGACCCGCGTGGACTGGAGAGAAGACGGTAAAATGCTGCGCACCTCTTTTCCGGTTCATATCCGTGCCGATCAGGTCCATTGCGAGATCCAGTTCGGCAGCTTGAGCAGGCCGACTCACCGCAATACGATGTGGGACTTCGCGAAAGATGAGATATGCGCACATCAATGGATCGACTTGTCCGAACCGGATTATGGAGTCGCACTGCTCAATGATTGCAAGTATGGCCATAGGGTCATCGAGAACGTGCTGGATCTGAACTTGCTGCGCAGCAGCTCCTATCCGGATCCGGCAGCGGATCGTGCAGAACATGCGTTCACGTATTCGTTATATCCGCATCCAGGAAACCATGTGCAGGCCGAAGTCTATCGAAGAGGTCATGAACTGAACATCCCGCTTCGAACGGTTTCCATGTCATCTCCGCCCGATCCGGAGAACGGACAATTGCCTTATACGACAGCATTTCTGGAGCCGGACCATCCGTACATCATGGTGGAATCCGTCAAGAAAGCCGAGGATGGCGAAGACATCATCATCCGGCTGTATGAAACTTCCGGAACTCATGCCAAAGCGGCCCTCCGGCTTGGATTCCAGGCACTCGAAGCCTGGATGGCTGATCTGATGGAGAACATCCTTTCACCGCTTCCGATTGCCGAGTCATCGGAGATCGCATTAGCCTTCACGCCATTTCAAATCATCACGCTGCGATTAAAATTACCGCAGGTATAAGCAGGGGCGACTATCCGCCCCCCATGAGAAAGGAGAGGTGGGAATGTGATTAAGCAACGAATAACAAACCATCGATTGATGAAGCGAATCTGGCAGCACAAGCTTTTCTATTTGTTCATGCTGCCCGGCATTGTCTGGTTTTTCCTGTTCTCCTACGTGCCTCTGTATGGAATTCAAGTCGCCTTCAGGGATTATACCTTTGTCGGCGGATTCACGGGGAGTCCATGGGCAGGCTTCAAGTACTTTGAACAATTTTTCAATTATTATCAATCCGGCGACATCATCCGCAACACCGTCATCATCAGCCTCATGAAGCTGCTGATCGGATTTCCGATGCCGATCATTCTTGCACTCCTGTTAAATGAAGTCCGGAAACTGAAATTCAAGAAGACGATTCAGACCCTATCTTACTTGCCGTACTTCGTATCCTGGATCGTGGTGGTCACGTTAATGCAAAGACTGCTTACTCCGTATGGTGGTCCGGTCAATGACTTACTGGGTTCATTAGGAACGGAATCGATCCAGTTTCTCAACAACCCCACCTGGTTCTATCAGATGATTGTGGGCTCCGATATCTGGAAGAACATCGGTTGGAATTCCATTATCTTTATGGCCGCCATTGCGGGTATCGATCAGCAGCTGTACGAGGCTGCCAAGATGGATGGCGCAGGCCGATTTCGGCAGATGTGGCACATAACCCTTCCAGGTATCCGCAATGTGGCCATCATATTATTCATTCTCGCCGTAGGCAATCTGATGAGTGCGGGTTATGAGCAGCTGCTCCTCCTGAATGGACCTGCAACCGCGAGCATGGGCAGCGTACTCGACGTGCACGCGATCAACTCCGGTATCCGGGAAGGGCGTCTCAGCTACGCCGCGGCTGTCGGACTGTTCCAAAGCATTATCGGGCTTATCCTGGTTCTGACCGTCAATCGGATCGCCCGCAAAGTCAGTGATGTATCCCTGTTCTAAGGAGGTGACGTTATGAAACGCAAATGGTCCCTGTTCTCAATCGTGAACTATACCTTTCTTGCTTTGGTTGGTTTCTCCATGATCTACCCGTTTATTTACATCCTGGCTTATTCCCTGAATGACGGCAAGGATTCGATGCAGGGGGCGATTTATTTCCTTCCTCGTAAATTTACGCTTGAAAACTATGCCCAGGTGTTCGATAACGCCCGCATTTGGAAAGCGTATCAAATTACGCTCATGCGCACCGTGCTGGGAACCTTCCTGCATGTGGTCCTGTCTACGCTTATGGCCTATGCGCTTTCCAAAAAGACGCTGCCGGGCCGTTCCTTTTTCACCTTTTATATCTTTTTGCCTACGATTTTCAGTGCCGGGTTCATCCCGTTCTTCATTACGCTTCAGAAACTGCATCTGATCAACAGCTTCTGGGTATACGTGCTGCCCATGCTGTTCAATTTCATGCATATCGTCATCATTCGGACGTTTCTGCAAGGGATCCCGGAGGAACTGGAGGAATCGGCCCGCATCGACGGGTATGGCGATTTTCAAATCTTCCTGCGGATTATACTGCCTCTTTCCGGGCCGGTACTGGCCACCATCTCGCTCTTTATCGGGGTGTCGCATTGGAATGACTGGTTCTCGGGTGCTTATTACGTATCCAACAAGGATTTGATTCCGGTGCAGACTCTATTGCAAGAAATGCTGACGGAAGCAGAGGCGCTATCCAATTCGATGCAGCGCGCAGCCCAGCAGGGCGGACAGACGATTGGAGGTACCAGCGGCGCAGGCGCAACGCCAGAATCGCTCCGCATGGCCTTGCTTGTCATCACGGTCTTCCCGATATTGTGTATTTATCCATTTCTGCAGCGGTATTTCGTAAAGGGGGTTATGATCGGTTCGGTTAAAGGTTAGGTCATCCTGACCCGGAATTTGCAAAGGCTTGTAACAAGATCATGGAAATCCATATTCCAGGAGGCGATTGGTTTGAACAGGATTTGGTCGAAAGGCATATCCCTATTGCTCGTGTCCATCATGGTAAGCGGTTTGTTGATCAGCTGCACGAATTCATCAGGGAACGGAGATAACGGAGAAGGCGCTGAAGGAGAGAATTCATACAAACTCAAAATACTGCACAATTGGAACGGTTCCAACGGCTCCGATACGATAACTCCTGTGGAGGAAGTCATTAAGGAGAAGACCGGTGTTACCCTTCAGTGGGAATATACCAAAGGCAGTGAGACGGAGAAGGTCAACCAGATCTTCGCCACGCAGGATTTACCGGATATTTATACCGGTCCCGCATGGGGAGGGGAGCTGGACGGCATCATCAAGGCGGCCAAGGAAGGACAATTGGTTGATATATCCGACAAATTGAAGGATTACCCGAATCTGTCCAAATCCATAGCGGAAGAAAATGTACCGCCTGCATTATACGAAAAAGCGATTGATGCTTATGACGGCAAAAAATATTTACTCCTCCAAAATCAGCCTGCGACCAACGAGGACGGCATGGATTGGCTCTACGGCTTCTACGTTCGCAAGGACATCGCCGAGAAGGTCGGCGTCGATCCGCAGTCTGTCGTGACGAAGGAGGATTTCTATAACTTCCTCAAAAAAATCAAGGACGCCAAGCTGCAGGAGAACGGCCAGCCGGTCTTTCCGCTTGGCGGGTTCAGCAACGGCTGGGCCGTGGGTATCGGCAACACCATGTTCTACTCAGGGGCCAGCTATGTTGACAAAGGCGATGGAACGGTAGAACGTGACTTCTTCACCAAAGGCTATGAAGAATACACGCTATTCTATCGTAAGCTGGTCGAGGAAGGGCTGTTGGATCCTGAAGCCTTTACTCAGACAGATCCGATCGCCAAGGAGAAAATCAATCAAGGTCGCATCGCCATCCTAGCCGCGCATTACCCGGCTATACTGGACGCCTCCAAGGAATATGTCACCTCCCATCCAGGAAGCGACTACATTCCACTCGGTCCGTTGGAGCGTGCGGACGTTGAGCCGAACCGGCCGGTGGATCTTGGTATTCAAGGCAATAACGTGACAGCCATCACGAAGAACTGCAAGGGCGCCTGCGTGGACGCAGCGTTGAAATTTCTCGATTTCATGGCTTCGGACGAAGGCTTCATGCTGGCCCGGTACGGGGTGCAGGGCGTCCACTGGGACATGAAGGACGGCAAGCCTGCTGCCAATCAAGAATGGTTTGACAAATTCAGCACGGACACCAACATGAAGCAACGCAAGAACGAGGGTATCAGCATCGGCCTTGAATCACTGACGGGTCTGGACCGTATTAATTCCGCTGCCGGGGGAGATATCTGGGCCGAACAGGAACGGCTTGATGCCATGGAGCAAGCTCGCAAAATCCTCCGTCCGAACGGTATTCATGTCATTACAGCGTATAATCCGGGTGATGTGATTACGAAAGCACCGGAATGGGAGATGTTGAAACCTTCGATGGATCGAATGGGAGATGCCTGGAAGGAAGCAGTGTTTGCCAAATCGGATGTAGCTTCGATGAGCATCATTAACGACCTTCGCGAGCAGCTCCGAAACACCGGATATGAGAAAGCCATGCAGTTCACGAACGAAAATCTGCAAGGAAAAGAAGTAGTGACTGTCCAAATGCCGAACTGACCGTAATCATGACTTCCCTTAATAAGGGAGTCCGGCAAACCTCAAAAGGCTTCGCAGCACCTTGACGCACAAGGAGGGCGAGGCCTTTCGCCGTATTATGTTCCCAATCGCAAGGAGATCCTTGGCGTCATGAAGAATAAACTAAAGGAGTTGAAGGTAGATGACAACGAATTTCAGACCTTTTAGACCTCCGTCCGTACCTCTGGTAACCGTAGATCCTTATTTCAGCGTATGGTCCGCTGCGGATCAACTGTACGATGATCATACCCGGCATTGGACGAACAAGATCCATGGTATGGTGGGACTTGCGATCATTGATGGGAAGACCCGACGCTTTATGGGGAGAGTGGGTATGCAGGATTCAACCCATTTCCAAGAACCTGAGACGCTTGATCAAACCGATCTGACGGTCAGCCAGTAACCACCCGGTATACATTCCAGGGGGAAGGCATCGAGCTTCAGGTTCGGTTCACCACACCTCTATTGCTGGATGATCTCGATGTGTTATCAAGGCCGGTCACCTATGTGACGTATGAGGTTCGTTCTATGGATGGAGCATCACATCAAGTGAAAATCTATTTCGATGTGACAGGCGAATGGTGTGTACATACACCGGATCAACAGGTGACTTGGGAGCATCATGTGATGGATGGGCAATGGAATGCCATGTCGATGGGCACCGTGGAACAGCCGGTTCTAAAACTTGCCGGAGACGATACGAGAATCGATTGGGGATACGTCTATTTGGCGGTTCCTCGAACGCCTCGTATCCAGACGGTCATTCATTCCGCATCAACTCGCGAGTCGTATGTTCTAAGCGGTCAATTACCAGCGGAAGATGATACTCAGAAGCCGAGAGCTGTTTCCGATAACATGCCGATCATGGCAGCAGAGATTGATATGGGTGTCATCCAGGAAGAGCCAGTGACTCAGTACCTGATGCTTGCGTATGACGATGTTCACGCTATCGAATATTTTCACAAACCGCTGGATGCGTACTGGAAACGAAACGGGTTAACGTTCCGAGACATGCTGTTAATGAGCGCCCAGCAATATGAAGAGATCCAGCGAAGATGTGATCGCTTTAATCGGGAACTGCTGACCGAGAGCCAAGCCGCAGGCGGTGAGAAGTATAGGGATATCCTGGCGTTAACGTACAGACAGGCGATTGCCGCGCATAAATTGGTAACCGATGAAGCGGGATCTGTTCTATTTTTCTCCAAAGAGAATTTCAGTAATGGATGCATTGCTACCGTCGATGTCAGCTACCCGTCGATTCCGTTGTTCCTTCGATATAACCCTGAATTGATTAAAGGCATGATGCGTCCGATTTATAGATATGCCATGAGCCGTGATTGGACGTTTGATTTTGCCCCGCATGACGCAGGGACTTATCCTAAGGCTAACGGACAGGTTTACGGCGAGAACAAGCTTGAATACCAAATGCCGATTGAGGAATGCGGGAACATGCTCTTGATGGCTGCGGCGGTGAGCAAGTATGAGGGAAATGCGGAGTTTGCCCGGGAACACTGGGGTCTTCTTACGAAATGGGCGGGGTATTTACTTCAGAACGGACTTGATCCTGAAAATCAGCTGTGTACCGATGATTTTGCCGGACATTTGGCACACAACGCCAACCTCTCCATTAAGGCGATTTTGGGCATTGCTGCTTATGCGTATATGTGCGACAAACTCAATTTGCAGGAAGGAGCCGTTTACCTTGAAGCCGCGCAGAAGATGGCCAATGAATGGGTAGCCATGGCTGATGCCGGAGATCACTATAAACTGACTTTTGACAGTCCGAACGATTCATGGAGCATGAAATACAATCTGGTGTGGGACCGCCTGCTTGGTTTGCACCTGTTTCCTGAAGAGGTTGCGGTTCAAGAGCTGGCATATTACCAGCAGCAACAGAACCGGTATGGCTATCCGCTGGACAGCCGCGATACGTATACAAAATCCGATTGGCTGGTATGGTGTGCCTCTATGAGCACTACGCCGGAGTTGTTCCAATCATTGATCTCGCCTTTATGGGATTTCATGAATGAGACCTCCGCTCGCGTTCCGGTAACGGATTGGTATGACACGATCTCCGGCAGGCAGATGAATTTCCAGAATCGTTCCGTTGTCGGGGGATTCTTCATCCAACTTCTCATGAAAGAGTTCATGAATGAATTAACCGCAAATTCGAGTGAAGACAGGTGATGCAGGTGAATAACGTTAAGCCGGAAGCTCGTATGGACTTCAACCTATTGAAGCGGGAATTTATGAATCCGCAAGCCGCGTATCGTCCGCAGCCTTTTTGGTTTTTGAACCATGAGCTTGAGAAGGCGGAACTGGAGAGCCAGATTCAAGCGATGTTTGAAGCGGGTGTTGGGGGTGTCGTTCTGCATGCTCGTCATGGTATGCAAATTCCATACCTGTCGCCAGCATTTATGGAGGTACTGGAATTTTGCACAATGGAGTGCGAGAAACGAAATATGGTGGTTTGGCTGTACGATGAGGATAATTGGCCAAGCGGCACGCTGGGCGGTAAGCTGACGCGGCAGCATCCGGAATATCGCATGCATTACTTAAGGGTGGAGGAGAAAAGGCATTCGCGCGCGGCAGATTCAGAAGCGTTACGGCTGGATTTTGCCTGCCATGATCATAATGAGCTAATCGCTATTCTGGCTTATCGTGCTACCCGGAGTGACGAGGAATGGCTGCTGCATAACGATCCCGAAGATATTACACATTTATGGGGACGGGATTGGACCCCGACTACGGAGGACGCCTATATCGTGCTGGCCTGTTGGTCCTGCGAAATCGCGGAAGGCATCACGTTTGCCCAAGGGTATTATCTGGATACACTTAATCCGGAAGCCGTTCAGACCTTCATTCAGATGGCATATGAACCGTTTCTGCCTCTGCAGAAATATTACGGCTCCACCATTCAAGGTGTGTTTACCGACGAGCCAGGGCTTATGATCCATGATGGTTTCTTCGGCGTGGAGGCGATCCGAACGGCTGTGAATGATGTAGGCGCTACCTTGCCGGGCATGGTTTTTGCTTGGACATTTGGGATGAGGGAGCGGTTTCAAGAGGAGAACGGGTATGATCTGGTCCCAAGACTAGGCGCTTTATTATATGGCATGGCGGATGGCAGCCGCTCAACCAAACAGCAATATTATGATTCGATTACCCGCTGGTACGTTGAGGGCTATCATGCAGCTATCCGGACATGGTGTGAGCAATATGGCTTGTTATACATCGGTCATACGCTGGAGGAGCCGGTCTGGGGACAGGCCCGATCCCAAGGGAATCAGACGCGGGTGCTGCAGCAGTTCCATTACGCAGGGGTGGATTATCTCACGGCGGGCATCGGCACGAAGGAGAATCCACACCGCATCGTGTCCGTTAAAACAGCGGCCTCTGTCGCACAACTGAACGGGAAGGAACGAGTGATCTGCGAATCCTTCGGTGCAAGCGGTCACGGCTACTCCATGCGCCAACGGCGGCTGGATGCGAATTTCATGGCATTTCTGGGTGTGAACCTGTTCATCCCTCATGCATTCTATTATTCATTTGCAGGATACCGGAAGACCGATTTCCCGCCGACCGAATTCAAACATGCGCCGCATTGGCCGCATTATCAGTCCTTTGCTGATTATATTGGACGTTTGAGTGTACTGGGTGCTTCGACGAAGCGGAAGCCAGAAGTGCTAATGTTGTCCCCTATCCACACGGTGTACGAATGTATGTTCCTGTCCGGGCGATCGGATCAACATCCTTCTGCTGACAAATGGTTCTCAATCTTGTCAGATCGCCTGCTTCGCAGCTCCATTGATTATGATTATGTCGATGAATGCCAGCTGAGAGAGGCAGAAATCGTTCCTGGAGCAGGGTATCGATTCTGCGGGGGTGAGAACATATATTCGGTTTTGATCATGCCGGGGATTCAGGTGATGTCCAAGGATGTCGCCGCGAGGCTTGTTTCCTTTGTTAAACAGGGTGGAACGCTCATTGCGGTAGGGGCTATTCCGAAGCATAGCGAGCGTATGCGGCAGGATCCAGAGCTGACGAAGCTTATGAATGGGCTATTTCAGCCGCATCCGCGGCATGGTGAAATATATGCAATGGGGAAGGGATACACTCAGTATTATTCCCTAGAGGATACGGCTCATGAAGCGTCCATGGTTATGGACGTCAACCATAGTTCTGTATGTGACCATGACCAGGAAGAGGGAGTATGTAACGACCGTGCTGCAACTCTTGATGAGCAAGAGAAGGTACCACTGCCAGATCTGTTTGAGCGATTTTGTGTTCATGTAAGCAGGCTGCTAAGGATTTCACCGACCCTGCGTTGGCAGCTTGAAGATGGGCGAAATGGGGATTTGATCTATGTGGAACGTATGTTCGACAATCAGCTGCATACTTGGCTGATGAATTGGTCAGAGCAGTCTGTCACGATCAGGCTGGATCCAGGAGCAACGAAGGATTGTATAGAAGAATGGGACTTGGAGAGCGGAAAGGTTCAGCAGTTGAGCCATGGTGCGACTCTATCCTTTGCGCCTGGAGAGCTACGCATATTCTCGGTTACATCTGGTGAGAGTTCGTATATGCATCAAGAACATACGTTCATTAACAGGAGCGAAGAGAACAGCATCTCCGAAGTTGTGGCTATTCTGCAGGATCCATGGCAGTTCCAAACCGCTGAGCCGAACGTTCTTCTTCTCGATCAATGGCAGGTCACTTTGAATGACCGACAGTCCAAAATGAATGCAACGATGCCCGGACAGGTGAATACGTATCGGACTACGTTTACCATGACACAGGAATTGATAGGCCTTGTGCAGTCTGCGAGTCGTTCTGGTCCTTCGAATAAATCCGGAAGTGACAGGCCGACTGAGATAGAGCTGGTTCTGGACGATGTTGAGCAGAACATCCCTTCACATATCGGTTTCCTGCAGCGCAGGCGGAATCTTGAGATTTTTGTTAATGGCGTCCGGCAAGATGCGCTGCGCCCATCAACTTGGCAGGACTCCCACTATAAGCGTGTAGATATCACTAAGCATTTGATTGCGGGCGAGAATGAGCTGGAGATTCTGACGGTATCTTTATTGGAGCCGATGGCGGCGATCTCGTTTCCAGCCTTTCTGTTAGGACCATTTATAATAGAAGGTCATATGACACTAAATGCGGAGTCGGAACATATGTTTGGTTCTTGGGATTCGGCCGGCTATCCTTATTATTCAGGAGCGGGAGATTACACTCAGCAAGTAAATTTGGATATGGCTCAACTCCGACTAGCATCAGAGGATGAGTTATGGCTGGAAGCCGAGGATATCAGGGAGACAGCTTGCTTATATGTGAATGAGAGGGAGGCAGGTGTCCGTTTATGGCCGCCTTATCACTGGAATATCACGTCCTATGCAGGGCAGGGGAACAACCAAATCACTATACGTGCAGCGAATACTCTTGAGAATTTATATGGAAAATCAGCATTGCCTTCTGGAGTGAATGGACAGGTAAAGTTGGTGCGTCGTTCACGAATCCGGGAAAAAGATCGCAGTCAAAACTAAGATATCCCCAAATGACTATAGCCCTGCGTAGGTTATAGTCATTGTCGTCATCTCATAAGTTTACATAATATATAATATGTATACCATTGTTGTGTTGAAACTTAAATATCAGATATTCAACCTGCTGGAAGCCACCGAGATTTAGTAGTCGAAAAATTGAAGACTCTATTCTTACATAATCAACGATTTGTGATGACAATCTCCTAATCCTGGAGCATTAAGCTTAGATGGTTCGGTGACTATTTCAACTCGGAGGTGCCATTAAGTGCAGCTGAAGAAGAAAACCATCATGGTTTTGGCGCTCAGCTTGTCCATTCTTTCGCAAGGCATGGTTGTCCATGCGGCGAAGGAAGAAGGTTACAAGTTTAAGCCGGAAGGTAACGGTAAATGGATGACGGGAGAGTACCACGCACATACTTATCAATCCGATGATGCCAGTCAATCCCTGCAAGAAGTGCTGGACCATGGATTTCAGAAGTACAATCTGGACTGGATTGCAATTTCTGATCATCTTCGAACCTCTACACGGGATGAAGATGGGAATGCGATTGCTGGCGGACCTATTCCGCTCTCTCAGGGACTGGCCCAGTACCAGGTTCCCGGAATCAAGCAGCTTCAGGCAGCAGGGAAATATAAGAACAAAATTATCTTCTCGGGGTTTGAATGGGATATGCCTACCTATGAGCATGTGGGTATCGGTATTATTGCGGGCAAATTCGGCTCAGAATCTAGCCTGAAGGCCGTCAGTCAATTTGAGTATCTGTTCACCAACCGTGAAGAATCGTTGTTCGACCCCGCAGATGTTGCGAATTGGAATAAACAAGGAAGCAGGGCATTTACGACACGGGAGGATGCTCGCACGGCACTGGCTTGGCTGGAGAAGAATTATCGGAATAGCAGTTACGCCTTGCTCAACCATCCCTCTAGAAAAACCGTGTACACCATTGCGGACATTCGCGACTTCAATAACATGGCTCCGAACGTCGTATTTGGAATGGAAGGCATGCCCGGGAATCAGATGGAGCCGGATCGAGGCGGCTTAAACCTGACAACGCCGGAAAACAGAACTTATGGCGGCGCTGACTTCATGATCGCCAAGGTTGGCGGCGTATGGGATGCTTTGCTCGGAGAAGGACGCGAGTTCTGGAATTTCACGAATTCGGATTCGCATTTTGAGATTAGTGAAAACCGGTTGTATTCCAGCGGATATTGGCCAGGTCAATACGCCAAGAATTACACTTGGATACAAGGCCAAGACATGCAAAGCGTATTGGATGGTATGCGTTCAGGTAAATCATTCTCTGTCTTCGGCGATTTGATTAACGCACTGGACTTCCAGGTCCGTCATGGTAACAAGCAGGCAGAAATGGGTGGAGATCTTCATGTTAAGAAGGGAACGCCCATCGAGATCACCATCCGCTTCAAAAGCCCGAAGAAAAATAACAATGGCGATGCTGTAAAGGTGGATCATGTTGATCTGCTCGCAGGGGATGTAACGGGTAAGGCACAGCCAGGCACGGCTGCATATAGCAAGAGTACCAACGATTCTACCAAAGTCGTTAAGCGGTTTACAAGCAAAGACTGGAAGACCGATCGGGACGGATACAACGTGATCGCATATCGAACCGTAGCCACGAAGGATCAATATTTCCGTCTAAGAGGGACCAACCTTGGGGTCAATGTAGCAGGAGAAACAAGCAACGGTAATCCGTTAATGGATCCTAAGACGGACATCGAAGACCATGAGATGCGTTTTGCGGAAATTAACAAACGAAATTATAGTGATCTGTGGTTCTACTCCAATCCCATCTTCGTTTCTGTAGATAGTAAACCGAACAAACATGGGAACCATTCGGAACAAAAATGAATACATGCAATGCATGAAAGAGACTGCCGATCTGTCGGCAGTCTTGTTTATTCATGACGTTAATTATCCCGCTGCTTAAGAAGGAGCGGTTGGGAGTGGGACTGTTTTAGCTAATTGTTATGGTACTTAACAGCTCAATAAAGCCACCTACTGGGGTAGTACCAGCGAAGCTGACACCACCCGCAAAGTAGATGTTATTAAATGGGAAATTTGTTGATGACCTCGTTGTACTCCTGCTGTGCATCAGTGATTGCCAGTTTTGAATAGACTTCCAACGACTTCCGGCTTTCGTGGCCGGAATACGGTTGTATGAGTGCGTCATCGATGCCCTGCTTTTTAAGCCAAGTCAACAGGAAATGTCGTAGCTTATGCGGCGACAGATTTTGTACAAGACCGGCTTCCTCCGAATATTTAGCCAAAATCTTTCGTATTCCCCGATCCGTATATTTTTTCTTCCACGATGATTCGAACAAGTAAACCGCCTGCTTCTTTTTCATTGAATCGGCGTGCATGGCCAGCATTTCCTTGAACGATTGAGGGAAAGGGACAATGCGATCCTTATTCCCCTTGCCCTTATTAATCCGGATTTGGCAGTAGTGGAAATCAACATCGGACAATTTGATATTGATCAGCTCGCTTACCCGAACGCCGGTATATAGCAGCGTCTTGACGATCATCATGTCTTGAAAGTTCTTCGCTTGCCAAACCACATCGTAGTAGCGCTTAAGCTCCTCTTCTGTAGGTACATAGGGGAGCTTCTTCGCTGTTTTTGGAACCTCTACCTCCAGCTCTGCTCGAAGATGCTGAAACAGGCTTTTGAGATAGTCATAATCTGGCCGTTCCCCTCGGAGATACTTCGCCAGCTCCTTCGCTTTGCGTTTCGGGGATATGCGTCTTTCACTCACGCAATAACACCTTCTTCCAACGGAAGGCGTTCACTCATGTTCAGCCTAAATGTGCCGTAAGGGTTTACGTGCGTGTAGATCAGCGGGGTAAGCGCCCGCAAGTCTTCCGAAGTCATCATATCGAACCATTTGCGGTCGGATAGGATGCTTTGAAGCATAATGGTATTGATGTAAACCAGGCAGTTTTGCAGAAGGTGAAGAGACAATACGGCTAGCTCTTGATCTTCTAACCGGTTGGTAGCGATTTCTCCGCCTTTGCCGTAAAAGATAAAGCTGTTGGCCGAGTTCCAATTTTCCACGACATTCAAGCCTTCATTGATCTCGCGGCGCAGCTCCTCCGAGTGCAGGTAATCGCAGAGGAATATCGTTTTGACTGCTTTGCCGAGTTCCCCCAAAGCTTGATAGGTCGGATGCTTTAAATTATTACGGGTAAATCGTTTCAAGATTGCTTCTGTTTCGGCGGTTCCGAGTCGGAGAGCCGTAGCGTACTTCATCATTTGATCGTATTGCTGCCGAATTAGCTCCCAGTTGATTGGGCGGGTCAGCACCGGCTGCAAATTCGGATAGGCATCGGTCATGCCTGGTTCGGGCCGGTAAAGTTTTTGCGAATGAATCGCTTTGAGCCGTGGCATGAGCTGATAGCCCAAAAGGTAACAAAATGCGAACGCAACCTCGCTCTGGCCGTGTGAATCCACGTAATTCTTCTCGACCTCCATTTCGGTACAATGACGAAGCAATCCTTCCATCATGGCAGCGACTTCAGAGGAGGAGCACGATTTGAGCTGCGAGTAAATGCATGTCGAATTCTTCTCAACGTGCCAATATATCATAACGCCGCGGCCGCGGTACCGGATATGCCATTCGGTCATCAGATTTTGATCCCATGCACCAAATTTTTTTGAATCCGATGCACAGGATGTCGTGGCATCGCCCCAAATCTCCTGCATCCGAACGCGAAAAATCGCATTAACCACTTCGGATATCGCATTTCGGAGATTGTCCTTATGAATGAATTTCCTGCGGACGTACAGCAAGTCTTTGTAGCTTTCTCCATGCTCACCGGCACTCACACGTTTCAAGCCGGTATTCGTCCCGAGGCCATAAAGGGATAGGATGAGTCTCTTTTGCAGCGTATCCCTGCTTAACGCTTCGCGTACAGCAACAGTCTTGAATTTTTCAGTAAATCCGACACGAAGATCGGCCTCTTTTAAAATGTCCAACAGGCTCGTCATTGGCCAGCGCCGAAGCATCTCTGATTTTATCCGTGATAGGTTGACTGGCTCTGCTTGTGGTTCTAACGGAGATAAGCTAATCCAACCATTACCCTTCTCCGTGATCCGGACCTTGGGGTTTTTCTGGAGACCGGTATCAAGCTTTTCTAATCCATCTTTCATGGCCTGCTTCAACGTTGCAATGAATGCTTCTGCATCCAGCGGCTGCTTTAAAGCCTTATAATTTTCTTCCCGCCGTTCTTCGAAGTCTGTCGGCAAGTCATCGTCCGGATTCCGGTATCGGTTCGCTCCGGCCACCCATATTTCCTTGCAACGAAGCTTTTCCCGTAAAGCTTGCAGAACGCTTATCTCATAATTCATCCGATTAATTCGCTCTTGGCCTTTCTCGTCCTTCTCAACAATGATTTCTTTATTAACCGTCCGGATTACACCATCTACCGGGATTTCTTCGGACATTGGCAAATAATGATGGCCGGTGTCAGAATATTTCTTTACCAGTTCCAGCGCACGAATCACTGGCCGATGCACTTCATTGTTTGATCGGAATTCCAGAATGCCTAGTATTTCGGGAACCATACGGCGGTAGTGACTCCCATAGGAAGCCCGAATAATGGTATGGATTTTCTCACGGTAAGCCGGTCCGGTATGCTTGAATTCTTTTATCAAATCCCGTAACGTTTGCTCATTTACGACCGGGAAAATGACATCACGAATTACTCCGTCTGGATTGTTGACGGCAGACTGGGCCATGTTGAATAAAATGCCATACTTATTGCTTACTTTCCGTAGGTCATTCAGAATTTCCTTCTCGACCTTGCGTTCTGCCCGTACTCCTATTCGATGGACGATTTGAATAAGTAGCTCAATCAAATTGTCCGTTATCTCCATACTCCTTAGCCAGAAGAATGCGGCCAACAATGTGTAACGGATCGGATCAGGGTGGCGACGAAGTTCCCGGAGATCCTCTGTTGCGGTCCGCTGCCGGTACTTGGTCAATACTTTAAGAGGGATATCACGAAACAGATTATCCGGAAGCTCCAGATTTCGAATCGTTCGCAGCTTGCTTACTTCTCTTAACACACTTTCGACACCTGGTTTGCCCGGATCAGCTTTTAACTCTTGAAAAGAAAGAAGTCCCTCGTCGCTGCCGCCTTGGTCTTCATCTAGAAATGCGATACTATCTACGAGTGAATCCAGTTTGGACAAAGATGCCGCAGGCAACTTTTCCAATGTGACTTGGAAAAATTGTTCCTCATATGTACGGATTGCGGCTCTGATAAGTCGCTCAATGCGATCAGGCGTAGGCGGTACAACTTTCATCTCCCGAAATCGCCCGTATACGGTCTCGACCAAATGTTCGAAATCGTGATCTTGGAATAATACGCTTTTGCATAGCCAATCGATTACCTCTTCGGCATCATTGATGGTATCCTCACGAAAGCCAAAAAACTCCCTGATTTGTGTTCGATGGTAGGTAATGGAGCGACCAGTCCAATCGTATTGTGCGTACAGCTCTGCCGGTGCCTCGATCTGCTTTGCTATGTATTGAATTACTGCTTTGGGCACTTCGAATTTTTGGAAGGGGAATCGCGCTTCGTATTGGAAAAACTTAAACAGAACAGCAAACCCCAACCGAGTCTCCCCCGACTTATTGCCGACTTGCTGCATTTCGTTGGGAAGAAACGTAAAATGCTCAATTAACTCCTCCAGCTCCCAATTTCGCTTCACTTGATCCCCTCCGAGTAAAGTTCCTAAAATGGTTAGAATCGGAATTTTAATCATTAAATTTAGTATACCGAAGCATACTTAATGAGGCAATGTGGAGCAAAAAGCTATCATATTCCAATTACCTAATCAAAAACGGAACTTTTGCAAGATGGAATAGCCGAAGTGATTGGAATGAAGACGATGAGGGAAAAGTATATAATGGTGTTTCCATATTCTTCTTCAAAAGTTGAAAGAGGTGATCTTTATGCCAAAAATTCCGCTTATACAGTCATACATGATAATTATGCTTTCAGTCGGTTTGCTGAACCACGTCATTATTATACCGTTACTGCTCGGTGCTTCAGGGCGAGATGCCTGGCTGGTAGTACTTCTTGTATTAATCGCTTCGCCTCTTTGGATTGGCTCTTTGAACTACATCATCAAAAACATGAACGGCATACATTTAAAGGATTGGTTGCAGCAGCATTTCGGAATGTTTCTCTCCATAACCCTGGTTTTCATATATAGTGTGCTTGTATGGCTCATGGGACTCATTTCCTTGAAGGATACTCTAACTTGGACAATTGCAACTTATATGCCTCAAACTCCAATGCTCGTCCTTGTGGTAGCAACAATTGTCGGATGTTTCTTTGCGGCATATCAGGGGCTTCGCACCATTGCGATTGTGAGCGGGATATTGTTACCTTTCGTTGTCATTCTTGGCGACCTTGTAATGATTGCAAACTTTCAGTTTAAAGATTATACCTTGCTTTTTCCTTTGCTCGAAAAAGGAACACCTCCACTATGGAAAGGTGTTCCCTACGCTGCCAGCGGGTTGCTGGAGTTGTCGTTGCTGATGCTGATCCAGCATAAGTTAACGAAGAAACCGGGCTTCATAAGTTTGATGCTTGTTTGTCTCATTTTATCCGGGCTTACGATCGGCCCTTTGATGGGTTCGATTACAATGTATGGCCCTGATGAAGCGGCAAACCAACGATATCCTGTTTATGAACAATGGAGAATGGTTCGACTGGGCGAGTATGTGGAGCATGTCGATTTTTTCTCGATTTACCAATGGCTATCCGGTATGTTCATTCGAGTGTCCCTTTCCATGTATCTCTTGGGGGAATTATGGAAATTACAAAAGTATAAGTGGATACCTATGTTCCTAGGCGCTTTATTCATGTTGGTTGTTACATTGCTGCCTATTAGCGATATGGTCTTTCAAGACCTATTGAGCCTATATTACTTTCCATCGTTTTGTGTCTTTACAATTGGGGTCATGATCGTATATGTCGTACGAACCTCAACACGAAATAAAAGGAGTATCTACGAATGATAAAACGATTCAGAAATAAGAAGGCGGAGGTCTTACCATCGCCATCAAACAAAGTGGCAACTGTTTCACAACCGCTTAGTGAACCGTCGCTTATCCAACGCTTCCAGATGTGTCAAGATGTTAAGCGTCATGTTTACAAAATAAAAGCTGGTGATGATCAGTCGAGGATCGTTTTGCTGTACTGCGATGGTTTATGTGACAACCAACAGCTCATTCAGGATATGGTGCTGCCCCACTTGACTCGTTTTTATGAAACTTACGGATTTCATAAGAATGAGGAGATTGTTGAGTCGTGTCAATTACAGTTAGAGAGCATTTCTTTCGAGGAGTGGGAGCAACAAGTCGAAACGGATATTTTCGAGGGCAAGCTGCTTTTGTTCATTCCGGCACTAACTTCGTTGTTCTCCCTCGATATTTCCAAAAAACCGGCACGTAAGCCGGAAGAGTCTAACATTGAAGTCTCGATACGCGGTCCAAAAGACGGTTTTGTTGAAGAAGTCGGCGTCAATGTTGCGCTGATTCGGAAACGTATCAAGTCAACCAGCATGGTATACGAAACCAAAACAGTTGGCGTGAGAACTAAAACAACAGTTGCGATTCTTTATATGCGAGACATTGTTAATCCGAATATTGTTCAAGATATAAAGAAAAAATTGGATGGTATTCAAATTGACGGAGCAATCAGCGCCACTCAACTGGAAGAATTAATGGAACCGACAAGAGCTTTGTTTCCTTTGATGGGGTACACAGGAAGACCGGACTTCACCGTGAACTGCATGATGAATGGCCGCGTAGCATTAATTGTGGATGGTACTCCGGCTGCTTTGATCGCTCCAGCCAATTTGTTCTTGCTCCTGAAAACACCGGAAGATATCCACTTTACTGCTTTATCGGCCACGTTCGGGCAAACTCTTCGTTTGCTCGGGTTGTCCGTTTCACTCATGCTGCCCGGATTTTGGGTTGCCATTCTTGCGTATCATCAAGATCAACTGCCTTACTATTTACTTGCAACTATTGGCATTAACCGATTAGGAATCCCATTAGGTGTGGCAGGGGAAATGTTTCTGTCGCTCATCTTTTTAGAAATATTGCGGGAAGCCGGTGTTCGCTTGCCTTCTGCCATTGGCTCTACTGTTACCGTTGTGGGAGGTCTTATCCTGGGGGATGCAGCCATTCGGGCAGGATTTTTATCCCCGAGCATCGTTGTCATAGGAGCGATTACTCAGGTGTTCGGTTCGACTTTATCCAGCCAGTCGTTATCTGGGACAATTAGCATCTTACGCTTTATCGTGTTTATTTTGTCTGCCGCGCTTGGCATCTATGGCTTTTTTCTTGCTTTATTTATCGTGACAACCCATTTAGCCTCATTGCGTTCATGCGGTTTGCCTTACCTGGCTCCGCTTTCGCCCCCATATAAAGATTTCGCCAATGCATTGTTCCGATTACCTTGGAGATGGCGAAAAACTCGACCGGACAATCTGAATACTCACGATCCTACAAGCCAAGGGGATGGGCAGAAATGAAGACGTATAAATATATCGTTGTTCTTCTGCCCCTCATCATACTCACCGGCTGCTGGAGCAAATACGAAGTGCAAAACATGAATTATACGACAGCAGTCGGAATTGACTATGCGGAAGGTCAATACACCATCTATGCGCAATTGCTTGACTTCTCGACAGTGGCAAAGCTGGAGGGCCAACAAAAAGCGGAGCAGCCCCCGGTCTGGGTCGGTAAGGGACAAGGCTCCTCGTTTACAGAAGCAGCGAATGATTTATACAGCACTTCGCAACAGAGGTTAAACTGGGGACAAGTCTCTGCGATTCTGTTCAGCGAACGGTTGATGAAGGAAAGGAAAGTCGGTGAAGTGTTAGAACTGATCAACCGTTATCGTGAAATAAGGTACTTAGCCTGGCTATTCAGCACGCGAGATCCCCTTGACGAGATCTTAATGGCAACATCGTTTTTCAGATTGTCACCAAAGGCATCGATTCTACATAATCCTGAACAGAATTATCGACAGCATTCTATTCTCGCTCCGATCCGCCTGCAACAGTTTGTTCTGGATTCAAATGAAAAGGCTAAGTCAAGCTATATACCAGAATTATCAATTCGAAAAGACCAATGGAAGGAAAATCAAAAGCCACGTGAGTTGCTTAGATTTTCTGGCATACAAGTATATGATCAAGAGCACTATTATGCACGCATGGACATCCAAGATCTGTCCGGGTTGCCGTGGCTAAATAAACACACAATCCGACTGCCTCTTGACTTGTTTTCCGATAAAAAACTTATAGCGGTTCTCGTCGCAGAGAAACCTAAATATGACATTACTCCAAGTGTTAAATATGATAAAGCGTATTTCGATATATCCGTTTCAGTGAAGGCTGGGGTAAATGAGTTGCATGCAGACGTTACTGAACAAGAACTCACGCAAATGGCTCAAAAAGAAATTGAGCGGCAAATTAGGAAAACCTTTCAAACTGCGCTTGAGAAGAATATAGATATTTATAATCTAGGGGAATCTCTTTTTCGCAAGAATCCGCATGAATGGAAACGCATTGCATCAGGGAAACAGCATTTTGTCTTAAACGAGGATTCCTTGCAAGCTATAAGCGTTAATATGGATATCGTATATCCTGGAAGATATAAATTTAAAAAAGAGATTCTTGCTGTCCCCTAATTTTTGATTTCTTCATTGATACAAATACCTGTCATAGAATGTCTAGCGCGGCGAAAAGGTAAAGGATCGAGGGAAATAAGATCCTAGAATTACTGATTTACATATTTGCCCATATACTTTGCGGGTGGTGTCAGCTTCGCTGGTACTACCCCCTACTATATGGGGCATTGCCGACAAAACACAGATAATATATGGTAATACATTTTTTGGAATATAAAACCCTAATTTTTCTAATCTAAGTAGAAAAATCAGGGTTTTAATATTTAACTGAGTGGTTGACTTATTATTGTATATCCATTATATTTAACCATATGGTTGAACAAAATAATAATCTAGATAGTGTTTTCCACGCCTTGGCTGATCCAACACGAAGAGAAATTGTTCGTCTTATTGCCTCTCAAGAACGTACAGTATCGGAATTGGCCGCACCTTTTGATATGTCTTTAGCAGCTATTTCTAAGCATATTAAAGTCTTAGAACGGGCAGGCATTCTTGATAGGAGTGTAAAAGGTAGAACACATACTTGTCGCCTTAATGCCGAATCCTTATCATCTGCAACGGATTGGCTGCGCTTTTACGAACATTTTTGGAACAGACAGTTTGACGCTCTTGAACGTGAGCTTAGTAACGCTAAAAAGGAGGAACATTAAGGTATTTGCAATAAACTTATTACGATAAAATTATTATGAATAGGATGATTGAGATGATCACTTCAACAACTACCCTAACAATGACACGTCGTTTTGAATTCACTGCGGAAAGAGTGTTTGATGCGTGGGTAAACCCAGAAATGATGAGTAAATGGCTATTTAATCCAGAAGAAAAAGCTAATTTTGTAGAGAATGATTTTTGCGTCGGAGGGTCTTATAGGATTAGGGACCCCAAAGAAGGAGAAGCTATTGGGAAATATCTTGAAATCGATAAACCCTTCAAATTAGTATTTACATTTCAAATCCCAAAATATAGCGAAACGATAGACCGAATAACCGTATTATTAGAACCCATAGATGGTGGCTGCGAAATGACTTTCACACAAGAAATAGTGGTTCCTCATGAACAAGGATGGACCACAGAAGACATTGAAAAGGCGCATCGTGAATTTAGAGATGGTTCTGAACAGGGATGGAACAACATGTTTGATGTTTTAGTTAAACATTTATCGAACAGAAATACCCTCAAAAATAACTAATCAAAACAGAAGCATGAACTTTATTGAATGTCTTTTTTAGATTGAATAGTAGTCTCACTGTTTCACGGTTGGAAAACAATATGACATTTGGAGAAGTTTCTTCAACAAACGGGCTCGATTGTGGAATAAAACTTTATTTTACCTCCATCAAAAACTGGACGGGGGTATGCGTTTTGAAAGTATTTAACATGAAATCGGAAAGTAACCTTGTGAAAAAGTGAAAGATCTGTGTCGTGACAGGGTTTTCCGTCATAAAAAGTTGCTAATTTTTTCACAAAATAAACAGGACACTGATTAAGAATCACTCTTTTTATGATATTTATCTTGGAAATTATGACGATCCAAACTCATGAAAAAAACAGGTTCAGGTTCTTCTGGGATATCTGGGACCATTTTAATAATCTGAAACCCAACTTTTTCATAGGCTCGTATAGCTATACTAGGGGTACCGCCAACATTTTAACGATAATATACGCTAAGCCTTCGGATGTACCTGGCTTAGCGTTTTTTCTTACTCTAAGCCCAATAGTCCGGGCT
>NZ_JARXYU010000018.1:0-118682 GCF_029893715.1 Paenibacillus sp. LBL | reverse complement strand
TCGTCCTGAGCCAGGATCAAACTCTCCAAAAAGGTTTGACTTGCTCATTTAGAAACTGACGAGAATTTGTTCAATTCTCTATTTCAACGTTCCACCGAAGTGGTCCGTTTTACTCACTCGTTGTTCAGTTTTCAAAGATCAACTTCTTCGTTGTCGGTGCATCTCGTTCGCACCAGCAACTCTTATAATATATCACGTTTGTTCCGGTAATGCAAGAGGTTTTTTTAGAGAGTTTTTTAAGTTCTTATAACTTCCTCTCAACCTCAGCGTCCCATCGCATTCTTTCATTTCGCGACTGGATTTATAATGTATCATATTATTCAATGTGATAGCAATACATAATTTCTTCCAAATTCTATTTGCATTAGATTCTGCATTGAGGCTAGCATAACTAAACATTCGGAAGATTCATAGACATCCGAAACAAGCAAAACAAAGATGAATGAAAAGATACAGAAACATGGTCACAGCAAATAAGGAGGACCACCCTTTGATCCCCCTTACTTCATTAACAACTTGAAATCTTACCCTTTGATCCAAGGATTTTGGCGCTTGCTTCTTGATGCAGGAGATTGTTTGCGCGATTTTTTTGCTGCTGTTCTTGTTTTATTAGCCTGTTGACGGTTTACTTTCGCTCTGGATTTTGCAGCCTCTTCGACACCAGTATCTCTTATCGGCAAATCATCATCAGCATTCTCAAGCTCATTACTGCCAGAAATGTTGCTCTGCTGTGTCTCAAAAGGGCTAGGAGCAAACTGCTGCTCGTTTTGTCGTTCATTCCAGTTCTGCTCATATGGATTTGCAAATGAAGGATATGTGCCATGAGCTGCCGGGGAACCATATGCTCCTGCATTAAAATCCATCCCACCCTGCCATGGTTGATAAGGAACTCCAACGCCAGGTACGTGGTGACCGTGATGTTCATGTTGCGGGTACCCGTGATGAGGCATATTGTAGTACGGACTTATTTCTCCTCCATGGCACCCGCAAGGTGATGGAACATATCCGTAAGTCATTGCTGTATGATGATGCTCGGGATATGGCTGGTAGTTGGAACCCATACCGCCCGTATATGATTCCGTAATCGAGAATTGTGAATATTCCAAACTCATCGGTTGTTCAGATACTCCCGGGTATCCAGCCGTCGCATTCCCCCAGCCCTCATTATAAGAGACTGGCATCACTTCCTGTGAAATCTGGTGAAACGGATGTACCGCTTTGCCAAAATCCGCGCCTTGCCATTTTACAGGCTCATGATATCCCCATGGCCCTTCAGGAGAGACATATTGTGGCATCGTAAATGCTGGCGCATTTTTATGAGGGAATTCTGGACATGGATGTGGCATCATGTGAACTGGCATCTCCATAAATGGCGGGCACGGTTCCGCGATCGGATGAATCGGATGCGGCAGCGGCATGGTTTTGACAGGGAACGTATACTCAGGTTCAATGGGTTTATATGGCGGTTTAAATTCTGGTTTGAATTCTGGTTTGAATTCTGGTTTGAACTCAGGCATAACGACAGGCTTCTTAAATTCCGGCATCACTTCTGATTTCTTAATCTCCGGCATGATTTCCGGCTTCTTAATTTCAGGCATGATTTCTGGTTTCTTGATCTCCGGCATAATGATCGGCTTTTTGACTTCCGGCATCATTTCGGGTTTCTTAATTTCCGGTTCGATTTTCTTAGGTTCCTCTGGAAAAGGTGAAATCTCCGGCAGTTTTGGCAGAACCGGCGGTTCCGGTTCCTTCACTTCAGGTACCGGCGGCTGCTCGATCGGCGCCGTTATTTCTTCCTTCACACCCGTGTATTCCTTGCTGCCTGGTTTCTTCTTGCCAGGGGTCGATCCAGAGCTCATCGAAGTCCCCTCTTCTGCTCCTGTCTCCGTGTATACCCCTGATGACGGGATATTGACGACTTCTCCCACCAAAAGGGCATTCGGATTTTTAAGCTGCGGATTGGCATCAATGATTTCCTTCAAGGTAACTCCCCATGCCTTGGACAGCTTCCAGAGAGAATCTCCTTGCTTTACCGTATGCTTATGGATGATTGGCTGGCTGCCGCCAGGTACCGGAACAGGCTCTGTTGGTACTTTGATCTTGGTACCGACCTCGAGCTTATTCGGATCCACGAGCTGTGGATTGGCATCGATGATTTTCGCTAATGGGACGTCATATTTTTTGGACAGCTCATATAGGGTGTCGCCTTCCTTGACGATGTGTATCTTCACGCCGCTAAAACCTCCTACACTCTTCTAGGCGTCATGTAATTCGCCCGCTTTCGTTACTACATCCTATGCACGGAATAGGCGATTGACATCCCTCAAGACAAAAAAAATCCTTCCATCGACATGAAAGGATTGTTGAAGACACATAACGAGCTGTCCTATAAAATTAAGATTCCCATACTTTATAACCGTCTTGATCTACAATTTTGCGGAATTCTTCGAGCAGCTTCAGAGTAACCGGGCCAGCCTGCCCTTTACCGATAATCCGACCGTCAATTTCGCGAGCGGCAATAACCTCGGCAGCGGTTCCTGTAAAGAATACCTCGTCTGCAATGTATACGTCGTGCATGCTAAAAGGCTCTTCCTTCAATTTAATGCCCAGTTGATCGCATAAATCGATAATTGCCTGACGCGTAATGCCTTCAAGTGCTCCCAGATAGCAGGGCGGTGTTGTGACCACTCCATTTTTGACGATGAAAATATTATCCCCGGAACCTTCGGTCACATATCCTTGCGCATTCATCATGATCGCTTCATCCGCACCCGCAAAGTTCGATTGAATCTTCACAAGAATGTTGTTTAGATAGTTCAAGGACTTGATCTTGGGATTAAGCGCATCTGGAATGTTGCGGCGCTGAGCCACAGAAACGGCCTTCAAGCCGTTCAGATAAGCTTCCTCCGAGTAAATGGCGAGCTGCTCTACAATAATTAACACGGTTGGTTTAGGACAGCGCCGCGGATCCAGGCCCAGATTGCCAGCACCACGAGATACCACGAGACGAATATAGCCATTACGCATATCGTTGCGTCGAATGGTTTCTGCCATAGCCTCCAGCAGTTCATCGTATGCCAGTGGAATAACTAAATCGATGGACTTGGCGGAATCGTACAGCCGGTCCAAGTGTTCCTTGCACTTAAAGATGTTGCCGTTATATATCCGAATACCTTCGAATATACCGTCTCCGTACAGGAATCCATGATCAAAAACGGATACTTTAGCGTTCTCTTTGGTGACCAATTCTCCATCTAAATAGATCCATTGCTCTGACATTTACTTAACCTCCATCTTCTCACGCTCGTACGCATAGCCCGGATAAGACCCCAGCACGCGAACCAAACATCCAAGCGCTTCAATCTCTCCCATTGCTGCGACCAACAGAACGGAATCGGTAGAAGCCATGACATCGATATAAAAATAGTAATTACCAAGCTTTTTCTTCGTAGGGCGGGACTCGATGCGGGACAAATTCAAACGCCGCCATGCAAAAGCAGAAAGCACCTGATGCAGCGCACCCGGAACGTCTTCCGGCAGCGTAACCAGGATACTGGTTTTGATATGCTCCGGCGAACGGTTAATTGAAATCGGATCACGACCGATCAATACGAATCGGGTGTAATTGTTATCATGATCGGTAATACGCTCGGCAAGCACGTTTAATCCGTGTGTTGCCGCACCCAGTGATGTTCCGATCGCGGCCCACCCCTGGCCTGGATTATCCTTTACGATTTTAACCCCTTCCGAGGTGCTGCCTACCTGCTCCAGCTCCGCTTGAGGTGCTGCTTTTGCAAGAAACTGACGGCACTGCGCAGTCGCAACTTGATGGGACCAGATCTTTTTGATTTGACTGTAATCCATCGTTCCGTCACTCGTAAGGAATTCCGAAGCATTTCCGATTAAATTTTGGATGGAAGGATATACCCACTCAACCTGCATCGGCAGGTCCACCTCATTCACCAGCCAATCCATGTGAAGGCTTACCGATCCTTCAATGGTGTTCTCAATCGGGATAACGCTATAATCGCTCTTGCCTTCTACTGTAGACATAAATACATCAGAGATCAGTTTATAGTGCACAAACTCCACCGGCTCACCATTAAGGAGATAGCGTATCGCTTCATGAGATACCGATCCTGAGGGCAACAAGGCTATTTTTTTCATGAAGTAACTTCCCCTCTAATCATATCCAAAAAGGATTTGTTGTTTATATCATCCATCAGCTGAACACCTTCGGCAACTGGATTCAGCTGGTAACAAGCAGCCGAAATTCCTTCCGACTTCATCGTCTCCATCAGATACGTGCTCAGTTGTCCTTCTACTCGCGGATCTTTGCGGTCCACGAAAGCAATCATAGTCGGACCCGCCCCGCTAAGCGCGATACCGAGTGCTCCCTGGTCAGGTGCTTCCGTCAAAATCCTGGACATCCCCGGTACGAGCGGTGCCCGGTAGGGCTGGTGGATACGGTCTTGCATTGCAGCACGAATCAAATCCAGTCTGCCTGCGCAAAGAGCTGCTGTCATTAAGGAGGACCGACTAATATTATATACAGCGTCGGCTAAACTGACCTGGGCAGGCAATGCTTCCCTTGCCTTGGATGTCGCCAACTCAAAATCGGGAATGACTACGAGCGTTCCGAGGTCCGCCGGAGGTTCAATGCGCATATAATCCGCATGAGCTCCATCCCATACCGCCGTAATAATTCCTCCAAATAAAGAAGCCCCCACATTATCTGGATGCTTCTCAAGATTCGTCGCCATATCAAAAAGCTTGGAATCCGGCAATGGTGAGCCGATCAGAGCGTTGGCAGCTGCTAATGCACCTACAATGGCTGAAGCGCTGCTGCCAAGACCCCGGGTGAGCGGTATTTCAGAGTACATGGAAATTTCGAGTTCCGGGACAGATTGTCCCGCTTCCTCAAAAACCATCTGAGCCACCTTATAAATCAGGTTGCTCTTATCTGTCGGCAGACCGCCCATCTGATCACCATGAAGATGGAATCCGGTATGCTCCGACGCTTTGATCTCGATCCATGAATAAAGAGACAATGCCATGCCGAGTGTATCGAATCCGGGTCCCAAATTCGCCGTACTGGCCGGAACCTTCACCAGGACTCCTTGGGACAAACTCATACCTGCGCAGCTCCTTCAAGCTGAGCAATAGCATCCATTACGGCAGATTCTGTATCCGACACAACGAGCGGTTCGGATTTCACTGTGGAGATCGCGATGTTGGGATCCTTCAGACCATGTCCTGTCAGAACACAGACAACGGACTCCCCGCCTTTAAAATATCCTTCACGCTTCATTTTATAGACACCTGCAATGGAAGCAGCAGATCCAGGCTCGGCAAAAATCCCTTCCCGCGATGCGATTTTACGATAAGCTTCCAAAATCTCCTCGTCCGTAACATAGTTAATCTGTCCGCCGGACTCCTCTGCAGCAGCAACCGCCGTTTTCCAGCTGGCTGGATTCCCGATGCGGATGGCAGTGGCCACTGTCTCCGGATTCGCGATAGGCTCCCCTTTGACGATAGCCATCGCGCCTTCCGCTTCAAACCCAAGCATTTTTGGAAGTGAGGACGATTTGCCTGCGGTGTGATACTCTTTAAATCCTTTCCAGTATGCGGAGATGTTCCCCGCATTGCCGACTGGAATCGCCAGTACATCCGGCGCTTTGCCCAGTTGGTCTACGACCTCGAATGCCGCAGTCTTCTGGCCTTCGATACGATACGGATTCACCGAGTTCACAAGCGTGATCGGATGCTTCGCAGTAATCTCGCGAACGATTTCCAGCGCACGGTCAAAGTTGCCATCAATGGCAATGACCTTCGCTCCGTAAATCATCGCCTGAGCAAGCTTACCCAAAGCAATATTATTGTTAGGAATAATGACGATGCAATTCAACCCTCCGCGGGCAGCATAAGCAGCCGCTGCTGCGGAAGTATTACCGGTAGAAGCGCACATAATTGTACGGCTTCCCTCTTCCATCGCTTTTGCTACGGCCATCACCATTCCACGGTCTTTAAAAGATCCCGTAGGATTAAGTCCTTCAAATTTGAAATGCAAATCAATCCCGAGCTCTTCCGATAAGTTAACGGCTTTGATCAGTGGCGTATTCCCTTCCTTGAGTGTAAGAAGCGGAGTACGCTCATTCACCGGCAAATATTCTCTGTAGGTTTGAAGCAATCCTTCATACGGCATCTCTCTTGTTCTCCTTTTCTTGTGAAAAAATTATATAGGGTTCATGCTTTGAATCGCTTATCCTTCAACACGATAAACACTTTTAATTCGGCGGATGACATCCAAGCCTTCGAAATGATTCAGTACCTTATCCATGTTGGCTTTGCTTGCGTTATGGGTGACGATGATAATCTCAGCATCCGGGTTATGCTCATTCGGCTGCTGGACAACGGACTCCAAGCTGACATCATGCTGGGCAAACACCTGCGTAATTTGGGCAAGCACGCCCGCTTTATCATCCACATGAAGCAGAATGAAATTTTTGTACACGATCTGCTCATCGGTTTTGAGTTTCTTCAGTTTATAAGGGACGATGGCTTTCAAGCCGTTAACGCCCAGCTTCAGATTCTTAATGATGGCTACCAGGTCTGCCACTACGGATGTTGCCGTTGGCATCTCGCCGGCACCGGCTCCATAAAACATCGTTTCACCGACAGCTTCCCCGTATACGTAAACGGCGTTAAATACGCCGTTTACTGCTGCGATGGGATGTCCTTTGCGAACCATCGTCGGCTGAACGCTGATGCTGAACTCATCGTCCTGCCGCTCTGCAATTCCCAGAAGTTTCATCTCGTAACCCAAGCGCTTGGCATACGCAATATCGTCCTTTGTCACTTGCGAGATTCCCTTGACAGATACATCCTGCAGCTCCACATTCGTACGGAAGCCGAGGGTACCGAGTATCGCCATCTTGCGTGCCGCGTCCAAGCCTTCCACATCGGAAGTCGGATCAGCCTCTGCATATCCAAGCTGCTGGGCCTCCACCAAAACATCCTCGTAAGAGGCGCCCTCCTGGCTCATTTTGGTCAGAATAAAGTTGGTTGTGCCGTTCACAATCCCCATAATTTTCATGATACGGTCGGATGAGAATCCTTCAATCAGCGTCCGGATAATCGGAATGCCGCCAGCTACACTGGCTTCGTAGAACACATCACACTGCTTCTCTTGAGCTTTTGCCAAAATTTCGGCACCGTGCAAGGCCATCAGATCCTTGTTAGCTGTTACGATATGTTTACCCCGATCAAGCGCTTCGAGGATATAAGACTTCGTCTGCTCGATTCCGCCCATCACTTCCACAATGACATCGATCTCGGGATCGCGGATGACTTCCCATGGATCTTCGGTTAGCTTAGTCTGATCCACGCTGACGCTGCGGTATTTCTCCAGATGTTTTACTGCAATACGCTCTATCGTAATCGGCGAACCGACCTGACTGCTCAAATCCTCCTGATGCCCCTCTACGATGCGGACTACCCCTGTCCCTACGGTTCCTAATCCCAAAAGCCCTACTCTGACCGGTTTCATTAATACACTACCTCCTGTATCCCATCACATAGATATCTATTTATTTGTCATATCTTACCCTTGCCCAATCATCTGGACCCTTCTTACCCCGGCTATTCGCCTCAAACCGTCGAGCAGATCATCCAGCTCCTCATTAAGCCGGGAAACCTCAACGGAAATCACAACATTTGCGATCCCTTGCAGCGGAATGCTCTGATGAATGGTAAGCACATTCCCGCCTTCACCCGCAACCAGCCCAAGCACCTCGGACAGCATCCCGGAGCGATGTTCCATATCGATAGAAATCGTTACGATTTCATCACGTTCCAGTTGATTGATTGGATGAATGCCATCTTTGTACTTATAAAAAGCACTCCGGCTAAGCCCAACCTGCTCAACGGCTTCATGAACCGTCCTAACGTCTCCCGACGCCAGCAATTTTTTCACTTGCATTGTTTTAACTACAGCTTCGGGAAGGATGTCTTCCCGGACCAGATAGTAGCGTTCCTTCACAAACGTCCTCTCCTCAAAGACTACTGTATTCGTATAGTGGACATTATACTGGATATACCAAGTAAGGGCAATACATAAGTGGCCATTTTTTAGAGATTACGATATTATTATGTCAACTCTATAGCCTATACTATATCGCAATTCCTATTGGAACTCATCGTAATTAACGTCAAAATTGTAAATGTAGCGTAAGAAAAAGCAGCCTCCGATACTCGAAGACTGCCGATTTCTCTACCAGCTATGTATAGGTCAGGGGCAAACCACAATATTCACATGGAAGAGATTCCAGTGGATTTAACATAACTTTATTTCCGCAGCCGATGCACTCATGACTTTTTGGACCCGGTGGGACCGTTGTTTCAAGTGGTGTTTCATCTGTATTATGGACCAGATTATGAGTACTTTCCATGCCGGGTTTATCCGAATGCTGGTTATAGGCGTTCAACCGCACCCTCCCCTCTTTGATAATGCCGTTAGGAAAGAGTTTGTGATTGAGTAAATACTGCAAATCTTTCAGTACTGCGGACAGAGGTTGATGAACATGCAATGCAATGTCTTCAATACTGTGGAGGCCGTTTGATACCAAAGATTCATACTCTTTCGCGAGTGTATAAAATCTCTTGTTTGCTCTTAATCTTAGTCCATATAGGACAGCAACGATTAATATACCAATAATACCTACCGCTAAAGCCAATCCCATAGCTTTATTAGCCCGTTGTGAAGGCTCGAACTCACTGTATGGAACAAAAAAGTAATACATTACAGTAAAGATGTAACCACCGATAAGACAATTGGTTAATTGATAGTAGCTATAACCCTTCCTATAGTTAAGATGAGTTGAGCTGATAAATTTCCATAGTACCGGCAATAAAATGACCGGAAACAATATAAAACTCCCTAATAAGATTAAAGCATCCCAACCGGTTGGTTGGGGTTCGTACTGTTGATTTTCACTCACTTTCAATCCTCACTCCTCCAAAGTGTTTGAGGTAGCATCCTTAATGAAGTACGATTCCGCAGTAATCGCATTCCTTGGTATCCATCTTGTTAAGTATGACTTTGGATCCACAGCCAGAACATTCCACGGTTTTAGGCTGCGGAGGATTTGCTTGCATGTCAACAAGTGTGTTTGTGGTGCGAATACTCCGTTGGGGACTCACTGAATCCTTAATCGAAGTGAACTGACCCTGTTTATCCAAGAAATTCCCAACCTCATCATTCCTTTTAAAAATCAACTCTCCATCCACAATAGCACCTCGTGGAAAATGGCCTTTATCCATTAAATATTCTAAATCCTTCTCTACACTGATTGGCTTCTGCCTCATCTGTTCTGCAATCTCTTCTATATGATTAATTTTATGAATAAATATAACCTGTTTATATTGCTCAACCATATTAGAGTACCGCTCATTTCGGTTTAGCTGAAACCCGGCAACTACAACCAGCAAAACAAAATTAATGAAAAATACTCCTACAATATAAGCAAAAATAGAGTTAAAGAAAAAACCATAAATAAGATACGAAACAAAACTGAACAGTAATTGAAATGAAATTAATTTATAGGTGAATCCTTTTCGATAATTGAGATGTTGATTAGAGACAGCTCTCCAGATGGTTAGCGGAATCAATATATAAGGCAAAAGCAAACTGCCAGTTATCAAAACATGATCCAATGCCTCTGGTCGTGGCTCATACTTGTCATGTTTTTGATCCTTTGTTTGTATAGCCAATGCTAAACCTCCCTCCGTGGATTACACGTAATTCAACCAACTGCCACAATACTCACACTCTTTAGACTCCTCTGGTTGCAAAATCACTTTTGAACCACACCCCACACATTGTGTTGACTTAGGCAGTTTGCTAGGAATGCTTCGAATTAATGAGCTTTCTGCAGCAGCCTCTTGCTCTGCCTTTTGAGAGGAATCTGTCTCAACTTCTAACGTATCATCATTGTTACTTTCATCATCTTCTTGTTCTTGTTCTTGTTCTTCCTCTTCCTCTTCGTCTTCTCCATCCCAGTAGATAATCCCATCTTCAATAGTCCCCGAAGGAAGTGTGTTCTCTTGCATTAAAAACATGATGTCCTGAGTCGCTTGCTCAGGTTTACGATTAACCCGCCTCGCAATCTCCGCAATTTCATCGTGATCCTGATTTAGGAGCAATTCTTTGTAGCTTGTTTCAAGTCCCTTAAAATACGTGTTAGCTCGCATACTCATCACTTGAAAAGCAACAATAAGAGGCAGACAAAACATGGCGACTATTAGCATAAGGGATTGGGTTTCCTTTGTCCTTATGGATGATTCCAATCCAGCGAACGACACAAAATAAGCGTAGATGAATATCCATAAAAAAGTCATGACTAATAGAGTGGATAAAAGACTGTAATTAGAACCCTTCCGATATGAAAATCGATGAGAAGCAACCACTTGAAGTAAACCCACAGCTAAAAACACTGGTGGAAACACAGCGGTCCCAAATATTATAAAAAAATCAACTTTAGTGAATGTAGGTCGGTAAACACTTGTTTGATTATTCATTCCTTGTTCTCCTTGACTATCATGTGGCTATTATTCTTATTAGATTAACTCCTTAAGCAACAATCATCGTACCGCAATACTCGCATTCTTTTTTCTCAAGCTGCGTCACGACCGTCCTTGCCCCGCAGCCAGGACATTCCACCGACTTTGGTACGCTACCCACCTGAGTTACGGTTCGTTCGGAATTTACAGATTCCGCTGCATCATTGCCCAGTGTATACTGCACTCTCTGCCCGCTGCGTGAAACAAACTCCCCCTGGGTAGGGGATTCGGACTTGTTGAGCAATGAAGGAATGCTCACCATCCCATTATCAATCTTCCCATAGGGAAGCATACGCTCTTCAAACATAAACGTTATATCCCGGGCAGCATGTGCTGGCGTCACCCTGGCGTCCTGAGCGATCTGCCCAATATGAACCAGCCTTTTCCGTATGATGGCATTCGAATAAACTTGCAGGAGGCTGCTGAATTTCTTATCTTCTCGGTTAGCGATCACAAACATGATAATGGCTGGAATTAGTATGACAATGCCAAGCACGATCGTGGAAGAGATGAGCCCGTCAACATCGTTATCATCCATCGTGCCTATCATTATAAGGAATTCCATGACTCCAAATGTGAGAACCAGCACCCACCCAAAGAGTCTGTTGTTCCTTCCTTTACAGCTGTTATGACGCTGGGTGACGAGCACCCGAATGGCCGCGAGCACAATAGCTAACGGAAAAAATATAGCCGCCAGCACGATAATGAAATAATCTATTTTCGTGAGTCTGGATTTAAAAAGCTTCTGCTTCAATGAACCCCCCATACGCTCTCCCCTCAGTCATCTGCTTTATGTTGATCCCGCTTTTGCTTTCAGAAGTGCCGTGTTCCGGTCCTGTACTGTTCTGAGAATATCCCGGATGATATGAACGGCCTGCTCTGTCAGTTCATGATGTTGTTCCTTCTGGGATCCACCGATCAGCGCAACTTGATCCTCCAGCATCGCAATTTTCTGCTGGATTAGATGCTCCACTTCAACTAAAGAGGAGTGTGTGATGGGATCGCTGTAGCGAAGCGTTTCCTCGAGCTCGGCTACCTGGCGGTCTAATGCTTGAATATTCTCAACTGGCATCTGGCTAAGCTTCCTGCGAATAGAGCCAATCCAATCCACAATCTCTCGCTTCCCCGTGAGATGATCGGTTTCCCTCTGTTCATGAGTACCTGCATATTTCCCAACCAGGGCTACCAGCCCCAGAACAACAAAGAACACCAATAAAGTGATGAGATGAATCATCATGTACGAAGATACAGGCAGCTTAAATAAATATCCCAGCAAAATAACCTCCAACAAAACGGAGACGGCATAAATGCCAATAATAGCTCCTGAAGCAATAAAAAAAGGAACTGCTGCGGAAGCCGCGTTACGTCGATGGATAAGGAATCCAATAAATATGAAAATGGCCGCTTCGGCGCATCCAAGGGCTATACCCGATATCCAGGAATTCAACTGAACCATCCCACCGGTAAATCCGAACAGGAGGATGGTTACAATCGGAAGCACAACGGCAGCCAGCCATAACTGGTTTCGACTCGTGGTTCTTGTACTCACTCTCTTCCCTCGCTTTCATTCCACGTCAATTTATGGCCGCACTCCATGCAGAACTTTTGTTCCGGTTTAATCTCATGATTACAGCCTGGGCATGCAAGCACTTGGCTTGACCCGCAGCTAGGACAAAATTTTGCTTCCGCATCCACTAATTCACCGCATTCTCTGCAAGGCATAGGGAGGGGTGCACCGCAATCCGGACATTTTACAGCACCTGCCGGGTGGTCATGACCGCACTTAGGGCAAGCGTGATACGGATCTCCACAGTGAAGACAGAACTTGGCATTCGGAGGCAGAGGCTGACCGCAGTCACTGCACGGGATGGTTTTTACCGTTTGTTCCTCCGGCTTCGTGAGAATGGAGTGACCGCATCCCGAACAGAATCGAGATTCTTCCCCATTCAATGTTCCACACTTGGCACATGCCTTCTGTATCACTTGTATATCTTTTTTCTCCCGAACTCTTGAACTTTCAAACATTTGGCCCACGGTCTCATACATCGGGCCAACCATGCCAAGCCCCATACCCAGTCCAGTCCCCATAACAGCTGCCGGGCTGCCGGGATTCTTTGCCGCACCCTCCAGCGTATTAAAAGTCCTTTCCTGATGGTAGGTATATCCGATGATGTCCATTTCCGCTTTTTTTGCCAACGCTTCCTTGATTCGAATCGCAGCGGGGTCATTCTCGGGGATATTGATGGAATCCACATAGAAATTAAGCAGGGTGATTCCCATTTCTTCAAATGAAACAGCAATTGCTTCCATGATGTGCTTCGATATTTCCGCTATGTAAGCATTGATTTCTACGACGCTAATTTTTTTATGAACAATATATGAGGATATGATCTCTGTAATATTGGACATCAGTACGCCACGATAGTATTTGACAAGTGTGCTCTGATCAAAGGTTGGAAGGGTGCCGACCATCGTTGCCAGAAACTTTCGCGGATCGCTGATCTGAACACCGAATTGGCCAAAAGCTCGAAGCGATACAATAATGTTATACTTCGGATCCTGCAGCTGGATTGGCGAACTGGTCCCCCATTTCACATCCAGTGAGCGAAGTTTATTAACAAACCAGACTTCCGCCGTAAACGGAGACTTTCCGCCGAATGGAAGGTTGATAATATTAGATAGTATCGGTATATTCGCTGTACTCAGCGTATGTCGTCCAGCAGAAAAGGAGTCCAATGCCTGACCGCCCTTATACAGAATAGCCTCCTGCGTCTCATGAACGATAAGCTGGGTCCACGTGCCTAACTCCTGGTTCGGATAACGCCAAGCAAACACATCGGGGGGTCCTTCGTATTTTACAACTTCAATGATTGCCATAGTTCTACTCTCCTTTTTGCACGGTTCGTTCCATCTGATGATCTATGGAAATAGGTACTAATGTACTACTATTGTATACGATTTATCCGATAAATGGATGCAAAATTTGGAAAGTCGAAAAAAAGACAAGCTATGAGCCTCTAACAATACGATGAACAGCGTTTGGCATACTTTGGAGATAACGATGTAGACGGATGTGATTCCATTCATGAAAAAACGGCCAAGTCTGCTGTTCAACAGACTTGGCCGCTTCCTTGAATATATGTTTATGGGGTGCTGATCAATAGTAGCTGCTTCCTTCAACAAATTCGAATTCGAAATCGCCGATTCTTACAATGGTCCCTTCAGTCGCACCACGCTTACGAAGCTCTTCATCGATACCCATATGACGCATCGTCCTGGCGAGTTTCAGGATCGCATCATGCGAATTCATCTGCATCCGCTTCAGCATCCGTTCAATGCGCTCACTATGGACCACATACATTTCATTATCCCTGGTAACCGTAAAGGAATTGTCGTTTTGCGCTTTGAATTTATAAACCTTACGTTCGGAAACCTCGGTTACCTCTTCGACCGTCGGCTCATCCGGAATGCTCTCAAGCACATCGATCGTGCGATACAGAAGTTCCTGGATGCCCTGACGCGTTAGGGAGGAGATCGGCATAATCTCGATGTCAGGACGGATTTCCTTAATCTTCTCCTTAAAGGCAGCTAGATACTCCTCTGCCTCAGGCATGTCCATTTTATTGGCAGCCACGATTTGCGGGCGCTCAATCAGGAGCGGATTGTACAGTCTGATCTCATCATTGATTTTTTCCCAATCTTCAAACGGATCTCTACCCTCTGTGCCTGCCATATCCACAACATGGATAATGACACGAGTTCTCTCCACATGACGAAGGAATTCATGCCCCAATCCTACGCCTTCATGTGCACCCTCAATCAGACCAGGCAGATCAGCCATGACAAAATTGCGCCCGTCTCCAACGTCAACCATACCCAAATTCGGAGTTATCGTCGTAAAATGGTAAGCGCCAATCTTCGGCTGTGCCGCAGACACAACGGATAACAGGGTTGATTTGCCTACGCTTGGAAATCCAACGAGACCTACATCTGCCATAACCTTAAGTTCCATGGTTACAAAGCGTTCTTCGCCTTCCTCACCGTTCTCTGCAAGTTCAGGGGCCGGATTGTTCGGTGTGGCAAAACGAATGTTCCCGCGGCCACCACGGCCTCCTCTGGCAACAACCACCTGCTGACCATGCCTGGTCAGATCGCCAATCACTTCGCCGGTATCGTCATCTGTTAAGATGGTACCTGGCGGAATACGAACAATCGTGCTGTCCGCGTTGGCACCATGCTGACTTTTATTCCGACCCTTTTCTCCGCGCTTGGCCTTGAAATGCTTCTGGTAACGGAAATCCATCAGCGTGCGAAGTCCTTCATCCACCCGGAAAATCACGTCGCCGCCCTTGCCGCCGTCGCCGCCGGCAGGTCCGCCTTCAGGAACGTATTTCTCACGACGGAATGCGATGAGCCCATCGCCGCCGTCTCCACCTTTTACATATACTTTTGCCTTATCTACAAACATGAAATCACCTTCCTCAAGTCACAAACGGCAGATACAAGCGATACGAGGTTTCCCCCGGCTCCATCTGTTCCACCCGAATGCCTTCGCCTTTTACGGATTGTTCAATCTGAAGCTTCAAGCTGTCCGGTTCTCCGAAGAATCCCTCTCCCTGAGCCCACACAATCAGCTCTTGCTCCTGCTGCATAAATGTTAATGTTAACTGCCGGGCTTCTCCCCATGACGCTTTGCCGCTCAATTGGAAGGCTCTCACCGTTTGAATGATCGCGTGGGTAAAAGACTCTGCCGTTTGTGGCGATACTTTGTCTTCCAGCTGCACCTGGTCCACAACTTCAACGTCCAATTGCAGATTGTTGCTGTACGTACGGTATGAATGTAAGTAAAAAACCAGTGAAGGAATGCCCAGCTTAGAGATTCGACTCTCTGTAGCCATCCGTTCCTTTATTCTTTCCACAGAACGCACTGATTTATCATGCTTCCCCAGTTGAATGTAGCCGTACAAAATTTGAAGCTCATTCATCCAATCATGACGATGGTGATTCAGCATCTGAATCGCCGTTTGCTCTACATTCTGAATGATGGCCTGCTGTCTGCGTTCCTCTGATTTACGAACAAGCCATGCCCCGCAGACTGCAGCAGCCACAGCCCAAGCCGTCAATACTGCTCCTGCCGCCCATGTGGGTTTCCATACCATCCATGCTACCGGTATTACTGAGGTTAACCCCGCCCCAGCCGCTATCCATTTCCAGGATTTCATCGCTTCTCCTCGTCTTTCAACAGCAATTGGTTACATTCACCAAATCCCAGTATATCATAGTCTTTCAGGGCGGTTCATCCCCGGATTATCATTCTTATAGAATTTACAAAAAAAGAAGCCCCGGCAACGATGCCGAAAGGCTTCTTCTGTATGCATAAGAAACAATTAAGCTTCTACTGCAGCCGCTACTGGAGCGACATCAACCGGGTAGACGCTCACTTTCTTGCGATCACGACCCCAACGTTCAAATTTCACAACGCCATCGACTTTCGCAAACAAAGTGTCATCTTTACCGATACCCACATTCGTGCCTGGATGAATTTTGGTTCCGCGTTGGCGAACCAAGATGCTTCCGCCAGATACTGCCTGACCGTCTGCACGTTTCACGCCAAGACGTTTCGATTGGCTATCACGACCGTTCTTTGTGGAACCTACACCTTTTTTCGATGCGAATAACTGAAGATCCAATTTCAACATGTTGTCTACCTCCTTCTTCAAGTAGTCAGTTCTTGTATTCTTATATATTTGCCGTATGAATCGGCAATTCCCTGTAACATAACAACCATGGATTCGAGAAGCAATTGAACTTGACCAGAGACAGCATCGTCTTCCGCTGACGGAAGATTTGCGCTAAGAAAGCCGCCCTTCATCTTGGTCTCCATAACCGTTCCGGTTAACGCTTCAATCGAATTGACCGTTCCCACTGTAATGCTGGAAACTCCAGCACATACAATATCTTCTCCAGGATCGGAATATCCGGCATGCCCCGTTACCTTGAAGCTATGGATGCGTTCATCTTCCCCGCGTATTACTTGTACAGTAATCAATTACCGCACCTTCTTACGCCTGGATTTTCTCGATGGTTACTTTAGTGTAAGGTTGACGATGACCTTGCTTCTTGTGGTAGTTTTTCTTCGGCTTGTATTTGTATACAACGACCTTGCGGCCTTTACCGTGCTTCTCCACTTTCGCAGTTACAGTCGCACCGGAAACAACCGGCGTACCTGCTACCAAACCGTCCTCTTTGGAAACGGCCAGTACACGGTCGAAAGTCACGCTCTCTCCGTCACCTGCAGTCAGCTTCTCAATGAACAATACGTCGCCCTCTTGAACTTTGTATTGTTTTCCACCTGTTTCGATAATAGCGTACATTTGCTTGCACCTCCCTATGTCTCAGACTCGCCTAGTAAAGGTGTCCGTTCCACAATGAAACGTCCTTGCTAACCCAACCGGAGCGGTTACAGCATGTGCAGCAATTCATCACTAAACACATACCCAATGATAATATCATATTCCCCATTCACCGTCAACATCATTACTCGACAACAATGCCTTTGCCTCCGCAATTAACGCAAGGCTTGGCAAATGGGAGCGAAGAGTTTTCCCTGGCTTTTTTACGGGTCATTTCCAGCAGACCCAGCTTGGTCCACCCTACCACAAAACTCTTCGTGCGGTCTTTGCGCATTACGGCCTCCATGACGGATACCACCTGCTGCCGATGCTCCTCGCGATCCATATCAATGAAATCAACGATAATGATGCCCCCGATATCCCACAAACGCAAAGTTCTTGCAATTTGCTGTGCGGCCATAAGATTTGTCTTAAGCACCGTTTCCTCGAAATTATCGCCACCGATATATTTGGCTGTATTTACATCCATTATGGTCATGGCTTCCGTCTGGTCTACAACGATTGTCACACCTTCCGGAAGCGTGATTTTTCTTGCGAAGCCGGCTTTCATCTGCTCGTCCAACCCATAAGCCTGAAAAATCGGCCCCCCTCCCGTGTGGTATGTAACCTTAGGCTCCATACCGGGAACCGTCTCTTTCAGATAGCTTTTGGTTTCCTCGCCTTTCAGCAAACTATCGATCACAAGTTCGTCATGAAGCGGATCGAAGGAATCCCGAATAAAGCGCTGCAGCAAACCCAAATCCCGATGTAGCAGTGCCGGAGCTGACGATGATTCTGCCTTCTCCAGAATCCGAGTCCATTCTTTTCTCAGGTATTCCAGATCGCCGCTAAGAAATTCCAAGGGCTCGTCCTCGGATACAGTTCGGATAATAATTCCCTCTTCATCTGTGCGAAGCTGCTCACCAATGCTCTTCAGACGGGCACGCTCGGCTTCACGCCCAATTTTTTTGGAGACGGCCACATAATCCGCTGTAGGCATATAAACCATACACCTGCCGGGAAGCGAGAAATGGGTCGTTACTCTTGCTCCCTTGCCCCCTCTTGGTTCCTTCATAACCTGTACCGTCAGTTCTTGTCCGACCGTCAGCAGCTGCGAGATCGATGGCTTCTGCTTCGGCTGCTTCTCTAAATGAGGATGGAGCACATCATCAATATATAAAAATGCATTCTTTTTCAGCCCGATATCTACAAAAGCCGCCTGCATCCCCGGCAATACGTTAACAACCCTGCCCTTGTAAAAACTTCCGACTACACTCTCCTCACGACTTCGCTCAACTGCGAACTCGGCTAACCTCCCATCTTCGATGAGGGCCATCTGTATGGTCTCATGTTCACAATGAACTATCATTTGCCTCATGGCATCACCCCTCAAAAAATGGAAGACAATATTCTATTTTTATCCTAACACAATCTCTCGTGATATAAATGGATAAAGAATGATGGTCCACCCTGCGTCTTCCTCATGATGTTTACGATTTACGCATACCAGGGCGGACCATTTGATGCAAAATAGGAAGAAATCACATGCTGTTCCGGCACGACGGCAAGCAAGCTGCCCGGTCCGCTCATGACATAGATCAAATGATACTTCTCTCGTTTAAATAGACGCATAATATCGTCCAAAGGTTTCGAAGAATCTGCAACGATTGGCTGGGCAGGACCAAGTCCCTCCAGATTTCGTTCGTAAATCTCGCTCCGATTCACGAGAAATCTCAAGAAACGGTAATGCACGTTCCGGTAGTCTTCAAAATTGGAATATGCCAGAAACAAGCCGATCATCAGAACGTTTAAACGGATGCCGCCACCCGAGAATAAAGGCTGCAGACCATATCCGATCATCATCAGACTGCACAATATACCGGCTCGGGAAGCCCATAACAAGGTTGCATGATAGGGTGCGAGCAGACTGATGACGGCCTGCAGCACTTTACCACCGTCCAGCGGGAGAATCGGAAGGAGGTTAAACAGGGCGATGACCAGATTCCCCTGAATGATATACGACAACAACTGCTCATCTCCCCACCCGGCCCATCTGCAGGTCAGGGTAATCCCGATCATGATCACATTTTGCAGCGGTCCAGCCAGAGCGATCACGATTTCCTTCATAGCCGTCATCCTGCCGTCATCTTCAATGACAGCAACGCCGCCGAACGGCAGCATTTGAATGGCTCGTACCTTGAACCCCATCGCTGCCGCTGCGGCGGCATGTCCTAATTCATGAATAAATACAATAATAAAAAGGGTCAGCAATTCCAAAAAGCGACCGGTGAACACTGACGCCAGCATGACAATAACAAAGAGAGGATGCAGCGACAATACAGTTCCCTTAAACTTAATCAAACGGAATCACTTCCGCCGGATCGACATCACGATCCCCCTCTTTGAGTTCGAAATAAAGGGAGGGCGCGCTCCCTGTGCCCGAAGTTCCCAGCGTACCGATAATATCTCCGCCCTGAACCCAATCATTCACCTTGAGCCCCGTTTCTGCCAGCCTGCTGTACAGTGCCGTTCTCGCACCCGTATGCTGTATGAGAACGGTAATCCCGTTCTGCGGGTGTTCATTTACCTCAAGCACACGTCCGGTCTCTATACTCTTAACCGCTCGGTCCGCTACAGAACCCCCTTCAGCTTCCAAAACGATACCTTTCAGATCGACAGCGAAGGATTGGACCAGGCGTCCCGCAAGAGGAGGAACCAAGGAAGTTCGGGCATTAACCTTCGTAGAGTTTTCATCGGTTTGTCCAAAAATAGGGATGAAGGAGGGCGCGCTGCCAAAGTGCTCCTCATACCATACCTGGGCTGCCTGAAAATCCATTTCATGGCTCAAGCCTTCGATAATAACAGCCTGGGTTCGAAGCGCCCATGGCTGCTGAAACGAAAACACACCCCAGACTAACCCAAACACTAATACACTTACGGTAATACGGCGAACCAGTCCGGGGACAAACGAAGCCTTTCTCGGTGGCTCTCCAGGATCTCCAGGGTTCGGGGTATCATACCAGCCCCGATGCCCTTGCTTCCAAAGCCGCTCAGGGTCCGGTTCATTCTCCACATAACGATCGGAAGGTTTCGCAGGATCGTCCTGTACGAAGCCAGTCTTTTTGACATTGGAATTTACAGATGTTCTCTCAGGAATGGCAGGCCACGGCTTATCGGCTTGCATAGGTGTCTGCTGACTTTCCAACAGCTCGCGAATGCGGGCTTCCCGTCGGTTCTTGACTGAAGTTTTAATGTCCATAGTTCTTTCCCCCTTGGGGCTTGTTTTTTTACTCTATCCTATGAGGATATGAAAGATATTTAGAACAAGCCCCGTTGAAGAGGTGGACAGAACAGCTGAACCTTAACAAGGGTCCTTGCGAAAGAAACCAAAAAACCGATGCCTTGCGGCACCGGTCCCTTCTAAACGCTTTAACCCATTCCAAAAAACTTTTTGAATTTTGTGAACATCCCTTTTTTCTGATGAATTTGCATCAGGGGAACCGTATCGCCAAGGATACGCCGGGCGATGTTTCTATAGGCAATGGCAGCTTGGGAATCCGGGTTCATAACGGTCGGCTCCCCCATGTTTGCCGCTTTAATGACCATCTCATCGTCAGGCACAATACCGATCAGATCAATATTCAATACCTGAAGCACATCTTCTATCTCCAGCATATCGCCCGATTTCACCATGTTCGGACGAATCCGGTTGACTACAAGTTTTGGTGACTCGACGTGAGAGCTCTCAAGCAGTCCGATAATCCGATCCGCATCCCGGACTGCCGCGTTCTCAGGCGTTGTCACTACAATCGCTTTATCTGCACCGGCAATGGCATTCTTGAAACCCTGCTCGATTCCAGCCGGACAATCAATAATGACGTATTCGAATTCCTTTTTCAATTCAAGCACAATATCTTTCACTTGATCCGGAGAAACGGCATTCTTGTCTTTCGTCTGGGCTGCAGGAAGCATATACAACTCATCGAAGCGCTTGTCCTTGATCAACGCTTGATTAAGCCGGCATCGCCCTTCTGCAACGTCGCACAAATCGTATATAATCCGGTTTTCCAGGCCCATCACGACATCCAAATTACGAAGACCGATATCTGTATCAACCAGGCACACTTTTTTTCCCAATAGTGCCAAAGCCGTGCCGATGTTCGCTGATGTCGTCGTTTTACCGACTCCGCCTTTACCTGAAGTTACGACGATTGCCTCTCCCATGTTCTACACCCCTTTAAACACATTAAAATCCCGACCCAAACGTGAGATGTTGCTGATCTTGTCGATCTCCATGCTTCCATCCTTCAAATACGCAAACTCCATGACCGTCTCCCGCGTCTCCCATTCATCCGGCGGTCTGCTGATCATCTGGGAAATACGGAGCTGGGTAGGGGCAAAATACGATGCTGCTATAATGGCTTCTTCGTTGCCGTCAACACCGGCGTGCGCAGTGCCACGCAGGGCGCCCAATATGTAAATATCACCGGTACACGAAATCGTTCCGCCGGGATTCACATCACCAAGGAACAAGAGATCGCCTTCATGATGCAGTACCTGCCCGGAGCGAACCATCCCCGTCTTAAGCGTAAGCTTCTCCACTAGCGACAGCTCAGACTCAAGTGGCGGCGACTCTACATTACGTATCAGCAGGTTGCCCTTTTGCTTCAATATGTCAAGAATCGTCTGTTTCTCTTCTTCGGAAATTTGCCTGGAACCGAGTTTCACATCCACATGAATAATCGGTCCGGTCAAAATATTCTGATGACTGTGCTCCAGCTTGTAGCGCAGCTCACCAAGCAATTCTTCCAGCTCGCACTGGTCGTCAAGCAGGAATACCAGGCCATCTTTGATGCCCTTAATCGTTACATGATTGGATTTTACAGCCATAAGCCTGTCCCTCCCATCCCTATACATTTCGCGCTCAAACCTTCAAGTTCCTGCTAGTCTAGTAAAATGTCATAATGGAGGGTTCAGGATGCCTTCCTTCTCTGATTCTTTGTAATCAGCTCAATCTGCTTGCGAAGGGGAACGTAAATCGCCAGAGCAAAGGCAAAGTGAACAAGGAGATTGGGAAGCATATGATGGAGCAGCGACCAATTATAAGAGGTCGGATTGAGTCGAAATATCTTATATATGCCAAAGAGCGTGCTGTC
Source organism: Paenibacillus sp. LBL (assembly GCF_029893715.1). NCBI lineage: Bacteria > Bacillati > Bacillota > Bacilli > Caryophanales > Paenibacillaceae > Paenibacillus > Paenibacillus sp. LBL. The sequence goes on along the minus strand of NZ_JARXYU010000018.1, from coordinate 96,514 downwards.
AAACAGCAAACTTCCCAGAATGACCACCGTCATCATCATAGGCAAAGGCGCCCGGGGGGATTTAAACACCAGTCCCACCAGATACGCGGATATGCCCATTGCAAACGAATACGTGCCAATCATCTCACCGTAATACACGATATCGTGTAGAATGCCAAACACCAGGCCGAGCACGAGCCCGGTATGGCGATGGTAATAGATTGATACAAAAAATAAACAAACCAATACGAAATTCGGATAAATCTGAAGCTGCAGCGAGCTTGGCGTTAACCAGAAAACCACCGTTCCCTGCAGAATGAACAACACGAACAGCAACAGGAGTAAAATCTGCTTGCGCGCCATCTTATTCAGGCTCCTCAGGCGTAAACACAACGGTCAGGTATTTCCAGTCGTCAAACTTGGCCGCCGGTTCGATGGTAGCCGTTCTGCTCTGACCGTATTGGCTAACCTGAACACTCTTTACCTTACCAATAATCAATCCTTGCGGAATCACGCCTCCGGCACCGGATGAAATGATTTTATCTTCAGGCTTAATCGGATCATCTTCTGTAATACGCGTCATGAGAAGCGTGTTGGTCTTCTCGTCGTAGCTCTCAACCATGCCAAACGTTTTGTCTTCTTTACCCAATGCGGTTACCGAAATTGGCTGCGGATTCGGATCCTGTGCATCCATCGTTGTCAACAGCTTCACCGTGGAGGTGAAGTTGCTTACGCTGCTGATGATGCCAACCATGCCATCCACTGTGGTGACCGACATGTTTACTCTAACTCCGTCGCGTTCACCGAGATCGATGACAAGCGTTCTGTTGTTAGGGTCCGAATTCACGCTAAGCACTTGAGCGGTTCGATATTCGTATTTATCTCTATTTTTCTGGTTTTGGGTAAAACGAAGTTCTTCCTTCAGCGCCTCGTTATTCGCTTTTATGCTGTTATAACTCGCACTCTCACGTGAATACTGAGCAACCGCCCGGCGCAGCTCTTCATTCTCTTCATAAATTTCCTTCATGTTCCGCACGTCTTCAAAGAAACCCGCTATATAGGCAGCGGGCTTATAAAACACACTTTGCACAAAACCTACCGTATCTTTGACGAATTTTTCGGGCCAAGATAAAGAAGCTCTCGGGCCGAGCGTAAATCCCATAATCGCGATAAACGCTACCAGCCCGATGAGCATAATAAACAAACGCTTATTGCCCAGCAGCTTAAACAGTTGCAACACCCTCTAACTTACTGTTTTTCTCTCCCAACATTAGGGGTTTACACTTATCTTCAGATGTCTACCTTCTAGAACGGACGGCAGAGCTGCTCCGGGATTTAAACAGATGAATGTTCTCGAGCGCTTTGCCTGTACCGATTGCTACACAATCCAGCGGATTCTCGGCAACAATCACCGGCATGCCCGTCTCTTCGGCAAGCAGTTTGTCCAGGTTACGAAGCAACGCGCCTCCTCCTGTAAGTACAATTCCACGATCCATAATGTCCGCAGCAAGCTCGGGAGGACATTTCTCCAGGGTTACCTTAACCGCTTCAACGATAGCATTAATGGTATCTGCCAGTGCTTCACTAATCTCATCTGAAGTAATCGTAATGGTCTTCGGCAGGCCCGTAACCAAATCGCGGCCGCGGATTTCCATCGTTTCCACCGTCTCCAGCGGCATAGCAGAACCTACTTCCATCTTGAGCTGTTCGGAAGTACGTTCACCAATCATCAAGTTATATTGACGTTTGATATACGAAATAATAGACTCATCCATCTCATCGCCCGCAACACGTACGGAACGGCTGGTTACAATACCACCGAGCGAGATGACAGCCACTTCGGTTGTGCCTCCGCCGATATCAACAACCATGCTGCCTGTCGGCTCCCATACAGGCAAGTCCGCACCGATTGCAGCCGCGAATGGCTCTTCAATGGTGTAAGCTTCGCGTGCGCCCGCTTGCTTGGTAGCATCTTCAACCGCACGCTGCTCAACCGCTGTAATACCGGAAGGAACACATACCATCACATTCGGATGACGCGGGAATATGGAACGCTGCTTCTGCGCCTGACGAATAAAGTATTTAATCATTGTAGCCGTAGTATCAAAATCGGCGATGACGCCGTCTTTCATCGGGCGGATCGCACGAATGTTGCCCGGTGTGCGTCCAATCATCTTCTTAGCCGATTCTCCTACTGCTTCAATGCTCTTTGTATCTGTACGCAGAGCAACCACGGAAGGCTCTCTAACGACAATTCCTTTCCCACGAACATAAACCAGCGTATTTGCCGTCCCCAAATCGATTCCCAAATCTTTCGTAAAACCACCTAACATGATGTATCTCCCTTTCTTCGTCAATCTGAACTATTATATTACATCAGGCCCCGTTCCTTCAAACTTACAAACGATCCATCCCCTATGATCAGATGATCCAGCACTTCGATCCCGACAATTTGTCCTGCCTCCACTAAGCGTGTAGTCAGCGATATGTCTTCCGGGCTGGGCGTCGGATCTCCGCTAGGATGGTTATGCGCACACACCAGGGATGCACTGCTGCATTTGATGGCTGCTCTGAACACCTCGCGGGGATGAACGATGGAAGCGTTAAGGCTCCCCATCGATAACGTTTCCTGGGCAATGACATGATTTTTCGTATTTAAAAATACACAGACAAAATGCTCTTTCTGTAAATAGCGCATCTGTTCACTGAGCAGTTCTGCCGCGTCATGCGGACTGCGAATAATAACTGGCTCTACATGTCTCGATGCGGCCAAGCGCCGTCCAAGCTCAATGCCAGCCTTCAGCTGAACAGCCTTAGCGGTTCCAATTCCTTTAATTTGCGTAATTTCCTCAATGCTAAGATCCACGAGCTGCCGAATACCGCCTGCTTCCCCCAGCAGCCGCTGGGCTATATGTACGGCAGATTCCTGGCGGGTCCCGGTCCGAAGCAATATCGCCAGCAATTCTGCGTGGCTTAAAGCGCTCGCCCCATACTGCATCATGCGCTCTCTTGGTCGTTCATCATGGGGGATGTCGCGCAGCAATAGCGTTGGCGACTCCATATATTCCCCTCTTTTCTAAGATTTAAATCAGCAGGCCAGCCAAACCTAAGGATATCCCTATAGTCCGGATGCCGTTGTTCTATATCTATGAATCGGTTAGTACATCCATCCCCATATCAGACAGCATGTCCGAGAGCAAAGAAAGCGGCAGACCGACTACGTTAAAATAGTCGCCTTCGATTCCTTCCACGATGGTTGCACCCAGGCCTTGAATCGCATACGAGCCTGCTTTATCAGCAGGTTCCCCGCTCTTTACATAAGCCGCGATCGCGTCATTGCTTAACGATTTCATCTTTACGGTTGTCACACGGTGAGAAACCTGATTACGACCTGATCTCAGATCAACACAAGCCACACCCGTGTATACGAAGTGAGCCCGTCCTTGAAGCATGGACAACATCCTTGCCGCGTCAGCCTGATCCGCCGGTTTCCCAAGAACATGATCATCTACAACTACAATCGTGTCGCTTCCCACAATGATACCATCTTCCGGATCATCCGTCAGCTTGCGCAGTACCGCTTCCGCTTTACGCAGTGCCAGTGATTCCACAATTCGCTCTGGCGACCACCCTTGCGGGGTGTCCTCATCTGCTTCACTGGGCATAATCTCAAAAGGGATACGAAGGGAGGCAATCAATTCCTGACGCCGAGGAGAGGTGGAAGCCAAAATAATACGGCGGTTTCTCTTCTCATTCAAGGGGGATAATCTCCTTTGTCATGTCTTAGAGTCTGCGGTACAGCCAAACGGCAGCAATAATGCCAAGCAGGCTGAGCAGGCAAACTTTAAGTTCAAGGTTAATGTCATAACGAATAATGTCAAAATCAGCTTGAGGCGACCACTTGATTGATGTGGAAGACGTTAGAAAGGACAGGGCTTTAACAGGCAGAAGCGCCTTGGCAAGCCATGATCCGGTCAGCCACCCGAGCAGCAAAAACAAGATGAGCATTCCTTTGTTTTTCTTCATGCATCCTCTTCCCTCGCCATATTTTGACACCCTAATTATTATACGGTGAATCGATAAGCAATACAAACAGAAATCCGGCATGGGGAACTATTTCCAATTCCACGCCGGATTTTACGTTAATTTGAATTTATAGGCCATCCAGGAGTTTCTTTTGACCCATGACATAGTTCATCATGCCTGTTTGAATCTCCCACAAATGCCCCTTGGATTGATTTTTGTTATATTCAGAGAGCGCTGTGATCGAGCTGTTCATCGACTGCTGCATGGCCGGCAGCACAGCCCCGGTCTCAGGACCCAATCCTGCCGAAAGCTGCTGCACCGATTGGATCCACTGCTGATGCAGATTCGTGATGGTGTTCATATGGTCTGCCGCAACGGCTCCCGCCTCCTGCATCCCCAACAGGGATGCCGAAAGTTTGCTAAGCTCCGATACCAGCTTGCCGCTTATCGTAAAATAGTCCGTCAACGTCTGCTCTTCACCGCTAAAAGAGGCAGACTCTAATTGAGGCAGCGATATCTCTCTTACATATAATTCAACGCCTTCAGCCTTCAACTGATTGCTGAGCAGCTTGGCCTGCTCGCGGTCCGGTGAGATGCCTGCATAAACGCGGTTCTCCTCATCCAGGTCCCCTCCCGCTGCAATGCCCGATTGCAGCAATTCCCCCTTCGCTTGCTCCGCCCGCTCCGGCGTGCTGAATACGCCGTATTGGAGCATATAGAAGGCTTGCCCCGGGAATTGAAGCGCCGTTTGGGGCAGATCAGACGACAAGGGCGTCACCGTTCCTTCGGATGGATCAGTCGGTGTTTGATTGACTACGTCATTACCTTCAATCTGCTCGGAAACCGTGTCCTCTCCCGCGCTCCCGCCGTTAAACATGGACAAGACCATGTATCCGAACAACAAACCCGTAATAACAGCTGCGGACACAGAAACAGCCATCTTCCAGAAGGACGTTGGTTTGCGCGAACGATAATAACCGTAATCATCGGCAGGAGAATCATATAGACCGGATTCCGGTCCAAGATCCCAGTTGGAATTATTCGTCCCGCCGTCCCGCCCCCCGGAATAATCGTGCTCGTGGGGATGGTGGAGATCCTCATCCAGTTCCGGATATGTATCTGTATACTCAGGGGTATCACTCTGATACCAGCTGTTTGAATGATCGAGCCGTCGTCTCTCCTCAGCCAGTCGCCCCTTGGTCCGGTTATTACGCGATTGCCGCCAGTCTTGATCGTTTACGTCGAAGGCATGCCCGTCCTCCTCTTCCTGCAGTGGCGGTACAATGCGGAGGTGATCCTGTTTGGAAAGATTGGGATCATAGACTTGATCCTTGTGTCCTAATGAAACCCTTTGACTCAAATCGCGTTCCTCATGCAAAGGTTCTTTGCTCCGATCCTTGGGCGGATCGTGATCGAAACGAATCGTCATCCGTGCTTTGTTCATATCCACACACCTCACTTGTCCTTCTACACCTAGCTATATGATCAAGCTTGGCAACTTATGAGTGTGCAGATAAAACAAACGGGCTAATCAGGAGATAATCCCGATTAGCCCGCTTCAAAGTACGACATACAGCCGTGCCTTCACTCAGACAACTGAGCAATCCCCTGATGCGGTGAAGCAGCAAGAGATTGTGCGCAACAAAGATAAATCACTTCTTGCCTTTAATGGAATCTGCCAAGGCAGCTCCAACCTTCCATATATCGCCTGCGCCCATCGTGAGCACAAGATCGCCTTCCTTCACACGGTCTTTGAGATCGTTCAAGACGTCTTCCTTGGTAGGCAAATAACGAGCACCCGCATTGCTGTTCTGGACAATCAGCTCCACCAATTTTCCAGAGCTGATACCCTCGATCTGCTTCTCGCCGGCAGGTGAATAAATGTCGGTAATGATCACTTCATCCGCTTCACTAAACGCGCGGCTAAACGCATCCAGAAGGAAAAAGGTCCGCGAGTACCGCTGCGGCTGGAATACGGCGATAATCCGTTTACCCGTAGCTTTTGCAGCACTGATCGTTGCCTCTATCTCCGTCGGGTGATGCGCGTAATCGTCAATTACCAGAATGCCATCTGCTTCGCCAAGCACCTGGAAGCGGCGTTTGGCTCCATTGAATTTGACGATAGCCTCTACAATCGCTTCAAACGAGATTCCGCCCTTCAAGCAGCAAATCACCGTCGCCATTGCATTGTAGACATTATGTTTACCTGGTACGGACAGCTCCACAGTCCCAAGCTCCATTCCGTTATGAAGCATCATGAAGCTAACTTGCCGGTCTCCCAGCACCAGGTTGGTTGCCGTATACTCCGCATCCGAATGAATGCCGTATGTCGTTACGTTACACTTGAGATCAGGCAAGATGGCCTGAATGTTATGGTCATCCGCGCAGACCACGGCCGTGCCGTCTGGCTTGATCTGGCTGAGGAACTGCACATAAGCAGCCTTAAGGCGATTGAAATCCCCCTCATAGTTCTCCAGATGATCAGCCTCTATATTCAGTACAACGCCCAGCCACGGATGATATTGAAGGAATGAACCGTCGCTCTCATCCGCTTCGGCCACCACATGCTCGCCCTCACCGGCTTTGGCATTCGTGCCAACGTTCATAATTTCCCCGCCGATGATAAACGTCGGATCAACACCGCATTCCTCCATCACAAGCGCAATCATGGACGAGGTAGTTGTCTTGCCGTGTGCGCCTGCTACCGCAACCCCTTTTCGTTCGTTCAAAAGACGTGCCAGCATCTGCGCACGGTGCAGAACAGGAATGTTCAGCTTCTCGGCTTCCACCCGCTCCACATTGTCTTTGGACAAAGCCGTTGAGTAAACCACAAGGTCTGCACCCTGGACTTGCTCTGCGGTATGTCCAATGTATATTTTGGCGCCCTTGGCCGCCAGCTTTTCTGTCAATTCTTGCGATGCCACGTCAGAACCCGTGACTTTGTAACCCATCTCCAGCATGACTCGTGCAATGGCGCTCATCCCGTAGCCGCCAATTCCGATAAAATGAACATGTTCTGATGTATTCAACAGATATCACCAACCTTTTTCAGAATCGGAAAGGCCCAGGAGGTTGGAACGCACGTCGGCAATCAGGTACAACGTGCCCGACACCACCCCAAGATCCTCCGCTTCCGTCCGTGACTTCAACTCTTCAAGTGCGTTTTTCCAATTTGGTTCTATGATGATTTGCAGTGTGTGTTTGGCATATTTCTCCCTTACCTGCTCTACGATGTCACCAAGCGCCTTGGCGTCCAGTTTCTTCCGGAAATCCGGTTCAGTCAGGATAAGCGTATCCACTATTGGCAGTATATGCTGCAAATACGATTCATGATGCTTATTTGCCAGTATTCCCATCATTAAGTTCAGTTTCCGGTACTTATAGATCTGCGGCAGGCTTTTAGCCAAGGATTCAGCCCCTTCGGGGTTATGCGCGCCATCGAGAACAATTCTTGGAGAAGACAACACCTGTTCCAGTCTTCCCGCCCAGAAAGTCTCTTTAAACCCGGTACGCAATTCTTCCTCATCCACGATAAAGGCCATATACTGACGAAGCACTTCCAGTGTCATCATGGCAAGCGCGGCATTGGCACATTGGTGCTCACCCAGCATCGAGATGGCAAGATCCATATCCCGAAACGGTCCGTGGAAATGGAAGACCTGACTTTCCTCATCCCCATGCAATCGTGCATAAGAGAATTGATCATTGACGAGATACAGGCTTGTGCGGTTTTTCTCCGCCGTTTCCTTCAAAATTTCGACGGCTTCCGGCTGAGTTACCGTACTCACCACAGGGACTCCAGGCTTGATAATGCCCGCCTTCTCCCTGGTGATCTCCTGAATGGTATCGCCCAATACGTCGGTATGATCCATTCCGATGTTCGTGATCACCGAGATGATAGGGTGAACAATATTGGTCACATCAAGCCGACCGCCAAGCCCCGTCTCCCATACCACGACGTCCGGATAAACAACCTCGCCATAATACAGTATCGCTAGTGCCGTGGACACCTCAAACATCGTAGGCGACCCCAGCCCCGTCTCTGTTACTTCAGCCACAAGCGGCTGCAGTCGATTAGCGAGCTCAAGCAGCGTCTGTTCCGGTATGTCCTCGCCGTTAAACTGAAACCGATTGGTAAACTTCGTAATATAGGGAGAGGTATAGGTACCTACCGTGAATCCCCCTTGAAGCAGCACTTTTGTTAAAAAAGCGCACGTCGAGCCTTTACCGTTCGTTCCAGCCACGTGAATAAATTTTAAACGACGCTCCGGATGGCCAAGCAGCTCCATCAATCGCAGAATTCTATCCATGCCAGGGCGGATTCCAAACGGAATCAGCCCATTAATCCAAGCCACCGCTTCCTCATAGGTTTGGAACGGAGCCGCCACTGCAGCTGCCGATTGATCACCCATCGCTCTCACCTTCTGGTCCAGATTCATCTTGCTTCAGCCTCTCAATTCTTCGATGCGTGCAATAACTTTACTGCGTTTGTCTGAGTAATCCGCAAGCTTCGCGCGTTCTTCTTCAATCACCTTCTCGGGTGCTTTCGACACGAAGCCAGGATTGTTCAGCTTCTTCTCCACACGCTCGACTTCACTGTTCAAGTGCTGAATTTCTTTCTCCAGACGCGTGATTTCTTGAGCGATATCAATCAAACCAGAGAGTGGCAAATACATGTCAACCCCTGTAACCACGGCGGTCATGGCTTTATCTGGCGCCGTCAGCTCAAGTGAGGATTGATACTCCGACGTGTTGCAGAAGCGGCGGATATAATCCGCATTGCGATCGATGATGCTGGCGATTTGCCCGCTCACCGGTTTTAGTTGCAATTCAACTTTTTTGCTCATCGGTACGTTCACTTCCGCCCGGATGTTACGTACAGCGCGGATAACATCCATGAGCAGGTTCATTTCGGTAACGGCTTCCGTGTTCTCGAATGCCGGATCATAGGTCGGCCATGAAGCCAGCATAACCGTCTCTCCCTCATGCGGCAGATGCTGCCAGATCTCCTCGGAGATGAACGGCATGAACGGATGGATTAGACGCATCGTGCGGTCCAGAACATAAGCAAGCACCGATTGCGTCTTTTTCTTGGCCGCTTGATCTTCCCCGTACAGGGACAGCTTCGCAAACTCAATATACCAGTCGCAGAGATCATCCCAGATGAAATTGTAGAGCAGTCGACCGGTTTCGCCAAATTCGTAGGCATCAATTAGACGCGTAATGTCGCGGGAAGTTTCGTTCAGGCGGTGCAAAATCCACCGATCCGCCGTTCCCAGCTCACCGGAAATGTCGATATCTGCGGCGGTGAAGCCTTCCAAATTCATGAGCGCAAAACGCGATGCATTCCATATTTTGTTCGCAAAGTTACGAGCCTGCTCCACGCGTTCCCAGCGGAAACGAAGATCCTGACCCGGCGTGCTGCCCGTTGAGATCATATAACGCATGGCGTCTGCGCCGTACTGCTCTATAACTTCAAGCGGGTCGATGCCGTTGCCAAGCGACTTGGACATCTTGCGGCCTTCGCTATCCCGAACCAGGCCATGAATCAGGGTATCCTTGAACGGCATTTGATCCGTAAATTCGAGCCCCTGGAAGATCATCCGTGATACCCAGAACGGAATAATGTCGTAACCTGTTACGAGAACGTTGGTCGGATAATAACGTTTGAAATCCTCGCTGTCCAGATCCGGCCAGCCCATGGTCGAGAACGGCCAGAGCGCCGAGCTGAACCAGGTATCCAGCACATCCTCATCCTGTCTCAGATCATCCTTGCCAAGCTTCGCACGCGCTTCCTCTTCATTCATGGCAACAACCACTTCACCGGTGGACTCGGAATACCATGCCGGAATCCGGTGGCCCCACCATAATTGACGAGAGATACACCAGTCGCGTACATTCTCCATCCAGTGCAGGTAGGTTCGCTCAAACCGGTCAGGCACAAAGTTAACGCCCTTGCCGGATTTCTGCGCCTCTACGGCTGCCTGTGCCAGCGGCTGCATGTTAACAAACCATTGCGTGGACAGGTAAGGCTCAACCACCGCGCCGGTTCTTTCACTGTGACCAACCTGATGCACGTGATCTTCAACTCGAAGCAATACACCCGATTCCTTCATGTCATTCACGATTTGCTTGCGGCATTCGCTGCGGTCAAGACCTTGGTACTTGCCGGCAAACTCGTTCATCGTACCGGACTCATCCATCACCGTAATTTGCGGCAGGTTATGTCGCTGTCCCATCTCAAAATCGTTCGGATCATGCGAAGGCGTAATTTTAACGGCTCCGCTGCCAAAATCCTTCTCCACATACTCATCGGCAATAACCGGGATTTCCCGGCCGACAATCGGCAGTACCAGCGTTTTGCCAATCATGTCTTTATACCGCTCGTCTTCCGGATGAACAGCTACCGCTGTATCACCGAGCATCGTCTCTGGACGAGTCGTAGCTACGGTAATGAAGCCGCTGCCGTCTTTTAGCGGATATTGCAAATGGTACAAATTTCCATTGACCTCTTTGTACTCCACCTCAATATCGGACAATGCCGTACGCGCGGCCGGATCCCAGTTAATGATACGTTTGCCGCGGTAGATAAGGCCTTTGTCATAGAGCTTAACAAACACCTCGCGAACCGCTTCCGACAAACCTTCGTCCAGCGTGAAACGCTCTCTGGAATAATCCAGCGACAGGCCGATCTTGGACCATTGATCCCGGATCGTATTCGCGTACAGATCCTTCCATTCCCATACCTTCTCCAGGAACTTCTCACGTCCCAGATCGTAACGGGTAACACCTTCCTCGCGAAGCTTCTGCTCCACCTTCGTTTGAGTTGCAATGCCCGCATGGTCAGAACCAGGCAGCCAGAGCGCATCATATCCCTGCATCCGCTTCACGCGAATGAGAATATCCTGCAGCGTGAAGTCAAGAGCATGGCCGATATGAAGCATTCCCGTAACGTTAGGAGGAGGAATCACAATCGTGTAAGGCTCCGCGTCCGGACGTTTGCCAGCTTCAAAGAAGCCGCCTTCCTTCCAGTACGGATACCATTTTTGCTCGGCTGCCTTCGGATCATACGTCGTTGGCATTTCTAACTGGGATTGGTTTTGTTTTTGATCCATATTTTCGTACCTCCGTCACTGTTAATCAGTTTTGCCAACCAGAAATGTTTTAGCCTTGAGAAGCGGCCCATGATAGCATTTTTGGCATGAAACAAAAAAAGCCCCTCGTCCTCAAAGGACGAAAGACTGTTCTCTCGCGGTACCACCTTTGTTTCGTGCTTACGATTGTTTATCAACCGTTGTCCTCCCGTGAAGAACATGAAGGAGCGTCAAGCACGACACTTTACGCAGATAACGGCTGCGGCCGGCGAACCCTAACCAGGGTAGTAAACGATCCCTACTCTAACTCAAGTCCGCAACTCCGGGGCGACTTCGGCAAGCTGGTTCCTGCGGAATCTCACAGCGCTGGGTAGCAATTCCGCTCTCTGAAGGCCATACCTTCCTACTCTTCCCGTTCAACGTTGTTCTAGCTTTTGGAATACCTGTACATATACTATTCAAATATACCGTGGTTGTTGCATATAGTCAATATTTCGAGTGTTTCCGAAGAATTTAAACATCATACCTGTCCAATCCAAATAATATGACTTACCTGAAAATACTTCCGTGTTAGCTCCCTCATTTGCTTCCATCCTGTTTCTGTACAACAAAAAAGCAGACCAAGGATTTCCCACCTTGACCCGCTTTCTTCTTGCTCGATGAACCCCCTCGATTACTGGGGAATGTATAAGACCTGGCCTTCTTCGACATTCTGTTCAGACATGCGGTTGTATAACAAAAGTTCCCGCGGCGTCAGTTGATAGCGCTCCGCAATCAGATCAAGTGTCTCCTCACGCTGAACAATGCACATCCGTACCTTGCGGAATGGAGTTTCCTCATGTCGGTTGCCAAGGAAGAGACTTTTCCACTCCACATCCTCGGACGCAGCGGACTCCACCAGCTCTTCGGCTTCTTCTTCCTCGTCCCGAGCGGCTTGGTCCTGATCCTGCACCGTTCTGCTCGATTGAAGCAATGAAGAGAAACCTACGCCCGAAGTACTTGTGGTGCTGTTCTTTGTACTGAAGGCAACTTTCAGCTCCGGCTTCGTCGTGACCTCCTCGGGTTTAGCGGAGATTTCCTCGGCTATATCCTCTGAAGCCTCTGCCCCCTCGGCAAAAACAGGCTGAGCTTCTTCCGTTTCCGATGATTCCAGCACCGGTACGGCTTCCACTTCTTCGCCTTTGCGTTCAACAATGCCTGGGAAATCTGCTGCCGGTTCTTCCTGAACCGTCTCCGGCTGAGGCGTTACCCGCTCGAATTGCCATACACTTGGAATAGACGGCTCAGGCTCAGCTGCCTGAGGGATCGTTTCCGTCTCATTATGTAAGGCATATTCGACGGTGTCCCGGGCTTCCTGATCACTGGAGAAGCCTTCAGCGCCAGCTGGCTCTTCCGCATCCTGAATTTGATTCTCATACTCCGCCCAGGATGCTAAATACTGCTGTGTGCGCGCATCCGTCCCCGACACGTTGGCCCTAGGCTGAGTTTCGTTAAAATAGGGAGGTGAAGCCGAATTTGTATCTTCACCAGCTCCTCCGCCTTGCAGCTGCTCATACGGATTGGCAGCAAACTGCTGCTCGCCGTTCGAATAGAAATTAGGCGTTTCAGGAGCATGTACCACTGTGAATTCCTCATTGGCCCATACCTGATCCCGGGAACCCGGTGCCGCCGCCTGAATTCCTTTGAGAGAAAGAACCCCTGTAATATTCAAGCTGCGCTTGGATAGCAAATCTACATCAAAATTCTCAATCTCAACTGCGATGTCATCCAAAGAAGATACCCGGTTCAGCGGAACCGTGATCTCGACCGGAATCCAGTGCTCGAGCGGCTCGGTTTCTCCTGCTTCAGTGTCACCTTTATACAGGCCTGCGAGAAGCAGATGCCCCCGAAGTGTGGCCTGATCCTGCTGGCTGATCACCTGAATGTGCGGGATCAACTCCGCCTCTTCCAATTCTTCGATTCCCGGCAAATCTTCCGTTAAATTAATACGCTCGTAAATATCAAACCGCAATCCGTAGGACTGGTCAAACACGGGAATGTCCTCCTTTTTGGCATATACTATCCGTGATCTGTTATCACGGCATGAGCCTAAGTTTCGCCACTCAATTTATCTATATGCCGAAAACAGGAGAGCATGACTTTTTTGCGAATTGTTGCGTGAAAGTTACAGATTTATTCAGGATTTTGCAAAATCCTCTACCGTCAGAATCCCTCTATGATTAACTCTCTTAATTCCATCATGTCCTGAGGCCATGGGGCCTGTACCTCGACCCTCTCACCTGTTAGAGGATGATGAAACAGCAAGCGTTCACCATGCAGCGCCTGGCGCGAAAACAGTGCCGGTCCCCCATACAAGGAATCTCCCAGGAGCGGATGTCCCATATGACTAAGGTGAACCCGGATTTGATGCGTACGACCGGTTTCAAGACTGATATTCAACAAGCTGGCCCTCGGGTATACTTCAGAGGAGAGAATATGCGTTATGGCAGCCTGGCCGGTTAATGACACTCTACGGCGGCTTGAGTGATAACGGTCCTTGCCGATCGGCAGGTCGATCACTTTAAGCTCCTGTCCTACCCTGCCCTGTACGATAGCAGCATAAATCCGCACAATTTTCTTCTCTCGCATCGCTTCATCAAGCTTCAGCTGCGCGTATTCATTCTTGGCATACAGCACAGGACCGGTTGTATCCTTATCCAGACGATGAATATGCCGGACCGCCGTATGAATCCCCTCTGCTTCGTAATAAGCGGCTACAACATGATTCAGCGTTGTTTCCTCGCTCTCCTGATCGGGGTGGACGGCCATACCGGCCGGTTTGTTCACGACGAGACAGAACTCATCCTCATGCAATACGTGCAGTTCCTGCCATCTCGGTTCGATGCCGTAATCGCGATAAGGAAAAAGGACCAGCCGAAGCCGGTCCCCTCTCCATTGTATCCCTTGCTCATGGCGCAGCTTGCGATACAGCTTCTCGGGCATTCCGAACGTCTCGAGAAGCCACTTGGCAGCGGCCTGTTCCCGATCCGGCTGGCTCAACAGCACCTTGCCAGGTGTCAGCTCCAGCCATTCGCCCCTTTTACTCCAGTTCCCCTTGTAACTCATAGGCTCTTGAAGGCGCTGCGGTTCGCTTCAATGGTGGCATCGATATCCTCCACCGTATGGGCTGCCGAAATGAACATGCCCTCGAACTGGGAAGGAGGAACGCTGACTCCCTCTTGAACCATGGCCGCAAAATATCGGCGGAACATATCCAGATCACTCGTCTTGGCCGTATCGAAATTCACCACTGGCGTATTCGTAAAGAAAGGACATACCATGGAGCCTATCCGATTAACGGACAACGGGATACCGAACTCCTTTGCATTGGACTCGAGTCCGGCCTGAAGCCGGGCGCCCCGTTCCTCCAGCTGCTCATAGACTGCCGGCGTCAACAGCTTCAAGGTAGTGTAACCGGCAGCCATGGCCAGCGGATTTCCGCTCAGCGTTCCCGCCTGATAGATTGGTCCTGCCGGAGCAATCTGGTCCATCAGTTCACGCTTGCCCCCGTAAGCACCGACGGGCAAGCCGCCGCCGATCACTTTGCCCAGGCATGTCATATCCGGTGTGACACCATACCGTCCCTGAGCACAATTCAAATCGACCCGGAATCCCGTCATCACCTCATCAAAAATAAGCACACTGCCGTAATCGGAGGTCACCTTGCGCAAGCCTTCCAGAAATCCTGGAAGAGGAGGAACTACGCCCATATTGCCTGCTACCGGCTCAACGATTACAGCTGCGATCTCTTCGCCAAACCGTTCAAAAGCAAGCTGGACCGATTCAAGGTCGTTATACGGAACCGCAATCGTGCTAACAGCCACGCTTTCCGGTACGCCTGGACTATCAGGCAGGCCGAGGGTTGCAATTCCAGATCCGGCTTTGATGAGGAGGCTATCGGCGTGACCGTGATAGGAGCCCTCGAATTTGATGATTTTGCTGCGTCCAGTGTAACCACGCGCCAGACGGATAGCGCTCATCGTCGCTTCCGTACCGGAGTTCACCATCCGTACAACCTCGATCGACGGAACTCGCTCACAGACAAGTTTAGCCATCTCGGTTTCCAACAGTGTCGGAGCACCGAAGCTTGTACCCTTTGCCGCCGTCTCCTGCAGGGCATCAACGACCTCAGGATGGGCATGACCCATAATAAGCGGCCCCCAGGAACCCACGTAATCGATAAAGCTGTTACCGTCAATGTCATATACCCGGCAGCCCTCTCCACGCTCGATATAAATCGGTGTTAAACCCACAGACTTAAACGCACGTACCGGACTGTTCACGCCACCGGGAATATATTGCTTGGCTTCCTCAAAAGCAGAACGCGACAAATCTTCTTTCCGAAAATCTTGGCTCATATTATGCACTCCTTACTCTTTAATCGTTAATGGTTACAGGCTGCGCATCCAGCGTGCCGCATCCTTCGAGAAATACGTAATGATAATATCCGCACCGGCGCGCTTCATTCCTGTAAGCAGCTCCATCACAATCGCCTGCTCACTGATCCATCCCTGCTGGGCAGCCGCCTTGATCATGGAATACTCGCCGCTAACGTTGTAGGCTACAATCGGCAGGTCGAACTGGTCTCTGAGCAATCTGACCACGTCCAGATAAGCCATCGCAGGCTTCACCATCAGCATATCCGCACCTTCCAGCACGTCCGTTTCTGCCTCGCGAAGGGCTTCCCTCACATTGGCCGGATCCATCTGATAGGTCTTCCGGTCACCAAACTGCGGAGCAGAATCGGCCGCTTCGCGGAACGGCCCGTAAAAGGCCGAGGCGTATTTAACCGAATAGGACATGATCGGCACGTTATAGAATCCGGCATCATCAAGCCCCGCACGGATCGCCTGCACAAAACCGTCCATCATATTGGATGGCGCAATGATGTCGGCGCCAGCTTTGGCCTGGGATACCGCCGTTCGTACGAGCAGCTCCAGCGATTCATCATTCAACACATCGCCGCAGGTGTGCCCGTCACGTTCGAAGGTATGCACCATGCCGCAGTGGCCGTGGTCGGTAAATTCGCATAAGCAGGTGTCCGCTATGACCAAAAGATCCGGGTACCACGCCTTTATGAGACGAGTAGCCTCTTGAACAATACCGTCTTCCGCAAAACCGGATGTGCCTACGCTGTCCTTGGTTTCAGGTATACCGAACAGAAGCACGGCAGGTATGCCTAACCCTGCGATTTCATCCACTTCCTCTTTCAAGGTGTCCAGAGAAAAATGATAGACTCCCGGCATCGACGAAATTTCGTTTTTAATGCCGCTTCCGTAGGTTACGAAGATCGGCTGAACCAGATCCTCTGCATGAAGCACGGTCTCGCGAACCATGCTGCGAATGCCGGCATTTTGACGCAGCCGGCGATGGCGTACGATTGGAAAACTCATGGCGTAATACCTCCAAGTGATGTACTTTTGTTCATGTATATAAAAAGAATATTATGGCGAAGCACGCCGTGGATCGTCCTCGTTCCAGGCACATAGGGCACTTACCAGACTATCCACAGTCGCTTCTTCGGCAAGAAGCGATACGGACAGTCCCGCTTCCTCAGCCGTCTGAGCAGTCAATGGACCAATGCAAGCAATTGCCGATTGTTTCAGCAAGTCGGCAGGATGCGCTACGCCCATTCGCTTCAACAACTGGAACAGATTTGTGACCGTAGAAGAACTGGTGAACGTAACCGCATGGATGCCGCCCTCCTGAAGCAGCTTCAGCAGTTCCTCATCGTCTTCCCCGCACAGCACGTTCTCATAGGTCACGGCTTCGGTCACGTGCAGTCCCATATCCGCCAGCTTCTCCGGCAGCCACCTGCGTCCTAAATCCCCGCGAGGCAGCAGCACATGCTGACCTGGCTGGAGCTCAGAGCCGTAAGCATCAATAAGGCCTTCCGCCTGAAAACGCTCCTTGAGCACCTCGGCTGTAATGCCGTAATTGCCGAGGGCATCAGCTGTAGCCGGACCAACCGCAACGATGCGGGCAGCGGCCAAGGAACGAATATCCCGCCCATTCTCCTTCAAGTGACGGAAGAAAAACTCCACCCCGTTGACGCTGGTGAAGAACACCCAATCATACATAGGCAGCTTGTCCAGCGCTTGTTGAATTCCGGCAAGTATTTCATCTGAGGAAGGCATTACCGTTTCGATAACAGGGAACTCATAGGGTTCTCCGCCCAAATCCTCAATTTGCGACACCAATGAGCTGGCCTGGCTTCGAGCCCTTGTGACCAGAATCCGCTTCCCGAACAGAGGCAGTCGTTCCGCCCACTTCAGTCGCTCCCGCTGAAGCACAACCTCCCCAACCACAATAACGGCAGGCGGCTGAAAATTCACTGCCTTGACCTTATCCTCAATGTCTGCCAGCGTTCCCGTCAGCGTATCTTGCTCTGCACGGGTTCCCCATCTAATAAGAGCCACTGGCGTTTCCGGCGATCTGCCGTGCTTGATCAGCTGACGGCTGATATAACCGATCTTGGCCACGCCCATCATAAAAATCAAAGTTCCTGTTGCATGGGTAACCTTATCCCACTGAATCATACGATCCAGCTTCTCCGGACTCTCATGTCCTGTAATGATGGATAAGGAGGAGGCATGATCGCGATGTGTCACAGGAATGCCTGCATAAGCCGGCACACTGATTGCCGAAGTAATTCCCGGCACGATCTCATAGGAAATGCCATGACGGTACAACAGCTCCGCTTCTTCGCCCACTCTTCCGAAGATGGTCGGATCACCGCCCTTTAAGCGGACAACCGTCTTGCCTTCCAGAGCAAAATCAACCAGCAGCTGATTGATTTGCTCCTGTTTCATCGTATGCCGATCCGGAAGCTTGCCCACATAAACCTTCTGCGCCCCGGGCTTCGTCCACCGCAGCAACCGAGGGCTGGCTAATCGGTCATACACCACGACATCCGCCTTTTCAATACATTCCTTGCCTTTAATCGTAATCAGGCGCGCATCGCCCGGACCTGCTCCCACCAGATAAACCTTACCTGCCATCCCCTCAGCCCCTAACTTGTGCCAGAATCTTCTCCGCTCCTTTGGCTTTCAGCTTTGCAGCTACTTCCACTCCGAGCGATTCAGGGTCGGTTCCTTCCGCGCTTTCCTTCAATATGATCTCGCCGTCAGGAGAACCTACCATTCCTGTTAATTGTATAACGTTTTGTTCTCCGCGGGAATCTCCTGTGTCCACATTCTTCAGGATGGCATAAGCCCCAATAGGCACTTGGCATCCACCGTTCAGCTCGCTTAGAAACTTGCGTTCAGCCGCAACGGTTCTTGCGGTGACCTCATCGTTATAAAGTGACAACAGATGCAGGAGCTCCGAGTCATTTTCACGGCATTCAATGCCAAGTGCGCCTTGGCCTACGGCAGGCAGACTGATTTCAACCGGCAAATGCGAAGTGATCCGGTCCTCCCAGCCCATGCGCTGGAGGCCTGCGGTCGCCAGAATGATGGCCTGAAATTCGCCTTCCTCCATTTTGCGAATACGGGAATCGATATTTCCCCTAATCCAATCGATCTGCAGGTCCGGGCGGTATGCCTTAAGCTGACTGGAACGACGCAGACTGCTCGTCCCCACCTTGGCACCTTGAGGCAGGTCATCCAGCGTCGCTCCTTCCTTGGAGATCAAGCAGTCACGAGGGTCCTTTCTTGCCGGCACCGCGCCGGATACCAGACCCTCGGGCAGAACAGAAGGCATATCCTTCATGCTGTGAACAGCCATATCAATTTCCCCGTCCAGCATTGCTTGCTCGATTTCTTTAACAAACAACCCCTTGCCGCCTACTTTGGAGAGGGTGACATCCAGAATGCGGTCGCCTTTGGTGACGATTTTCTTGACGGTAAAGTCATAATCCAAACCGTGCTCCTTCGCTAAACGCTTCAAATCATCGATAACCTGTCCCGTCTGTGTCAGTGCGAGGGCACTTTGTCTACTCCCAACCACAATTGTGCGCATCTTCATTCCTCCTGATTGTTCTCGATCCATAGCTTGATTTTGTCCGAATTCCAGGGTACGTAACCTCCGCGGCGAATCTCGCTCAGGACATCCATGCGATATACCTTGTCGAGCAGCCGCCTGCGTACTTCTGCAGACTCTACCTCTTCCCTAATCATCGAACGCATCCTGTATAACAAATCCAAATAGTCCTCATACTCAGGCCCGAACTGTTCTTCCAGCCGCTCACGAATATCGTGTGAAACCTTCGGCCCCGCTCCCGATGTGGATATAGCCAGCGTAAGCCGTCCCCGACGCATCACGGTCGGATAAATAAACGTTCCGGCCTCGCCGTTACTGGCTACATTGGCTAATATTCCAAGACTGTCGGCATCCTCTGCAATCTTCATGTTGAGCTGGGAATCATCCGTTGCAGCGTGAACCAGAAAAGCCCCGTCCAAATCACTGGGCCTGTACTTTCTGTCCGTCCATTGAAGAACCTTGCTCTTGGCTAAGCGTTGAAGCGCCTCGCTTCTTAATACAGGGCTTACAATATGTACGCTTGCCCCGGCATTAAGCAAGGTGAGTGCTTTGCGCTCCGCCACCTTGCCACCGCCGATAATCAAGCATGAACGTCCTCTGCAATTCAACAGCACGGGTACGTATTCATCATACGCCATTCTGCCATCACACTCCTGACCAACTGTGGAAAGCGGACCACGCATTCAAAAAAAAGTTCAGGATGATAAATCCATACCCGATTAATGCCCATATGGCCGCTTCCCTGCCCGATCTTCTCCATAAACGGCGTTTAACAAAATAAACGATATACATCGCAAGTGCCGTCAGTGTAGACAGTACCTTGATATCCAGAAACAAGGTCCAGCGTCCTGCCATTGCCACCGACATCGCCGCTAAAATGAGCGACGCCACCAAAATAATTGTCCCGGCCATCAGCGCTTTATACGAGTAAATATCCAGTTTCTCCAGGCTTGGCAGCCGGCGCATCGTATCGTTCCACTGCTTGTGCTTCAGCTTCCGATGCAAAAACATATAAATCGCTGCAAACACAGCCCCAACGGTTAATGCAGCAAAGCTGACACTCGCCAGGGCGATATGGACCAGCAGCAGACGATGCTCCGTCTCCCAGCTGTACATGGCGTTGTCTCCTGTCGTGAACCATAACCGATTGATCAGCATGACACTGAACCCTACAAGGTTCATCAGCAGGACGGCGAATTCCGAACGCTTCATGTAGGCCAGCGCAATCGAAGTAATGGATATGCAGAATGCCAGCAGGAAGAGAAAATCAAACAGCGTAAATACCGGAAAGTGAAGATGTCCGCCTTCCATGGCTCGGATGCCGATTCCGGCAGATTGAAAGAGTGCTGTAATGACAAGAAGCCCTGTGCCTATCCGCTTCGCCACCGAATTGCGTGAAATGCAATCCGAGATATAAAACAGAAGGCTCAGGGCATAGATACAAATGCCGGTGATATAAATTATATTTAACAGCATGGGATGAACTCACCCTCCTCAAAGGGTGGCTGGGGCCAGAGAGACCTTAAGCGGTTTCTCTTCTGCCTGCTGATCTACAGCATTCGGTATCCGTTCAGCTTTAACGGGTGCAGCTGCTTTCTTGATGTTGCTGCGGGCTTCCTGCTCCTTCTCTTCGATCAGGCTTTCCAGCGCAAAGATTTGTGAAAAATACTCCAGTGCTTCTCCGCCCTGCTTGCCGCCCGTCATTTCTTTGATCCGGTTAATCGGATCATGCATCATCTGGTTGACAATGCTCTTGGTCAACCGACGAATGACTTTCCGCTGGCGTTCATCCAGTTCCGGAAGCTTGTTGAACAAACTTTCCATCGTTTCTTCATGAATAACATTGGATTTTTCCTGCAAGGCCCGAATCGCCGGTCTGACACCGAGCGTCTTCAGCCATGTGTGGAATGCCTCCATCTCTTCTTGAATCATCACTTCAATCTTCGCTGCTTCCACACGGCGCATTTCCATGTTGGTCTCTACGATGCCTTCCAGATCATCAATGTCATACAAGAATACGTTGGACAGATCGCCAACCGTCGGATCGATATCCCGGGGAACCGCAATATCAATCATGAACAACGGACGGGACTGACGTTTCTTCATGCTCTCTTTAACCCGCTCCGCATTCAGAACATATTCATTAGCTCCCGTTGAGCTAATCACAATGTCGACGTCATTCAGTGAATTTACAGCCTCGACAATTGTGCACGGCGTGCCTTTGAACTTGCGGGCTAACTCCTCCGCACGGCCGAGCGTGCGGTTGGCAACAATCACTTCTGCAGCTCCGTTGGCGTATAGATGTTTGACCGTGAGCTCGCTCATTTTGCCTGCGCCGAGAATCATCACTTTTTTATCGTTAAATGTACCAAAAATCCGTTTGCCCAGCTCAACCGCAGCATAACTGACAGATACCGCACTCTCCCCAATCGATGTTTCGGAATGAGCACGTTTGCCAAGCGTAACGGCCTGCTTGAATAACATATTAAACCACGTACCGGTCGCCTGATTCTTCTGCGACGTCAAAAAAGCATTACGCACCTGTCCCAGGATTTGCGTCTCTCCAATGACCATGGAATCCAGACCGCAAGTGACCTTAAACAGATGGGAAATTGCCTGTTCGTCTTCATATATATAGAGGTGCTGTGTAAATTCTTCACGATTAATGCCGAACCACTGTTCCATGAAGCTGCGGATAAAGTAGCCGCACATATGAAGGCGGTCTACCACAACATAAATCTCAGTACGGTTGCAGGTAGCGACAATGACGCCCTCCAATACGCTCTTGGTCGAATTAAGCTGCTGTAACGCCTCAGGCATGTCTTCATCCGAGAATGTAAAGCGTTCTCTGACCTCCACAGGCGCCGTGCGATAGTTCAACCCAACAACGACGATGTGCATTGCATGTTCACCTGCCTATTTCTCCGAGTAGTTTTGCCGTTCACAACGGACTGTCTTGACCCTGTTCATTATATCACAGTATGCTGAGCACTCTTGTCTATTTTATGAAATGTTTATGAAATCCCCATACTTCATCATTCCATTCATAAACATTCTTAACTGTTCCGTAATACCTTACTATTGTGGATAGAGAACACTTGATATATACGTGTAATTTCTTCGAAAGCGGCTTTCAGAGGAATACGTTTCGTTTGTTGTCACGCTTACTCGTCTCTTCAAAATAAATAACCATGGAAACATCCATGGTTATCAGTATACACATTTTTTAAGAGGCTAATTAAACGAGCTCAGCCTGTTTCATCTCTGGCGTTTCGACAGTCATTTCGCCGAGTCCGCGCACGAGTTTCTTAGCATAGCATTTTTCAGGTTTCAAAGCGGATACCAGATAGTCAATAGCTAACTGCGGATCTACTGTCTCCCCGCAGGTATAACAGTCAATCGCAGCAAAACCTCTCTCAGGGTAAGTGTGAATCGAGAGATGGCTTTCCGACAGCAACACCAGCACAGTAGCACCTTGTGGTTCAAACTGCTTGGATTGGACGGACAATACCGTTGCTCCACATGCTTCAGCGGCTTCCACCATCTGAGCTTGTAAAAATTCTGCACTGTTCAATAGTTCAAAATCGACTCCCCAAGTATCAACAGCAACGTGTCTTCCGAAAGTTGAGTATTCCATCTTCCGGTTTCCCCCTTCCTAGGAATAAAATGTTTGAAAAATTTCATCCGCTAGGACCTACGTCATTCACTTCCCGAGGGAATAATCTCTCGCAACATTACATGTCCTGAGTGAATCCTGGTTCCTATATTCTTTTCAACGAGATTAAAAATAACATCTATGACGTTTAATTGCAACACCTTTTTTAAAATTAACCCATAAATATTTTACAGCTCAATATATGTGTGTCTGCACAACTTGGTGCCAGAGAACGACCAAATGGATCTTATCATCATTTATATTCATAAACATACAAGAAACAAATGTATACATTTAAAAAAGCGCATAAAAAAAGCCGCCCCTTACGGGCAGCCTTCCCTAGGCTTCTAGCACAAATAACCGTTGATTAAACCGTCGCAGCCGTTCATCTATAGTCTGAGTAATATGTTTATCATTCCCTGCTGCAATCCGCTGGTCCAAAAGCACGTTGATATGGTACTGGATGGATTCAATCTCTTTCTCTGCTTCATTGCTGTTGAAGAGACGCTGCAACTCGCCTGCCGTATTCTTGTACTCATAAATAACAATGCTGTCGCTTCCGGCAATCTGCGTAATTCTGTGCACCGTTCCAGCGTGGTAGTCGTAGCTCATCGTAAAACCGCGATAAATCCGATTCACTCTGCCTGATCCTTTAAAAGCCGCAAACAGTTTGCGTACGGCATTTGTCAGGTGAGGAGTGACCAATCGGCACGACAGCTCACAGACGTACAAGCCATTCTTGCGTTCAAAGGGCAAATGAACTTCTTCCCCGCTTTCATCTTCGAGCACAAACTCCTGCTCTCCGCTATCCATGACTTTTACCCGGTTCGTAACCCGGAAAGCTTGGGTATACTGCAGAAATTGATCCATTTGAACATCCGTCATTTGCATTGTGGCATTAACATATTCTGTGGCTAACCGCTGAGCCATAAAAATCTCCCTCAATTCTTTTAACTTACTACCATTATACAGCAGACCCAGGCGGTCTTTCCTGCCGTCCGAATGAGAATATCCATCATATTTCATAAAAAAACGGAATTAGCCGGAATCAGACTGACATTTCCCACAAGATGCTCACTTTCCTGTAAAGAATGCACCGATTCCCTATATCACCCTTGAAAAAAACATCATCAAACAAACGGGATCAGGCTTGTTCATTGCCTTCAGTTCCCGAATCAAGGGATAACTCTTCCTCTTCGTGCTGAGTCCCCATATGAGACTCCATAATAGCCCATAACTCATCTTTACCCAGTCCGAGCTCAGATGAAAACATCACGAATGAATGATAGGGCTTAAAGCCCAGTGTATCCTTAACGATTTTCACATGCTTCTGACGGCGTGTTTTCGGGATTTTATCCGCTTTGGTTGCAACCACACATACCGGACGGTTGTAATGCTGCAGCCATTCATACATGCTGATATCATCTTTTGACGGCGGGTGACGCATGTCCACAATCAACAGGACAAGCTTCAGCTCTTCCCGGTTAAGCAAATACCGCTCAATCATTTCGCCAAAGGCGGCACGCTGCGTTTTGGACACCTTCGCATACCCATAGCCGGGAAAATCGACCAGATACAGGTCATCATTCACCCGATAATAGTTGAGCTGCTGCGTTTTGCCGGGCGTAGAGCTGGTACGCGCCAGATTTTTACGAGCTATCATACGGTTAATCAGTGATGACTTGCCCACGTTGGAACGCCCTGCCAGAGCAATTTCCGGCAAGGCGTCTTCAGGATATTGGGCAGGTACGACAGCACTGATGACAAAATCGGCTTTCGTAACTTTCATAATTTAGACTTTCCTCTCTAGTGCACTCCCGCTTGTTCAACGAGCGCATGCTCCAGAACCTGATCCATATGGGATACCGGAACGAACTCAACGTCGTTCTTCACGCTGTCAGGTATATCACGCAAGTCACGTTCGTTATCCTTAGGGAGTAATATTTTTTTGTAGCCGGCACGGTGGGCTGCCAGAGATTTCTCTTTCAAGCCACCAATCGGAAGAACGCGTCCCCGAAGTGTAATTTCCCCCGTCATGGCCACATCGCGGGCTACATGCCGTTTGGTTAAAGATGAAATAAGAGCCGTGGCAATCGTAATTCCGGCTGATGGACCATCCTTCGGAATGGCTCCTTCCGGGATATGGATATGAACATCGAGTTTCTCGTGGAAATCCGGATCAATACCCAGCTCCACCGCCTTCGAGCGAGTAAAACTGAAGGCAGCCTGAGCCGATTCCTTCATCACATCACCAAGTTTACCCGTCAGGGTCAGCTTGCCGGTTCCAGGCACCACCGTAACTTCAATGGTCAGCGTCTCGCCGCCCACTTCCGTCCACGCAAGCCCCGTGACCGTGCCCACTTGATCCTCAAGCTCGGCCATGCCATAGCGAAACTTCGGAATTCCGAGATATTCCTTGATATCTTCAGCCTTAATCTCAATGGATTCCGATGCATGGGTCACAATCTGTTTGGCTGCCTTACGGCACAGCGCTGCCACTTGCTGCTCCAAATTGCGGACTCCGGATTCACGGGTATATTCCCGAATCACCTTCATCAGAGCTTCCTCGTCCAGTATCAGCTGTTCTGCTTCAAGCCCATGCTCGCTCTTTTGTTTAGGCAGCAAATAACGGTTCGCAATCTGCAGCTTCTCCAGCTCCGTATATCCTGGAATGTACAGCACTTCCATACGGTCAAGGAGCGGTCTGGGAATGTTATGAAGCACGTTCGCCGTCGTAACAAACATGACGTTGGACAGATCAAACGGAATTTCCACGAAATGATCGCTGAATGTGTTGTTCTGCTCCGGATCGAGCACCTCAAGCAGTGCTGAAGATGGATCGCCCCGGAAATCGGAAGCCATCTTATCAATTTCATCAAGCAGGAACACCGGATTCATCGAACCCGCTGTTTTCATTCCTTGAATGATACGTCCTGGCATAGCCCCTACATAGGTGCGCCGGTGTCCGCGGATTTCGGCCTCGTCTCTCACGCCACCTAAGGAGACACGTACAAACTTGCGCTCCAGTGAGCGGGCGATGGACCGGGCTAGCGATGTTTTACCGACGCCTGGAGGGCCAACCAAACATAGAATCGGCCCCTTCATCTTCTTCACCAGCTTCTGAACCGCCAAGTATTCCAGCACGCGTTCCTTCGGCTTCTCGAGACCGTAATGATCCTCATCCAGCACTTGTTCTGCTTTGACGATATCCAGATCGTCTTCGGTCTTACTGCTCCAAGGCAGCGCCAGCAGCCAATCGACGTAGTTTCGGATAACGCCGCCTTCGGCAGAGCTTGCCGGCATTTTCTCGAGACGGTCGATTTCCTTCTCTACCTTCTCATGCACACGTTCCGGAAGCTCAAGCTCCTGAAGCTGACTTCGGAGCTCCTCTACCTCCCCGGTACGGCCTTCCTTGTCGCCAAGCTCTTTCTGAATGGCCTTCATCTGTTCGCGCAAGTAGTATTCCTTCTGGGTCTTCTCCATTTGCTTCTTGACCCGCTGGTTGATCTTGCGTTCCAATTCCAGCACTTCACGCTCATTGTTCAATATGTCTAGAAGCTTCTCGAGCCGTTTGCGAACATCAATGGTTTCGAGAATTTCTTGCTTATCCTTGATCTTCAGCGACAAATGACTCGTAATCACGTCTGCCAGACGACCTGGCTCGTCAATATCGGAAACGGCCGCCAATGTCTCTGGTGTCACCTTCTTGGACAGATTGATATAATTCTCAAACTGAGACAGTACGGTTCGCATTAATGCGGAAACTTCAGGGTCATGGTTCTCCTCTTCAGGCAGCTCGCGAGCCATGACCTCATAGTATTCCTCTTGATCCGTATATTCAATAACCTCCGCCCGTTCCATACCTTCCACAAGCACACGTATGGTACCGTTAGGAAGCTTAAGCATCTGGCGTACATTCGCAACTGTGCCTATCCGATAAATATCCTCTTGCGTCGGTTCTTCAATGTTCACTTCCGATTGAGAACATAGGAGAATCAAATTGTCTTCAACCATCGCCTTTTCTAAAGCCTTTACCGATTTCTCCCGTCCTACATCCAAGTGAAGCACCATGCTCGGATAGACAAGAAGACCTCTTAAAGGCAGTAAAGGAAAACGACGACCTTTGGATTTACTGGGTCCCATCGCTTTCGCACCTCCAACGGCTCTCAATGTTGACACTATTCCTATTTTATCAAATCTGCGTATAAAAAACCAACAAAGTGAAACTTAACATCCTCCAGCGTCCGTGACTTTCCCGTTGCGCGGAGGCGTTGCCTGCAGCAATGAAGCTGAAGAGGCTGGAAACACTTCGTTTCCGGGGAGCTGTACAACCTCCGGAGCGAACGATCCGCCAAAAATGTGGGCGAATACTTCGTCCACCGATTCTACAGGAATTACCCGTAAACCGCCACTTAAATCTTGGAACAACGTTTGCCAATTGTCTTTGGGAATGATTACACGGGTAGCACCTGCCTGGAATGCCGCCTCCACTTTGGCGATGACCCCGCCAATTGGCTTCACCTTTCCATGAATGCTCATCTCGCCGGTCATTGCGACCTTATTATCAACCTCAATTCCTTTGATAGCCGATACAATCGCCGCAGCCATCGCAATACCCGCGGAAGGTCCGTCAATCGGCGTTCCCCCAGGAAAGTTGATATGCAGATCATAGTTCTTAGGTGTAAAACCCATAGAGCCCAGGACTGTTAACACATTCTCGATCGATCCCTTGGCCATGCTCTTACGACGCAGCTTCCGCGAGCCTCCGCCAAATTCCTCTTCATCCACAACCCCGGTGATATTGTAGGTACCCCGTCCCTTCTCAACAGGAACCGCAGATACTTCAATTTCAAGCAGCGCCCCCATATTAGGGCCGTATACAGCTAATCCGTTAACAACGCCAACCTGCGGCTTCTCCGGTATTTTTCGATCCGGACGAGGCTGAAGCTGACTGCTGCTGGCGACCCATTCCACGTCCGCTGCACGAAGCGAATCTCTTTTTTCGGTCAGCGCCAGGCCAGCAGCCAATTGAATCATATTGACCGCTTCCCGGCCGTTGGAACAGTACTGCTTCACCACTTCTACCGCTTCTGGTGCCGAATTCAGCCCAATCTTCTGAATAGCATCCTCTGCAATCCTTCCAATCTCTTCAGGCAAAAGCGGTCGAAAAAAAATCTCCATGCAGCGCGAGCGAAGTGCAGGAGCAATCTCTTCCGGTGAACGTGTCGTTGCACCCACCAGACGGAAGTCGGCCGGCAGGCCGTTTTGAAAAATGTCGTGAATATAAGCAGGTGTGTTGGCATCCTCAGAATTATAATATGCACTTTCCAGCAGCACCTTGCGGTCCTCCAGCACTTTTAAAAGCTTATTCATCTGGATCGGATGCAATTCCCCAATTTCATCAATAAAGAGGATTCCTCCGTGTGCCTTGGTCACCGCTCCCGGCTTCGGCTGAGGAATGCCTGCAACCCCCATGGCTCCCGCACCTTGGTAAATCGGATCATGAACAGACCCGATGAGCGGGTCAGCTATGCCGCGTTCATCGAACCGGGCCGTTGTTGCATCAATTTCCGTGAACTTGGCGTCATATTTAAACGGAGATTGCGGATTCTTCTTCGCTTCCTCCATCACTACACGAGCAGCGGCTGTTTTGCCTACCCCTGGCGGGCCGTATACAATAACATGCTGCGGATTGGCGCTGCAGAGAGCAGCCTTTAGGGCTCGCAAGCCGTCCTTTTGCCCCACGATGTCATCCATGGTTTGCGGTCTTGTTTTCTCAGCCAGCGGTTTTGTTAACGATATGGACCGCAGTTTGCGGAGTTTATCAAGTTCCTTACGCGATTCCCGATCCACCGCCGACTTGCTTGTTTTCTGTCCGCGCAATAAATTCCAAAAATAAATGCCGATGATGACTGCAAAAAACAGCTGCACCAGCATTATCACAATACTTAAGTTCACAAGTCATTCCTCCTGTACTCCATTATGTCTTCATCGAATCGTTAATACATGGTAGTATTGCCGATTCCTCGAATGGTAAAACGCGGATAGCGAAAAAGTCATGACATTGTTGGGAAGGCGCCCCGCTGCTGCGGTGTATGACATCCTGCTAAACAGAAAAGCGGCAGTCTCTTGAATTCAAGAGACTGCCGCTTTTAAAAAGTGCAATTATAACGTTATAAAAACCAAGTTATTAAGCTTAAACCGTGGATTTGTGCTTGCGGCCCGGGATTTCGCCGGTTTCCTCGTACACCTTCACGATATTGTCGATTTCCTTCTTAAGCTCCTCCACCATGGTGGCTTCTGGAACTTTACGTATCATCTCCCCATAACGGAAGAGCAGGCCCTCGCCACGCGCGCCGGCAATACCGATGTCGGCTTCTCTAGCCTCACCAGGTCCATTGACTGCGCATCCCAGAACGGAAACTTTAATCGGCACTTTGATCTTCGAGATGTATTCCTCTACCTCATTGGCAATGGAGAACAAGTCGATATCCAGCCGTCCGCAAGTCGGGCAAGATACCAAGGTTGCCGCATCCGAGATGAGGCCGAATGATTTTAGAAGCTCCCGGCCCACTTTGATCTCTTCCACGGGATCAGCACTCAAGGAAATACGCATCGTGCTGCCGATTCCCAGGGACAACAGCGCTCCGAGACCGGCAGCGCTCTTCACCGTACCGGAGAACAGCGTCCCGGCTTCGGTAATTCCCAGATGAAGCGGATATGGAATAACTTCGGCAGCCTTCGTATACGCCGCGATAGCCATCGGTACGTCAGATG
The DNA here is from genome assembly GCF_029893715.1 of Paenibacillus sp. LBL. Taxonomy (NCBI): domain Bacteria; kingdom Bacillati; phylum Bacillota; class Bacilli; order Caryophanales; family Paenibacillaceae; genus Paenibacillus; species Paenibacillus sp. LBL. The sequence continues at coordinate 66,961 of NZ_JARXYU010000018.1, read as the reverse complement.
CTTTAAGCGAAACGATGATATCGTGGAAATCCAGTTCTTCCAGTATCCCGATATGATACAAGGCGCTTTCCACCATAGCTTCCGGCGTAGGATACCCGTATTTTTCGATAAGATGATTCTCCAAGGAACCGGCGTTAACCCCGATCCGAATCGGAATCCCCTTCTCCTTACAAGCCTTCACGACAGCTTCGACTTTCTCACGCTTGCCGATGTTGCCCGGATTGATCCGAACCTTATCAATACCATTCTCGATAGCCATCAAGGCAAGTTTGTAGTTAAAATGAATATCCGCCACAAGCGGAATATGAATGCGTTTCTTGATTTCTTTTATAGCAGCGGCAGCTTCTTCATTGTTTACCGTTACCCGAACGACCTGACAACCTGCTTCTTCCAGACGCAAAATCTCGGCAACGGTTGCCTCCACATCTGCGGTCTTGGTGGTGCACATGCTTTGAATAATGACTTCGTTCTTTCCCCCAATGGTGAGGTTCCCCACCCTGACGGGCCGTGTGTCTTGTCTCAAAAACATGGTACGATCTCTCCCATATAACGCCAAAGCTCCACTCCAGCAAAGCCCGACTGGACATAACTGGAAGTGGAGAATCAGCGTAGATTTATTCCACGCCTAATACGCTATGGCGTATTAAGCACTTTCTTCTTGTTTCTTGTCATCTTCGCTTCCCTTGCTCTGCAGCTCAGGAATCACTTTATCGCGAACAACCTGCTCCGTGATGACGCAATCCTTGATGTCATCTCTGGACGGCACTTCGTACATAACATCCAGCATAATGCCTTCAATGATCGAACGCAATCCGCGTGCACCGGTATTCCGCTTAATTGCCTCGCGGGCAATCGCTTCTAGAGCACCTGGCTCAAACTTGAGGTTGACATTGTCAAATTCAAGCAGCTTTTGGTACTGTTTCGTGAGCGCGTTTTTCGGCTCGGACAGAATGCGTACCAGCGTTGCCTCATCCAGCGGCTCCAAAGTGGAGACTACAGGCAGACGGCCAACAAATTCCGGAATCAAACCGAATTTGAGCAAGTCTTCCGGCAGAACCATGGTCAGGTATTCACCTGGCTTAAGATCCTTTTGGCTCTCTCCGGAGGCATTGAAACCGATGACCTTCTTGCCGATCCGGCGTTTGATATACTGCTCCAGACCGTCAAATGCACCGCCACAGATGAACAAAATGTTCGTTGTATCGATCTGAATGAATTCCTGATGCGGATGCTTGCGTCCTCCTTGCGGTGGAACAGAAGCAACGGTACCTTCAAGAATTTTCAGCAAGGCTTGTTGAACACCTTCACCGGATACGTCACGCGTAATGGACGGGTTCTCCGATTTGCGGGCTACTTTATCGATTTCATCAATATAGATAATGCCGCGTTCTGCTTTTTCCACATCATAGTCTGCTGCCTGGATCAGCTTCAGCAGAATGTTCTCTACATCTTCACCTACATAACCGGCTTCTGTCAGTGAAGTTGCGTCCGCAATAGCAAACGGAACATTGAGAATTTTAGCCATCGTTTGTGCAAGCAATGTTTTACCGGAACCTGTAGGTCCAAGCAGCAAAATGTTACTCTTTTGCAATTCAACATCCTCAATCTTGTTCTGGGTGTTGATGCGCTTATAGTGGTTGTAGACAGCAACCGAAAGGGATTTCTTCGCTTGATCCTGTCCGATTACGTATTGATCCAGAATGTCACGAATATCACGTGGCTTCGGAATATCCTTCAGATCCACTTCTTCCTCATGTCCGAGTTCTTCCTCTACAATCTCGGAGCACAAGTCAATACACTCGTCACATATATAAACACCGGGCCCCGCAACCAGTTTGCGGACCTGCTCCTGGGATTTACCGCAGAAGGAGCATTTTAGCTGCCCTTTGTCATCGTTAAATTTAAACATGCTATTACCACCCCTTAAGATTTGGTCGGTGAAGACAGAACATCGTCAATAATACCGTACGCCTTCGCTTCCTCCGCGCTCATGAAAAAGTCGCGGTCTGTATCGCGTTCGATTTTTTCAAGGGGCTGACCCGTGCGCTCCACATAGATTTGATTCAGCTTATGTCTGGTCTTGATGATCCAATCTGCATGGATTTGGATATCGGATGCCTGACCCTGAATACCCCCGAGCGGTTGATGTATCATGACTTCACTGTTCTCGAGAGCATAGCGTTTGCCTGGTGCTCCGGCAGTAAGCAGCAGCGATCCCATACTGGCGGCCATACCTACGCAAATGGTTGACACATCAGGCTTAATCAACTGCATCGTATCATATATACCCATCCCGGCTGTAACCGAACCGCCAGGAGAATTGATGTACAAAGAGATGTCCTTTTCCGGATCTTCCGCAGCCAAAAACAGCAGCTGGGCAATAACAAGATTGGCAACATCGTCATCTATCGCACTGCTGAGGAATATAATGCGATCCTTCAGTAATCTTGAGTAGATATCGTAAGATCTTTCGCCTCGACTAGTTTGCTCAACAACCATAGGTACAAGACTCATGCGACCAACCTCTTTTCCTTGAAAAATATACGGCAGTGTTACAAAAGTTATTCTAACATGTTCGCAGCACGATGTCATTTTTTAACCCTGTTTACATTCTATGAACTTCCCAAGAATTATATCCTGCCAACTTGTCTCATTATGTATGTCGAAATTAATAACCAATTCATGTCATAATTAGTATTAAATTGGCTATTGTTAGGTAAAAATAAGGCACGCATGAAATGTACGTGCCTTATCGAATGTGAGGGCAGCTTTTCGCAGCTGCCTTTTTATTATTCTTCAGTTGCAGTTTCTTCTTTTTTCTCCACAGGAGCGCCTTCTACACTGTTTTCCAGCAAGAAGTCGATCGTTTTGCGAAGAAGCAATTCTTCACGAAGGCTGTCAAGGGAACCGTTAGCACCAAGGATGCTGCGGATTTCTTCAGCGGAACGTTTGTACGTATCAGCCATATTTTCCAGCTCTTTGTTGATTTCCTCTTCCGTTACTTCGAGCTTCTCTTCTTTTGCGATTTGCTCCAGCACGAGGTTGTTGCGAACGCGTTTTTCAGCGTCTTCTTTCATTTGTCCTTCCAGATCGTCACTGCTTTGGCCGGAGAAGCTAAGGAACATTTCCAGGTTCATGCCTTGTTGACGAAGACGGTTGTCGAAATCGCGCATCATGTTTTGAACTTCGGATTGGATCATAGCGTCTGGAATTTCAATTTCAGCATTAGCCGCTGCTTTTTCAACAGCTTCGTTCTCGCGAACGCCTTGTGCTTCTTGCTCTTTGCGAGTCAGCAATTGTTTCTTCAGATCTTCCTTGTACTCATCAAGGGTATCAAATTCACTAACGTCTTTAGCGAATTCATCATCCAGCTCAGGAAGCTGTTTGCGCTTGATTTCGTGTACTTTCACTTTGAAGACAGCTTGCTTGTTAGCTAACTCAGCTGCATGGTAGTTCTCTGGGAACGTAACTTCCACGTCTTTGAAATCTCCAGTAGCCATACCAATGACTTGATCTTCAAAGCCTGGAATGAAGGAGTTGCTTCCGAGTTCAAGGGAATAACGCTCAGCTTGTCCACCTTCAAAAGGCACACCGTCAACGGAACCGTCGAAATCGATCACTACGATATCACCGGATACAGACGCGCCTTCATCGATTACAGCAAGCTCAGCATGACGTTGTTGCAGACGCTCGAGCTCTTCGTTCAGTTCCTCTTCAGAAACTTCAGCGGCTACAGCAGCTACTTCAACACCTTTGTAATCACCCAGTTTAACTTCAGGTTTCACTGTTACTCTAGCTTTGAACTTGAAAGTTTCACCTTTAGCGAATTGCTCGATGTCCACTTCCGGACGATCTACAGGGAAAATATCCGCTTGATCTACAGCTTCGCTGTATGCTTCTGGAAGCAAGATGTCGATTGCATCCTGGTACAAGCTCTCTACGCCATAACGAGCTTCAAAAATCGGGCGAGGCACTTTACCTTTACGGAATCCAGGTACATTTGCTTTTTTAGCTACTTTATTAAAAGCTTTGTCGAGGGCGGATGCAACGCGATCCGCATCAACCTCAACGTCAAGAACGCCAAGGTTCTTCTCTATTTTTTCCCAAGTTGCTTTCATTTATGCTTTCCCCTCCAAAATAATTCACGTGGTCGGCGCAATAATGTATCACGTACCGAATAACCACTATAGTATAAACAACATTAAATCCTTTTTCAAGGGCGAACCCTTATGCTACGATACCGTAAACGTTTTCCAGGCTATGGCTATTCTTCCACACCCGCTGCCACAAATTGCTTGAGAGATCGGTAGGCTCCCTCATAGCGGAACCGCATGGTGTCCGTTATACCGTAGAGCGGGCGGATTTCCTCCTCATTCCGAAACCCCTTCAAACTCTCCGATACAATGTCATGGAGTGCGGCCGCCCATATGTCAAGCGTAGATTCTTCTTCATCCAGCATGGAATGGTAATCTTCGGTACCGTAAATGGCCATTATGAACTGGGACCATAGTTCTTGTGCAAAATAAAACAAAGTCGGTTCATGAATTTCCGTCTGATCTGCAACTCGCTCCAATATTCTCGTTATGGCAAGCGGAAAACTCCCCGGGTCCAGCGGCACCGTGTCGATCTCAATCTCTACGGCTTCCTGTCCCCGATGAAGGCTTACATTTCCCTCCATGCCCCTTCTTCGGAGTGTTTGCAGCACTCGAAATTGCAGCAGGGGATGAAGCGGCGTATCCTGCAGCCACTCAACCAAAACAGCATCAATCTCCGGACGATCCAGATAGGCGAGCTGTTCCAGTGCCAGAATGGTCTGTTCGGTCAACGGTCCGTTCATAACGGAAGCGAGCAGCTTGTCGGCATATCCGGCATCCTGAGCAACTTTTTCCTTAACCATCTGCCTCGCCATTTCCGCTTCGTCTGGATCATCCTCTTCGATATCTGCATCGGAATCAACCGAACGAGGTACAGCCTGTTCTGGAAACGCAGCTTCAAGCCATTCGAGGAGCGAATGCCACTCTTCATAATGCCGTTCATTCTGTCCGCCGCATCTCAGCAGAAAACGCAAAACTTCCATCGCTTCACCGTAACGTTCGTTCTCGAGCATAACCGTAAGCTGAATCTGGTAATAATCCAGCGTCTTCGGAAACAGGATGATGTTCTTATCCTCATGTTCTTGGGAGTAAGAGTCCTTGATAAGGACACCTCCTTTCTATTCCTGTTTTTCATATTCGTTGATTATAGCATATGTACTGCCAAGTTAAAAAAAGAGCGCGGTCTAAGCACTTTCCTGCCGTTCTGAAACATTCCGCCGACGCCTTTATTGAAATCCATCTTATGTCTTATCAATATAACCCGGAATGACACACTAATAATCTGGCAGATTCAAAAATGTTCGCAACTTAAAATAATTGTTGAATTTCCCCAATGCATGTGATAATATATTTTTTGCTTGAAAAATTTCTGTGTCCCAGTAGCTCAGCTGGATAGAGCAACGGCCTTCTAAGCCGTCGGTCAGGGGTTCGAATCCCTTCTGGGACGTAAAATGAAGAAGCAGCCACTTATCATCGTGGCTGCTTCTTTGCGTATTCCAGAAGGGACGATGAACCCGGAATCGGGTTCGCCTTAGCTTACGCTTCAGGAGGGGTTACTTCGCAGCCGGGCTTCAAGACCGCATCCCTTCTGGGACACAGTCCGCATATGAACTCCATAGGCCACAATCACAACTTGAACGGACACCAGGAGCGTTATTTCAGAAAAAACGTCCCGTTTTAAAATTTAGCGGACACCACAGCCGTTATTTAGCAATTTAACAGGCAAATCACCCTCTTTTGGCGTTTATAACGGCCCTCAGGTCCGTTAGCATATCTGTTAGAGCTTTTTCACCATATTAGCGGCTTCTGAGTCCGTTATGGCGACCCAGCTCCATATGAATCAGTGGATACGGCTTGCCTGCACCATCCAGTTCCGAGCGGCCCGTCTGCACAAAACCGTATTTTTTGTAAAAAGCGTGGGCTCCGGCGTTCTGTTCATTTACATCGACAGTAAGTTTATCCCCCTTCAACGATTCGGCATGCCGAATCAATTGGCTCCCCGCTCCTCGCCCATGATGCTGTGGATCCACAAACAACATTTCGATTTTCGAGCCGTCCAGGCCCATAAATCCAACGGGCTTGAAATCCTTGTTCAAGCACACCCATAACTCCACAGCTCGAAGTGCTCCATTTTTCACCATTTTATAATAAAAACGGAGATCCTCCTCTGTCAGGAAATCATGCGTGCTGCACACAGCGCGATGCCACAGCTCCACTAATTGATCATGATATTCTTCTTTATAAGCAACAATATGACCCGTCATCCGAAATTCAACCCCTTCTCAGGAAAATCACTAGGTAAATGTAATGATATTGTACAAATCACTCCATACTATTATATAGAAATCCTTAATAGTATTCAGGTCTTTATCGTTCAGGAGGGATATAGGATGCCATTATGGCTTATGTACGCACTGCTGTCGGCGGCCACCGCTGCACTTGTCGCTATTTTCGGCAAAATCGGGCTGCAAAATATCGATGCCAATTCAGCCACTGCCATTCGATCTGTCATCATGGCACTGTTCCTGCTGGGCGTGGTGGCCGTTCAGGGCAAATTTTCCGAGCTCGGGGAAATCCTCGTGCAGAAGAAAGCCTTAAGCTTCATTGTGCTAAGCGGAATTGCAGGAGCCATGTCCTGGCTGTTTTATTTTTTGGCACTGAAATACGGTAAGGTATCGCAGGTCGGGCCCATCGATAAATTAAGCGTGGTCATCGCCGTGATTCTTGCCTTTTTGTTTCTTGGAGAGAAAATATCCTGGATTAACGTGATCGGCGTCGCACTCATTGCTGTTGGTGCCCTGCTCGTTGCCGTAAAATAAAGCCGCTGATCAGCGGTTTATCTCATGATCCACTCATAGTTACAACCTATTGAATCTATCGCATTTATATATTTCTAATTATAAACAAAACCTGTCACAATGAGGTTATTCATAAAAAAGGGGGAGTCTTACGATGTCGGAGCAAATATGGAAGCCTCGGGATTACGATCGGCAGTTGTCGTTTGTTTCAGCTTATGGAAAAGGTTTGGCAGAGCTTCTGGCGCCTCGAGCCGGCGAGCGGATTCTCGACCTTGGGTGCGGGACCGGTGATTTGGCTTATGAAATATCTACGGCCGGTGCATACGTGACCGGTATGGACTCAGCCGTGGAGATGATTGAGCAGGCCCAAACTAAGTATAAAAGCCTTGCATTCCGCGTTGGAAATGGCGAAAACTTCACGGTCGAAGCACCTTATGATGCTGTCTTCTCCAATGCGGCGCTGCACTGGATGAAGAATGCTGCAGGTGCAGTCCGCTCTGTGCATGGCGCACTAAGGAGCGGCGGCCGATTCGTCGCCGAATTTGGAGGACAAGGCAATATTGAAACGATCTATGAAGCCCTAAGAACTGTATTCGCCGACCATTATGGAATCGATGCGGACACACGAAATCCGTGGTATTTTCCTAGTGTGGCAGAATATGCGACTCTGCTGGAAGCCCAAGGGTTCCGGGTCCGTATGGCACATCATTATGACCGTCCTACCAAGCTGTCTGAGGGCAAGGAGGGCGTTCGGTATTGGCTCCTGCATTTTGGCGATCATTTCTTTACCGGATTTACAGCTGAAGAAAGGGACCATGCAATTGCCCGCATCAGCCAAATAAGCTACGACACGCTCTGGCATGAGGATGCCTACTACGCAGATTATAAGCGCTTGCGTATCATTGCGGAGAAGCTTTAACAATTTTATGGTTGATTTTCTAAATAGATTGGTTATAATATGAAAAGCTTGAAAATGTGATTTTCGTTGATTGGGAGAGTAACTGCTTCAGACTTTAGTCCAAGCGAGCCGGGAGGGTGGAAACCGGTACAAAGTCGGCCGTGAAACGGACCCAGGAGATGGTCTTCCGAATTGAAGGATTGTAGGAAGCCCCGGCTTACACCGTTATTGTATGAAGGTGGTTGAACCCTTGCCGGTTTAACAACAAGAGTGGTACCGCGAGCACAAGTCCTCGTCTCTTTATTGAGATGAGGGCTTTTTTTATTTTTCCGAGGTGTTCTTATTTTTCAAAGGGGGATTTACCGTGTTAAGTCAATTAATGATTACCAGTGTTCAACAAGCAGCAATCCAGGTGTGTGACTCTTTCGGCATCAAGCTGCCGGAATCCATCCCAGTCCGGGTCGAGCAGCCCTCCAGCATGGAGCACGGGGATTATGCAACCAACATCGCAATGCAGCTTGCCAAGCTGCTTCGTAAGGCTCCCCTGCACATTGCCGAGTTAATTAAAACGGAGCTTGAGCAGGATGTTCCCTTCAAACAACTGGTTTCGGCCACGGAGGTCGTGGCTCCAGGTTTTATCAATCTGCACATCGACTGGGAAGCGTGGGCCAACCACCCATTTGAACTGCCGCCGGCGACCCATGAAAAGATTGTTATCGAGCACACCTCCATCAATCCGAACAAATCTGCGCATATCGGTCATTTACGGAATTCCTGTATCGGGGATACGCTGGTCCGGCTGATGAGAAAGCTTGGCTATGAGGTGGAGGCGCATAATTATATCGACGATCTTGGCAATCAGCTGGCGGATACGGTTGTTGGAATGCTCCATACCCCGCTGTCCAAGGAACATGCCAGATTCGGTGATTACTGCTGGGATGTGTATTCGAGCACGAATAAAGCATACGAAAGAGAACCTGCACTGGTTCAACATCGGACGGAAGTTCTCCACGCATTGGAGGAGGGACATCAGAATCTTTCCTGGATCGGATTGCTCGTAGCTGAAAGAATCGTTAAAGAGCATCTTGAAGAAATGAAGCAGTTTGGCATTGGATACGACCTTCTGGTATGGGAGAGCAGCATTGTCAGAGAGGGATTTTGGGATTCCGCTTTCGAATTGTTGAAGAACACCTCACTGTTCCATCAGGAAACCGAGGGTAAGCTGGCAGGCTGCTGGGTGCTCAAACAATTAGGGGGAGATAAGGCAGACGATCCCGATTCCGAGCACAGCATGGACAAAGTGCTGGTACGCTCTAATGGCATTTTGACTTACACCGCCAAAGATATTGCTTATCATTTGTGGAAATACGGACTGCTCTCCAATGATTTTGTATATACAAGATTCACCGAAGATGTTTGGACCACGAGCACTCAGGGTGAACAGCAGGCATATGGCAAAGCCGATATGGTTATCAATGTCATTGATTACAGGCAGCAGTACCCACAGCTGATGGTGAAGCAGGCACTGGAAGGCTTGGGATTCAACGAAGAAGCCCAGAACCTTCGACATGTCAGTTACGGCGTGGTTTCACTTAGTCCTTCGGCAGCAGCGGATCTTGGAATCGACACTTCCGACGGAAAGGCGTCCTATGCCATGTCCGGACGTCAAGGGATCGGGATAAAAATTACCGAGCTTATCCAGCAAGTAGCCAAAGTCATCGAAGATACCCGTTCGGATAAAAACGGATTGTCCAGCCATGCGATAGCAGCAGCCTCCATCCGTTACTATCTGCTTCGCTTTGCACTGCAAACCGAGGTTGTGTTCGATCTGAAACAGGCCACGGAAATTTCGGGAAATACGGGAGTCTACCTGCTCTATTCCTACGCGCGTGCACTTAGTGTTCTCAATAAAGCGCAGGATGCCGGTGTCTTGCCCTCTATGCCTGCTCACTTCCCTGACATGGAAAAAGCAGAGCATGCGCTGCTGAGGCATATCAGCACCTGGCATGATACCCTTTATGCTGCCGGACGAGAGCTATCCCCAAGCGCCATCTGTAACTTCGCGTATGAGCTGTGCTCCTTGTTCAACAATTTTTATTCGGCATGTCCGATTCTGAAAGCCGAGGCAGACGTACAGCGTTTCCGGATATGGCTCACTTCGCTGTTTAAGGATACCCTTGGCGAAGCTTTGGAAGTGTTGGGATTGCCAACGCCGAGCCGGATGTAAAGGAAACTCTGTGGGAGGTTCCTGAATGCAGCTGTAGTTTCTTTAAAAAAGCCGCCCATTCTTATTCAACAAGAATAAGAATGGGCGGCTTTTTTCCTTTATTGCAGCCCTCTGACGGTCAGTCTGACCTGAACTCCATCCGTTGCTGGCTCTTCCTGAAGAGTCCAGTTGACAGCCAGTGCCTCCTTCAAGCGAGCCAACTGCTCCTTCTTGAGCTTTAACCCCTCAATGATTCCCTCACCCACACGGAAGTCGGATTCCGAGCTGAGGTGAAAGGTTTCCTCCAGCCATATTTTCAGACCGTTTCGGGTATTAAACGTAATTTTGTAGCCCTCGATAACGGCTTTTTCCAAATCTTCCCCATGCTCTCCCGCATAGGCGAACAGTTCCCCGTAATGAAAATGACCATTCTGAGCAATCTGAAATCTCTCATTCTCTCCCGAGCGTACTGCCTCCAGCAACTCGGAGGAGGTGAGTCCCGATTTTCTGGCGTGCTCCAATAAGATGGCGGTATTCTGTGATATTTTAGTAAGCTGCATGCTTGATGCCTCCTCAATATATATACGAAAATATTTTTTCTTCTATTATAAGATGAAATGATTATGAAGTCAGGTCTTCTCAAAACATAAACTAATCGTGTCATGGATATCTTTCATTTGCAAGAAAGGCGGCCCTTGATTGGACGCAAAAACACCGCCATAAATGGCGGTGCCTCTTTTACGTCCCAGAAGGGATTCGAACCCCTGACCGACGGCTTAGAAGGCCGTTGCTCTATCCAGCTGAGCTACTGGGACATATATGTATGAAATGCTTTAAAACAGTAACGAAGTATATTATATCGCATATTCGGCATTTTTTAAAGAACTTTTTTTGAATACCCTCATTACAGAATCAGGAACGCGCTTACTGGGTAATATGTATATCATCAGAATGACTTTAGGAGTGTGATACCATGAGACAGCTTCTGTCCTCTTTATCGTATTTCAGCATCTTTTTTGCGCCGTTTCTTCTCCCCCTCATCGTGTGGATTCTGTCTCCGGACGCCTACGTTGCCAAGCACGCCCGCCGTGCATTATTCTCGCACGTATTCCCGGTTATCGCAGCGATACCCATGATCTATATGGCCGTAACCTCGGGGTCCTTCGGCTCCATTATCGGGTATCTCATCCTGTTCGGGATCATCTACTTCGGAGCATTTGTATATAACATCATCATGGGCATTCAAGTATTGCGGGAAACGGCTTACTAAACACATCAGATGATTGAAGGGCCATGCAGCTATCATGCTGCATGGCCCTTCTTGTCTAGGCTTCCAAAGAACTTTGCCAATCTTTTTCCTAACCCCTAAAAATACTGAGGTCCTTCGCTGAGCCGCTGATTCAACTGCTCGTACAATTGACCGGTCGAGAGGAGCTGCTGTTTAAAGGTATCCCGATCCTCCTCGGCCGTGGAATGAACACTATTCTCGAACGCTTCGTCCGTAGCATCCACAAAAGCATCATGCATGCTGTTATCAAACCAGTCGAGCTCCATGCTGGCGTTGCTCCGGACGATTCTCACCAGTTCGTAGCCTCCCAGCGGAGACGATGGTGTCAGGTAAGCCAGCAATGCGCTTTCTCCCTCCGCTTCAGGATATACCTCCACCTCGGCGCATGGCGCACCGTTAACTTCGGTAATCCGTCGAATTTTTGCGTCTCTAATTGCGTACATCATGCATTCTCCTTCATGGGATGTGCAGGCTTCTGCACAATCCTTTTTTTATTTTCACGTCATATCGGAGAGCAATCGCAGCTCCTCCATCTGCTGACGCGTTGCCGGCGTACCCAACTGATATATCGTCCGGTACACATTATCCAGGGAAGATTGAAACAGGGCATTGGAGCTTTGTTGCGGCGTATCCGGCCAAGGAAACATGTATCCAAGGGCTTCTTCTTCCTTCTCCTGCATCATATCCAGCTCAATCCGGACTTGATCAGCCTCTTCCGGCGTAGCTTCGATCTCCCATTCATAAGGGCTTGCCCCCTGCTGAGTCAACACAGAACGGCTTTGCACGGAGACGTAATAGGTTGACTTATCCATGGACGCTTCTCTCCTTTGCTTTGAAATTCGTCCTCTTTCTTAGTTTTCGTAAAAGGACAGACATTTTATGCCTTCCTTCGGCATATATCTGTATCACTTTGGCGACGTAGGATTAAAAAGTTGGGACAGCGTATGACAAAGACAAAGAGAGGATGAACCGTCATGTGCGGAATAACCGGTTTTATACAATGGAGCGGCGATTTGACGCAGGATTCGCAGCTGCTGGTAAAAATGACAGAAAGTTTGGCTCACCGCGGACCTGACGGATCCGGCACCTGGATTTCCAACCCGTGCGCATTTGGACACCGAAGACTCAGCGTGATCGACCCCGAAAATGGAGCTCAGCCGATGATCATTCATCAGGAAGAGGAAGTCTACGCCATTGTATACAACGGGGAATTATATAATGCTGCTGAGCTTAAAGACGAATTGATACGACGCGGACATCGTTTCAATACCAAGTGTGATACGGAAGTGTTGTTAGTCTCCTATATCGAATGGGGCCCCGAGTGTTTGGAACGCCTCAATGGAATATTTGCCTTTGCCATTTGGGATAGTGCGCAGGAACAAGTGTTTCTGGCACGGGACCGGGTGGGAGTAAAACCCTTGTTCTACAGCTACATCGACGGAACCTTGGTTTTCGGCTCTGAACCCAAAGCACTGCTGCAGCATCCGAAGGTGGAGCCCGTGGTCGGTGCTGAAGGACTTGCCGAAGTGTTCATTATCGGTCCTGCACGGACCCCGGGGCATGGCGTCTATAAAGACATCTCCGAACTCCGCCCTGGCATGGCGATGATATTTAACCGGGAAGGGTTGCGCAAATACACCTATTGGAAGCTGGAAAGCAAACCGCATGAGGATGATGTAGACCAAACGGCAAGCTACTTGCGCGATCTCCTCCGGGATACGGTAGAGCGTCAGCTGGTATCTGACGTGCCGGTCTGCTCCCTTTTATCCGGGGGGCTTGATTCCAGTGCGCTTTCTTCCCTTGCCGTCGATTACTATAAGCGGACGGGCCAAGGACAAGTGCATACCTACTCTGTCGATTATGTGGACAACAACAAGCACTTTCAGTCCCATTCCTTCCAGCCTGGCGCAGATGCGCCATGGATTCAACGGATGCACGATGAGCTTGGGACGAACCATCACTGGATTGAATTCGATACTCCCGAATTGGTTGAGGCGCTGGATACCTCCACGCAAAAGCGCGACCTGCCCGGCATGGCCGACGTTGATGCATCGCTGCTCCTCTTCTGCCGAGAGATCAAAAAAGGCGCCACCGTTGCCATATCGGGCGAAGCTGCCGATGAAATATTTGGCGGATATCCTTGGTTTCACCGGGAAGACATGCTGAACTCCGGCACATTCCCATGGTCGGTCGCTCCGGACATGAGAGCCGGACTTCTGTCTGCCGAAATCCGGGACTGGATCAGACCCCTGGAATACCTGGGAGACCGCTATTCGGATGCGGTAGCTGAAGTCCCTAAGCTGGACGGCGAGACTGGCCAGCAAGCCAAAATGCGGGTTATGTCCTACCTCAACATCACCCGTTTTATGCCAACCCTGCTGGACCGCAAGGACCGGATGAGTATGGGCGTCGGACTGGAGGTCCGTGTGCCTTATACCGATCATCGTCTGATCGATTATGTGTGGAACATCCCATGGAGCATCAAAACAGCAGGCGACCGTGAAAAAGGCATTCTGCGCAAGGCGCTGGAGGGCGTGCTCCCGGATGATGTCCTGTACCGCAAAAAAAGTCCGTATCCCAAAACCCACAATCCGAACTACCTGACCGCCGTCAAAGCGCAGATACTGTCCATACTGGATGATGGCACATCTCCGCTGCTTCCGCTCATTGATACTGCGCGGATACGGGAGCTGGCCTCTTCGCCGGACGCGTCCTCCAATCTCCCTTGGTTCGGTCAATTGATGTCCGGCCCGCAGCTGTTTGCCTACCTGGCCCAGGTTCATTTCTGGCTTAAAGAATATAACGTATCCATACGTTAAACCTTATTCTACTGAAAAAACAAAGAAACCATACCCGCTCACGCCGGTATGGTTTCTTTTTGCAATCATCTCGATTCAGCTCAGCGCCTGCAGATACGCGACCAGCTTGCGAAGGGCTTCTCCGCGGTGACTGATTAACTGCTTCTCCTCCAGGGAAAGCTCTGCCATCGTTTTCTCATGGCTTGGCAAGTAGAACAGCGGGTCGTACCCGAAACCGCCGCTTCCGGATGGATCGGAAGTGATCCACCCTTCGACATGCCCTTCCGCCTCCAGCTTTTCTCCTGAAACCGGATCGTACAGCACCAGCACGCAGACGAATCGGGCCGGGCTTAACAAGGGCTGCTCGGTGTCCTCACCCAGTCTTAATTGCTCCAGCTCGCCGATCAGCTTCTCGTTATTATCCTCATCCGCGCCATGCTCACCTGCATACCTTGCGGAATATACACCCGGAGCGCCGTCCAGCGCATCCACGCATAATCCGGAATCATCTGCAAGCACAGGCAATCCCAGTGCATCACCGACCGCTTTGGCTTTCTTGAATGCATTGGCTGCGAAGGTAACTCCATCTTCAACGACATCAGGCAATTCAGGGTAATCGTACATACTCTTGACTTCCACGCCAAGCGCAGCAAAAGCATGTGCAAATTCCTTCACTTTCCCCTGATTGCGGGTAGCTACAATGAGAGTATCCCCAAGTATCAGCGTCATATCTTAGACTCCAGTTCCCGCATTCACGGAACCGATTTTGGCTGCAATGGGTCCGAGTGCTTCCTGTTGACGCTCGATCAGCTCGCGGATTCCTTTTTCCCCAAGCTCCAGAATCTGATCCAGCTCCTCGCGCGAGAATGGGCTTTCTTCGCCGGTTCCTTGAACCTCAACGAATTTACCCCCTCCGGTCATAACCAGATTCATATCCACCTTCGCTTTGGAATCCTCTTCATAGTTCAGGTCCAGCAGCGCCTGTCCTCCAGCGATACCCACACTAATCGATGCCAAGTAATCCGTGATCGGAAATACTGCGAGTTTATGTTGTTCTGCAATTTTATTTACCGCTATGGCCAGGGCTACAAATGCTCCTGTTATGGAGGTGGTCCGCGTTCCGCCATCCGCCTGGATCACATCGCAGTCCAGCGTAATTGTCCGCTCGCCAAGAGCATGCAGATTCACAACAGACCTGAGCGCTCTGCCGATCAGCCGCTGAATTTCCATCGTCCGGCCAGTGAGTTTACCGCGATTGGCTTCCCGTTGATTCCGAGATTGTGTTGCGCGCGGCAGCATTGAATATTCAGCCGTCACCCAGCCCTTTCCTTGTCCTTTCAGAAACGGGGGAACTTTCTCATCCACGGTTGCCGTAATCAGCACCTTGGTGTCTCCCATTTCGATGTACACGGAGCCTTCCGCATATTTATTCACATGGGTCGATAAATTCATCGGTCGAAGCTCATCGCTCTTACGTCCGTTAGATCTCATGTTTTCTGCCTCCTACTTCTTATCGCAATCCTGATTAGCATTCCCTATTCTACCAAAGTGCAGGCACAAAAGCACCTTTTTGGGGTGCATCTTGTCAAACAAAGCGATAAAATCGTCAGATCGAAATTTCGTTAATAAATTCCGGACGGCTTACTGGCTCACTGTAGTTGCGGCTGTCCGTTCCAACCACCTCAGCCAGATCGTTCATCCGGATTTTCACCTTCGCATTTTCCGAATTTTCGGAAACCGTAAGCACGACAGCCTGCAGCAGCTCGGTCGGAACCTGCTCTCCCTGTTCAAACATGCTGTCCTGGAGCGATACGGTTACGGCGCCGTCCTCCCCTGTTTCAATGGATGCAACGGTTGTGTCATCCGGAATGACTTCAACGAGTCCATCACCATACTGCGGTCCACGAATCAGCTCATTCAAGGCGGCCTGGACCGCATCTTGTCCGGTCGGAACAAGTCTTGTTACCGGTACATAGTACTGGATCCCGTCTGGCGTTAATGAGGAGAAATAAACGGTAACCGGTGAGGAAGCGGAGTATAACGCATCATCTGCCTTCTGCAAATTAATGCCCATCGCACGAGACAGCGGACGATCCAGCGGCGTGTGATTCACCGGCATCTCCGTCAGCTTGACTCCATCCACCCATACCTGCATCTGCTCAATGCCTTCATGTCCTGTCAGCGTCCACGTCAACGCCTCCAAAATTCTTCGTTCATCTGCCGCTTTATATTCCGTAAACGATTTATTGAATTCAACAACAGCCAGTTTGTTCTCCTGATCTACCGTCACATTATTGATTTGGGTACCGGCAGGCAGCACGGCCTGGAAGCCCTGTGGAACAAAGCCCGCGTAGCGCCCTCCATTCACAAGCACTTCAAGGGATTCGGCCACCTCATTGGCACCCTCGACCTTCGGAATCCCCAAGGTTACTGGTGCCAGCATTCCTCTCGTATCGGATAAATAAACCGTGGTTTGTGTGCCAATGTCGCCCTGCGCCGCTGTAGATCCGGCCGTGTTCAGCATCTGCTTCTCCACTTGTGCAGGCGGTGGGTCAATCGCTTCCGATTGTTTCCCGGAAAACACACCACAGCCGGACAATACGATCGGAACAGCAAGCAGCCCGGCGGCGGAAAGCCTGCGAAGATTGCGTTTGTTACTTTTCATGTATTGTTCCTCCCTAACATTTTTTTGTACAGGTTGTACTCCTATGTATACGAGCCCTTTCCAAAAAAATAACTCTCAGTTTTGCCCTTTCTGGACAAAGGGGTGCCGGAAAAAGTACAATCGTCGTAAGCATCTTCATCAACCCACAAAAATGAGGTGAGTTCCATCATGGCAGAAAACGATACAAATATCCCTTACAGTCTGAACAGCAAAAAGGTAGCAGAAGCAACACGGAGCCTGCTGCATGAGCGTGGAATCAAATTGGAGGAAATCGCAGAGCTGGTAATGATCCTTCAAAAGAAATACTATCCGAATTTGACGATGGAAGAATGCATCGAAAATGTGGATGCCGTGCTCAGCAAACGCGAGGTGCAAAATGCGGTATTGACCGGAATCCAACTGGATATTTTGGCGGAGGAGGGCAACCTCATCTCTCCGCTTCAGGAAATGCTGGCCAATGATGAAGGGCTATATGGCGTGGATGAGGTTCTGGCATTTTCCATCGTTAACGTGTACGGTAGCATCGGCTTCACCAATTACGGATATATCGACAAACTCAAGCCCGGCATTCTGGAGCAATTGAATGATAAATCAAGCGGCAGGGTCCATACCTTCCTGGACGATATCGTCGGTGCGGTTGCCGCAGCCGCCAGCAGCCGGATCGCCCATCGCAAGCAAGCGGACCGGGAGATCGAGTTGTACGGCACGACCGAAGAACTCCCCAAAGAATAAACCATTTCAAAAAGGAGATTCGCAGCTATCGCGAATCTCCTTTTTTATCGCCTATCAATTGGACTCCTCCACCTTGACCTAATCGAAGGAGCCCGGTAATTTCAAAGAATCATAGACGATAGCGCGCTTACCGAAATCTAAGCTTCTCCAGGCTTGGAGATGAGTTCCTTCTATAATAAAGAGGCTCATCTTCGGCTATGAAAAATCGGGCTGTCCAATTGCATAAAACGGTAAATCTATCTAGTCATTTTTGCAAACCTCAATCATATCCTATGATGAAGAACAATCCAATAGAGCACTTATGGATACCCCGCCAATCTCTATGACGGGGTTCTTTTTTTGTCAGAAAAATAGTAGACTACCTGTTCATACTGACCTTTACGGAAGCAATGTCCCAGATGTCGGATGCATAGCGGTGAATGGTATTGTCGCTGGAGAAATGACCCGAATGGGCAATATTGATAATTGACTTCTCGGTCCAGGCCCTGGCATTCAGATAGACGTCATCGATATCCGCCTGGGTCGCAACATAGCTGGAAAAGTCCTCCAATACAAAAAATTCATCATTGTGATCCAGCAGGGACTGCAGGATCTGACCGAATTCCAGCTCGTGACAGCAGAACGGGCCTGAGGATATTAATTGATCCAGCACACGGGCGATTCTCGAATCCTGCGCATACCTCTCTCTGGCTACATACGCCCCGGTCCGGTAATATTCCAGCACATCCGCAAGTTCCAGACCAAACAGGAACATATTATCTCTGCCCAGCAGCTCAAACATCTCCACATTCGCTCCATCCAGCGTACCGATGGTCAATGCGCCATTCATCATAAATTTCATATTACCCGTGCCGGATGCCTCCTTGCCGGCGGTTGATATCTGCTCGCTCACATCGGCAGCGGGAATAATCTTCTCGGCAAGCGAGACCGAATAATTCTCGAGAAACAGCACTTGAAGTTTGTCATTTACCTCCGAATCGTGATTAACGACATCCGCTACGACATTAATTAACTTGATGATGCTTTTGGCTAAATAGTAACCCGGCGCTGCCTTCGCCCCAAAAATGACGGTACGCGGTACACGATCTGCCCCCGGCTGATCCTTAATCTCGTTATAAGCATGGATGACACGCAAAATGTTCAGCAGCTGCCGCTTGTAGCCATGGAGCCGCTTAACATGGACATCAAATATCGAATCAGGATTAATCTGTATCCCTTGTTTATGGGCAATATAGTCCGCAAGCCGTTCTTTATTGCTCCGTTTGATTCGCTGAATTCCTTGCTGAAAGGCAGAATCCGTCTTTAATGACTGAAGCTGTATCAGTTGAACGGGATCCGTGATCCACGAGGTACCGATGCCTTCGCTGATGAGCTGGCTCAATCCCGGATTGCTGTGCATGAGCCAGCGGCGGTGGGTAATCCCGTTGGTCTTGTTGCTGAACCGCTCCGGATACAGCTCATATTGCGGTTTCATCACCTGCGTCTTAAGCAGTTCTGTATGCAGAGCTGCTACGCCGTTCACATGATAGCTTCCCACGATGGCCAGATTGGCCATTCGTATTTGATCGCTCTCCACAATCGCGAGCTGTGATATACGCTCTTGGTCGCCTGGATAACGATCCAGCAGCATGCTGCAGAAACGTTTGTTGATCTCTTCAATGATCATGTAAACGCGAGGTAGCAGCTCCCTGACCATACCAGCCGGCCATTTTTCCAATGCTTCGCTCAGCAGGGTATGATTGGTATAGGACACGGTCCGGCTCGTAATGTCCCAAGCCTCATCCCAACCCAAACCCTTGTCGTCAACAAGAATCCGCATCAGCTCGGGTATGACCAGTGTAGGGTGTGTATCATTAATATGAATTGCGACATATTCCGGCAGCTCACGATACATCAGCCCCAGCTTGTCAAACGTTCTGAGGATGCTCTGAACCCCCGCGGAACAGAGAAAGTACTGCTGCTTCAGCCGCAGAAGCTTGCCTTCGTAAGCCGAATCATCCGGGTACAAAAATTCCGATATGGATTCAACCGACCTGTTATATTCTAAAAATTTATAATAGCTGTTATGTTGATTGGCCGTACGGATTCTGGACAAATCCGTTGCCGATTCGGCGCTCCACAGGCGCAATGTATTCACCTGCCCCTCGCCATAACCGATCACAGGCACATCATAAGGGACGGCCAGAACACGTTCGTAGTCCACCGTGTGAAACACCGTTCGTTCTTCCTGCATACCGATTTCCACATGACCCCAGAAGCGTACTTCCACCGCTTTGTCCGCCCGCCGCTCTTCCCAGACGTTACCCCGCTGGAGCCAATTGTCAGGCAGCTCAACCTGATAACCATCAATAATCTTCTGTTCAAACAATCCATACTTATAACGAATCCCGCATCCATGGCCTGCATAACTCAGTGATGCCAGCGAATCCAGAAAGCATGCTGCAAGACGCCCAAGCCCCCCGTTGCCGAGACCTGCATCCGGCTCCTGCTCCTCAATCTCTTCCAAATTCCAGCCCAGCTCCAGCAGACCGCTCCGGACCATGTCCAGCACGCCGAGATTCAGCAGATTGTTTCCCATCAGCCGCCCGATCAAAAATTCCAGCGAGAAGTAATATACTTGTTTCTGCGCTGTATCCCGGTAGGTCCGATTGGCTGCCGCCCATTGCCGTCCGACATACTCCCGGATCATGCCCCCGAGTATTTTATAAACATCCTCAGGCGCTGCTTCCTCAAGCCCCTTCCCCAAACGACTCACCAATTGCTCCGTAAAGACCTGCTTGAATGTTTCCTTGTTGTTAAACAAAAGAAAGTTCCTCCTGACGGACTCGTTTTATTTTTGATATCAGATGGAGATGTCCTTGGCAATTACAAAGGGCTTGCGAAAATCGCCCTGAAGTTTATGATCCCGCGAGATGATCACGTCTTTATCGAGTATGACGTTCTCAAGCCTTACGTTTTCACCAATAACGCACTTTTGCATAATAATCGAATTGTGAATGCTCGCACCTCTTTTTACCTGTACCCCTCGAAACAGAATGCTGTTCTTGACTTCCCCATCGATCTGACAACCGTTGGCTACCAACGCATTGCTTACATCGGCGGAGTTCAAATATTTTGCCGGAACCTCGTACTTGATTTTGGTGTGAACAGACTGCTTGCGAAACAAGCTGTTGTATGCCGTGGGGTTGAGAAGATTCATGCTGGTGCGGTAATAGCTTTCAAGCGAGTTGATCACCGCATGATATCCGCGATATTCGTACCCTGCAATATTCAGCTTATGACGGTTGCGCATGATCGCATCCCGAAAGAAATTGCTGCCGCCATGGGCTATGCAATGATCCGCCATCTCAAGAAACAACGATTTCTCCATCACAAACAATTCCATGTAGACCCCATCGTGCTTGTGTTCGTAATGAATGTCCGTTACGATGCCATCCTCGTTGACATCCAGGTGTGTGCAGGAACGATGCTCATCTCTCGGCTTATCCACTCTTGTGTATACCAGTGTTACATCAGCGCCCTGCTCCAGATGGTATTCATACACCTCGTTCAAATCGACCGTACTGATATGCTGACTGCCGGAATGCACGATATATTTTGCAGCCCCCCGCTCAAAGAAATCCAGATTGTTATAAATATGTCGCAGCTCGCCGGCGGACACATCCGTCTCATCATTCCAATCCGGTGGAAGGATGAATAAGCCGCCCCGCTTACGATGCATATCCCACGGACGACCTTCACCGAGATGATCCATCAAGGATCGGTATTTCCGGCGAACGAAGAGCGCGATATCCTGGATGCCGGCATGCATCATGTTCGACATCACAAAGTCAATCAAGCGATACCTGCTCGCAAAAGGCACAGCCGCACCGCAGCGGTAATACGTCAATTCATTCAGCACATCCCGTTCATGCTCCAAATTAATAATCCCCATGAGTTCTCTCATCTGCGATCCCGTCCTAACCTTGATTAATGTGGGACGAAGACGATTGAAGCAGCTTCAGCACGTCTTCATCATTACCGCTTACAAGCACGATCTGGGATGGATCTTCCGGAGGCGGACCGATGGTTGTATGGTCTTCAATGACCATATCCTCGGTCACGATGGCACGGTGTATGCGAACATGGCTGCCAATACGCACCTTGGGCATGATAACCGAATCGGTGATGACACTGCCTTCCCCTATCTCAACGCCATAAAAGAGGACCGAGTGCTCCACCTCGCCGCATACGGTGCAGCCTTCATTAATCATGCTGTTCCGCACGACTGCGGTTGGCGAAATATACTCTGCCGGCTGATTCGGATTCCGGGTGTAAATCCGCCATAACGGATCGTTTAAGTCCAGCTTGGGCTTCTCGCTGAGCAGATCCATATTGGCTTCCCATAAGCTTTGGATCGTGCCGACATCCTTCCAATACCCGTCGAATGGATAGGCGTACAGCGTTTTCCCGTCATCCAGCATATTCGGCAGAATGTCTTTGCCAAAATCATGGCTCGTTCCCGGAAGCTCCGCATTCTGCAGTAAGTAGGATCGCAGCAGCTTCCAGCGGAACAGGTATACGCCCATGGAAGCTGTAGTGCTCTTGGGCTGTGCCGGCTTCTCCTCGAATTCATAAATCCGGTAATTCTCATCCGTATTCACCATGCCAAATCGCTTCGCTTCGTCCAGACTAACTTCAATGACCGAGATGGTGCAATCCGCATCCTTCTCCTTGTGGTAAGCCAGCATGCGGTCGTAATCCATCTTGTAGATGTGGTCTCCTGATAAAATAAGGACGTGCTCGGGATCATACTGATCAATAAACTTGAGGTTACGGAAGATTGCATCTGCCGTCCCGCGGTACCAGGTAGTCCCGTCTTCGCGTTCATGGGGCGGCAGCACGAATACGCCCCCATTCAGCCGGTCCATATCCCAGTCGCTGCCTACACCAATGTAGGAATGCAGCACCAGCGGCTCATACTGCGTGAGCACACCGACGGTGTCAATTCCAGAATGGGAGCAGTTGCTGAGGGGAAAATCAATAATCCGGTATGTACCCCCAAAATAAACAGCCGGCTTCGCCAGTGTCTTTGTCAGACCCTTCAGCCGTTTGCCTTGACCTCCTGCGAGCAGCATGGCAACCACATCTTTTTTCTTCATGGCAGATTCTCCTTTTCAGGGGCTTATGAGATACGAATCCTATAACATGAAAATTGCAGATTGAAACCCAAGTGATGGAGTGGATCATGGTGGTCAATGATTAAGACTAAAGATGATACAAGAGGGAATGCTTGCGCTTATACAGCACAGGTAACATTAAATATATGCGGGTTATTAGAAAACTCTGACTCCGGATAACGAAGGATCCCCCTAAGTTGAAGCGCTTTCCTATTCTAAGAATGTACTCTGCTGCAGTCTTACAGGGGATGTACCTACCAAGCATCCAGACGCAGCGGTTCGGACGCTTTTTCCCGGGGTATCCCATAGCGGATGCTCCACAACGTATCCCTTCTGATCTATTAAACAAAAAACCGCCCTTTCTACGCATGATGGAAGCAAACGTACAAGCAGACGGTTTATTCATGTCTTGATTATATCAGGAATGCCGCTATTTCCGCACAGAAAAATAGCACATTCCGTCCTCGTGTTCCACCATCTCGGCTTCCCCGCGATCGGTGAGCTCGGCAAGATGGGCAAGCGCTTCGCACATGGCAAAGCGCAGCTGGTGGATGCCGAGCTTATCGCCGAAGAGGGCGGTGCAGACCTCGAAGGCGGTTAGCCGTCCGGCTGCGCCCAGCATGCCGGCGATTGCCGTCAGGCGCTCCTCGTGATGAACGAGGAGCGCTTCGATCCGTTCACGGACATGCGTGAACGGGTGGCGGTGTCCGGGATACGCAGTCCGGACATGCAGTTCCCGCAGGCGGCGCAGCCCTGCGAGGAAGAGCGCCAGCGGCCCGGCGTCGCTGCCGGGCAGCAGGCTGACGTTGGGCGAGATTTGCGGCAGCACAGCATCGCCGCAGAGCAGAATGCCGCTGTCGGCATGGAAGAACGACAGATGCCCCGGAGCATGGCCGGCGGTTTGGACCGGTATCCATATCCTGTTCCCCATCCGGAAAGGCAGGTCCTCCCCGATGTACGAGACTTGCGGCTGCGGCGTAACTTGGGAGAAGAAGCTGTTCAGATGCTCCGGCAGCTGGTCAAGCCAGGATTCCGGCATGCCATGCAGCCCAAAGAACGACGGAAGCGCGCTGTCCATAGTAGAATCCGGGCCCCACATCAGCATCGCTTCCCGATGGGCACGCTCGGACATCCAGACCTTCGCACCGGTGCGCTCCTGAAACCATCCGGCCAGGCCATAGTGATCCGGATGATGGTGAGTCAGCACAACCGAGACGATGTCGCTGATTCCGATATCGAGCAGCTCCAGCGCAGCCTGCCATTCCTGCTCCGAGGAGTCCGTACGCGGGCCTGGGTCAAGGATGGTGACACCATCATCTCCCCGCAGCACATAACTGTTCACCCAGCGCAAAGGATTAGACAGCGTAATCTTCACCTGACTGAGCTGACGCTCTTCTATATGATTAATCCCGGGGATTTGTCCCTTCTCTTCCTGATTCATCGTAGATGCAACCTCCATCTGCATTGTGGCTTCAAAACCTGACCCTTTCATCATAAGCTTGTAATCGGGATATGTATACAAAAGGCTGAGCTCGTTTGGAGCGGTGTTCAAAGAAGAAGGCACCCCCGTATGGCCCATACCATCTTGGAGATGCCTTTTCTTTAGCGCCCTTCCAAGTCCCTCACAGGGACTTGCACCGCCGCCGACTTCCTTCCACACACCCTTTTTCCCCAGGCTCATCCTTCAACTCCACTCCAACTCAATGAACGCTCGACTTATACTGGGAAGGGGTAACGCCGGTCCACTTCTTAAAGGTGGAGCTGAAGTGCCGCTCCTCCTGATAGCCGACCAGGCGAGCGACGGCGTAGATTTTCAAATTCTGCTGAAGCAGCTCCTTGGCTTTCTCAATCCGGTATTGATGCAGGTAATCCAGAAAATTGACGCCGAGCTCCTGCTTGAACAGGGAGCTTAAATAAGTATTGGAGATATAAGCCTCGCGGGCGACCGCCTCCAGTGTAAGGTTGGTATTGTATTTCTCCTTGATCAGCTCCAGTACGGACTGCACCGTACGGTGCAGGGTACGGTTGGAGGAGCAGGCTTCCACAAGATGCTGCATGATTTTTTTCACGATGGTAGCCAGCTCTTCCAATGTCTCTACTTGCGGCAGCTGTTCCATCGAATTCACCAGTTGGTTCTTCCACTCAAACGCCCCGATCCGGTGCTCCTTGGCGATTCTTTGCAGACTGATCATAAACGTTGTCGCCCGCAGGTTCACCTCCTGCTTGCTGTAATGGGATTGTGTCTTAAACATCTCCAGCCATGCGTCCAGTTGATCAAGTGCCTGCTCGAAACTTCCATGCCGCAAGCAATCCAGCATCTCCATTTCACATAAGTCAAATCTCTCATTATCCAGAATGGATGTGGACTCCGTACTATTATCATATCCGCTATCTTCGCCCCGCAGCTTCTCGGAATAGAAGAACACGCCGCCTCTGCCTTGATAGAAACGGGACTCCATCGCCTGAACCGACTCCTGATAGGAATCGTGGGCCTGATTGATCGATGCCTTCCATGAACCTAATGCAATACTGACGGTCATCTTTAAATATTTCTCCAAATTTCCCTGCAGCACCCGGATTTGGGGCTCTAATCTTTCTTGGGACGGAGCCGTGATCAACGATGTGTTGGCCGAGCCTCTTCTGCCCCTCTCCGCCATGCTGGCGACCCACAACAGATCGTTGCCTTCCTGGAACACTTCGATCCGCCCGCCATATACATTGTCCAGTGTTTCCTTCACAATGTTAACTGCCGCGTAGCGAAGAAGAACGACATCCCGTTCATCCAATGGAATTTGAGACGTATCCACGCGAATTAGTCCTACCTGAACACCTGCATTCTGGATATCCATCTGCAGCTCCAGCATGAGTCGGCCCCTGTCCTCCAGCGGAACAGCGGGATACCGTGTCCATTGGGACAGGACCTGACTCTTCATTAATGGAATGTTGCGGTTCCAGGATTGGTCCCTTTCCTTAAGCCTGGATTCGCGCGCTTCCTGGAACTCTGCCGCCTTCTTAGCCTCCAGCACTGTCCTAAGAATCTCTTCCGGGCGGCAAGGCTTCAGTATAAAATCGGAAGCGCCAAGTCGAATGGCTTGTTTGGCATAACTGAATTCATTATATCCGCTAAGAATGATCGGCCTGAACTTAAACCCGCGAGACTGCGCCTGCTCGATCAGTTCCAGTCCATCCATATGGGGCATCCGAATATCCGTCAGCAAAATGTCCGGGCTGCAGCTTTCCATGATTGACAACGCCTCGCTGCCGTTTCCCGCTTCCCCGCAAATGACAATCCCGTGGGATTCCCAATCAATTAACCGCACCATTCCCTCTCTTACCGATATCTCATCTTCCGCTATGAGCAGTTTCATAAACAGATCAATCCCCTTTCCTCTCCAGATGGATGACGGCACAGGTTCCTTTGCCTTCCCTGCTATCCAGTTCAAGGTAGGCACCGGATTGGAACAATCTCAGCCGATCCTGAATATTCAAAAGCGCGAACCCGGTTCGCAGCTCATCTTCCTTAGCCTCCAAACTGCGGTTCTCCACCCGCTGCAAGCCGGAAAGCAGCTTATGCAGCTGCGACTCTGTCATCCCGATCCCGTTATCCAGCACCTCCAGCACCACCGAATTGTCAAACCCGTACGCCTTCAGGGTAATAAAACCGTTCCCGTTCAGCGGCTCAATCCCGTGTATGATCGCATTTTCGGCCAGAGGCTGCAGAATAAGCTTGGGTATCATAAAGGAGGAAACCTCCTCGGCAATCTCAATCGAAAAATCAAACCGGTCCATAAAGCGGCGCTTCTGTAAAAATAAATAATTCCGCACCAGCTCCATTTCCTGTTCAATTGTGAAGAAATCCTTGCCGTCGTTCAGACTGAGCCGGAATACCTGGGATAAGGAGTACACCATGTCCGCTATATCCTTCTCGCCCTTTCTCTCGGCCGTCCAGCTGATCGTATTCAGTGTGTTGTATAGAAAATGGGGGGATATTTGCGCTTGCAGCGTTTTCAGTTCCGCTTCCTTCTGCTTCAACTGCGTAGCATACACATCATCGATTAATACCTTGATCCGCTGAACCATCGCATTGTATCCGGTCCCGAGCTCCCCGATCTCATCCTGTCCGGTAAAATGCACCCGCTGCGTAAAATCCCCCGTCTGGAGCTTGCGCATGGAGCGCGAAAGCTTCATCAGCGGCTTCGTAATCATATTGGACAACAACCACGTGATGACAAGACTAATCAAGAAACAAAGAACCGCCACGGCGACCGTCAGCTGTCCGATCCGTCCCAGCTCACTCACCAGCTTCTCCCTTGTATTGACCACAACGACATGCCAGCCCGTACTCGGAGAAATCGTCTGTGTAATCATCCAATCCGGCGATTCCTTCCACAGCCCCAGTCTCTCTTCCGTTGAGAACCTTGTTTGAGCCGCTTTCGTCCCGTTATAGGGTAGCTCTGTGTCATATTTTCCGATCCAGCGCTGATCCGTAGCTGTAATGATGAGCCCGTCTTCGCTAATGACAAACATCTCGGTTGCAAGCGTGGGCTGGCCCAGATACAATCGGCCGATACGGGCTGCGTCCACGCCAATCATAATCAGCCCTGCCGGTTTCAAGTTATAGATGTTGCCGATGACGCGCGACAGAACGATTTTGTGATAATGATCCCCGACAAAAATATCGTCCGACGGCTTCACCAACCCATAGACGGGACTGCCCTTAGCCTTGAGCGCAGCTTCATAATAGGGACCCTCCATAAAATGGGACAATGTCATCGCACTCGTAATTCCCGCCTGATTGGTTGCAAACGGTTCCAAATGTTCGTAGCCGGGTTTCAGCGTGTATAATATCATCGATTGGATGGAATCGCTGGCAACCATCATATTGGAGATGGTTTTGAAAGCTTTTTGCCGTTCCGCAGGTTGATAATCGGATTCCAGCAGTCTCTGTATCTCATCATCCAAAAAGAGGTTGTTGGAGAAAAACAGCATTTCTTTTGCGACACTGTCGATCTGATCGGCTGTTTTTTGAGTGAGCTGATTCTGGGTCTGCTTCATCTTGTCCATCACTTCATTGGACGATATTTCATAAGCGATCCATCCCATAGCAACGATAGTTGCCATCAGAAGCGGAACGAACCAGAACAGCAGCTTAAACCGGATCGGCATGCCGGCATACCACCGCTTGTATCGTGGGGTGTCCTTCATGAATGCAATCACCTGTTTTCAGAAGAATATGTGAAGGATTGAAATTACTGTTATTATAGCGGATTCCTTCTGCAAAAAGTTGCGCTCCATCCCAACACCTGAAAAATGCATACATCCATCTGAAATTTTCGGCATGTTGCACACTTCCTCTGCCCGGTATGATGAATCTTGCAAGCTGAAAAATATCAATAAAGGTGGGTTAACCAAATGAAACCTATGAGATTATGGCTGCTGACCGT
This sequence comes from Paenibacillus sp. LBL, assembly GCF_029893715.1. NCBI lineage: Bacteria > Bacillati > Bacillota > Bacilli > Caryophanales > Paenibacillaceae > Paenibacillus > Paenibacillus sp. LBL. The sequence continues at coordinate 38,879 of NZ_JARXYU010000018.1, read as the reverse complement.
TATCATGGCTGTCCTTCTGGCAGGCTGCGGCGGCTCCGGCGGAACCACTGCAACCGACCCGGGATCGAATCCGAAACCGGATGAAGCCGGTACAGATCAAGGCACGAAGACCGAGGAAGCAGTAACATTGAAGATGTTCACAGCTTATGCTGACCGCGCGAACGGCCCGGGAAAAATAGAACAGGAAATCATTGACGCCTACATGCAGGAAAACCCGAATGTCAAAATCGAGGTTGAAGCTTTGCAGGATGAGCCGTACAAAGCCAAAATCAAAGTGTATGCCTCCACGAACCAGCTGCCGGACATTATTCAGGCATGGGGACAACCATCCTTCCTCTCCCCGCTGCTCGACAACGACATGCTGCTCGAATTGAATCCGGCTGACTTTGATGGGAGTCATTTTGTTACCGGTTCGGTTGACGGCTTCAGCAAAGATGGAAAAATGTACGGGATTCCCCGGAATACGGACTATGCCGTTCTCTATTACAACAAGAAGATTTTTGACGATAACGGCTTGAAGGTGCCCACCACGGTGTCGGAGCTGCTGGATGTCGTGAAACAGCTGCGGGCCAAGGACATTAACCCTGTAGCGATTAACGGGATGGAAGGCTGGACGCTGCCGATTATGTTCGATTACTATGCACAGCGTGCAAGCGGCGATTTTACACTCATGGATAAAGCCTTTAACGGCGAAATTTCTTTTACGGATCCCGGCCTTATTCAGGGGGCAACAGATATGCTGGCTTTTGCTGAAGCCAAAGGCTTTGCAGATGGCTGGCTGACAGCTGATTACGGCACGGCCAGAAATCTGTTTGGACAAGGACAGGCGGCGATGTTTTTCATGGGGAACTGGGAAGCGAGCTTGGCTACCGATGAGAACTTCTCCGAGGAGTTCCGTCAAAATGTCGGCGCCATCTCCTTCCCTGCATCCGACAAGGGCGCGCAATCGGACATTGCAGCATGGTATGGCGGCGGTTACGCCATCTCCAAGAACACCAAGCATGCGGATGCTGCTATCGCATTCATGAAATACTTCTTCACACCGGATAACTGGCCAAAAAAAGTATGGCAATCGGGCGCAGGCACGCCAGCGCAAAAGTTCGATCAATACTTAACAGGTGAAGAGACCGAGCTGCAGAAGCAGCTGATCGATATTTTCACCAATATGACATCGTCAGCGGGCACGCCGCTGCAGGACATTTCCAGCGATGAATTCAAGCAAAAATCGATGGAAATCCATCAGCAGCTGCTGTCTGGCAAAATCACGCCAGAGCAATTCGCCAAGGATCTGGATGCCGCAGCTGCTAAAGCAAACGGCAAATAATAATAATGAAAAAACAGGAGCGTTCCAGCAAGGTCTATCAGACCGGTGGGTGGGGCGCTCTTTTTTTCGTCTTGAACAAATTTTTATATGAGACGGAGGATTTTTTTACCTTTGTATGGAATAAATATACTTAGATCTGTTTACATTTGTAAACATAATTAATAAAGGAGGGTGAAATAAGCATGGATCAGGAGTTCCGCAAGAAGATGTTTCGGGGAGCCAAGATTGAAGACACCATCCTAGAGCTGGAGAAGCTGAGCCTGTTATGCGAGAGCTACATGGACAAGAGTGAATCCATTGACCGTCAACGGTTCTATGAAGGAATGGCTATCGCCTATACCACCGTCGCTCTAAAGCTGAAAGGAGAGTTTGATTATATTGATCGGGACGTGATCGGTCATCTCTACGAAGCAGCTGCACATAACAAACCCCAGGAACCATCAGCACCTGTTCATACCGGGTCTTGCTCATTCTGCAATCGGAGCAAGGATGAAGTCGGACCATTGGCTCTCGGACCTGGAGTGTCCATCTGTGGGGAATGCCTGGAATTTGGCAAAGAAGTCATGGGAGCGCCACAACCCTGATTCTAAAATTCACCTTGTAACTAGGAGGATCAAGCTTTTTGTCCAGTCGGTTGAATGGGCCACGATTCATCCTTGCCAGCATTCGATGTAGATACTTTAAAAAGAATCCTCCTTTTGCGTCCTATCAGATCGATGAAAAGGGGGATTCTTGCTCTGCCGTTTAGCGCATGAACATCCCCTATTTACAGGTTTATCATCCGGTAGATGATAACCACCCTTTCGTCTTGGTCGCATAGGCCGCGAATGAAGGTTTCGATTCTTCAGATGAAGAACGCTGTTTTTACGAATTCCCGTTCTTGATTTGTTTCGCCGGGGATCTTGACTCTCTCGCCGTCATTTCAGGAATCGGAGGCTAATCTGCGTTGTAATGGTCTGATAAAACAACCTCTGAAAAATGAATACACTCATCGTAAATTTCCGGCATGTTCACTGCCCTCCGCGCTCGGATACGATAGCAGTATCGGATATTGGGGGCTGCGGAAAGCATTCGGCCCCCCAAGTTTATGAAGAACGGAGATGTTGAACACCATGCACAAAGTACTCAGTGACAAAAAAGCGATCTTTCTGCTCATCGCTCCGGGCTTGATCTTGTTTATATTCATGATCTGCATCCCGATTTTCATGAGCGCTTATTACGGCTCCACCGATTGGAGCGGCATCGGTCAATACCAATATGTGGGCCTGAGTAATTATAAGGAGATCCTGTTCGAGGATCCTGTATTTTGGAATTCGCTCTGGAATGCACTGCTGCTCACGGCTGCCACGCTTGTGATTCAGCATCCGATTGCCATCCTGCTCGCCATCTTCCTTACGCATTGCGGTAAATACGAGAAGATATTCCGGACCATTTTTTTCATCCCCGCCGTCATCTCGATTGTCGTCACCGCCAAGCTGTGGAGTGGCATTTTCCATCCTAACTACGGATTGCTCAACAAATTCCTTGAGGGCATCGGGCTCGGCGTATTGAAGCATGACTGGCTCGGCGATCCGAACACCGCCATCTGGTGCATTATTGTGGTTGTCATGTGGCAAGGGTTTGGATATGCGCTGCTGCTGTACTACTCCGGCCTGCAAGGTATTCCCAAGGATTTGGGGGAAGCCGCCAAAATCGATGGTGCAACCCATACACAGCTGTACAGCCGGATTATGATTCCGCTGCTGGCTCCCATGATGCGGGTAGCCATCATCATTGCGGTCACCACCTGCCTTAAACAGATGGAAACCGTATTTCTGATGACGAACGGCGGACCAGCCAACAGCACGCAGTTCTTGGGCAACTATATTTACAAAGTCGCTTTCTCCTCATCCCTTTATGGATACGGGAATGCCATTTCGGTGCTGTTCATCGTGTTCTGCCTGATTCTTACGGTTGTGCTGAATAAAGCTTTGAAAAAAGATGTCGGGGAATTTTAAAAGGAGGGGTTACCGTTGTTTTCAACCATACAGCCATCAGCTCAAAAACCGCAGACTAAACCTGCTTCAAGCCGGATTGTCCGGCGCAGCCCCTGGCCTAGACTAGCACTGTTTGCATTTATGATCGTTGTTGCCTTGATCCAGCTCTTCCCATTAATCTGGCTGGTCGATTACTCGCTGCTGAAGAGCGGGGATTTCTTCGGAAAAAACTTTCTGGTATGGCCCGATCCGCCCCAATGGGCAAACTATAAAAATGCGTTCACCTATGGCCGTGTGCCATTATTCTTCTTTAACAGCCTGCTGGTTACCGTTATCACGGTTGCGGCTTCGGCCGTGCTGGCACTCATGATGGGTTATGCCTTTACCCGGATGAAATGGAAGCTGAGCGGCTTCTTTCTCGGCTTCGTCATGCTTGGTATGATCATTCCGATTCACGCCACGCTGCTGCCGAATTTCATCCTGTTTCACAAGCTGGATATGCTGAACAATCTGTTTACCTTGATTCTTCCTTACACGGCAATTGTCATTCCGATCAGCATGTTCATCATGACCGGGTTTCTGGAGACCATTCCCCGCGCCATTGAAGAATCGGCTGTGATGGATGGCGCCGGTATATTCGGCGTTATCTTTAAGATCATCTTCCCGATCACGAAACCGGCAATCGCCACGATCTGTGTGCTGAATTTTATCAGTACGTGGAATGAGTTCATTATGGCCAACACCTTCCTCACCAGCGAGGACATCAAAACGATCCCCTTCTCCATCATGAAGTTTGCAGGAGAGTACTCCTCCAATTACGGTGCGCAATTTGCCGTTATGACCATCATCGCTCTGCCAACCATTCTGATCTATCTCCTCTTCACCGAGCAGATGACCAAGGGCATTACGGCGGGAGCAGTGAAGGGATAGGTCCTGTCTGGATGAAGCAGCAACCTAGAACCCTCGGAAGGCTGCAAGTCCTCTCACATTAGAACCCCCCCTGAAATCATGAGAGAGACAAACCTGAGGTTTGCTCCTTCTGTTTCAGGGGCGTTCTGTTTCATATATAAGTGGGTCTCATTGCGGAATTCATTCCTCAATCCCGTACCCGGGCAGCTGCCTCGCACGCACGCTGGATGGCTGCCGCGGCCGGGAGATTGACCTTAACTCCGTCTTCGCGCATCCATTCGACCTCGCCGGAAGCCGCGCCACGTCCAATGATCAGGCGCTGCGGAGCGCCTGCGAGATCGGCATCCTTGAACTTCACCCCGGCACGCTCATCACGGTCATCCAACAGCGGCTCCAGACCCGCCTTGATCAGCTCCTTGTATATATGCTCAGCCAGCTTCATCTGGGCCTCATCCTTAACCGCAACAGGAATAACGTGAACTTGGAACGGAGCTACGGACATCGGCCAGACCAAACGCTCCCCCGAAATCCGCTGCTCGGCGATGGCAGCCATGACGCGGGAAACGCCGATACCATAGCAGCCCATAATAAGCGGTTTCTCCCGTCCATCGGAATCGAGGTACATGCCATTCATAACTTCGCTGTATTTCGTCCCCAGCTTAAAGACATGACCCAGTTCGATCCCGCGATGAAACTGAAGCGGAGCGCCACAGCGCGGACAAGCCTCACCTTCCTTCACATTCCGGAAGTCGCCGATGTATTCCAGTGAGAAATCATGTCCGGGGCGAACCCCCTTCAAATGAACATCAACCTGATTGGCTCCTGTTATGCCAGCTGTCATAGAGGCGACTTCGTAATCGACGAGTACTTTCAGTGACAGGCCTACCGGTCCCGCAAACCCTACCGGAGCTCCCGTCGCCTGCACCACTTCTTCGGCGCTCGCCAATTCTGCATGCTCCGCCTTCAAGTAGGACTTCACCTTGGTTTCATTCGCTTCACGGTCACCCCGGATCAGCACGGCATACAGCTGGCCGTCCACTTGATAGATCAGTGTCTTGATCAATTGCTCCGGGCCCACTTGAAGAAAGTCCGTCAGTTCCTGGATGCTCTTCACATTCGGTGTGACTACCCGCTCGATGGCAGAATCGCCGTCGACCTTCACCGAATCCACGCTGCCCTGCCTCGCTGGAACGACCGATTCGGCACGTTCCAGATTCGCCGCATAACGGCAGTCTCTGCAGGATACAACGGTATCCTCGCCAATATCTGCAAGCGCCATAAACTCATGGGTCTCTCCTTGTCCGCCGATGGCACCGGCATCCGCTTCCACCGCCCGGAACGTCAGACCGCAGCGCTCAAAGATTCGTTCATACGCTTCATACATGCTCCGGTAGGACACATCCAGGCCCTCCCAGTCCCGGTCGAAGGAATACGCATCTTTCATCAGGAACTCTCTCCCACGCAGGAGGCCAAAACGCGGACGCCGCTCGTCCCGGTACTTGCTCTGAATCTGGTACAGATTGACCGGCAGCTTCCGATAAGAGGAAATTTCTTGACGCACAATCGACGTGATCACTTCTTCGTGGGTCGGTCCGAGCACAAACTCCCGGTCATGACGGTCATGCAGCCTGATAAGCTCCGAACCGTAAACGTCGTACCTGCCGGATTCCTTCCACAGCTCAGCAGGTTGTACTGCCGGCATCAGCATCTCCTGTGCTCCTGCCGCATCCATTTCCTGGCGAATAATCCCCTCGATCTTTCGCAGGACCCGCCATCCGAGCGGCAGATACGAGTAGATCCCTGCCGCCGTCTGACGGATATAGCCGCCACGGAGCATCCATTGATGGCTCAGCGCCTCCGCCTCGGACGGCATATCCCTCATCGTTGTCATCAATAATTGGCTTTGCCGCATGTTCCTCATACTCCTTTTTCATCCATGAAATTACCTGCCGAACGCAAAAAAGCACATCCGCCTCCTAGGGACGAATGTGCTCGTGGTACCACCCTGATTCGATCTTGTCCGACGTATAAACCAATCTTCCAAGAAACTCAATGCGGCGGTAACGGGCCCGGGCCGGCACCGCTTGTTCACGGCGCAACTACAAGGTAGGAAGAACGCAGTCGGACGGTTGGAAGCCTTTCAGCCAAGGGCTTCTTCTCTGTCACGCCGAGGGTTGCAATTCTCATGTCCTTGATGATCGTTATTCACGGGAAATTCATTTTCCAATACATTACAGCCGGGAAACCGCAATGTCAAGCACAAATAGGCCGGGCCCCTTTATTTAATGGGCTATATGGTCCAGCACTTGCTGCAGTATGCCGATGACATGCTCATCTTCATACGTGTAATAGTATGTATTGCCATCCCTGCGGTACTTCACCAGTCTCAAGCTGCGCAAATAGCCGAGCTGATGGGATACCGCCGACTGGCTCATGCCAAGCACCTCGGCGATATGGCCGACAGGACACTCCTCTTGCGACAGCAAGTGGAGAATCCGGATTCGCGTCGGATCCGATATGGCCTTCAGAAGACGTGACGCTTCCATGGCCTGGTCTTCATGCAGCAGCTCATGGTGCTCTTTTTCCATAAACTTATCCCCTCTTCTCCGTGATACCTTAACAATTTCGCGGGCATCCCGCGACACTCCTGCCTAAAGCGCGGAGCCCCGGTGTCTTTGCCAAGGCAAACCTGCGTTATTAAGCCCCTTTGCTATAGAGCCAATCATACTTGCCACACAGCCGGTAGCCCAGATGATATTCCTTACCTTAAGCTCCGTTACATCCACGAATCGAAAGCCTGCAGCGACGACTCTCTTTTTCAACACCACTTTACCGTACTTGACCGCTTGTTTCAATTCACAACCAAATATCGGGTCTCCCTGGCACCTCAGCCTGCGACTGACCCATGAGGACCCCCCGGCTGTTAAAACGTAATGTCCAAGCCACCTCTCAATAAATTGGATAAATCCAGTTGACAATACACGCATTCGGTCATACTATAGGCATAAAGTTGCTTCGAGGAAACAATATATGCTCGGCCCAATTTATTAGGGAGAGGTTAAACTTTATGGATGAGACAAAACATCTTCAGCATTTGCAGCAGGCAACGCTCGGAGAGCGCTTCCTGATTGAAAAGGTGGATATCCGTGGAGAGCATAAACGGCGGCTTCTGGACCTCGGATTTGTTCCGGGTTCCGTGATTGAGGTTCTGAAAGCCAGTCCGCTCGGTGATCCCACCTCTTATAGAGTAGCAGGTACCGTCATTGCATTAAGAAAAGAAGAAAGTCAGTTAATCTGGGGTAAGGTGATGTCATCATGAGAACTTATACCGTTGCGCTGGCGGGAAACCCGAACACGGGAAAAAGCACGCTGTTTAATGCCCTGACCGGCCTAAAGCAGCACACCGGCAACTGGTCCGGCAAAACGGTCAGCCTGGCGAGCGGCAATTATGAATACAAGGACACCCGCTTCCGGTTTATCGATCTGCCGGGAACGTACTCCTTGTTCTCCAACTCTGCGGACGAAGAAGTGGCGCGTGATTATATTATATTCGAGAAACCCGACGTTACGCTGCTGGTCCTGGATTCAACCGCTCTGGAAAGAAGTCTTAATTTGGCGCTTCAAGTGCTGGAAATGACCGATCGGGTCATCGTATGCCTTAACCTGATGGATGAAGCGAAGAAAAAAGGCATCAAAATTGACGCCCGCAAGCTCACGGATCAGCTCGGCGTTCCTGTCATTCCGATATCGGCCCGAAACAATGACGGACTGGACACCTTGTCCGAGCAGCTGCTTCTCATGTGTACAGGACAGACTCGGACGACACCCTACCGGATGAAATACAACGAACAATTGGAGTCTCAGATTTCCAGGCTCGAGTCTGAATTAAGGGACATCTTTGGGGATGAATATCCCTCCAGATGGCTTGCGATTCGCTTTCTTGACGGAGATCAGAAGCTGATTGCAACACTCAAGCACAGATTATCGGTTTCGGATAAAGGAGGGATGACACATGGAGCAGCTCAAGCGCTTGGAAGCTCTAACAGCGGCCATTCCTGCTGAGCAGGTAGAGGATGTACGAGAAGACATCGTAGGCGAGTTGTTCAAAAAATCGCGCGAGCTGTGCAGTGACGCCGTGACCGTGACCAACCGGGAGCTTCTGTACCGTTCCGAGCGGCTGGACCGCATCTTTACCTCCAAGCTGTGGGGATTCCCCATTATGCTGGCCATGCTTGGCATTATTTTTTACTTAACGATAGCCGGGGCTAACGTGCCATCTTCCATGCTGGCGAGTTTCTTCGGCTGGATTGAAAGATACCTGACCTTGGCCTTTCAAGCGCTTCATGCTCCGGATTGGCTCCATGGGATCCTGATCCTTGGATTGTTCCGGGGTACCGCCTGGGTCATCAGCGTGATGCTGCCTCCGATGGCCATCTTCTTCCCGGCTTTCGCTCTGCTCGAGAATTATGGCTATTTGCCACGGGTTGCGTTTAACCTGGACCGTCTGTTCAAAAAAACGGGAGCACACGGCAAGCAGTCCCTTACCATGGCGATGGGATTCGGCTGTAATGCTGCAGCCATCATGTCCACCCGGATCATTGAATCGCCGCGGGAGCGGATGCTCGCCATCCTGACAAATAACTTCGTGCCCTGCAATGGACGCTGGCCGACGCTGATCCTGCTGGCCTCCCTGTTCATGGCTGCAGGCTTTTCAGGTGGAGCCCAGACGCTCGTGACCGCTTCCGTTGTCATGGGCATGGTGCTGATCGGTGTCGTTGTCACACTCTCGGTATCATGGGGGTTATCCAAAACCGCTTTGAAAGGCGTTCCTTCCCATTACACGCTGGAACTGCCTCCATACCGGAAACCTAAAATTCTGAATACCATTCTGCGGTCTACCCTGGATAAAACCATCTATGTCCTGCGCAGAGCCATTATCGTAGCGGCACCCGCAGGTGTGCTGACCTGGATTCTCGCCAATATTCATATTGGCGATTCCAGCATTTTGCTTCATTTTGTTCATTTTCTTGATCCGTTTGCCCAAGCACTCGGACTCGACGGCTTCATTCTTATGGCCTTTATTATCGGACTTCCTGCGAATGAGATCGTGCTGCCGATCCTGCTCATGGGGTATTTGGCTACAGGTTCTCTCACTGAGGTTACCGATATGTTTGCCCTTAAGCAGATCTTTCTGGATCAAGGCTGGACCTGGCTGACCGCTCTTAACATGATGCTGTTCTCACTGCTTCACTATCCGTGCGGAACCACGCTCGTCAACATCTGGAAGGAAACCAAAAGCGCCAAGTGGACGTTCCTGTCCTTCGCCATCCCGACCGCAATCGCGATCGGTGTCACGTTCATTGTTGCGCAGGTGGTCCGGGCGCTGGGCTGGGTTTAAGTATAACAATAGCATGTACAATAATAACAACGAGCCGCATCAAGAAAATTCTTGGAGCGGCTCGTTGTTATTTTCTCTATCTGCATGTTATGAAACCCTATCCTATCCCAACTTTAACCTTTAACCGAACCTGCGGCGATGCCTTCCACGATTCGATCACTGAGGAAGAGGAACATCAGCAGGATTGGCAAGATACTGATCATCAAGGTTGCGCCAATGGCGCCCCAATCGGTGGTGTACTGTCCGATAAAGTTCTGAACGCCCACCGTCAGCGTCTTAAACATGTCCGAGCTAATGAAGGTGTTTACAAATATGAATTCATTCCAGTTGTATATCATATTGATGATGGCTGTCGTTGCCAGAACCGAGCCCGTCATCGGAAGAACAATCCGGAAAAAGACCCGATGAACCGAGCAGCCGTCCATCACCGCCGCCTCTTCCACTTCCTTCGGCAGCGTATAATAGAACCCCAGCAGAATCATAATCGTAATCGGCATGTTGAAAGCCACGTAGGACAATATCAAAGATATCGGATGGTCCGTCAATCCCACTTTGTTAAAAATGCTGAACAGCGGGATCAAGGTGGAATGCACCGGTATCATCATCGCAACCATAAACAATCCGAGGACAAAGGAACTGCCCTTCCACTTCATTCTTGTAATGGCAAACGTAACGAGGCTTCCCAGGATGACCGTGAGCGCCGTCGCTGCAACGGTAATCCAAACGCTGTTCAGGAAATATACGCTTATATTTCCTGCGCTCCATACCTTCTCGTAATTCTCCCAACGCGGATTCATCGGGAGGGACAGAGGAGGCAGATCGAATACTTCCTGGTTGTTTTTTAATGAGAACAGCAGCAGCCATACGAGCGGAAACAGCTGAAATACGGCTACACCGATCAGCACGACATACAGCAGCATGTAGCCAAGCTTGCGTCCCGCTCCATTTCCGGATCGGGCACGCCCTTCCTGGAGCTGTCCTGTGGCTCCGGATATCATGAAGCATCCCTCCTTATGAATATTGGATCGTTTCTTTTGATGCCGTTAATTTACGAATGACCCACGTTACGATCAGGCAGATGACAAGCAGGAAGAACCCGATGGCGCTGCCGTAACCGAAATCATAAGCGCGGAAAGCCGTGTGATACATATAGGACGCCATCACTTCACTCGAGCCGTTAGGCCCCCCGTCTGTCATGACAAAGATCAGATCAAAGTACTTCAGGGAACCTACCACCGCAAGCACGATCGTAACCTTGATCACTTCCATGATGAGCGGAAGTTTGATTCTGAACGCGATCTGCATGGAGGTTGCTCCATCGATTTTTGCTGCCTCCACAAGCGAAGCCGGAATATTCTTTAATGCCGCATAATAGATCAGAATATAGAAACCCGCATACTGCCACAGAATCGGAATAAACAATGCAAACAATACGAGTGACGGCTCGGCAAGCCATGCCGGCGGATTCGATATCCCGATGGATTCCAGGAAGCTGTTCACAATCCCGTTGGTCGGATGATAGATGCGAAGCCACAGCTGGGCAATTGCAACCGATGACAACAGCATCGGGATCAGATAGATTTTACGGAACAGGTTGGCGCCTTTGATCTTCGAGGCCAGCACCATCGCTACAGCCAGATAGATAATAAGGCTGGCAGCCGAGAATACGGCTAACAGCAAGGAGTGCCATGCGCTGTCCCAAAATTTCCCGTCCGTAAGCAGAGCCTGGTAGTTATCGAGTCCGATAAAGGTCATCGCGCCGATTCCGTTCCATTCGTTCAGTCCGTAATAAGCGGTCAGGATGATGGGAATGTAGACAACGGCCATAATGACAAGCAGAGCAGGCAGTACATACAGCGCGATGATTTTTTTGTTGGACATCACTTTATCCAAAGTGTCCGACTCCTTTCTTCTTATCGTCTTGAGGAAAGATTATCCGGCAATAGCTGCCGGATAATCAGGTCCTGTTTCTTGGTTGTCTGAGTCTTATTTGCCTTTGGTAATCACTGCATCATGCTCTTCGGAAAATTTCTCCGGCGTTACGGCTTTACCGAAGAGTGCCTGGATCATGTTCAGATGCGTTTCGGCGGCATTGGCCTCCATTTGAACGTCTGCGAACAGCGTGATGCTGCTGGCCTGGTTCATTTCATCAAACAGATCAATGTACAGCTGTGGAAGCTCCAGGGTGGATGTATCGACTTTGGTTGCTGGAATGACGCCTGCTCCTGTAACCGATTGTTCGCCCCATTTGGTTACGAAATACTCAACAAACTTCTTGGACTCCTCTTTCACCTTGGAGTTTTCGCCGATGAACAAACCTACGCCCGGTCCACCTACCCAGCTGTTGATATCGCCTTTTCCGCCTTCAACCGTCGGGAACTTGAAGAAGCCGACACTGTCGCGGAACTCTTTCGGGATCTCCTCATTTGTTGTAAAGTTCGGCAGTTCCCAAGTGCCCATCATATACATCGCTGCTTTGTTGTTCAGGAATTCGGATTTGGCTTCCTCGTTGGACAAGCCGTTGAATCCTTTGACAAATGCGTTGCTATCCACCAAAGATTGAACCTCGGCGGCCGCCTTTACAAGCGATTCATCCTTGAAAGAACCGGCACCGCTAATCGCATTGGCAAGCGCTTCTTGCCCGCCGATCCGGTCTGCCAGATACATGTACCACAGGGATCCGGTCCAGCGATCCTTATTCCCGAGTGCAATCGGGGCAATCCCGTTATCCGAGAGCGTTTTAACGATTGTCTTGAATTCCTCGTAGGTTTGTGGAACCTCCAGGTTAAACTGTTCAAAAATCGCTTTATTGTAATATACGGGAGCGATATTGAATTCTAGTGGAAGCGCATACGTTTTGCTGTCAATGGCATAAGCTTCGGTGGTACCGGCTACAAACTTGCCATTCAGCTGACCCTCAAGCAAATCGTCTACAGGAGCAAACAGATTGCCTTCGACATAAGGCTTCAGGAATCCGGCTGCCCAGGTTACTCCAACGTCCGGAAGCTCATTCGAAGCAGACAGCACTTTCAATTTGTTTTTATACTGCTCATTATCCAGTACTTCCTGTTTGATCGTAACGTTAGGGTTTTCCTTCTGATATTCTTCGATAATCTGATTTACAATTTTGTTCTGTCCGGCGGATACGCCAGCTGGCCACAAGTGCATGAAGTTCACCGTAACTTTATCGCCTTCGCTGCCACCGTTGCCGGAATCTCCTGTGCTGCTGTTGTTAGATCCACAACCAGCCGCTACCAGAGCGAGACACAATGTCAGAAGCAGAACCGTCCATTTTTTGTTGAACACGTTTACAACCCCTTTTCTAGTATGCTGTTCGCGTAATGAAACCGCTTTAATCAAATTGTATCAGTGAGGGGATGATTCTATAAGGTCATAACGATTGGGACTAATTCCACTATTATTAGATTTCTTCTCCGCTGTCCGATACGCTCTGGCGATATTGGCTCGGGCTTACTTCTTCAAGGTCGCGGAACACTTTCACAAAATATTTTGACGTCTGGTAACCCACCTTCTCCGCAATCTCTGAGACAGGCAGCGCTGTGCCGGCCAGCAGCTCCTTGGCCCTCTGCACTCTGCGGCGCGTCATATATTCACTGAAGGTGAGCCCTGTCTGCTCTTTGAATAACACGCTGAAATAGCTGGAGTTCAGGTGCAGCACCTCGGCCACTTCCTTCAGCGATACCGAATCCTGAAGATGCAGGTCTACATACTTCAGTGCTTCCTGCACCTGGATGCTGTATCCCTTATCCTGCTGTGCTGCCTCCAGCAGTTTCGGATCCACCAGTTTCTCCATTCGCTCAATCCGTTCTAGTTTATCCCCGCGCTCAAGCGCTGACTCTACTGCGGCTACCAGTTTTCGTTTATCCAGCGGCTTCAGAAGATAATCCACCACGCCGTACTGCAGTGCTTTACGGGCATAATCAAATTCCGAATAGCCGGATATCACGATGATGACCGGGGGATGCTCTAATTCATGCAATCTTTCAATAAGCTCAAGTCCTCCAATCTCAGGCATGCGGATATCGGTCACCACCAGGTGAGCCACTTGCTCCTGCAGCCACTGGAGCGCCTCTACACCGCTTGCAGCCGTTGTTATCCGGCAGCGGCCGGATGACCAAGCCTCCAGCGTTTTCCTTACGCCTTCTCTCGTTCTCGGTTCATCATCAACGATCAGTATCGTTTTCATGCTATTCCCCCTCCCCCTTTATGGCCGGAAAATCATTCGGTATTTCAAATGAGATGGTGGTTCCCTGACCAACCACGCTGTCAATGTGCAGACCGGCTTGCTCGGAAGCGTAGTACAGCCGGATTCGCTGCTCTACATTGGCAAGGCCGACCCCGCTGTTTTTAGAGGATGCCGCATAACCTTTTTCCATCGATGAATAAAGAGTGGCTACCGTTTCCTCGTCCATGCCGGGACCGTCATCGGTAATTGAGATGACCGTGTATCCCGGATGATCAGCAGCTTGTGCACGGACGATTACGGTGCCTGGACCCAGCCTCTGCTCCACCCCGTGCAGAATCGCATTCTCCACGATTGGCTGAATCAGCAGCTTTGGAATCGGCACATGACGGCTCGCTTCATCTGCCTCAATTCTCCAGGACAGCCTGTCCAGCATCCGCATTTTCATAATCATCAAATAACGCTCCGCATGGTCAAGCTCATCCCGGATCGACACCCATTCATCCTCGTCTTTTCTGTTGATAACATAACGGAACAATCCAGACATCGCGACCACGATTTGAGCCAGTTCCTCTTCCCCCTGATCATCCAAGGCCCAGTAAAACGCTTCCAAAGTATTGAAAAGAAAGTGCGGATTGATCTGCGCTTGCAGAGCCTTAAGCTCCGTTCGGCTCTGAATAATCTCCTTCTCGTATACAACCTCGATTAATTCGTTCAGCGAGTCAACCATCTGGTTGTACGAATTGTTAAGCTCATTGATCTCCATTGTCTTCGAGGTGACCGGAATCGGTTTAAGGGTTCCCAGCCTTACGCCGCGCATGGCTTTGATCAGATTCAGAATCGGCCGGATGATCATGGTGGTCAGGATAAAGCTTAAGAATAGAAACAGCAGCGCACCGACGCCCCCGGATACGATAATCGCGGTCCGCAGTACCGCTATGCCTTCGGTAGTATAATCCACAGGCGTCAGGATGACCAGGTTCCACCCTGTCGCCTCCGACTGCTTCTGTACGGCGATGAAGTCCTCATTGCCAATGGCAACCGTCTCCCCTTCACGATGCAGAACATCCTTCGCGTCCACCGCTGTCGCAAAATCCGATGATATTTCATTTCCCGCCTGATCAAACAGCCCCATCGTTTCACGCGAATCGCCAGCCGTGCCGCCAGTGGAATCAGCAAGCGCAAAATAATCCTTCTCCAGCTTCACAAGCAGGTATCCGCCATGGGCAAAGGAATGGTCAATCAGCCGGATTCTCCGAACAGCCACCACCACCTCCGGGTCCTTCGGATCCTGTCCGAACCAAACCAGCCTCCCCTTTCCCGCATCGGCCGCCAAGATCCAATCGACCCCGACCCGGCTCGTCAGACTGCCTTCATCCAGCGGAAACAGCCGCCGGTAGTCCGTCGTATATAATTCAAGTGAACGAATGCCTGTAGCGTAAGATTCATATTTGCGGACCTCCTGCTGGAGCGATTGCCGTTCTCCGAAGCTGATCGGCTTGCCAGCAGTTTCCTGTGCCAGATAGCGCTGAACCGTTGCGTTGGTAGAAATTTGCGCCGTGAGTGTATCCACCTGCTTGAGCAGCGCATCCAGCTTGCCTGTTGCCTGCACAGCCGTCTGCTGAATATGCTTCTCGGCGCTGTTGCGCAGCAGTACGGATACCTGGTCGTATACAAAAACCCCGACTAATGCCAGCACAATGATCATCACCAGCATAAATCCAAGGAAGATTTGATTCCGCAGTGTATTCAGCCTGCCAAACCTGTTCAAGTTCTCGCACTCCCTTTCGACTAGGAACTGTTATTCACTATACACAATCTTGCCGAAGTTAGGGAGTCCTCGTCAACCCAAAGCGGGTTGCATCTATATGTACTTTTTCACTAAAAAAAGAGGCAGCGCGCAGTTTAGGTTTCCCTCGCACTTCCTCTTATGATACAGCTTCATATGATGGGCTATACCGGATATAATTCCTGATGCTGTTCAAGCTCTCTTCTGCATTCGTTACATAAACCTCTTACGGCACCGGCATCATCCGCGCAGAAGGTCAGTTGGCGCTTGTGTCGGCATCGACTGCAGGGCTGAGCGTTATTTTCGCTGCTGATTTTCACGTTTGCTTTTGATTTTAACTGGATGACATTGCTTCCCCTAACGCTGCTCGACTTACGCTTCATTCCTGTAACGACGAAGACAACAAGGATGACAACGACGATGGTTCCCAATATCCATCCCACGTTTATTCCACCTCCAACATGTGCAGGCTATTTGTACTAAATAGCTAGTCTACCCGATTCATTTTCACATGACATCCGATATGTAGTTACGCACCAAACCCATTGCCATTTATTAAGAAGCAGCTCCCATCCATTTTAACACAAAAAAGCCTTCTCAATCCCGGTAAGAATCGGGAAGGAAGGCTTTCGCTGTGCTTTCGTTACGTGCAACCGGCATGGTGTCAGATCTTCAACTCACCGAGTTTTATCAACTCAACGACAGCTTGCGAACGGCCCTTAACATTTAGCTTCTGCATGACATTGGAGATGTGGTTACGCACCGTCTTCTCGCTAATAAACAACTGCCCGGCGATATCGCGAGTCGTTTTGTCTTGCACTAGCAATTCAAATACTTCGCGTTCACGGTGGGTTAACAAGAACTTGCTATTATGGTCGGTCCCCTTCAATGGTGTCACCCCTCCTTGCCCGGGTATGTGTGGTCTAACAAGGGTAAGGGATACAGTCAACTCATCTTATGTTGGAGAAGGGGGGAAGGTGCGGAAGGGGCCATCAATTTGGGCGCTGGGTTCATGTTGATGATTTTTATCCTTGATTCCTCCCAAAGGTTCCTTTATGATGTGGGGGAGTAAAAATTATTTTCTTTATTTTTTCATTTTTTTAAAAATAATTTTCAAATCAGATCCCATCCGTTATGCCCACAAATAAGCTCACCGGGAACCTTGAAGGAGGCTTTTGATGACACCAATCTTGCATATTATCTCTGTCGAAAAGGAAAGCCTGCCCCGTCAGGAACGACGGCTCGCAGAGTTTATTTTGACAGCTCCATCCGAGATTGTGCATATGGGCATTAAAGATCTTGCAGATCAGTGCGAGGTCAGCGCTGCCACAGTCACCCGCTTTTGCAAGAACTTTCAGTGCAAGGGATATCCTGATTTCAAGCTCAAGCTTGCCGCAGAGATCGCCCATGCCGAGTTGGCTTCACGCACAGGAAGCACCCGTTATCAGGACATCGTTGCAGGCAATCCGCTTGCCGGAATCGTAGAGGCGATTGAATCCAATCACCTGACGTCGATTCGGGATACGACAGAGCTTCTGGATTTGGGGCAGCTGGAGCGCGCAGTGGATGCCCTATGCCGGGCAAAACGCATTGACCTGTATGGTGTGGCAACGTCCTCTATTGTGGCACAGGACTTTTACCAGAAGCTGATCCGGATCGGGAAAAACTGCACCGCTTTTGCAGACTCCCACATGCAGATCACCTCAGCCTCCACGCTGACTTCAAGTGATGTTGCCGTGGCCGTTTCATACTCCGGCGAAACGCCGGAAACCATCGATGCGTTGGCGTGTGCCAAAGACACAGGCGCATTTACGATCAGCGTTACTTCCTACCGAAGCAGTGCCATCTCATCCATGGCGGACATTACACTGTATTCGTCCTCGCTGGAGGAAGGAATGCGCCGAGGTGACATGGCCTCTCGCATTGCCCAGCTTCACATTATAGACATTCTGTTCATGGGTATGGCCAGTCGGGACTTCTCCACGTATGTTCCCCGTCTGGAGCAGTCATATCTTAATGTTCAAAACTATCGCAAAAGCCGAGGAGGACAATAACTAATGAATATTTACACATTCCGCGATGAAGAACAATTCGTGCAAACGGGCGCAAACCTGATCACCAGTTTACTGCACACCAATCCGCGCGCTACACTGGGACTGGCTACAGGCAGCACACCCGTTGGGCTCTATGCCAAGTTGATTGAGATGCACCGTCAAGGGCTTGTCAGCTTCGCGCAGACCACAACATATAATCTGGACGAATATGTGGGCCTGCCTGAGAATCATCCGGAGAGCTACCGCACCTTCATGAATGAAAAATTCTTCAACCATGTAGATATCCAGATCGAACGGACTCATGTGCCGAATGGCAATGCGGCCAATCCGGAAGAGGAATGCCTGAATTACGATAAAATGCTTGAAGAATTCGGACCTGTTGATCTCCAACTCCTCGGCATTGGACATAACGGACATATCGGTTTTAACGAGCCGGGTGAAAGCCTCAGCGGCGGGACTCATCTGGTAGAGCTTCAAGAGAAAACTCGAAACGCCAATGCTAGATTCTTCCCAACGCTTGCGGATGTTCCGACCCACGCCATCACGATGGGGGTTGCTACCATCCTCAAAGCCCGCCAAATCCTCCTTCTCGTCCGGGGAGAAGATAAAGCCGAGATTGTACATCGTGCGTTGAAAGGGCCTATCACGACCGAGTGTCCGGCATCACTTCTTCAGTGCCATCCGAACGTTGTTGTGCTGTTGGATCAAGGCGCAGGGAGATTGCTGGTATGAGCAGCGAAGCCAAGAATGCTGTCCAATTGTTGTATGGTCAAGTACTGACGCCCAGAGGCATCCGTACAGACGGTGTGCTGGCCATTCAAGGCGAGAACATCGCATACGCTGGTGATGTTTCCGAACTCCCTGCAAGCCTTAAACAGGCAGCCGCAGAGGTTATCCATCAGCCCGATGGCTATATCGTACCTGGCTTTATTGACATCCATGTTCACGGCGGTAACGGTGAGGATTTTATGGACGCAACGAAGGATGTTTTGGATCAAATTACATCCTTCCACAGCTCTCAGGGCACCACGGCGATGCTTGCTACCACGATGACTGCGCCTAAAAAAGCAATCGATCGGGTACTGAAGGAAGTAAGCGACTATCGTAATCAGGGCATGTCTTATACCAGACTGGAAGGCGTCCATCTCGAAGGCCCGTTTATCAGCCCAAAATGGCCAGGTGCGCAAAATCCTGAGCATATCGTCCACGCGAATATCAGGTGGCTGGAAGAATGGGTATCTCAATATCCGGGGCTGGTTCGTCAGGTCACCCTTGCACCCGAGCGTGAAGGGGCACTAGAGGCAATCTCGTGGCTGGATCAACACGGAATCGTGGCTGCCCTGGGTCATACGGATGCAACCTATGAGGAAGTAGAAGCCGCTGTCGAGGCCGGCCTTAGTCATGGCGTGCACACGTTTAATGCGATGACAGGGCTTCACCACCGCAAGCCAGGCGTGGTTGGTGCGATGCTTGGCGATGATCGGTTAAGCTGCGAAATCATTGCAGACGGCATCCACGTCCACCCCGCGGCAATTCGGATACTGGCCCGCATGAAGCAGGATGGGAATCTGATTCTCATCACGGATGCCATGTCGGCTACCGGCATGCCTGACGGCGAATATACGCTGGGTGATTTGCCCGTTGTTGTTGAGAAGGGCATTGCCACGCTCAAGCATAACAGAGACAGTCTCGCGGGCAGCACATTAACGATGATTAAAGGGTTCCAGCTGCTGGTTCGGGAGGTTGGACTCAGCATTGAGCAGGCCTCCACCATCGGAAGTATGAATCCAGCCAGAAAAATTGGCATCGCCGATCGCACGGGATCGCTTGAAGCCGGCAAACTCGCCGACATCCTCGTTCTTTCCAGCGATCTTGAGCTGCAAGGAGTATGGATTCAAGGACAACGCAAACATTAAGGTATAGCATTCATTATAAATAGCAAAGGAGCCGCCTAGGATAGGATGATTTCAATCCTACAGGGCAGCTCCTTTTTGTATAGAAATTTTACCGGCTGTTTCGATTGCCGCCAAACCAACCGTCGTCCGTATCATTTTTAGTCATGTTGCCGCGTGTATCATTCATACCATCACGAGTTCCTACATGAAGCGGGAACACACGGTTAATCCATGACCCAAAATCACGGGAAAGTGTTCCAACCGTATTCTTGGCGTTACTCCCCGTTACAAAACCTTTGGCATGCTGATAAAATCCCTCATCTGTGGAAACATATACTTGACTGATATGTGGAGCGGTTTTACGAATCTTGTTCGTAATTTCATGACGCACATGCTGAGGAACCTCTTCACGAGCGCTCATCATGCCCATGTTGTTTCCGTAAGTTCCATAAGGCACTCCATTGATGCCAGTTCCCATATGAGTATTGTTTACCGTCCCGTCGGTACCGGTAAGACTGTTGGTACGCGTGCCGTACCCCATATAATCATTGGTACGAGTTCCGTTAGTACCCATAAGTCCGTTATTGCGCGTTCCGTTTAACGTATTATAGTTGCTGCCGCCAAAACCGCCATTCGTCGTCGTTCCGTTAACGCCAAAGCCGCGGTTATCGGCGGTTCGGCCAAGACCTGTTGTGTTTTCTACAGCACGAGTGGTATTCTCCACGACACGCTCTGTGCCTCTAGCCATATTGCTCAGAAGCCCCACACTGCCTGTACCCGAAGTGTTGAACGTACGGTTCCTCACATTCGTTTTGTTCATGCCTGTCATTGAACGGCCGTCAGAACGGTTTGCCGTGCTCATACCCGTAACATGTCCATCAATGCTGTTGGTGTTCGCGCCCTCTTTGGGCAGCGAAACATACGCGCTGTGATTGGTTACGAATACATGTGCAGGACCCATGCCACTGATATCCGACACTTTTTGGGACAGCGTTTTGCTGTACTTCAGGTTTGTCAGGTCATGCTGCTGGGTGCTGCGAATGTGCTGGTTGTTGTTACGCACGGAGTTCACACCAACACGACCCTTGTCCACGTTGTTTGTACGTGTCGTGTTGCCGTCTGTGGTGTTGCCGCATCCTGCTACCGCAGCCATACTGAGGAGCAATGCTGTGGAGACGGTCAGGTTGAGGGCTTTGGATTTAATCATGATTCATCCTCCATCTCTATAATAGGTGTATTAACATCGTTTAGGATGACCTTGCGTTGGAATCGGTATGCTGAAAGGTTTTAACATGGAAGATTACTGCTTATCATGCCTAATTTTATGTACAAAAAAACACCGATCAGATCATGATCGATCCATCGGCGTTTGATTGTTCTATTATGAAGAGGACGGCTGTGCCTGTATTCTGGCATAATCCATAATATCGGCCAGCGACCGCTCCAGAGGGTACTGTGAATTCCAGCCCAGCGCTTTAAGAAGCTCGGTACCCTGCTGCCCCCCGGTTCCTTTATTTAATGAATCTAATGAGAGGGGAGCGGATTCGGGACCCCAATCCATCGGCACGGCTGCCTGTGTATGCAGGAGCAGTGCCTCAGCGAGCTCTCCAAGGGTATGTTCCGTACCGGAACTGATCGGATAGGTCATCCCGGGAGTGCCCTCTTGAAGCAATATGCTGTAAGCTGCTACCGCATCCCGAACGTCCAGGAAATCCCTTGATTCGTAGCGAGAGCTTATACGGAACAACGGAAAATTTCGACCTGTTTCATAACCCGCAATATAGCGGGCAAGCAGCGTACAGAAGCCTGTTGATTCGCCGGGGCCAATCAGATTGGACGGCTCAGCCAGAACGATATGCTGGTTGTACAAACCATGCCAGGCAGCTGCGGACCAGCTGGCAAAGGTTTTACTGAGGCTGTAAGGATGAGGAACGGCAGCCGCGCCTTTTGCAGGGTCCACACTTAACCTGGAGCCTACCATAACCAAACGGCTGTCGGGGCAGTGCTGCCGCAGCGCTTCAAGAAGGTATATGGTGGCCATCACGTTGCTCTCCATGTAAGAAGCCGGTTGTTTCCAGGACTCTGAAGCTGAATTTTTTCCGGCTAAATGCAAAATATAATCAGGAAGGCTCTCTTGAATCAGAATATCCACCTGTTCACGGTTCTCGAGATGGCACACGGCCGGAATGACGCCTTGTATGGACTCCAGCGCCTGCTTGTTCCGCCCGGCAGCAATAACGGTACATCCCTGCCGGACGAAATAGTCGCAAGCATGCAAGCCGGTAAAACCTGCTGCCCCTGTTATGAGAATTTTTTGATCCTTTAATGATCCTGCTGCCATGCGTACATCTCCTTTAACATTTGAACATAATCCGGGAATGGATATAACGCATCCAGCCGCGTGCTTCGCAGAGTCCGATCCTGAACCATATCGTCGGTTGGCACTACAACAACATCATGTTTTCCCCATATGTCCTTGAACAGCAGCAGCAGATCGTATTTGCTTACCGGATTCGGATGTCCGAGATGTATCAGACCCCCGACGTCCTTATTCATGAAGAACTCGATCGCTTTAGCAAGCTCAAGCGTGGTTACCCCGTTCCACTGCACGGCGCGATAACCGGAAACTTGACCTCGCTGCTTCATAAACCAGTTGAACAAACCGATTCCACTCTGCCGGATTTCGGGTCCTATAATGGAGGTGCGAATCGTTAGGTGATCCGGGTCCTGCACTTCGCCCAGTGCTTTCGTTAACGCATAGGAAGTCACGCCATCGGGAAGATCGTCTTCCCGATAACCCCCTTTGTCTCCGAGAAACACGCAATCCGTGCTGATATGAATAAGTCGGGCCGATATGGCGTCCGCTAAATACCGCAGACGATGAGGCAAAAATCCGTTGATATGATATGCATTAATTTTGTCATCATCTGCCCGTTGATTCAAGACACCTACAGCGTTGATGATCATATGCGGCCGAACCGCTTTGATTATATGCTCCACGGCACTCATATCGGTTACATCCAGCACAAGGCCTTGTGAATCATGTCTGTCCCGGGTCGTGTAAAAGACATGATGCTTGCCGAACGACTGAAAGTACTGAACAAGCATATGTCCCGCCATACCGTTGCCCCCGAGAATGAGCATCTTCATGGCAAGAATCCTCCGCGTTGAAGGATTTCGCGTATCTCGGTCTTGGTCATTAAATGATGCTCCGAGCTGAAGCTGTTGAAGGATACTTTGGATAAGCCCTGATACCGCTCCTTCAGATCGGGAATTTCGAGTGTCGGCAATATGACCAGGTATTCATCATCATAAACCACCGTAGTCAAGCTTTCAAAATCACTCATAAGAATTTCATGAATCTTCTCACCCGGCCGAATACCCGTTTCAACCAGTGTAACGTCGCTTCTGCCAGAAGCATCTATCAGTACTTCTGCCAAATCCACAATGCGGCAGGTCGGCATCATCATAACAAAAATTTCGCCGCCTACACTTTCAATCGATGCCTTGAACAGCAGGGATATCGCATCCTTCAAGGTCAGGAAAAATCGGGTCATGTTATGGTCCGTGATGCTGATCTGACCCTTCTGCCGGATCTGATTCTTGAATACATGAACGACGCTTCCGTTCGTTCCAAGAACATTTCCACCCCGCACACAGACAAATTTGGTGTGCTTACTCAACAGATTAGCATACACGATCAGTTTCTCGCCAATCGCTTTGGTCATGCCGTAAAAGTTGGATGGATTCGCTGCCTTATCCGTTGAAATATAGATCACTTTTTTCACTTGATTTTCAATAGCAGCCTCAATAACATGCTGTGTGCCGACCACATTGGTTTTCAGAGCTTCATAGGGATGCTCTTCGCACACAGGAACGTGCTTCAGTGCCGCCAGATGGAATACATAATCCACATCCTGACAGGCTGCTGTTAGAGCTTCCTTGTCGCGAATATCTCCGATTCGGAAAGTGAGTCTTGGATCTTCAAACTCACGGTCCATAGCCACCTGCGTAGCCTCGCTTCTGGAATAAACGATGACCTGCTTAGGATTTAGCGGCAGAAGCTGCGTGATCAGTTCATGTCCCCAAGAGCCTGTGCCGCCAGTCACCAAAATCCGTTGATTAGTGAACATTCACTTTCCCTCCAAGCACATATTTTACGACGGTACGCGACACATTGTCCGCTAAATACCCCTCAGGGCACACCCAGTCACGGCCCAGCTGCGTCATCAGTTTGACCGCTCCATGGATACGCTCAGCATTCAAACCGGAGACGATGTTGCTTCCGCAGTCCACAGTTTCCGGCCGCTCCGTCGTCCGGCGAACCGTTACCGTAGGAACGTGCATGATGCAGCACTCCTCCTGTACCGTACCGCTGTCCGTGATCGCGCAGAGTGCCTCTTTCTCGAGTCGTACAAAATCAAAAAAGCCGAATGGCTCATGAAATTCAATAAGCGGATGAAGTTGAACATCCTTGGCTCCTTCAAGACGCGAGGCCGTCCGGGGATGCAAACTGCATATGAGTCGCTTTCCGAACGTTTCAGCGACCGCATTTAACCCATTTAATATTTCCGTTAAATTCTCAGGTCGATCCACATTCTCTGAACGGTGTATCGTAATCAGAAAATATTGCTGGGGGGAGAGCGACAGCTTCTCCATAATCCGGCTCTGATTGACCTGACCTTCGTAATGCTTCATCACTTCATAGATCGGGTTCCCTGTCAGGACAATGCGTTGACTGGGCACTCCCTCTCGAAGCAGATGATTCTTGCTGTAGTTTGTATAGGGCATATTGATGGAGGACACCGCATCTATGACTTTGCGGTTCTTCTCTTCAGGCACATCCAGATCAAAGCAGCGGTTGCCGGCTTCCATATGCACCACCGGGTATCCCAGACGCTCTGCCAGCACAGCACATAACGCACTGTTTGTATCACCCAGCAGCAGAACCGTGTCCGGCTGCTCCTGTTCCAATATTT
Organism: Paenibacillus sp. LBL; assembly: GCF_029893715.1. Lineage (NCBI taxonomy): Bacteria > Bacillati > Bacillota > Bacilli > Caryophanales > Paenibacillaceae > Paenibacillus > Paenibacillus sp. LBL. The sequence continues at coordinate 14,351 of NZ_JARXYU010000018.1, read as the reverse complement.
CCTCCATTCGGCTGAACATAACGGACAACTGGCCTCCCAGCGTGGCCTGGCGGTCCTGAAGCACATAGTCCGGACTGCGGAGCCCCATCTCCGAGAAGAAGACCCCGCTTAAGGTATTGGTGAAATTTTGTCCCGTATGCACAAGCACATGCCGCGTTGCATACTGGTCTAGAAGAGGAATGATCAAGCTTAATCGGATAATTTCGGGCCTCGTACCCAAGATCGTCATGACTTTCATATCGGATTCTCCCTTGCCAACTTAATCACAGATCCGAAGGCGATAACTCCGTAGCACGACCATTCTTCTCGCTTTCGTGAGACAGCAGAACGGAAGCGGACTTTTTGAAGTAAGCCTAGACCGTTCACCGCTCTGCTGTTGACCTCGTCTCATGCCTTTCGTCGCCTTGCGGACGTTCTGCGTAGTCTAAGCCTTGATGCCCGTCGCCTGGTCGCCCTGCCTTCCGGTCTCTTGGTTCGTCTACGAACGAATAACCGACGCGCAACAGCAGCACTTCGTTTCTTCCTGCGGCTATTCTGCTTACGTCGTCTCGCCGGAACAACCCGGCGCTTCACCTGTCTTGCCGTCATTTGAAACCATGCAGGATATTCATTCATCCAGCGTGAAACCATGCCGTTCAATCGCATTCCGTACACCTCTGGACCAAATACAGCCTGGATCTGAAGGCGGTTCTGCATACCCAGAGCCTCGCCCCGATCCTGCTGATCCAGGATGAACCTCACCTTCTCTGCCAGTGAGGCCGGGCTCCCGGGAATCGCGAGCAGATGCGGGCATCCGGCAGCCGTCAGGACCTCCTGAAGTCCTCCTGATGCGTAGGCTACAACCGGCTTCCCGTGCAGCAGCCCCTCCAGAGCCGTTAATCCGAATCCCTCCGGTATCAGACTCGGTACCACCACGACATCAAGGGCACAATATACTTGAGTGATATCGTCTTGAGATCCGGCAAATATGAAACGATGCTGAGCTCCCGCCGAAGCAATGCGATCGCGGCACAATATGTCATAATCCGGATTCAGCGCACTCCCAACGATGAGAAAGGCTGCGTCGGGGTAAGCATCCTTGAGCGAGAGCGCCATGTCTATGAAGTGATGCACCCCTTTGCTCTCGATCAGAAATGAAGAAATCATACCAATTAACGGTTGATTTGCAGTGATGCCGAGACTGCCGCGAAAGGAAGCTCTCGTTGTCGCCCATGCGGCTGGCTGAATATCAGACTCAATCCAGGATGGAGGGAGTACCGTCATTTTGGACTGCCTGACTTCCACCGGGAAACTCTCGGCTACGGATTCGGAAATGCTGACCAGCCAGTTGCTGTACTGATGGATTAACGAAGTGGCCAAATGGGCGTTCCCGTTTTCCGTAATTTTTTCGGTCAATTGCCATACTACGGGAATTCCAAGTCTCTTGCCCGCTGCTGCCGGCATAAAGTGCACACACGTATTTGTCAGAATTACCTGCGGGGCCTCACCTGCAATCCATTTCATCAATCCACGGAAAACCGATGTTGCCATCAGCTTATTGGCTTCGGCCAAAAGATTGGAACCCGGTGTATACACGCTGTGAAACAATGGAATTCTGTGGATTTTGACCGTAATCCCGGATTGTCTCGCCAATATAGTCAGCCGGCCTTCGTTCGGTGCAACCAGAACGCAATCAAAATAAGGAGTCATCTGTCCGCAGAAGAACAGAAGCAGCTTCTCCGCTCCCGTAATGCTGGATGGATTGGATACGTGTGAAAAAATCAACATTTTCGGTTTAAAGGCCATCGGTATTATCCGCATCTACAGTAACCGTGATTGTGGCAGTACCGGATGCGATCCACCTCCTTTTCACCCAGTTGGTACAATATATTAGAAAAACAAAGACACCGTAACGACGCTTGTTCCCCCATCATTGAACTATTTCTGAGCCAGGATCAAGGAAAGATAACCGAGAAGAGCGTATTCAGGCGGTGTGCATAGGTATGCTCCTGATAGGTTCTCTCCAGGGCACGATGTGCGATCTCTTTTCTCAGGTGGTCGTTAGCAAGATAGTACTCTACCTTCTCCAGTAGCTCAGCCTGAGACCGGTAGGTGTCAATCTCCACACCTGGTGTATAGAACCGCGCCAGATCTGACCGCTCATCGCAGAGCTGAAGCGTGCCGCAAGCACTAATCTCAAACGTACGCGGATTCGGGGAAGCCGCCGGTATATGTCCGCTGTTCTGATTGATTTCATCGTCATCCACCGCACGGTGCAAATTGATGACAATCTTGGCGCTGTTATATACGTCCGCAGTCTCCGCCGGACCCATCCACTTGTTGATCTCAATCTGGTTGTTAAATCGGCCGTAACCCGGGAATTTCTCCCACCAGTTACCGTTAATAAAGGTCCGGTGTGCCATCAATTGGTCCATAATGGGCTCAAAAAACTGAATTCGCTTCGGATACGCTGTACCAACAAAACCGATATCCCGCTTAGCTGCTCCCGGCATGGCAATCGGACGATAGTGTACGGGAAACGCGGCAAACGGCAAATAGTGAACCTGGGAGCAGCCTAAGTTCTGATAATGGGCCACGCAGTTCAGTTCCAGTGTAAATACATAATCGTAGTGGTGGATCCAGTCTACGGTCATATCCGTATAATACGGATCGTCCGTCATCCAGACGGCCGTCCGAATATCCATGGCCCGAACCGCATCCATCTGTTCCACAGGCAAATACATGCCGTCAAGCACCAGTACAAGATCCGGCCGCGTACGGCTTGCTTCTGCAGCTACGTCCTGCTTGGCATCCGTCAATGAAACCTGGCGTACCATGCCGTGCAGTGTACCAATAATCGCCTCGTCAATCGGCGAGTAAGGAAATCCTTTTCCCGAGCTGACAAACAACACATGGATATCCCTCACAGGCGGCGTATAGACAACCCGGTTAACGATACCCTGTGATTTCCCTCGAAAATACCCCTCATCATATCCGGCGTGCATACCTGCATTCCTGCCTCGTCCATATGCATCGGATACGGCGGACCGACGGGGTCCGGCAGCTAAACTTTTAGGCATCCGCTTCGCTCCTCCCTGATATTTGCTCGGACAACTTGCTAATTCAAACGTTGGGCCTCGATCAATGTCAGAAGTTCAGGCAGTCGGTGAACATACGTATGTCTCGTCATGGTCGTCTGCAGCGCTCGCTGCGCTATACTTCTACGCTGATCCTCCTGAGAAAGATAATAGGAAATCTTATGTTTCAATTCTTGGACAGAACCAAAGGTCTCGATGTCGATCCCAGGCGTGTAATAATGGCTCAGATCCTCCCGGATATCCGTAATTTGCAGTGTTCCGCAAGCATTGATCTCAAATGTCCGCGGATTGATCGAACGGCCCGGTAAATTCAGGCTGTTGCGGTTGTCATCACCGCTCTGGGTTGGCCTGTGCAGGTTGATTACAATTTTGGCGCCGTTGTAGAATTTCACGGTTTCCGCAGGCGGTATGAAACCGCTGTGTATGAAGGGGGAGAGCTCTTTATAGCGGGCAAGCCGCTCCCAGTAGCCTCCGATGATGCGAACCTGCTTTCCCTTCAAGAACGGTGCCAATTCATCAAACAAGGCCGCACGGTTTCGGAACGCATTCCCGATGAAGCAAATGTCCGAACGATAAGCCGGCCCTGCCATCAACGGGGTAAACAGCTCCGGATGAACCCCCAAAGGAAGATAATAAACCTCCCTCACCCCGACACTTTGATATAATGGAACACAGCTCAGCTCATGCGTGAACACAACATCAAAGTGTTGTGCCAGCCCCGGTGTTTCCTCTGTGAAATACGGATCATCCACAAACCAGATGGCCGTTCGGAAGCCTGCTTCGCGGAGCTGAGTCATCGAATGCTGAAAATCATCCGGAAAAACATGCAGACCGTTCATGACCAGAATGATATCCGGTCTCTGCTGCAAGGCTGCTTCCAGCACCTGTTCCGGACGTACGACGATGCATTCCCTGACGATTTTGCCAAGTCCGCTGGATACTCCTTCATCAATGGATTCAAAGCCTTGGGGGACATACATGACCTTCACATTGAAATATGGCGGGGGCTCGGTTGGAATACGATCGATCAGCGCACGGCACCCACCCAAACGGTAACCTTCACTGTAACCTGCCCGGTAGCCCTCCTTCTGACCTGTACGCTTCGATAAACTCACCATTTCCACCCTGTCTCTTATGGGATTTACAAAGGTTCATATAACTATATGCCAAGAGGACGAATGCATCATGGACGACTGTCCCTGAGACGGGGAATTTGGCGGATGCCCTTACGTCTAGCCTGGTCATGACAGGATTGGCAAAAAATAAAAAAGAGCGGTCTCCCACGGATTCAAGCCTTCCGTGAGAGCCGCCCTGCCTGCCGTCATACCGGCGCAGGTGGGATTTGACCGTCTTCGTATCCTTGTGCAAAACCCGATTTAAACCCTTCATCATAGGCCTGATTGTAGCCCTGATTATACGCTTGGGAAGAGGCCGGAAAGAACACGCGTCCGCTTCTTCTTAAACGGTAGCGCCCCCGGATTCCGCGACGTTTACGTAAGCTGGAGCTGACGCCACGACGCCGTCTCACGCCCTTTACGACCTTCAAACGTCTTACAGCTGAGGATATTTTTCTGCTGCCGATAGGACGTGTACGTCTTCGCGTTCGTAAAACCGTTGATTTCACTTTCATCCTTTAACCTCCTGAGTCCTTTGATTCTTCCTGTGCTGCTGTACTAGAGTTGGCTATGCGTCCAACCGCAAGCCATGGGGATGAAGGAGATCCCCATTGGGTCCGGTTCAAGGGAATTCCTGTCAGCATTTCAGTCATGACCGACTGGTAGCCGGTCAATAATCGAATATTCTCTGCAAGCTTTCGCGCGGTCACATCAGAATGAGCAGAAACCTCTGCAATGTTCTGAAGTATGTCTGCCAGCGCCTCCTGACTTCTGGCAATGGATGAGATCATGGCCACTCTTGCTGTATGTTCCCGGTGGGTACGTGTAATCATCAGTCCGATTCTCCAAAATCAAACTCGTCAAAACCTCCGCTGGCAGCCTGATCCTCGGTACCTAAAGCCACTCGCAGATTTCGGCATAGACCTGATCCGATACGCGTCAGTCCCTCGATCTGCTCCACAATCTGCTCATGAATGACCAGCGAATCCTTCAATCCGCCCATTGAGGGCTCTTGGGACAACACCCATTGACGAACCTTCTCCGCTTCGACGGCCTTGCCCTCCAGGATCAGAGAGGTCTCGCGCTGAATGGCGACGGCCGCTTCCAGCATACGCATCAAAGACTCTTCTTTGCTCAACTGCACTCCCGCCTCTGTCATCCGGTAACGATACCGGGTTATTCTTCATCCTGCTCTCTCAGTTCCTTTAATACAATCTCCAGGCTGTCCGCCGCCGTTTGCTGCAGGTCCGCCATCGCATTCAGATAAGACACGATACTGCGATTAACTTGTACCGTATGCCCTCCAGATGATCTTGATCCTTCAGCAAGCTGAAGTTCATAATCAGGAAGAGAATGTATAATTTGAGCCATGCGAACAGCAGCATGGCGCTGAGCTTCCAATATCCGGGCCAGCTGCTGCTGAGAATGTGAAAGATGCGCAATCATATCATCAATTTTGCTTTCCACGTCGGTACTCCCCTTCACTCTTCTATCTGTTCAGCATATGCGGAGAACGGATTCTCCGTGCAAAACACCCGCTATAACTTTCCTCCTGCAAATACGGTGGATGCCTCAATTCTGGACCTCTGCTCCACCGGTATCCGTTCCAGCCATTTGAGCATGCTATCCTCTGCAGAACCGATATCCTCCATCCACAATCCGATCTCTTCCGGAAGTTTACGCCTGAACAGCAAGCAGCTTAATTTCTGTCCGGAAAGCGGGACTTGCTGTGCCGCCTCTTGTGTCGTCGTTAAGCCCCCGGAACTGGCATAGACCATTCGGATAGCAGGCTCGCGCTCAAGCTCCCTTATCAGTACCCCCAGCCAGTTGTCCAGATTCGGAGCATCATAAGCCAATACGGCGATATATTCACCAAGCGATGTGGAGATGGCCCTGTTTATGACAACAGCAAGATTGTCGCCGCTCTTCCCCTTAATATGCCGTATGGCTCCGCTCCGTCCAAGAATATACCGTCTCGTGGCCGGTGTGGCCCCAGCATCTGCAACAAGCACTTCATACAGGTGGGGGGTCATGGTCTCCACATGCTGAATGACTTGAACGGCTGAATCATGATGCGGATGGGCAGGAATTATAATGCTCGTTCCATCAAATACACTGCCTCGATCCTCCTGTCCAAGCCTCAGTCCCAGTGCATAGCCTGCCTGGTAACCGGCTCGGTAACTCTCCCCGGATCCCCCTTCCCGTTTCTCTGTGGTATTGAGCGTGGCTCTCGCTGCACGTCGTCTTTTCATGGCAATGCATCCTTCATGTGTACAGCCGCCTCCTGCAGCGATTCAAAAGTACCGGCATCACACCACCATTGCTGCATAATGTCATACACCAGTGTCCCAGCAGCTGCGTACAGATTATTGACATCGGTAATCTCCAATTCCCCTCGGTCCGACGGACTGATTCGGCTGATGATTTCAAACACACTATGGTCATACATATATATTCCGGTCACCGCATGACGGCTCCGGGGATTTACGGGTTTCTCCTCAATGAAGAGCAGTTTCCCACTGCCATCCTCCGCAAAAACAGGCACGCCGTACCGATGAGGATTATCCGTAGGGCTGAGCAGCACCATTGCAGTACCAGGCGGCTGCTGTGTATAACACTGGATGAAGGGCTTTAAATCATCCTGAAACAAGTTATCCCCCAGGAGAACAACAAATTTCTCGTCTGGCGGGATGAATCCCTTGGCAAGCTCCAGCGCTTCCGCGATACCCCCCGCTTGTTCCTGCACCCTGTAGGTTAGATTGACACCGAAATTCCGTCCGTTCTCCAAATACTCCGCATACAGACCAACCGATTTGGAGCCGGTAATTAACAAAATGTCATCAATGCCAGCCTGCTGGAGCTTGTGTATTCCATATGCAATCATCGGATACTTTCCTACCGGAAGCAGGTGCTTATTCATATATTTCGTTAGCGGAAGGAGCCGGGTGCCGTTTCCTCCCGCCAATAATACGCCCTTCATGATGCGTCACCTCTCTCCTCGATGAATTGTAATGGGTCCACGTTCCATTTTTCCACAAACCGTTTCCGGTTTCGTTCAATCAGGTCCTGGAACCCGCCCGGAAACCGATTCCGGAAGCTCGCGCTGCCCTCATGATGTACCAGAACGTTGCCTGCGACCAATAGCTTGAACCCGCCAAGACGGGCACGATAACAGTAATCATCATCCTCGTAATGACCGGGCGAGAACATTTCATCCAGCAGTCCAACCCGGTTCATGACCGTGCGCTTAAACAGATAACATAGTCCGACAATGCGGTTCACTTCCTGCCAGCGCCCCGGATTCGTCACATTCCAGCGCTCCGCTTCATGGATGTAACCCGTGATGTCCGTATACCCTGCCTTCACCTGCTGAATTCCGCTTGCGTAATTCGTTACAGGTCCAACGATCCCGATCTCCTCCCGGCTGTACAGCGCCTCCAGCAATAACGTCAGCCAGCGAGGCGAGACAAAGACATCGTTGTTCAGCAGCAGTAATTGGTCACCCGAAGCCATCCGAAGACCGCGGTTGCACGCAACGGGAAATCCGGTGTTATCCGGCAGGGAAATCAGCAGCAGCTTCTCACGAAGACAATATTCGCCGGTGCCGTCCCGGGATCCGTTATCTACCACGATAATCTCGTAGGGTACCTCAGTATAAGCACGAATATGATCCACGCAAGTTCGCAGCAGATGCAGTCCATTAAACGTGGGGATAATAATGCTTGTAAGTCCGCTCATAGGCTGTTCCTCCGTAAGGCTAGTTCCGTTCGTGACACCTGTCCCCATTGAAGACGTGCGCCAAGGTCTTTCATCGTTTCTCCAAGTGCTTCGACATGATCGCCAATGATCAGCCTTGCCACCGGATTGTCCTTGCCCCGGTTCGTTTTTCTTCTCCGGTTCATACTGAGAACATCCACCGTCTGCACCGCTTCAATCCGAAGTCCCTGTCTTATAGCCAGGGACTGGGCCATGGGCGGAACCGCAAGGTTCCCATACCCAATGCGCTCCATGGCATGCCTTGTCATGGCGTGCGGCACAGCCGTTAGAGAATTAGCCTCGAGATCATCGCGCCCCATCATTCGATTGAGAAAGGTTTTACAGCGGGTAACCTCATCTTGTCGTTCAAAAGCCGGCAGAAGCGGCATAATATCGTTTAAAGCTACATCCACTCCCCGATCTGCCGCCACCAGATACGAGCTCAGTTTCTCGGCAGATACCGGCATATCCCCGTCCATGAACAGGATGATGTCGCCAGTGCTCATCTTGGCCCCCATGGCACGGGCCACGTCATGCCCCAGACGATCCGGAATATGCGCAACAATGACCCCTTCAAATGAACGTGCTGCAACGTACGTGTGGTCCTGACTTCCATTCTCGACCACAATGATCTCATGGAATGGAAGTCGCTTCAGCTCCCGCAGCACCATCGGGATCGAGCTTGCCTCATTGCAGGCAGACACGATAACGGAAACGCGCCCGTTCAGAGGCGGCAGCAGTGGCGCGGGGACAGGCTCCCTGGAGCTTCTGGCGTACCCGCGCCGGAAAGCTTCAGCTGCACTCGGCATTACATGGTAGAATTGGTGCCGGGGAATTCCACTGGAATACAACCACTGTCCAAAGGCAGCCGAGGCCGCACTGCTGGAAACAGTCCTGTTCCTTTTGCCAGCCATGCCTCCCGCACTCCATGCCAGCCGTTGCCACCGACTGCTCAGCGAGGATCGGAAGGCTGTGGAGGCTCGGGGGGAGCTCTTTGCTTTTCTTGAACGCCTTTGGCTGTAACGGCCTGATCGGAATGATTTTTTATAAATTACCTTCTGCACGTGCTCACCTCACCAAGCTCCGTCTTCGTCCACCATCGTGATATCCGCCGCGGACGCCCCGCTCCGCAATCACGGCTTCCAGTGCTTCCAGATGATCGCCCAGCACCAGCATTTCGAGCGGATCCCCGCCAGTTGTCCGTCCCGGGTTCAAGCGTCCGACCTCAACGCGATAAACCGCCTCCACCCGCAGCCCCCGGCTCATTGCAGCTGCCTGCGCTTTGGGAGGAATCGACAGTTCCCTTGCACCCATGACATCGAGCGCCCGGCGGCTTAATGCATGCGGCACGGCTGTCATGGACGCTCCCCGCAAATCAGACCTGCCCAGAATCGTATTTAATGTATATTTCGCAAGAATAACCCGGTGAACCGGCGACCGATCGACAGGGCCGGTGTAATCGTTCAGGGCCACATCCACACCAGACAGCACCGCCTGTACGAATGGCCTTAATTCACCAGAAGGAATAACCATATCGCTGTCTGTAAAAAGAAGAATTCGTCCTTTAGCTGCTTGTGCGCCTACACTTCGTCCAACATCGTTACCGAGCGGCTCCGCAAAAGATAATACCTTAGCTCCCATTCGCTCTGCGACCGATGCCGTTTGATCCTTGCATCCATTCGCAACCACAATAACCTCCGTTTCGGGGTGAACCGCCCGGGCCTCTGCTATCACCGCACCGATTTTGCCTGCTTCATTCATAGCCGGAATAATGACGGATACCAACGGATTCGGATGATTATCTCTTGGGATCTGTGGTTCCGAAGGACGGTAGGTTATACGGTTAGCCGGATCTGTCGGCTGCACTCCTCTTCTGGAGGCTCGCCGTGCAACCGATCTTCGTGGTCTTAACCGCTGCACATTACGCATATTCGTACTCCTCCTCCCATGTAACGTCACTTGCTCCTTGGCAATCTATGCTATTGTATGTTTGCTCTCACTCACCGTAACGGCATATGTACGGTTATGCGCCATGCTCATCCCCCATCTGCTACCTGTACACACAAAAAGGGCGGGGAGTTTCCTCCCCGCCCTTTTTTTCACTCCTAATGTCCGCCTACCGCTATCCACGACACCCACCCGGCAGCTAGCTGACTGCCTTCGTTTCTTGTAATGCCAACTACCGCCTGAAGTTCGTTCCGTGACCTAACCCCCGCCTGAAATGCCGGATCGCTGCACGATACCACCATCGCATAGTTTGCGTCGGCATAGGGAGACTGAAGCGATACGGCAACATCGATGTCGTCCACGTCTTCCGGAAACACGAACGGTATATTGCCGAACTGCTGCATTAACGGCCTGTCAGTTGTCCCTTGCACCGGATTAAAGTTCAAATGATCCACATCCACCGAATGGATTGCAATTTTAGAAGAAGTAATCGATTCAGGGGACAGATGAATGCTGTACACGGAATAGTCTTCAATCGCCTCACTCCTTACGCTGCGATGCCGAAGATGAGCGGCGCCGATCGTATCATCGGCCAGGGCATATTCGCTTCCACCATGATCCTCGCTCGTTCTGAACGTGGATGTTTTGAGACGGCCAGGATATCGCCGGTACGATCTCTTCCCTCTTCCCCTGGTGATCCTTCTGGCTTTGTTCACTGTCGGCTCTCTCCTCTGCTTCTAATCGTTACTTCATCCTATTCGGCAAGGGGGGCTCCTGCCACAGTCCCCTCGGTTTCCATCAGATGGTCTGCATCAGATGGACCCAGCGCTCTGCTGTGTGGTTCCATCTGAACCGCTGCCGCACTGTTTCACGGCCAGCCATTCCGATCTGTCTGCGAAGATTTTCGTCCTGAAGCAGATTGTTGATCCGCTCTGCAAGCCCGGTAGGAAAATCATCGCTTTGAACCAAGTAACCCGTCACCCCATTCTCTACAATTTCCGGAATGCCTCCTGCGCTTGATGCGATAACCGGTACGCCTGCCGCCATTGCCTCAACGTTGACCAGTCCAAAGGCCTCTCTGGGCGCAGATGGAACAGCCACGATATCCGCCAGCGTGTACCAGTCGGCTATAGCCGGATAAGGCACAAAGGGGCGGAAGCACACCCACTGCTGATACGGCCTGGCAGCCCTTTTTAATTCCCTTACATAAGCGGTTTCCCGGTCCGAGCCGTAGGCTGCGCTCCCGATAATGAGCAGCAGCACGTCCGGATGCTTGTCAATGATCTGTGGCAGTGTTTCAATTAAGTGGTGGACGCCTTTATCGGGTATGAGCCGTCCGGCAAACAGGAGAATGCGCCGCCCGCTCCATCCGTGCTGAGTAAGCCTTGCTTCCTTCAATGCCTTGGCAGCCGGGCTGAAGGGCGGGGTAAAATGCTCAAGGCTAACCCCGAGGTGATTAATCGTGATTTTATCCGACAGCCACGGATGCCTGGTCGTAATATCCTCCAGTAGAAAACGGCTGTTGACTACAATCCCGTCCATCCAGCGTGCAATGTTCCCAAACCGCTGTTCACTCATGTACGGAGGCGTGACGAAGGTATTGGAATGGAGATTGAGTACCGTCTTCACATCAGGAAGATGCATCTTCAAGCGCTGGGCTAGCAGCGGCCGATTGTGCACTTCGGTAATATCCGGTCTCCATTTTTGAAGCCTGCGCAGCAAGGAAGGATAGTAGTTCGCTCCAGATGGAAGTCGATAACACGGTACACCGTTGATCGCGTCCTTGGACGGAAGCCCTTTTCCCAACACTCCGAATATGCGCACATCCATGGCTTCCTGTGCCAAGGGAATGGTCTGCTCCACCACACGCTCCACGGAGCTGCTCCTCCCCGATGGAATAACAAACGACCCCGGCGTCACAACCGCCACCTTCCGCAAACTCATAACTCCACACCCTTCTCACAACTTAGCTATATGAAAAAACCTCTACTGATTGATTTCAAAGGAGACCCTGGCTCTATAGCCGTCGTGTTTGCATGCTGTCTCCAAAAAGGCGCACTCCCGTCATTTGTATGGCCTAATACCTTAACATATACCGGATAAGGGGCTGTTGGTGACTAATATTAATAATAAAGAATAGGCCAACCACGGGCGACACCCGTCCATCCGGGACAATCTTCCTTATGCATACGATGTGGTACAAAGACTACATGATCTATGGTAACAAGGAGGATGACCATGCATCCGGAATTTGTCGGCATTCTGCTCAACAACAACACGTATCGCAGAATTTCCAGCGGGAGAATCGGCACTGAATCACTGGCTAACTATGAAGAAGCCGCTGCCATGTACGGGCTGGTTCCTTGTTTTTTTACCATTCATCATATTTCACGGGATACCGGAAAGGTGACAGGATACATCCCGATTTCATCCGGATACACCAAAGTGCATATTCCCATTCCCCGTGCGATCCATATGCGAGCCATATACAACAGACGTGAACTCAAGCTGATCGATCACCTGATTCAACAAGGAATCTATGTGTTTAACGGGCGCACCCGCTATGGTAAAGACAAGATTCACCATATGCTGGAGCAGGACCCTGAATTGGCCCACGCCTTACCCCATACGGTAAAAGCTACTCCTCTCTCGATTCGGTCCATGCTGAGTCAGCACGGTGACCTCGTCTTAAAGCCGTGCAGCGGAAGTGTCGGAGTTGGGATTATGCGGTTAAAAAGGAGCCCTGGACGCACCCATCTGACCTATTCCCGTTCCTTGCCTTCTGCAAGAGGCTGGAGAACGGTAGCGTTGGCTGAAGGGAGACTTCATCCTCTGATATACCAGAGGATCAGGCGCGCGCCCTTTCTAGCGCAGCAGCGAATCCCCCTGGCAGAATACAGGGGGCGTCCTTTTGACATCAGGGTCACTGTGCAGCGGGGAGGCAGCGGCGGCTGGGAGATTGCTGGCATGTTCGCCAAAACCTCACCGCCCCAAACCTTTGTCTCCAACATTGCTCAAGGAGGCTCTGCCTATCAGGTGCCTGATATACTGACCCGCTGTATGCCTCATGCACCTGTAGGAGCTACCCTTGAGCGTATCTCCGAATTTTCTCTGCATATCGCCCGCATCCTGTCCTTGTTTATTCCGTATGCAGCCGATTTTGGACTGGACATTGGCATCACGGAAGATGAAAGACTCTATTTCATTGAATGCAACGGCTGCGATCAACGGTATGGCTTCCTGGAGGCAGGTATGGGAGAGGCGTGGAAAAACTCATACCGCAATCCGATGGCTTTTGTCCGCTATCTGTATGACAATGCGGGATGGCCCCCGTATTGAAAAAGGGACTGAATGCGATGCCTGTTATGGTCCATTCGCTTCCTATAGGAGGGGGAAATCCTGCAAATTGGAAGAGAGCATACAGCCATGCTTCACAGGTCGTTCACCTCAATGCAGCGGTAACCTGTGAAGGGAATGAATTTTCATCAGTGGAACAGCATAAAAAACCAGCCGCTGCCCAGAGAAATCGGGCAATGGCTGGTTTTTAGATGTTATTGAAGTGTGGGTTGGATCAGTGAGGAACCTGAGATTTGAAATCTCCTTTACTGGACTGATCCGCATGATAGAATACAACATCCCCGTCTGTCAGGTTGAATCTCTTCCCGTAGGGATCCGTATGTGTATTGCTATACCCTTCGAGCTGCCACTGATTCATGAGTGGGCCATGAATGTATTGCAAATGCGGCTTGGCCGTATTGCCGTTTCGGATCGTCTCCAGGTTGAAATTCACCACAATATACCCTTTTTTCAGGAATATCGCCGATTTCTCATCCAGACGATTCGCCCGTCCGTACGCCGCCAAATCGGTTCCCTTCTTCACGACATATACGTCGGCAGGCAGACTGTATTCACCGTACCAGCGCTGAATGGCAGCGTTGGCACGCTCGGTGTCAACGGAGGCAGGTAAACCTGCCTTGGGCCCGATCAGTGTTCGTATGCCGGAAGGAAGCAGCATCCAATCCAGCCTTCCCACCCAGGTTTTGCTCTTGCTAATTTTCTCCATATACTGCTTCGCATAGGTCGCTGCACTCATCCCCGCCGGGGCACCGCCATGGTTATACAGATAAGCGGCGGTATCCTGCAGTTCGTCTTGCGGAACATGGCGCAGCCTTTCATTCAAAACAACGTACCGCTTCTCCGTATCCTGCGGCGAACCGATGCGAATGAACTTCCGGTTCCCGCTGTGATAATACAAGTCAACCTCCTGGCGTCCGCTGCCATCTTTATTTACATAATAAAAACTCGGTGTGATCGAAATGCCATCTTGGGTGCCAAACATATTGCCCTTGGTCTTCAAATCGAATTATTGGAATAGGTAAGGGTTTGATATTATCTCCACCTTTTCCCCTCCTCCACACCGTGCATGCAATTTTCACCGCACACGGCGTTCCACCTT
>NZ_JARXYU010000017.1:0-126038 GCF_029893715.1 Paenibacillus sp. LBL | reverse complement strand
GATAAGAAGCTAACACGTATACGCGATGTTATGAGGGACCACGAGGACGAATTAGAGGTCCGTAGTCAGTCCCAAGGTATAACTGGTGTACCAACATGCGGAGCGGACTTAAACAAGCTCACAGGAGGCCGACAAAAAGGAGATTTGATCATCGTGGCGGCTCGGCCCAGCATGGGGAAGACGGCATTCATGTTAAATGGGTCCGTAGCTGCTGCAAACGCTGGATTTGCCACTGCTATTTTCAGCCTAGAGATGCCAGCGAGGAAACTTGGTGAAAGAATCATAGCCAACATCGGGAACCTGGACAGCACCCTTTTACGTACAGGGGATCTTGGACCAGATGAATGGCCTAAATATACACAAGCCCGCACCATTCTGGATGAGATGCCGATTTACATTGACGACACAGCAGGGATCACGATTCAGGAGATTGCATCCAAGGTCAAGCAATTAAAGAAAGTCCATCAAGATTTACATGTTCAGATTGATTATCTACAGCTGATCAATTCCGGGAAAAAATTTCAGAGCCGGGAGCAAGAGGTTTCATACATCAGCAAAACATTGAAGCAGATTGCGCGGGATAATGATTGCCCTATTGAGTGCTTATCTCAGCTCAGCCGCGGAGTGGAGCAGAGACAAGACAAGCGACCGATGATGTCCGACTTGCGGGAATCTGGTTCCATCGAACAGGATGCCGACGAAATTGATTTCCTATACAGAGATGATTATTACAATGCCGAAACGGAGAAAAAGAACATCGTTGAAATCATCGTTGCTAAGGGACGTAACACCGGAACAGGATATGCCGAAATGATCTATCTTAAAAATTTTAGCCGCTTTTGCGATCTGCATCGGATTCATTATTGAATGAGGTGATAGCATGGAAACTTCTTTTTCCCATAGTGAGGACTCGGAAGAAAATGTGCGTCTCATAATTAGGTATCACAAAATCTTTCTTAGACAACTGGAAGGCGCTAATAAAGATGGCCAACTTGACGATTTGACATATCAGAGGTTAAAGAATGTAAAATGCACCGCCCAAACTAAACAAGGAATTTATGATCATTTTGACCGGCTCTTTAGGGAGCTGGTCGAACATTACCAAGAACGACTAAGGAAACGAATATATAAAGGCGCTCAAATGCTGGATTCCATGGGTAAGAATCATCCGAATTATCAGAGTTACATGAAACTGTATGATGAGCTATGTGAAGAGCTGAAACGAAGCGAAGAAAGGGGTGCTAGCCTTGGAAATATCGGCTAAAGAAGCAGTCCAGCAGCTCCACGATATTTTTAAATCCGTTAAGGAAAATTACGAACAGAACATTGAAGAAATCTCTTACTGTGATAGCGAATATCTCGATTTGAACCACGCCCTAGAATTCTTTGACGCTGATCAAATAGGGCATTTAGAGTTGGTCAGTCAGTTACAAGAGAATCGCAGGCGGAGACGAAAGGCAAAGGATGAAAACGAAAGGCTTCAACCGCTCTATGAACTGGTGACCCAAAAGAAGGAACTTGTAAACGAGGTTAACAAGGGGCGTCGTACGATCCAAGGGATCATAAAGACACAGGCGGGCCGGAGGTACACACCGCGGGTCCGCTCGGACCTCCAATCCATTTTCGATGAAGTAAGAGCAGCGAATCAGAATACCTCTACCATTCAAGATAATGGAGTGTGAGACATATGGCATTCGCAAAAAAGAAGAAAGAAATCGCCCCATGGCGGCAAAACATCCTATCGCATCATAAAGGGCGTCCATCCCGGGCGGATCGGGCGGAGTTCCCGGCAAGTGTGGTGAAAGAGCTGATCAAGGAAGCGGGTGGGCGCTGCCAGTGCGGCTGCGGCCGGCCGGATACGGAAACGCACCATGTCATGCCCCGGACCCGAGACGGTCGCGGCGTCAAAACGAACGGCATGCGAGTGAATGGCATCTGCAATCAACGGTTTCACGCAAATGAGGAAGAGCTGCAGCACTGGATCAATATCTATACGGAACGTCACGGTCCATATTTTTATTATGACGATCAAGATTGGGAAGAGTATCGCCGGAGAGAGAACGCCGAATTGCAATTAGCCGAAACCCAGCGCCTGAAAGAGGAACGTTTAGAACCGGTAATGACATTATTATCATCCGCTGCAGGAAGGCAGCTTAGAGCGAAGGAGAAACGCCTTATTGAATCCCTTCCGGACAAACAAATGAACGTTCTGGCGGATTTGATTGTGGATGTGGTAAACGGTGTGCAACAGGCAGCCGGTTATTACCCAAATCACGGATACGGCCATTATTTCGAGGATTAGGGGGAGTGATTGGGAATGAGTAAAGACAAGCAGAAAATAAAAAAAGGCGACTCGGTAATATTGCGAGACGGTTCTATACATGAGATATCAAGCATTCAGGACGTTCATAACCGTTATCAGCTTGTCGGGGTTAGCGGATGGCAGAATGACATCGATTCGTTGGTATTGGTTCAACCGGGCTCAGCATATCGATATTGGCAACTTCAAGCCGCTGCGGCCAAAGAAGAAATAGCCCGTATCAACTGTGACTATTATGCAGACAAGCAGCGTTTTCACAATCAGGCCCGGGAACTGGAAGAAGTGAAAGATCGCGAGCAGAAGCTAAAAGAAAGGTTAGAGGATATAAAGGAGCACGCAATGTGGAGTAATAACGAGATTTTCGTCATTGCACGAAATATATTGGATGTCCTTTATCCGAAGGAGAGGGAGCAATGACCGAAGAAACAAAAGCAGAAATCATGGCCTTCTGGCAAAGAATCAAAAAGGTTGTGTATGAGCTGATAACCCGTATTAAAGCCTTCATAAAAAAAATCATTATGGATTTCGTTCATTACTGCTTAGAATACGAGACATTGAAATCAAAGGCGAGGATATACCTGCAGACCAAAAATCGGAGGATAAAGCGCAAGCAATTCAAGTGGCTGGTGAAGGCAGTGTTTGGAGGTCGAATGGCGTGAAAGTAAAAGCTCAATCCTATTGGGTCTGGACTGCTAAAGCACAAGAGAAGAATCCTAAATACTCAAGGGCGGGCGATCCGATTTGGCCGGATTACAAACATGAAGCACCGTCTGAATGGGTAGAACAAGGTTTAATCTGTGACGCATCGGAGGTTGAGAAGGAAGGGCAGGCGGATCTATTTGAGTACATTTAAAAAGGGGTGACCCTATGGGGACGGTGGAGCAAATGGAACTATTCCCGAGCGCTACGGCGGATGAAATCAAATATGTGCGGCAGCAACTAAAGAAATATCCCGAGATGCGCCGTACAATCTCTGTACTGAGTAAGAAGCCCGCTTTAAACGACATTGAACAGAAGGTATTAGCTAAATACACCCGCAAGACAGAGGCAATCGAAACAGCCATTCAATGCATACTGGATGACGAGATAAGAGAGATTATGCATTATCGATTTATAGAGAGTCATGAACGGTGGGCGGCAGTATCTAAATGGAGTCGGTTCACCGATCGTTCACTAGACCGGAAAGTTCGGGAGGGTGTAGAGGCCATTGCCGGAACATTGAAACTGACTCATGATATTGATTGAATTCATGTCTGTTTTACGTCTGTACCGCGTCGCCTTTATAAAGTAGTAAAACATTAAAGTAGGGACATAGAGCTAAACGCTCGGGTGTCCCTGCTACCCCTTATCGTCGCAGGACTCGACTGTGCTGAAAAGGGAGCCTTACGGCAATCTGGAGCGTTTATCGCGGCGGTATGGATGCGGGGAAGGAGGTAAGATCACTCCAAACGCACTCCGCCCGGGCGCGATATAAATACGGGCTTTCAATATGGCCTTCATGGTATTGGTAGGTTCGAATCCTGCAAAGGCCTTTAGAATCGAATAAACTTTCAAAGGATGAGTCGCTATAATGGCGGCTCTTTTCTTTTTTGGCCGAAGGGCATCAATGCGACTGAATAATCCCAGGCGTAAGCCGAGGGCCGGATAACAAGGTTTTATTATTTCTCATGAAAGGGTGACTGAGATGTATGAGGAAATGGTATTTACCCGTGAAGCCTTAAACAGTGCAATGGATGCATTGGATAGGCTAGGCAAGCAGTATTATATCGAGAAGTTCAATAATAATGCAGAATCGGAAGAGGATAGTGACCAATTATTCTTACCAAGAAAGAAGGCCCCGCATTTATACGACCGTTGGATTATAAAGGAAGTGTAACAAGTGGCTCTGAAAAAGTTCTGCCGTCACACAGGCTGTAAGCAACTAACCACAACCGGTTACTGTGAAGACCATCCAAAGCAATCCTATGACCGGAAGCGGGGCACATCAGCGGAGCGGGGATATGACCATAAATGGAGAAAGGCCCGTAAGGAATTCTTACGAAAGAACCCGGTATGCATCGACTGTTACGAAGCGGGGAAATTGACTCCCGCTACTGACGTGGACCATGAAGTGCCACACCGCGGCGATCCAATATTGTTCTGGGATAGAAACAATTGGCGGGCTCGCTGCCACAGTCACCATAGCCAAAAGACGGCGAGAGAAGATGGAGGGTTTGGTAATGGCGGTTAAACAAATTGACATATTCAAATGGTCGATAACGGGCGTACGAGTAACAGGTCCCAGAACGTCAGTTATCGAGATATACATACCGGGCACCAACAATAGGGACCGAATAGACGTCAAACTGAATGCATGGGATAGGATGCGCGGTGTATCCCTTGAAGACAAGACAGTGGCTGAGCTTAAGAAGTGGGAACGAATTTGCGCAATGAAGAATGCTGAAATAGAGCGCTGCCGTGCATCGGAGAAAATCATATCAACGCGGCACCGGCAATGGGATGGTAAAAAGGAGAGTGATTACTGATGCAACAGGAGCGGGAGTATAAGGGGTTGGCTGATGTAGAGTTAAAGGTCAATGTCCAGTTTGCGGGATGGTATGAAGTCTTGATCCAGAAGATGGGCGGTGCCTTACAAGGTGCGGTTAATGCTGGCATGCCTGTTGATCTTGCAACAATGGTGTTTAAAGACAGTCTGAGCGATGTCCTTAAACACGCGCTTGTGATTGATAAAGGGGCTAACAAGTCGGATACATTGAGCATAGAGGACAGGATCAGGGACGCCTTGAATGATGGGCAAGAATATCAGGTTGTTCACTATAAGCGTGGTGAGGGAGCCACAAAGGCCATATTGAAGATAGCAAAGGAGCGCAGGGACATTCTCGTTGCTGACTACAAGACCCGTTACAATCGATGGCCCGATGGGGTGAGCGGAAAGATACTTATCATAGATGATCTGCCAGAAGCAGAGGCACGAGGATGGAATACTATTGCCGGAAGAATGAACCGAGTCATCTATGTGAAGAGTTGCGATGAAGTGCATACCTCATAGGAACGAATCTAAGGGGGCATAGAGGCGTCCGTGTCTCGACCCTCCCGAACACACGTCCAAGGGCGCACAAGGGGGAGGGGGGTCAAATCTCTGCGGTCCTTTGCTTAGTTGACCGCGTCCCCCTTATTTCGCGTAAAAACTCGTTTTATGAAATTCTCAGGGATTCAGGGAGGTGAACCCGATGGGACGGAACGGAAAACCGATTGATCTGCACCTCGCAGCGGGGAATCCGAACCGGCTGACAAAAGAACAAATTCGGCAGCGGCAAGAGAGTGAAATCAAGCTCGGGAAAACGGAGCTCGACAAGCTGAAACCCCCGGAATACGTAAAGAGTGACACCATCGCCTATAAGCAGTGGAAGGATTGCTTAAAGGAATACAAGGCAGCTTCCCAACAAGGTGTGGACCTTTTAACGTCTTCTGATGTGGGGCTTCTGGCGATGTATTGCAAGACGTATTCTGAATATGAAAAGCTGCTAAAACAATATCAACGCATCGAAAATATAGCGATCAACGAAGACATTTTGAACGATTATTTCGAAAAAATGGAGGGTATCGAGGAATTTGAAGGGCGGGCGCAGCTGTACCTATCACAGCTCGCCTCCATCGAAGGGATCTTGAAGATCGAGACGGCCGTCAACAAGAAAATGGACATGCTTCTGAAAATGCAGGACCGTCTTTTCCTGAATCCTCTAGCGAAGATCAAAAACGTACCGAAACCGAAGGAGAAAGAAAAGCCTGCAAGCAAGTTCAGTAAATTCGGGGGCGGCCGGGGTGTATAGCTCCCAAATCTATCCTTACAACACCGTAACCGAGCTTGACCGGGTCACAGCGTATGCCAAGGAAGTGGTTTCTGGCCGGATTATTGCAGGTGAGACGCAGAAACAGGCCTGCGAAAGGCACCTTAGGGACCTTGAACGGCAAGGGACGGACGATTTTCCATTTGTTTTTGACCCGGACAAAGCCCATGAAATCATTGATTTCGCGGAAAGCTTGACGCTTGCGGAGGGGGAAGAACCCGAACCGCTCAAATTATGGGGCTTCCAGGACTTCATTTTCGGTAGCTGGAACGGCTGGCTGAACATGGAAGGGTACCGGAGATTCCGCACATCATATGTTCAGGTTGCCCGGCAAAACGGGAAATCGCTCGGGAACGCGGTTCCGGCCCTGTTCTACGGGAATTTTGACGGCTATAATTACCCGCAAGTATATTGCGCGGCCACTAAAGAAGATCAGGCGCGCATTGTTTTGAAGGAATGTCTTAAATTCATCAATGCCGACCCGGAACTCGGGGGCAGCAAGTATGAAGAGGGGCTATTCACTTCCAAAGAATATAAAAGTACGATTCTCTGCAATATTACCCGCGGGGAAATCAAGGCGATAGGTCGAGATACCGAGACAATTGACGGTTTCCGGCCTTATTTTGCGTCGGTCGATGAATATCACAAGCACAAGACGAATCAAATGTACAAGCTTCTGACTGGCGGCCAACGCAAACTAAAACAGTGCCTAACCTCCATCATCACAACCGCCGGATTCGACCTGAACCTACCATGCTATGAGGAATACGAGTATGGGAAGATGATTCTGGCCGGGCTCCATGATGACGAAACGCATTTCGTCTTTATCTGTGAGCTGGACAAAGGCGATGACATTTGGGACGAAGCGAACTGGCCGAAGGCGAATCCACTCTGGACCGAAGAAACGCTTTCCAGTTTGCGCGGCGATGCCATTAAAGCGAAGAAAAAGCGCGGCGCCGATCTCCGGGATTTCATGACAAAGGGCCTGAACATCTGGGTACAATTCGCAGATAACCAGTACATGAACATGGAGCACTGGAAAAAAAGCGAGTCGGACACCACGCTGGAAGCCATGCGCGGCCGAAGATGTTATCTTGGGCTCGATCTTTCATCAGGCGGTGACCTGACGTCTGGGTGCTTGGAGTTTCCGCTCGATGACGGGGAGCACCGGAAATATTATCTGCATTCGCACAGCTTCATGCCTGCGGGCAGGGTTGACGAGCATATTCAGTCCGATGACGCCCCTTATGATATATGGATCACGGACGACTTAATCACCGTCACCGAAACCCTAGGCGGCGTGAAGACGGATTATAAATACATCATCCGATATTACAAGGATCTCATTAAAAAATACGATTTGAAATTGGAAGGCATCGCTTATGACCCACATAATGCGGATGCCTTTTTGTCTGATTTGGAAGAGTTCGGCGTGGATTGTGTGGAGATCGTACAGAGCGCCCGCAGCCTGAACGATGCGACCGTTGATTTCCGCTTGGAAGTCGAAGCGGGCAACGTGAGCTACGATCGGGAGAACAAGCTGCTGACGTGGTCCATGGTTAACGCTAAAACCGTAAGCAACAGTTTTGGTGAAATTAAGATCGATAAGGATCCAAAAGCCAAAACCAAGCGGATTGACCCAATTGACGCGGTCATCAATGCCCACAAGCTCTGCATGGCGAACAAAACCAAACGTTCCGTCTATGAGGATAGGGGCGTACGGACCATTTAATTCAGGAAGGGGGTGAGAACACTGAAAATTCCCATTATTTCACGATTCCTTGAGAAACGGAGCGATTCAAGCACCTTAAGTAATCCGAAACAATGGCTGTACCAAGCGCTGGGGATTCCATTCGGCAAGAAAATATACGTTACTGAGAGTTCGGCCATGCGGAGCACCGCCGTTTTGACATGTGTTCGAATCCTGTCTGAGACGGTGGCATCCTTGCCGCTGCCGGTATACAAGCGATTGAATCCGAGGGGACGGGAGCGGGTAAACCATCGAATCGGTGAATTGCTGCAGCGATCCCCGAACCCGAGAATGACGGCCTTCACCTTCCGAGAAACCATGATGGTCCACATTCTTTTATGGGGCAACTGTTATGCCGAAATCGAATATGACAACCGCGGGGATATCGTGGCGTTATGGCCGATTCCACCCCATCGCGTCGATCATATGGAGACGGAAGCGGGCGAACCGTTCTTTAGGGTAACCACCGCGGATGGGAAGCAGCACAACGTCCCTGATTATGCCATGTTTCATATTCCTGGTCTTGGCTTTGACGGCAAAAAGGGAATATCGGTTATCCAATGGGCGAAACAGGCGATCGGGCTTTCCCTTGCAACCGAACAATTCGGCGCAGAGTTTTTCGAGAATGGCACCAATGTTGGCGCGGTGGTTACACATCCGGGCACACTTTCGGAACCAGCCTTTGAACGCTTAAGCAAATCCCTGAAAGAAAAATATGAGGGGTTAGGCAAATCGCACCGGCTTATGTTGCTAGAAGAAGGGATGTCTTTTTCTAAAAACACCATTCCGCCAAATGATGCGCAGTTTTTGGAGACTCGGAAATTTCAGATTCTTGAAATTGCCCGTATCTTCCGGGTGCCGCCGCATATGATGGCCGATTTGGAGCGGGCAACTTTCTCCAACATTGAACATCAAAGCACGGACTTTATCGTCCATTCCGTCCGGCCGTGGTTGATCCGTTGGGAACAAACGATCAATTGGAAGCTGTTTGATGGAACCGAGCAGAAACGTTTGTATGCTGAGTTTCTAATCGAAGGTTATCTTCGGGGGGATTCCGCAGCGCGAGCTGCTTTCTATAAAGAAATGTTTAATCTCGGGGCATTTTCACAGAATGACATCCGCGAGAGGGAAAACGAGAACCCAATCCCCGGCGGAGATCGTTATTTTGTTCCGTTAAACATGGTTCCGCTTGATCTCTTGGACGAGTATTACAAGGGCAAATTTGCACCAAAAGAAGCATTGAAGGGAGGTGATAACGATGAAGGAGAACGAGAAGGAGCAGCGGGAGCTAGTGCTACCGGGGAGCAAGCCGGAGGTGCGGAAGGTTGATGGAGAGCCGACAAAGATTATTGGTTATGCGGTCCGCTGGGATCAGTTATCACATCCGATTTTCGGTATGTTCCAAGAGAAATTCAAGCGCGGGGCCTTTTCTAAATGCCTTGCCGACAATCCTGATGTCTATGCAGCGTGGCAGCACGATTCCCGGGAGGTATTAGGAAGAACACCGGGCACATTGCTTCTGATAGAGGATGACATCGGACTTCGATACGAAATTACGCCGCCGAGCTGGGCGGAGAAACACATGGAGACGATCGAGCGCGGCGACGTGCGCGGGTCGTCTTTTATTTTTCGCTCAACTGTAGAGGAATGGGACGAGACGAACAGCGACATGCCGATTCGTACTATTACCGAAGCGGAACTGTTCGAAGTAAGCCCGGTCACAACACCAGCTTATCCGCAGTCATCCGTATCCGTTGGTATCCGATCAGCCGAAGAAGTGTTCCAAAACCGCAATCATAGTGATGAATCACTCTTGGGCTACACGGATGAAGAACTCGACATGATCATGCTTGAACTCGATTTGCGAATGAAAAAACTTAACCTTTAGGGAGATGATCGAATTGAAAAACCTGATCGAACTGAGAAAAAAGCTTGCCGCTAAGAAAGATGAAATGCGCTCCATGATCCAAAGCGCAAAAGGTGAAAAGCGTGGTTTCACGGATGAAGAAGAAACGAAGTTCACCGCTTTGGAAGACGAGGCCCGAGGCCTTGAAAGTGAAATTAAAATGGAAGAGCGTGCGCAGGCATTGGCAATGTCCGCAGGCAGCACCAAGCGTACAGCGGATGATCCACAACACGAATCCGAATTCCGCAGCTTTGGTGATATGGTGAAAACATATCGAGAAAATCCGCATGACGAACGTCTTAAAGAATACCGCGAGCTGGCTATGAAAAACAACACCAGCGGCGGTATTTTTGTTCCTCCTCAATTTTCGGCGCAGCTTTTCGAAGTCACGCCGGAAACGGCCATCGTACGACCTCGCGCGCTGGTCATTCCTGCGGATGAGGATACGCCGGATGCAAGCATGACTTTCCCGGCGCTTGATCAAGGAGCGGGAAGCAACATGTACGGCGGTGTTGAAGTCAACTGGATTGGTGAGGGCGATGAAAAGCCGGAAACCAATGCCAAGTTTAAAGACCTGAACTTGACGCCTCATGAAGTAGCGGGTCATATTGTCGTCACGGACAAACTGCTGCGCAACTCGTCGGCCATCAATACCATTGTCACCCGGTTGTTCCGTGGGGCCATCGCCGCGGCCGAAGATGATGCATTCCTGTATGGCAACGGTACGGCTAAACCGCTCGGTGCGATTAGTTCCCCTGCAACCGTGACGGTAGCAAGGAAGACAGCCGGTATTATCACCTATGCCGATATTGTCGCCATGTTGGCAAAAGCGAAGCTCGGCGGAAATCTGGTGTGGGCTGGTTCGCAATCGATCCTGCCGCAATTGTTGACGATGAAGGACGAAGCCGGAAATCTGATCTTCCAGCCGAACATTGCAAATGAGATGACCGGCACACTTCTTGGGTATCCGATCCGATTCTCCGAGAATTCGCCGATCCTGGGCGAAGCAGGCGACTTGGTGCTCACGGACTTTGGTTATTACGTGATTAAAGACGGGGCGGGTATCTTCATTCAAGCTTCCGAACATCCATTGTTCAAGCAAAACAAAACGATTATCAAAGCGTTCTGGAACGTGGATGGTAAGCCTTGGTTGAATGGTCCGTTGACACTCAAAAATGGCTATGAAGTTTCACCGTTTGTGAAGCTTGGCATTCCTCAACCTTAATCATCAAGCCCGGCTTAGTCCGGGCTCCTATTCTAATTTAGAAAGCGAGTGGGAAATATGGCAGAGAAAACAAAGTTTTATCACGTCACGAATGACTTTGTAGACAAGGACACGGATGAAATCATCAAAAAAGGGTCCATCTTTGAAGCGGATGAAGACCGGGCCGTATTGTTGAAAGCTGCGGACGTCATCGGGAAGGAAGCAACCAAAGCTGAGATCGACGAGGCCAAGAAAGAGGCGGCGAAGGATACGGATGGTGGCAAAGATGCTGGCAAGTCTGAATAAGACTAAGCCCTTTCTTGGGGTAGCTCTGGACGATACGTCACAGGACCTTGAGATTACTTTAGCTTTAAAGGCAGCATCGGCAGCTATTGAACGGGAAACGAATCGGAGTTACGAACACAAGCCATATCAGCAAACGTTGGACGGCTCTGGAACGCAATTCCTCCGGCTCCGAAACTTCCCCGTTCATTCCGTTTTCATGCTCAAGGTCGAGGGGAAGGAACAGGATTCCGGCTCTTTCGTGATTGAGTCGGAAAACGGCATGCTGTTTCGGCGTTCTGGCTGGCCCTGTGGCGCCCGTTTGATTGAGGTCGAGTATTTGGCCGGGTACATCCTGCCAAGCGACGAGGCGGGCGCGCCGGAAGCCACATTGCCGGAAAATATCCAACTGGCCTGCATCATGTTCGCTCAGATGCTGCTACGTTCCCCGGGTGTGAAGTCGGAGCGGGTCGGTGATATTTCCGTGACCTATGACGATAGTAAAGGCCTTCCGGACGTAGTTAAAGCGCTGATTCAGTTATGAGGTGATCATACATGCCGAAGAAGAAACGCCGGAGTTACCGGCGGGCAAACATCGAGGTCACAGAAGAAACGTATTTGCCGGGAATCATAGACGCGCTGCAGGAGCTGGTCACCAAAGAGGTTCATATCGGTGCGCAGGGCGATGAAGAACTTGCGATGATTGCCGGTATCCACGAATACGGTTCTTTGAAAGCGGGCATTCCGGCCCGTTCATTTATCGGAGCGGGGAAAAAGAAGGCCCAAACACCGATTTCTCGAGTGGTAAAAGAGGGCGTTGTCGAATTGGTGACCGGGAACCTTGAAACAGATGACTTGCTGCGAAAGATCGGCGATGTTGGCAAGGATAGGGTGCTCAAGAACTTCGATAAAATGCGGACACCCCCACTATCTCCGCTCTATGCGAGACGGAAGGGGAACAAGCAGATTCTGCGGGATGAAGAACAGCTTCGAGAGTCGATTACTGCCGTGGTTGTCAAGAAGAAGGGGGGGCGGCGGCGTTGATGTTTCGTTTTAACTCGATCGTGAAGAAGTACGAAAAGCCTTACGTGCTGGTACGACCGGGCGAGGACCAAGGTTATGACGAATACGGTGACCCGATCCCGGCCCAGCCCGTACGGGTTCCCTTAAGAGGTCTTTTTCAACCGGTATCGGCGGATTTACAACTGGCCGAGGGCGGGAACTACACGGCGGAAGACTGGGCGCTCTATACGTCACACCGGCATGATCCCGGCGATCTAATTGAATACCAAGATAATCAATACACTATCGATATGCCGGAGGGCCGAGATTACCGGGATACCAACAAATACATCGCGAAAAAGAGGGTTGTCAATGATCCCGTACAATGAAATCCGTAAGCTGCTGGTAAATGAGCTTTCAGGGTACACCGGCCTACAGATGATTAGAATGAACGGCGGCAGCAGCATCCCGAAAACGGCGTTTCTGACGTATCATTTCGAACCCGGATTTGAAAAAGTTCGCGGATTCCCCATTGAGGTACACAAAGGTGAACATATCGAACAAGTGGAGACGGTGGAATTCACTGTCTCTTTTATGTCGTACGCCGATGATCATCCCACCAGCATGGACAATGCCCTGTTGGCTCGAGAATGGTTCAGAACCGATGGCCGTGAAATCTTAAAAGACGCCTTTTGGATCATCGTTCATGAGGTCGGCCACGTAGAAAATCGGGATATCGCCATAGGGGAAGAGTGGGAGCGGCGGCACGGGTTCGAAGTGGTGTTCCGCATGCCGGATGTGTCCCGAAGAAAGCTTTACATGATTGAAAAAGTAAATATAGAAGGAGCTGGTACCATTGTCAGCAATTAAAGATGTAACGGTTATTATTGATATCCAAAAGCCATCGCCGGTCGTTGGTTTCGGTAAGCCGCTGATTATCGGCACATCCGCCACGGCTAAACCGTACAAAACATACACCGAATTGTCCGAAGTAGCTACTGAGTTCACTACAAGTTCTGAGGTGTACAAAGCAGCGAAGGCGATTTTTGACCAGGATAACCGGCCGCCGGAGCTCGCGGTGATGCTGCGCGAAACAGCCGGGACATGGGATGATTTCTTGCCAACGATTTTCGATAAAGATTGGTACTTTGCCGTATGCACGCGCAGCACATTGGAAGACATCACGGCCATTGCCGATGCGATCGAGGCGGCGGACGCAAGGCAATTTGCGGTAAGCACCAGCAGCAAGGATGACTTGACGTCCATCAAGGCCAAGGACTATAAAAACACCTTTGTGTTCTATCATACGAACATCGACAATTACCCGGAGGCGGCATTGGTCGGGGAAGCGGGTTCGAAGCCGGTAGGAAGCATTACATGGAAGGGGCAACGCTTGAAAGTGATTCAGCCTTTGGATATTACGGCGGCTGAGTTGCGGGAGATTCACAATCTTGGCGCGATTACCTATGTAACCAAAGCGGGCGACCCGGTGACATCGGAAGGCAAGACGGTATCTGGTGAGTACATCGACGTTATCCATTCGAAACACTTTGTCATTCACACGCTGGAATATGAGGTCCAGAAGCTATTCAACAATGCGCGTGACCGCAAAATTGGATATGACAATACGGGCATTGCTCAAATCGAAGGCGTGGTCCGTACCGTGCTGCAACGTTGCGTAAATCAAGGCATTATCGCCCGGGGGTCGGACGGGGTCGGATTATACAGCACAACGTTTAAAACACGGGAACAAACCACGCCGCTTGAACGGGCCAGCCGGGTTTATAACGGAGGCGCATTTGCTTTTGAGTTGGCCGGAGCGATCCACGAAACAACAATCAAAGGCGTAGTAACCTACTAAGGAGGGAAACCAAGTGGCGACAACTTATGATCCGAAGGATTTGACAGTTATGGTCAACGGCGTATATCTTACCGGGTTTAGTGAGGATATGGCCGAATTCGAAAAAGATGAAGATGGTTACGAGGTAAAAGTCGGAGCGCAAGGGGATGTTGTTCGTTCCAAAATCAATAACCCTTTGGCAACACTGTCCATTACGCTTCTTTCCACAAGCCCGCAAGTGTCCATGCTGGATAAACTGGCCGTTTCCGATGAATTGGTGCCGGTCTCAATTATCTATAACGGCGATCCGAAGGAGACCATCACAGTGACAGAAGCTTATATCAAGAAACCAGCTGCACGGTCATACGGCACCGAAGCCGGAGACCGGGAATATGAAGTGCAGTGCCTGGATGCAACATACAGCTAAACCAAACCAAAACATGAAAAGGGGTATATCAAATGTCTAATTTCAAGCAGAAAACCTATACATCCAAATCCGGTACGGAATATGTATTCCAGTTCCCGGGCGTCCGGTCTGTCTCGAAAATTAACGATGCCAGCAAAAACAAATTCGGCGTGGTCATGGAAGAACGGCTTTCTGATGAAATGCTTAAGCACGTCATTGTTTCGCCGAAATTGAAAATTGATGATTTCCCTTCCTACCAAGAATATATGGAGGTCATCAACGCTGCCTATGCGTTCATTTCTGGCAAGGATGGTGATGGTAATGACGATCAGCAAGCCGGAAGCGGAGAACAGGGCTAGAAAGAATTGGCCCATGTGGCGGCTGCTGCTGTCGGACATGAACATCACCTATCGTGATCTCGACCTAATGGATAACGATGACATCATGGAGGCAAATGCAGCTCTGGACATCCACATCAAACAACAGCAAAAAGACCAGCAAAAGAAGTGAGCGCCCGCGGGCGCTCCTTTTTGTTTTGGGAAGGGGGTGTGTAGCGGGTGGCAGTAATCAGTAACCTAATGTTTGCGGTCGGCTTTAAGGTCGCCGATGGTGCCTTGCGAAAGGCAGATAAGCAAGTGCAGCAAATGGAACAGAATTGGGCGGCTGTTGGGGTTGCTGCCGGTGTCGTGACGGCTGCGGTTGTTGGTATCGGCATAGCGGCGGTTAACGCGGCCAATGAGTTCAATGATTCCATGAAGACTGTACAGATGGCAACCGGCATGACGGCGGAACAGATGGAAGAAACGAAAGCCGTTGCTACGGACCTGTACAATGATAATTTCGGGGAAAATTGGCAGGACCTTGGAAGCGCGATTGCAAGTGTGAAACAGATTACCGGGGATACCGGCGATGCTCTGGAAAGCACGACCCGAAACGCATTGCTGCTCCGGGATGCGTTTGGCTATGAGGTTAACGAGTCAGCACGAGCAGCCAAGACGATGATGGAAAACTTCGGCATCTCATCCGAAGAAGCATTTAATTTAGTGGCTCAAGGGGCGCAGCAGGGCCTTGATTTCTCGGGTGAACTAATCGATACCATCAATGAATATTCGCTGCAGTTTAAGGCGCTTGGTTTTGATGCCAATGAAATGTTTGATACGTTGGCAGCGGGATCGGCAGAAGGGGCATTTAATTTAGATAAGGTAGCGGATGCTGTCAAAGAATTTGGTATCCGGTCCAAGGATGCCGGTGATACTGGCGCAATCGAAGCGTTTGAATTGCTTGGTCTTAACGCCGATCAGATGATGCGTACCTTTGCCGCTGGTGGACCAGCTGCGAAGGATGCATTTACGCAGATTACCCGAATGATTGGGGATATTGAAGATCCGGTAGCGCAAAACACTGTAGCTGTTGGGTTGTTCGGCACCCAGTTTGAAGACCTGCAGAAAGATGTCATCACCGCTATGGGTTACGTGGACAGTCAGTTTGATATGACCAAAGATACGATGAACGAATTGAATGATACCAAAATGAATTCTCCTGGAGAAGCGTTTGAACGTATCGGTCGTCAGATGGAGACAGGGATTTTGAAACCATTAGGCGATAAACTACTTCCATACCTTGTCGGTTTCTCTGAATGGCTAGAAGAAGCCATGCCGAAGATCACCGAAGTGGGCGGGGAGATTATGGACAAGTTAGCTGTCGGATTTGATGCGGCGGCTAAAGCAGTGAAGTTTCTCGCAGAGAACTTTGACATTATCGGTCCAGCAGCCGGAATCTTTGCGGCGGTGCTGTTGACTTCTTTGGCACCTGCTCTTTGGGCAACTGTCGCGCCGTTGCTTCCGTTCATTGCAGTTGGCTTAGCATTAGCGGCTGTGGTCACCGGCATCATTCTTGTGTTCAAAAATTGGGGAGCCATCAGCACGTGGTTGACGACGGTATGGAACGCCTTTAAAACTTGGGTGGTCGGCCTCTTCACTGCGATTGGCGACTTCTTTGTTACCTGGGGGACTATCATCTGGAATGCTATTACCTCTGCCGTCATGAATATTGTGAATACCGTGGTGGCGAACTGGCAGGCGTTTAGCGCGATGACACAAGCGGTATTCAATGCGATTGTCGGGTTCTTTACAAGTACATGGAATTCCATTTGGAGTACCATAACCAATATCGCTAATAACATTGCATCGTTCGTCAACGGCGTATGGGAAAAGATCAAGACAACAGCAACCAACACATGGGAAGGGATATCCACGGGCCTATCCAATATGTGGACAAACGTCAAAAACAACTTCGCCAATGGCGTCAACTTCATCACCGGCCTGATCAATGACATGATTGCCAAGATCAATAGTGCATTGTCGATCAAACTGCCGGACTGGCTGGGCGGCAAGGAATTCGCCATTAATATTCCAGAAATCCCGGAAATCCCGGTCGATGGCAGCCATGCCAACGGTCTTGCGAATGTGCCGTTTGATGGATATGTTGCGGAGCTGCATGAAGGTGAACGGGTACTGACGGCAGAAGAGAACAAGGCGTATTCGGCCGGCACTGGTGAAACATCCTTGGCACCGGCTCGAGCGAGCAGCGCAGGCGGCGCAACATCCCGGCAAGAAATCAGCCTGAACATTAATTTGAATGGATCATCGGTTGGTCCGGCAGAAAAATCGGTGCTGCTGGCTGAAATCAACGCTCTGTTTGAAAGCGTCATGCGCCGAAATGGTTTGGAGGTGGCAACGGACTAATGGCAACCATTAACGGGCACTATCTCTTGGTTGAAGATGAGTCGTATGACTTTTCCGTTGACGTTACGGATCAGCCGGTGGAAAAGGATATCGATGTCACGGACCATGTGCAGCGGAAGCCGCGCGTCCTTTCCTTGACCGGGGTCGTAGTCGATAATGCGGCCAAGTTTGAAGCGTTTCTCAAGGAAGCGAGCGAGAAAGGGACCATCGTCCGGTATGTTGGCCGGACGACCTTCTCAGGCTTGATTACGGGCTTTGCGCCAAGTCGGAACTATAAGAACGCAACCGGGTTTGCTTACTCGTTGACGATTAAGGAAATCCGGGTTGCTACTACATCTTACGTTAACGACTTGCCATTACCAGTGAAGGCCCAAACGGTTAAAATCGTCAATTCCGGGACCAAGCAGACCAAGGACAAAAAGAAAAGCAAGGCCAAGTCCAAAACATCAAGCAAAAAGGATTCCAAGAGCAAAACGTCCAAATCATCGACAAAAGAGAAAGTGGAGAAGGTCAAATTTAAGCCGGGCAGCCCGTGGGCGAATTGAGGTGAAGCATGGAGTACATCGACATTGAAAAAGAACAAATCCCCTATCGCTTTGATATTTCGCTTGCAGAAGAGAATTTTACTTTTGAGGTCCATTACAATGCCGAATATGACTTTTTCACGGTGGACCTAGAGCGTGACGGGGATGTTTTGGCGGTCGGTGAAAAGCTGGTCTATGGCATGCCGCTATTTTATGACATCATGGATAACCGATTCCCCAAGCTGCCGATTGTGCCGTTTGATGAATCAGACAAAAGCAAAGTTGTGACATGGGAGACGCTTGGGAAAAGCGTCTTTTTATATGTGATTGAAGGTGAGGACGATGAATAATTTCGGGCGGGTGTCCGAGGTCATGACGGAGAACATGAAGTTTTCTATGGATGATTTCAACATTGAGGCGACAATCCCATTTGATAACGACACGCTGCCGAATGAGGCGGAGATCAAGATATGGAATCTTTCTAGTGACACGTTGAACAACATCAAGCGCGGCAAAGTGCTGATGATGAATGCCGGGTACCGGGATGATTCCGGGGTCGTTCTTCACGGCTATATTTCCAGTGTGAAGACTCAGCGGGACGGCGTGGACAAAATCACGATTATCAATGTGCTTGATTCAGAAGACCTGTCAAAGCGGGTCGTCAAGGAAATCGCCTACGCCAAGAACACGCTTGCCAGTCACATCATTAAGGAAATGGCCCGGTATATCGGGTTGCCGGTGGCTCAAATGCAACTCAACCAAGATTACCGTTACCAGGACGGTTACACGGCCAAGGGTCCAGTGACTGAAATCATTTCCAAGGTGGCGAAGGACTGCGGCACTTCCGTTTACATCAATAAAGGAAAATTGTATGTGCGCAGCCTCCGAAAGGGCGGGGATAGCGTATTTACTCTGACCAAGAAAACCGGATTAATCGATTCCCCCGAGTATTTCGAAGACAACGGCGCAAGAGGGTATAACGTGAAATCTCAGCTGCAATACCGGATTACCACGGCTTCGGTCATCAACTTGGAAAGCGAACAGTTTAGCGGCAAGCTGCATGTTCGAAGCGGCAGCCATCACATCAGCCGGGCAGGCGACTTTACAACGGAGATGGAGGCATTGTTATGAGCAAAGCGGATGCGGCCGGCACTTTATCCAAGCTTATAGATGGATTCGTTAACCGGGCCATGGCCGGGGTACATGTGGCGATTCCGTGCCGGGTGGTGACGTTTGATGAAGCGACATGCCGGGCAGATGTGCAACCGCTCGTAAGAACGGGAGATGATACGCCTGCCGTCATTCAATCTGTTCCGGCTCTTGGTCGAAAACGGAAGGTTGGCCCGGATATCGAGGTCGAGAAACCATTCTATGAAAAAGGCGATGTGGTTTATGTGGTGTGTGCGGATCGGGAAATTAAGAATACATTACGCGGTCAAGTAGCCGGGCCGGACAGCGCCCGGGTCCATGATATCAATGACGCTGTAATAGTGGGGGTGTTCCTATGATTTCACTGAAAGTGGATGACACCGGGGACCTTGTCTTCACCGGCGACGAGCTGGCTACGATCGAAGGCCCCGAAGAATTGGCACAATGCTGTCGGCTCAGCATCGGAACCAATAAAAATGAATGGTTTCTAAACCCGGAAATGGGAATTGATTTTAAGTTGTTCCTTGGTAAAGACGTCAATGAAGCGCAAATGATGGACGAACTGACAGCCGGATTGCTGCAGGAGTCCCGGATCCAGTCGGTGGAAAATGTGGAGTTCACCATCAATCCTAAATCCCGGACGATGCTTGTTACATTTACGGCAACCGGGATGGATGGGGAGACGATTCAAGAAGAGGGGGTGATAGTCGGTGCTGGATAGAACCGGATTTAAACGGCGGCGATTCCAAGACTTGTATGACGAAATCGAGGACAAGGCCAAGGAAGCTTTTGGCGAAAACATTAATACGTCTGAACGCTCGCCGCTGGGGATCATCCTGCGGCTTTTTGCATGGTTCTTGGCGATGATTTGGGGCACCGCCGAGGACGTATACAACAGCGGATACAAGAACACGGCTCAAGGTAACAATCTGGACCGGTTAGGGCCTTATTCGGGAGTCACGCGGATATTGGAACAATGGGCGACCGGAACCGTTACAATCACAGGGACTCCGGGCCGGACCGAGGATGCAGGATTTCAGGTTGCCACGGAAACCGGTATTTATTTTGAAACAACGGAACCTTTCACGGTGGGTGCCGACGGCATGGCGACTGTGCCGGTTGAAGCCTTAGAGCCCGGTTCAAATGGCAATGTAGCCGCCGGGTCAATCACTATTATTGTGAATCCGAATCCTGATATCACAGCCGTAACGAACCCGGAGCACACCCAAGGTGGACGGGAGAAGGAAACGGATGACGAGTTTAGAGACCGGATGGATCAGGCGGTGGCCGGGGGCGGCGCTGCTTCCTTGGATGCCCTTCGCGGCGCGCTCCTGCGGCTGGAAAATGTGCGTGCGGCCGCTGTGATCGAGAATAACACCATACAGACGGACAGCGCCGGACGCCCTGCTAAGTCGTATCAAGCGTACGTGCTGGGGGGAGACGATCAAACCATAGCCCAAACGATATTTGACAAAGGAGCTGCGGGAATTGAATCCCATGGAGACATTGCCATGCAAGTCATGGACCTTGGCGGGTATCCTCACACCGTCAAATTCAGCCGGGCGGAGGAAGTCGCCTTGCAAATCGAAGTGGATGTTACCAGAAATGACAGCTACCCGGCGAATGGTGATAATTTAATACGATCGGCCTTGGTCCGGTATGTCGGCGGCGAGGACGGCGGCAGCTATTACAACGGCCTGAACATGGGTGCCCAAGTGGTTTATACACGGCTGATCAGCGCGGTATACAGCGTCACCGGTGTTGAAGATGTTGACATCCGGGTGGGAACCGGCGGAACGATGGGAACGGGGAATGTTGCTATCGAACCTTTCCAAGTCGCGCAGGTGAAAGCATCTGATATTGAGGTGACCAGCCATGTTTAGTTTGAAGGATATGCTGCGGCGGTTTGCCGATGCCTACAATAAGGATCCACATAGCAATCTCGGGAAATTGATCGGCATTCTACACGGCCAACTGCAGCAGGTAAATGACAGCCTTGAGCGCATCCGGGAATGGCGGTCTATTGATGATGCAGAGGGCACTACGCTGGACCGGATCGGGGAAAACATCGTGCAAACACGCGGGGCTTCCACGGACGAGGTTTACCGGGTGCTCTTGAAATCCAAAATTGCGCGTAACCTTTCCAAAACGGACGTGAACACAATCATTCAGGTCCTGTCCCTTGCGCTGGACTGCCCGTATTCTGACATCCGTATTGTCCCGAAACATAACGATCCTTCGGAACCGGAACCGGCAGCGATATCATTGATCAAAGTCCCGACCAAACGTCTGAATGAAGTGGGGATGTCACCCTTGCAGTTTGGACAGATCATTCAAAGAACGGTAGCTGCTGGTGTCCGTGTTGCGCAAATTGAACTGACCGGCACGTTTCAATTCTCTTCGAAATATGTGGAGCTGGAAACCGGACCGACCGGATTTGCTGACGAGGCAATGACAACCGGCGGGACCTTGGGAGAAGTTTATATTCCGGGCAATGATTACCCATTACCAATATAGGAGGGATTACCTTGTCCTTTGATAAACAGGCACCATCTTGGAGCGCGCCCGGTGTGGAGCCTCCTGAATCGAAAAAACAGGAAGGGTGGCAAGTGAACGACAAGCCGCCTGCCGCATGGTTGAATTGGTTTATGTCGCTGACGGCTGAATCTCTGAAAGAATTGCAAGACAAAGCGGCGGAGAAGGCATGGGTTCAGGAGCAGATTGCCGCAATTGATGTTGATATCCAAGATGCTTCTTTAACGCAAAAAGGCATTGTTCAGCTTTCAAGTGCTACGGATGGCACACGGGAAAATGTTGCAGCTACGGAGAAGGCCGTGGGGCAGGCTTTTCAAGCTGGCAATGAGCGAAAAGCGGAAGTGGTTGCCGCGCTTGTTGCCATAGGAGTATCGGCATCCACAAGCGAAACATGGGCGCAGCTCATCCCGAAGATAACGGCAGTTATCCGGGCAACGGGAAATGCTACCGTTGCTGATGTAATTGCAGGGAAAACATTCAGTAATGCAACAGCGAATGGGTTAACTGGCAACATTCCAGATCGAGGTACGGGGGGGACAGTCACACCGAACACAGCAGACCAGACGAAGGCAGCTGGACGGTACACAAGCGCAATCACAATCAAGGGAGAGCCGAACCTTATTGCTGGCAACCTGCCAAAAGACAAGACCTTCTTTGGTATTACAGGACTCCTTGAGCGTATGACCACAGCCGAAAAGCAAGCCATAGCCAACGCGATTACTGGCAAGGGTGTAGCTGCTTCAGCGAATGATACCAATACGGTATTAGCTCAGAAAATCGGGCAAATTATAACAGGAAAGAGATTTGTACAGGGGACGGTGACCCCAATTAATTCATCAACCGTAGAAATACCACTTTCTACATTTATTCCAAAGGTTGGTGTCTTATGGCGTGGTACAGGTAATGGTTCTTTCGATCAGAATGCATTAGCGATGGCAAGAACCGCTGATGATGTATCGCCAAATTACGGACCTATATTAACGATAGGTACACCTAACGCCGATGGGGTTGCTCAAACGGGGTTCATGAATCAAAACGCTACAGGAAACGGGACAGTAAGATTTTCTAAACTTAACGCTATAGGTTATGGTGTGTGGAATTACTTATTAGTTGAGTAAAGGAGGATGCGAATGATTTCCATTGGTGAACGAATATTTTATGAGAGAGCAACCGGGATCGTATTGGTAACGACTCCATCTTACTTCGGAGATGTTGCCCCAATGACCATCGATGAATACATTCAGATTTATCCCGTCTTGAGAGAAAGGGACCGGAATTCTTTCGATGTCTTGGAAGTAGAATACGGTCAGTATGAAGAAGATTTCATGACCGCAAGGAGTTGGCGTGTTAACCTCGAAACGAAATCGCTGGAATTTTCGTATCCTGATCCGAACGACCCAGAAGCGCCGCCAGTATTCCAACAGCCACTTACTGAACAGGTAAAGGCCCTTGAGGCTGAGAATGCCGAACTAAA
This sequence comes from Paenibacillus sp. LBL, assembly GCF_029893715.1. Classification (NCBI taxonomy): domain Bacteria; kingdom Bacillati; phylum Bacillota; class Bacilli; order Caryophanales; family Paenibacillaceae; genus Paenibacillus; species Paenibacillus sp. LBL. The sequence continues at coordinate 103,054 of NZ_JARXYU010000017.1, read as the reverse complement.
AAAGTTAATCGAACAAACGGATCGCGAGAATAAAAACGCGATATTCGAAATTTATACGATGATAGGCGGGTGAGTGACATGAAGGTCATTTCCCGCCTTTTATTATGGCTTCTGATCCGCACCACGAAAGGAGGTGAGCTGCGTATGATTATCGTAATGGCATCCCTGATTATTTGGGGCGACATCACATTTGCACAAGTGCCTGACAAGTCCAAGGACGATGTGAAAGCACGGTTGGCCACTCTTGGATATGACGAAAACGGACAGCCGCTGCAGTAAGTAAAATTAAAGGCGCAAGGCGTATTTTTTATGCCCCTGGGTGGTCCGGGGGCTCTTTTTAATGCAGAGAGACAGGGGGAAGAAGGGTGGACGTAACTGCCATGATTGCTTTAATTGCTGCTATTAGCGGCATTGTGCTGGGGTGGATGGGGCGTACAAAAGCGTTTAAAGATGAAGTTGCTCAAGAAGCAACAGCTGATGCCTCGTTGCAGACAGATGTATCTTATATCAAAACCGGCATTGTTGATATCAGAGTGGATATCCGTGAAGTTGGAAAACGAATGGATGATATTTCAGAACGATTGACACGAGTTGAAGAGTCGGCAAAACAGGCACATAAACGTTTGGATGATTTGAAATAGAGAGGATGATTTAAAATGAGTAAATGGTTTAAAGCGGCAGGTATTCGAGCAATTAAAACAGCAGCCCAAACGGCAATCGGTGTAATTGGTGCAACCGCAGTGTTTATTGAGGTGGATTGGTACGTGGTAGGTGGGACAGTCTTGCTGGCGACTATCACGAGCCTTTTGACGAGCCTCGCCGGATTGCCAGAGGTAAGCGATGAGTAATTACACGTGGTTCAAGTCTGAGCAGGATAAAAAAGATCAACGTGCAGAGCCACGGAAAGGGGGAACAACAGAGTGACAAAGCCAAACATCATCAATACTGGCCTGAAATTTAAATATGCATTAGAGCCGCCACCTTCCAAGGTGGCTTATTTAGTCCAACACCATATGGCTCATAAAACATGGGGGATTTACGAGGTCCATGATTTTCATAAAAACTCGCGAGGTTGGAACGGGATCGGTTATAACTGGTGGATTGGGTTTGACGGAACGATCTATGAAGGCCGTGGATTCCATTATGGGGCAGGCGTAGAAGGTCACAATCATGATTCGCTTCATGTTGGATACCAAGGCGATTTTACTCAACAGCAGATGACCGATGCGCAGATTGCTTCAGGGATCGCTTTAAATGCTTGGCTATTGGGGAAATGTCCCTCGGCAAAGGTAGTCGGCCATGGAGAACTTGCGTCAACAGCCTGCCCAGGTCAATATTTCCGGATGGATGAACTTAAACAAGGACTATCAAGAAAGGGGGCTGACAACGTGAAACAAGATAGCGAAAAGGTAAATGTCATCGTGAACGGAAAGAAAATCAAAGACGGTAAGCTTGAAAATGGCGTAACCTTTGTTCCCCTGCGGGATGTAGGCGAGGCGATCGGTGCAAAGATTGGATGGGACCAGAATTCTAAAACGGCTACACTTGAAACTAAGGAATAAAATTATGAGCTACAGGGACCCCGAGGTGGCGGCATGCGGGGTTCTTTTTTGCTTTCTGGCCTGATATAATACAAACATACATTCGCATAAGGGGGATGAATGGAATGCTACCTGATGCTGAAAGAAAGCTCCATCGAATACTTCTAAATTACCCGTCACATAAACAAGGGCAAATGCCCGTCTTCCGGCTATTAGAGGCAAAGACAGGCCGGAGTAAAAAGGACATTCTTTTGTCTCTGCAGTATTTAGAGGACCACGGATATATTCAGTGGCCGGACAAAACAACAACCACCGGTATTATCGTGTTAAAAGACGATAACGAACCTCCACCAGCAAAAAAAGCAAGAAGCACTTTTGATTATTGGACATATTAAAAAACCCTATCGGCTATGTGCTGATAGGGTCATTTTTATCTTATTCTAAATTATCTATCGCGTATTGCGCTTCTTCCTTAGTGAATTTTTCACCGTATTCCGAAATCAATTGATCGTAAATAGCGTCATCTGACATATTCATAGATTCTGCATACTGTTTCGCTTTTTTTAATGCATTTTCTTTCCAATCGAATACAATGTTATCGATAGCATATTGAGCGGCTTCTTTAGGGAAATTCTCTCCGTATTCAGAAGTTAATTGATCATAGATACCAGCCTTTGACATACTCATAACTTCCGCATACTGTTCGGCTTTTTTCAATGCTGATTTATGTTCTCTAGGTACATCTTCTGTCTTTGCCTCTTCGGGTTTCTCGACTTCCTTCGGTTTCGGGTCTTTATGAAGATCTTCGAAATCTTCCCCGCCCAAGGCTGTGTATTTGTCTTTGGCGGTCTTTAAATCATCCTTTTCTACAGCCTTTACGAGTTCGTCGTATTTTGCTTTGTCATCGCCTTTGAGTTTGTTTAACTGCTGATTTAGTACACCCACTGAAGAATTATATCGATCCTTTGATATTGTTCCACGAACTGTTAGTTGTATATAAGTTCTTGCTTCATTCATCATAATTTTTCTATAACTTTCCTGCCATTCTTCCTCAGTAGGTTCATTACTTTTTTCATTCTCACTTGATTCGCTGTTCTCTTTTTGTTCATCATTACCGGCGGTTTTAGATGGATCGGTTGAATCCTCAGAAGCAGTGACTGGTTTATTTGTAGGGGATGTCCCCATATCCGTGTTAAATGCACCGATCAGAAATACAACAAAGCAGGTTACGGAAATTAGCAAATTCCTTTTTTCTTTCCCATTCTTTTTGAAAAGCGAGACTATTGACATGATTAGAAAAACAACAAAAGATAGAAACCCTATAATACTTATAGCTTCCATTACTACAAAAGCACCCCTTTGGTTAATATATGAACACGAACCCAGTCTATCAGATATAGGAAAATATTTCTATTGCTTTTTGACTATTTATAGATTTTCTACGAACTTTAATATTTATTCCATAACTCTTCTGGCCCAGTTCTATCCTCATAATGGCTTATATTTAACCCAAGGTATTTACGCATCAATACAGATGCCTCTGCCGTTATAAACTCCCAGCGCAGTTCCATTTCTGATCTGTATCCCCTACACATAAACTTCGCCTGTATCCCATTTTGGGTATTGGTTTGCTCGTATACTTTAAGGCCTTTCGAGCGGAAGTGTCTTTTAATATCCTTTAGGTCGCCCCACGCTCGGTCTACAGCTAATTTTATTGTATCAACATATGGTCCCGGTGTTTTAAGATTAACCTCCATATAACGGCAATCGCGTTCGTAAGCTGCTATAACCAACAGTAACAATATGTACTTTTTAACACACATGCGATCATCAGACGAAATAGATTCTGGGAAGCTCATGTATATACCCTCCTATACATAACGGAACATACGTTCCATCATACATGTGCGCAGTTACGAAAACAAGACTTGATAGGAACTGACGTTCGTTGTATGATGTTTCCAATACTACTCAGAGGTGACACGACATGGAAACTTACTCATTCATATGTGAAGCGGTTACAAATAATAAAGATGTTAAGAATGTGATTGCAAGACATGAAGCTGAAATGAAGTCACCGTGTTATGTTCGCTTGTTAACGGATAAGGGTGTGAAGAAATACTATGCGGAGAGAAGCAATTTGTCTTTGAAGGATGCTGGGTGGATTGTCGTCGAAAAACGAGAGGATTTCTATTTAGCTTGCGAAAGTAATATTTTACCAATTGAGTGATAGAGGAAATAGAGGTACAATTTAACAAAATAGAGCGAATTGCTCTGGACATCTCAAGAGGGTGCGGTATTCCCGCTACTTACTCTTCTATCCACTCATACAGATTTTCCATACTGCACTTAAGTATTTTCGAGGCGACATACATATCCTCAGGAGACATCGTTCTTTCGTTTCGGCAGAAATGTGAAATCATTCTAGGGTGTCTTCCGGATTTAACGGCGTAGTCATTCTGTGACATTCCCCTAGCAATGAGTAGATCAGGAAGTAAGCATCTCCCTCTGGAGACGCGTTTCAATTTGCTTGCTCCTTTCGAAGGAAGGTGATTCAAGGATAAATTTTACCATGTTATCTCTTGAGGTGTAAGTACAACGAGAAAATACGGAGGCGGAGTCGCATGAATAAGGGGAGTAAATACAGGCAGGACGAGCCGATAGGGTTAAAAGAATTAAGAGAGTCAAGAGGATTAACTATTGAGTCGGTGGCGAATTCAATTGGTATTAGTAGTGATCAGCTCGGACAATACGAACAGAACCCCAGTGATACACCTGTATCAATTGCTCTAAGGATCGCGAGCGTCTTGAATTGTGATTATGACCTTATTACATTCGCGTAAAGAAGCATGAAGAGCCCAAACGTCTACTAGAGACGAAGGGCTCTTTTTATATTTCCCCACAATCCACCCACAAAAACACGTTCCAAGGCCTTACCTCGCATTCCTTCGGTTTCCAACTTGAAGTGACGAGAACCCCCGACATTATTGGATTCCTTCCAAGAACGTCCTTCCGTTTCCACCCCTTCTAGATTTATTTCGATATACAAGCTAAAATAGGTGTAATTGTGTGTTAAAAAAGGGGGATGCAGCATGTTGAAAATTGGTTCCCACGTGTCGTTTTCGGACAAGGGATTGCTGACTGCGACGGCTGAGGCCACATCATATGGCTCAAGCTCGTTCATGATATATACCGGCGCACCGCAAAATACGCGCCGCAAGCCGATCGATTCCATGTTTATTGAAGAAGGCAAGGCCGCTATGCAAGCAAGCGGGATTGATGAGATTGTGGTCCATGCGCCATACATTATCAACCTCGGATCGTACAAGCCCAATACGTTTGAGCTTGCCGTGAGTTTCCTGCAGGAGGAGATTCGCCGGACACATGCGGTTGGCGTGAAGAATATCGTTCTCCATCCTGGTGCATATACAGATAAGGATGCCGAATACGGCATTGACCGTATTGCGGAAGGACTCAATGAAGTTCTGGGCGGTACGGATGAGACCGAAGTGAAGATCGCTCTGGAGACGATGGCCGGCAAAGGCACCGAAATGGGACGCAGCTTTGAAGAAATTGCTTCCATTATTGATAAGGTGAAGTACAATGACCGATTGGCGATTTGCCTCGACACTTGCCATATTCATGATGCAGGTTATGACATCGTGAATGATCTGGACAACGTACTGGAGCAGTTCGATAAGCTGATCGGACTCGACCGGTTAACGGTCGTGCACGTAAACGACAGCAAGAACCCGCGTGGAGCGGGTAAAGACCGCCATACACCGATCGGAACCGGTTGGATCGGGTATGAAGCCATTCAGAGCGTGGTTCATCACGAGAAACTTCAAGGCAGACCGTTCATTCTGGAGACGCCGTGGATCGGTAAAGATCCGAAGACGCAGCGTCCGATGTACGAAATTGAAATCGCGCTTTTGCGTGGAGATGTGGAAGGACGTTTCGGGCAATCCTTTGTTCAGCAAGTGGAAGAGCTGCGAGCCTTCTTTGCTAAGGAAGGAATCGACTCCCGTTCGTTCGTGCTGGATACGTGGACACTTCTGAAGAATGATGCCAAAGCCAAAAAAGCAGATCCACGCGAACCGATGGAGCGTCTGTATGATATGGTCATGGCAGCTGGATTATTGCCTGAACTTGCGGAGGAGCAGATCAATCAGCGCATCATCGCCTGGTTATCCGGGACTTCTCTGACTTCATAAGCTTCAATAGAAGAGGCATTCATTAAAGTAAAGATGACTAAGGCATTCTCAAGAAAACTTCCGCTTGCTGCGGTTGGTTTTCTTGGGAGGCCAATTCACGCTAATTGTAGATGTAGAGGAGGATCACCGAGTCTCATGGAAATTCACATCAAGAAGGATCTGCCGTCTGTGGCAGGCCAGTACCCTAATCGTGCCCGCATGCTCATCTCCTGTCCGGATGGACCAGGAATCGTGGCAGCGGTCTCCCAGTTTCTGTATCAGCATGGTGCGAACATCGTTCAGTCTGACCAGTATACGATGGATCCTGCAGGCGGTATGTTTTTTATGCGGGTTGAATTTGATCTGGAGGATCTGAACACCAAGCTTCCTCAACTGGAGGAATCGTTCCTGGAAGTTGCGGACCAATTCCGTATGGAATGGAATATCTACCATGCAGCCCGTAAGAAACGGCTGGCGATTTTTGTATCCAAAGAGGATCACTGCCTTGTAGAGTTGTTGTGGCAATGGCAGGCAGGCGACCTGGATGCAGATATTGCGCTGGTGGTAAGCAATCACCTGGATATGAAAGAATATGTGGAATCATTCGGTATCCCGTATCACCATATTCCGGTTACGGCAGATACAAAGCCCGAAGCGGAGAAACGTCAACTGGATGTAATCGGCGATGATATCGACGTTATCATTCTGGCGCGGTACATGCAGATTATTTCGCCAACCTTTATCGAACATTACCGGAACCGGATTATCAATATTCACCATTCCTTCCTGCCGGCTTTTGTCGGTGGCAAGCCTTATGCACAGGCCTATAATCGCGGCGTGAAAATCATCGGAGCAACCGCCCACTATGTAACCGAGGAGCTTGATGGCGGACCGATTATTGAGCAGGACGTGCAGCGTGTAAGTCACCGGGATGATGTCAACGAGCTGAAGCGCATTGGCCGTACCATTGAACGCGTGGTGCTTGCAAGAGCCGTCAAATGGCATGTCGAGGATCGGATTCTGGTGCATAACAATAAAACGGTTGTATTCAATTAAAGTGTATCAACCTGGCGTGTAAGTATCGATAGGTGAATAAGAGAGTTTACACCCTAAATTGCATCAGCAGCAACTACAATCCCGACGATTCATCATAGAAAGTACAATGGAGCAGCCTGACACTTTAACGCTGCAATGGATTAGCTCTTGATCCCGCTCCTTCTTCTTGGAGCGGGATTTTTATTTAATTTTTATTTTGGAAAATAAGCCCAAGCTCCAGCCGAAGCCCGCAAAAATCGGCCCTGTGTATCCTTTTATGGAGAGAAACGTCAAACTTTTTATAATTTCGACTCGTCAATATAGTTGAACTGCCAAGAGAACCATTACATAAGTCTTCTGATTTATAGGTGTAATTTATCATGAGAAAGCAATTTATATGTGGAGAGGGGAATCATCAGTTGTCGTTTTATACAAAAAAAACGTGGATTCTGCTGCCGATAGTGGCACTGCTGATTATGGCAACGTTATCCTTGTCAATTCCGGCAGGAAAGGTCTACGCCGACGGAGCGAAGATTGGAATTCAATCCGAAATGGGTTACCAAGGCAAGATCAAAAATCAAAAATGGAGTCCTGTCAAGCTGACCTTAACAAGTGACCGGGATATTTCCGGTGACGTGGTTGTGCAAATTCAGGACAATAATGGCAATAGGTATCAAACTTCCTATGTGCAGCAGGTGGATCTGCCAAAGGATACGCCGAAGGAAGTAGTCATTGGCATTCCGGGGACGATGCTTAATAAAGATAATAATCAGATCCTGTTCTATGAAGGCTCTTATTCCAAGGGAAAGCCGACGACATTTGCAACAGGGAAAAGTTATCTCCAGGCCTCCCCGTATCAAGGTGCAATCATTGCTGTATTATCCGATGATCCGGATACAATGAATTTCATGAACGTTCTTAATGGTAAAGGCAACAGCTTGAACGTATTTCCGCTTAAGGCGGCCAGCATACCAACGGATCCGATGCTGCTTAGCGGGCTGGACGTGATCGTTATTAACAATTTTGCATCCGATACGTTATCAGAACCTCAGCGCAAAGCGATAACGGGTTGGGTTAACGGCGGCGGCACGCTGGTCCTGGCAGGAGGAGCGGGTTACGCCAAAACAGCAGCACCGTTTGCCGATATCGCACCGGTTGTTGCGAATGGAACGGCCTCTGTTCAGTCACTATCCGAACTCGAGAAGCTTGGAGGGAAGCCGCTGAAGCTGGATGGGGACTTTACCATCTCCACAGCGAAGGTGGTGGAAGGCGCCAAAATCGGGATTGAAGCAGACGGCCAGCCTTTGTTTGCCTCGCATGCCTACGGCCAAGGAAGTGTTCAATACGCTGCCTATGATCTGGCTATGGAGCCGGTAAGTTCTTGGGCAGGCCATCCGGATGCCTGGGCATCGGTATTGCGGAGCAATCTTCCGATGACAGGTTCGCAAAATGGTATGATCTACAACTCGCTTATGGATAATCTGAATTATGTGCTGGAATATTTCCCTTCCCTGAAGATGCCGTCCTTCACGCTGTTGTTGTGGATGCTCATTATTTATGCGGTTGTGGTGGCACCGATTCTCTACTTTATTTTGAAGAAGGCGGATAAACGGGAATGGGCGTGGTTCCTGATTCCGATCATCGCCGTCATTGCAAGCGTTTCGGTTTATGTCGCTGGCTCATCCGACAAGACGAGGGAACTCGCACATACCATAAACTTGATTGAGCTGAACGGTCAGGGAGATGCGGTTAAATCCACAGCCTCGGCTTTTTTCACACCTCGAAGCGGGAATTATGCGTTGGAGTTTCCAGCGAATACGTATTTGAAGACGGGAGGTGCCCGGAATACATTCGGGGGAATGGGCGAGAGCAAGAGCTTTGTCCGGGTGGAACAGGAATCCACAACGCTTGAGCTTCGCGATATGTCTCAGTGGTCGCTAGCCAAGGTATGGGCCGACCGCCAGGGAACGGAGGAGATGGGGCGTCTGGCCATGGATCTAAAGCTCGATGCCAAAGGAGCATTAAACGGGAAGGTCACCAATGAAACCATTAACGATTTGACCGAGGTGGTGCTTGTTGTTGGAGGCAATGCCTATAAGCTTGGAGATATCAAGAAGGGTGAAGCGGTGGCAATTCCTCAGGACCCACAACAAATCATCAAGTTTGTGAGTGGAGATTTATCCGGCATGCTGTTCCCTTATTCTCCGAATGATCCGAAACAGCGGGAGCGCGATATTTTATCCAACTACGGGTATTCGATGGGAATGGTCAACAAGGATGCTTACATTCTGGGATGGAGCAAGGACCATCTGACGAATTATACGCTGAAAGGGGCAGAGGTGGACAGTGACCAGCTTAATTTCTGGATTCAGCCCGTGACTATCGAATGGGGCCTGAGCGGAGAGATTAACATTCCTTACGGTTTCCTGTCTCCTGAAGTATCCCAGGTGAACACGCCGATGTTCGGGACGTTCCCTCATGGCGTTGAGATGGGACAAGGCACGGTAATCGCTGAATTCCCGTTAATATCGGAAGGCAACATCCAATATTCGGAGCTGTCCATCAAAGGCACCAAATTAAACAACAACGTAACGATGGAGATCTGGAACGCGAAGAAGAATGAATGGGAGCCCGTAAGCGATACGAACAATGTGCATACCATTACAGGAAATCCGGAGGACTACATCGTGGCTAACCGGATCAGGTTCATGTTAACCGCTAAGGATCAGACCAACTTTATGATGCCGGAGCTGTCTGTGAAGGGGGAGGCCATTCAATGATCGAAATTACAAACCTGAGCAAAAAATACGGGACATTCCATGCTTTAAAAGACATCAGCCTCCATATCGAGAAGGGGACTGTGTTCGGGTTCGTCGGTCCTAACGGAGCAGGAAAATCAACAACGATGTCGATATTAGCCACTCTGATGCTGCCAACCTCGGGCGTTGCCAAAGTCGGTGGATACGACGTTACGCAGCACCCGAAAGAGGTTCGCAAGCGGATCGGTTATATGCCGGATTTCTTTGGCGTATATGACCAGTTGAAGTCAACCGAATACCTTCATTTTTACGGGGCAAGTTACGGCATCCCGCGTGTTGAGCGGGAGCAGCTGATTCCGCAGCTGCTGGAGCTTGTGAATTTAAGCGACAAGGCGGATACGTACGTAGACAGTCTCTCGCGCGGCATGAAGCAGCGGTTATGCCTTGCCCGGTGTCTGGTGCATGATCCCGATGTATTGATTCTGGATGAACCGGCTTCGGGGCTTGATCCGCGGGCTCGGATCGAGATGCGTGAAATATTGAAGGAACTGAAACTCATGGGCAAGACCATTATCATTTCATCGCATATTTTGCCCGAGCTTGCCGAGATGGTAGACGAGATCGGTGTTATCGAGCACGGGGAGATGGTGGCCCAAGGCAAGGTTGCCGATATTCAGAGCCGGCTTCGCGTGAAAAAAGTCATTCATATCCGCACCCTTGAGCGTGAAGAGGAGCTTGCCGAGAAGCTGAGGGATGAGCCGTTTGTCACGTCTGTATTAATAGACAACACCGGGGTTCATGTTCATTATAGCGGGGATGATGCACAGCAAAGCACGCTGCTTCGGCAGGTGGTCTCCTGGGAAATTCCGATTGTCTCGTTTCAGGAAGCGCAGAGCAACCTGGAGGATGTATTCCTCGAAATTACCAAAGGAGGACCCCGCGAATGAATTGGAGCAGAAAATTAATTAACCCGGTCATTGATAAGGAATTTCGGCTGCGGATGCGTTCCACGCGTTCCATGCTGTCGGTGTTGTTGTACGTTTTGGCGCTTGGGGCTATTGCAATGGGTTTCATTTATCTCTTTTTATACTTGGGCCAGCGGGGACCACAGCGGTTCGATCCGCAAACGAGCCAGATGATGTTCTATGTGCTGAGTTTTGCCCAGCTTATCCTCATTGCGTTCATGGCGCCGGCACTAACCGCCGGGGTTATCAGCAGCGAACGTGAAAAGCAAACGCTGAGCATGCTGCTAACGACGCAGCAAAGCTCGGCGACGATTGTCCTGAGCAAGCTGGTGTCGGCACTGAGTTTCATGACACTGATTGTGCTTGCAACACTGCCGGTATATAGCATCGTGTTCCTGTATGGGGGAATTTCACCGAAACAGCTCATTTCGGTATTTGTATTCTACTTATTCGTGATGCTGCTGCTCGGTTCGCTTGGCGTGATGTTCTCCACCTTATTCAAGAGAACCATCGTAGCGATTATTGTCACCTATGGCACAGGACTTATTATATTTCTCGTGACGGGCCTGTTGTATCTGTTCTTTATGGGAATTGAACAGCGGAATATGTATGTTAACGGACAGTCGCCAGCTCCGGGATCGTATTCCTGGGTAGGATATCTGCTTGGATTGAATCCGGGGGGAGCGATGATGAGTTTGTTTAATCCATCGTTCTCAAAAGACGTGTTCCTGCTATACGGCGGAAGCCTGAATAGTAAGGCTCCTATTGAATTATGGCTGGAGTTTCTGCTTGTGTATTCGGTCGTGATCGTGTTTGCCCTGTGGATTGCGATACGGAATATACGCCCCATCGCAAGACGCAAGCGAAAGGATAAAGCCAAAGACGCACTTCCGCCTGAACAAGAGCCGACCGTAAGCGGAGCTTAAGTACCAAGGATTGTACAGAGTAAGGAGGAATAACCATGGACAACATCATGCGTTTTGTTGAAGCAGCGAGACGGCGGCTTCAGCGCTTTCGTGTAGTCGCATATGCATTATACGGGCTCATTGCGGGTTTCGCCGCTCTGCTGCTGCTGCTCGTGATTGGGAGATTCGTGCCTATAGCCTGGCTTCCCGTCGCATCCGTTGTCATTCCGATTGCGGCGGGTCTTGGTGGCCTGCTGTGGGGGTGGCTGCACCGGGTTCCGATCGAGGAGGCCGCATCGGTCATGGATCAGGTTCCAGACGGAGCGGAGCGAAGCGACATGATGGTGACAGCCCTGTCATTTAAGGAAGAGGAGTCGCAGGCCGCGAAGTGGCAGCGTGAGCAGGCGGAGCGTTACGGCGCGCGGTTTGCGGAGCAGTTGCCGGAGCGTCTGCCTTCCCCAAGTCGAAAAAGACAGCTTTGGATATGTAGCGCGTCGCTTGCTGCTGTGATCGTCCTTGTGTTTGTTCCGAATCCGATGGACAAGAAAGTGGAGGCAGCCAAAGAGCAGCAGAGCTGGATGAAAGAGCAGGTAGCAAAAACCGAAAAGCTTGCAGAGCAGCTCCAGAAGGAAACGCTTGACCCTGCTGACAGGAAGAAGCTGCAGGAGAAGCTGGATGCCTTGAAGAAAGCGCTGGCCCATGAGAAGCAGCCCGAGCAAGCGCTGGATAAGCTGGAGGAAGCGATGAAGGAGCTGGAGAAGCTGGCGAAGCAGCAGGAGGAAAAAGCGAAGGCGTTGTCTGAACTGGCGAAGAAAATGCAGCAGGAGAAGGCATTGTCTCAAGTAGGTAAACGGCTTGCTGAGGGTATGGCCGAAGAGCTGAAGCAGGAAATGAAAAAACTCACCGAGCAGGTGAAGAAGATGTCCCAGGAAGAGAAGAACGAGCTGTCCGACGCATTAAAAAAACTGGCGGAGGAAGCTTCCAAGCAGATGGAAAACGGTGACCTTGAGAAAGAGCTCAAGAAGGCAGCGGATGCTCTGAAGGACGGCAAGCTGCCGAAGGAGCTGGAAGAAGCGCTGCAGCAATTGGCTGAGGAGTTGGCGAAAGCGGCGCAAGCGAAAGCCGCATCGGACAGTCAGTCGCAGTCGGCCGCCTCTCTTGCGTCTTCACTTGCTTCACAAGGATTGAGTTTAGCCGATCAGATGGCGGCTGCAGGGATGTCAGTATCCGACGCCTGGAGTAATGGAGGCAGCGCGGAGGCATTGGCACAGGCAGGTCTTGGGGAAGGTTCGGGAGAGCAAGGCGAAGCCTCGGAGGGATCCTCCGGTGAAGGGGGAGCCGGTTCGGGTCAAGGCGCTGGTAGCGGGCAAGGAAGCGGATCTGGATCTGGTTCTGGATCTGGATCTGGTTCTGGTTCTGGTTCAGGTGGCAGCGGAGGAGCAGGAACTGGCAGCGGAGCGGGGCTTGGCACTGGCGGCCGCGAGCTTGTGACGATCCCTAGGGATTACAAGGGCAGCGGTAATGTACAGAGTGACTCCGGTGCGATCAAGGGCGGCGGAGGCGACATTCAGAAGGGCGGCGTTTCGCCGACCGCTCCGGGGATGTCGAGACCGTATGAGGAAGTGTACCGTGACTATGAGACCGAGGCTCGCAAGACCTTAGACCGCAATCAGCTGCCTGACCAGATGCAAGGGCTGGTCGAGGAATATTTCATACAAATCAATCCGAACCCGTAAGGCACAAGGTAGCCCATAACGGACAGCAATAATGAGAACTTGAACTTTACCAAGAAGATGGAGGTTTCGTCCATGTCGGATATTGCAGTGAGACCACAGGAATGGATGGAGAAAATATCAGGCCTGCGGGAACATATCGGCAAGGTTATTGTCGGACAGCAGGAAGTTGTGGAGCAGATGCTCTGGTGTATCTTTGCAGGAGGCCACGCCCTCCTGGAGGGGATTCCGGGACTCGGCAAAACGATGCTGGTCCGCACGGTGTCGGAAGCGTTGGAATTGTCATTTTCCCGTATTCAGTTCACACCGGATTTGATGCCAAGCGATATAACAGGCACCAATATCTTGTCGTTCGGACAGCATGGCGACACAGGGATGACGTTTCAGAGGGGGCCGCTGTTCAGCAGTATCGTGCTTGCCGACGAGATCAATCGGGCCACGCCCAAAACCCAGAGTGCGCTGCTGGAGGCCATGCAGGAGAAAACCGTTACGGTCGGAGGGGTGACCCATCAGCTGCCAAGGCCTTTCTTTGTACTGGCTACACAGAATCCGCTGGAAAACGAGGGGACCTATCCGCTGCCGGAAGCGCAGCTTGACCGCTTTCTGCTGAAGATTGAGGTGTCGTATCCCAGCGCGGACGAATTGAAGGAAATCGTGAAACGAACGACGTCCTCGCACGAGTTCCAGGTGGAAAGGCAAATGACCGGGGAAGAGCTGCTGGAAATCCAGCGCGGGGCCAAGGAGGTCCTTGTTGCCGAGGAGATTCTGGATTATGCGGTTCGTCTGCTGATGATGACACATCCGGAAGAAGCTTCAGCGCCGGAGGCAGTCCGTAAATATGTCCAGTTTGGTTCCGGACCAAGAGGGATCCAGTCCATCATTTCGGTCAGCAAAGTCCGTGCTTTATGCAGCGGGCGGATGCATGTTTCGACGGGTGATATCCGCGCCGTGGCCTTAGCGGCGCTGCGTCACCGCTTGTTTCTGAATTTCGAGGGTCAGGCGCTGGGCGTTACGACCGACCGTGTGATTCAGGAGGTTCTGCAGGCGCTGGAGGCATCCGCGTGACCGGGGACGGGCACCTGCTGCCTCCGGAATGGCTCCCGCGTCTGGAGCGTCTGAGCCTGGACGCCAAGAGACGGGTTGCAGGAACGCTGCAGGGAAAGAGACGATCCCGCCGGCTCGGCTCATCGCTCGAGTTTGCCGATTACCGTGTATACTCACCGGGAGATGATGTCCGCAGATTCGACTGGGGCGTATATTCTCGTACAGGAAAAGCGTTCGTGCGTCAATTCATGGACGAGCAGGAGCTGACAGTCAGCATATTTGTGGATTGCTCCGCATCGATGGGAACCGTCATGTCATCGGCAGCAGATTCACCAGTCACGGCAGACCCGTCGGGGATGAAGGGAAGCCCGAAATGGACGCTTGCGCGTCAGTTGGCTGCAAGCATCGGTTACATGGCGTTGTCCTCTTACGACAGGCTGCAGATTGCTTGTTACAGCCGTACGATCAACAACCGTCTTCCGATCATGAGAGGAAAAGGCTCGGCTCATCGACTGTTTTCATTCCTGCAAGGGGCAGAAACAGGAGGCGAGGGCAGCTTGAGCGCGGCACTTGCGGTGCCGGGTGCGCTGCCCAGACAGCCTGGAATGACCTGGGTCTTCTCGGACTTCTGGCTGGAGGGCGGTGAAGAGGAGCTGTTCAGGGCACTGTCCCTGTTGTCCGGTACCGGGCAGGAAGTGGTGCTGGTGCACGTCTTGTCGAGGGAAGAGCTGGAGCCCAAGCTGGCTGGTGACTTGCGATTGGTCGACAGCGAAACGATGAGTGGAAAAGAAGTGGCGCTTACGGGTAAAGTGCTTGATGCCTACAAGGAAGAGCTGGAGCGATATCGAATGATGCTGTCCAGTGTGTGCGCGGAGAGGGGAATGTCATACGTGCTGATTCCCGCGGATATGCCGCTTACGGAAGCGATGTTCGGGGTGCTTGCGGGGGCAGGCTTGGTCACTGGATAGGGGATAGGGCCAGCAAGTTATTGCGTGGTTCAATATCCATATTCAGGAGGGACATGTGGCTCAGGGAGCCTGGAAAGTCTGGGAAGCTCGTCTAATGTTGACCACTGAACAATAGTACTTATGAATACGGGTCTCTAAGAAAGGCTCCTATTAGCCAACAGATGGTGCAGGAAGAGATAAGAAGGTCAGGCACATATTCGAATGTGAGAGCGGCAAGTTGCAAGTCAGGGTCCACGGGAGTAAGGAGGGGACACTTTGGGGGTTCAATCATGGCTGAGTTTATGGTTCGGTTTAACACTGCCGGCCATCGTGCTCATGTATATGTTCAAGCGAAAATATGTAGACACAACCGTTCCCAGCCACTTGCTGTGGGATCGGGTACTGCGGAACCTGGAGGCCAACAGGCCATGGCAGAAGCTGCAAAACCGGCTCCTGCTGTGGCTCCAGCTGCTTGCAGCGGCATTGATGGTCTTCGCACTGATGCAGCCCTTTATGCAGGTGTCCGGAGGAGGCAGCGCCCATGTCGTCATTGTTGCCGATACCTCGGGCAGCATGAGCGCGCAGATTTCTTCAGCTGAAGGCGAAGCAACAAGGCTGGCATTGATGCAGGAGCGGATTAAGGAATATGTGAAGGGGCAAGGGAGACGGAGCGAGATTACACTTTTATCCGTGGGAGCGAGTCCCGTGACGCTGGCAGCCCATGAAAGTGACCGGGCTGCAATCGACAAGGCCGTTGACGGCTTGCGTACCTATTATGGACCGGCCGCCTATCGGGAAACCTTGTCGCTCGCTTCAGCCCTGACACGGGAGGAGACGGATGCAGAGGTTGTTATCTTTACGGATAGCTACTGGAAGCCGGATACGGCTCCCATTGCTTTTCAGGTTCCGGTATCGGTGGAGAAGGTGCAGGGGGAGCTCCCGCATAACGTATCCATTGACCAATTCGGCATCTCACCGAAGGGTGATGCAGATTCATCCTATGCGGCGGTCGCTGTCATCAGCACGAATGCCAAGAAATCTGTCTCGGCTGAAGTAAACCTATACGGGGATGAGCAGTTATTGACCAGCAAAGTGCTGGAGCTGGAGCCAGGAAAGAAATTAACGGAGTCCTTTGCGAATCTGCCGTTTGCGGAAGTGTACCGGCTCGAGTTATCCCAGGAGGACGGATATGCGGCAGACAATGCATCCTTTGCTTTTGGCCTGGGCCACGGGTCTTCCCGCGTGCTGCTGCTGACTTCAGGCAATCTGTTCCTCGAGAAGGCGCTGCAGTTGAGCGGAGCCGAAGTGACCCGGGTTGCTATGGACGGATCGGATGGCAAGAAGGATGAGAATACGAGCAAGGACAAGGATGTAGACAAAGATAGCGTCAATTCGGATGTGCCGCCCGTACCTGAGGGTGAATTTGATCTGCTCGTTATCGACGGAAGTATACCGGATGGCTTCAGGCAAGGAAAATGGGCTGATCTGACGGCCAAAACCCCGTTGTGGACGATTGGCGGAGAAGGAACCAAGGTAGGCAGTCAGGGAGGGCGCCCCGTCCTTGCCAAGCATCCGGTGACCGCTTATGTCACTTTGTCGGGTGTCTATTTCGGTACATTGGTGGATCAAGCACCTGCGTGGGGTGAACCCGTAATTAAGCTGGGTGATCAGCCTATTGTATATGCCGGAACCGAAAGCGGCAGACCGCGGTTGTCGTTTAATTTCCTGCTTCAGGACAGCGACCTTCCGTTATCGCCGGAATTCCCGGTTATGGTCAGCAATGCGCTTGAGTGGATGACCTCGGGCAAGGGAAGCGGTCTTGGCCGGTATATGGCCGGTGCGCAAGCGGATATTCCGATTGCGGCAGATACGGTAAAGGCGGCATGGATTCCCAAGAGCGGTCTCGCTCTTGCTGATAGCTTCCCTGCTATGGATGCCCTGCGCAATGAGCAGGGGATATCCCCGGTGCAGATTGTGCCGGAATATCCGGGTCTGTACGCTTTTGAACAGCAGAATGAAGCGGGTGAGAAGCTGAAGTTTTGGCTGGCCGTGACGGCCGATCCGTACGAAGCGGACTGGAGTAATGATCAGGGGCCGACGGTGAGTCAATCGACACCGACTTCGGATGAGAGCAAGGCTGGTGATCGTGATCAGGCATCGGAGCGCAGCGGAGCGGGAAACCGCGCCAGTTCGTTAATGCCATGGCTCGCGGCCTTGGCACTGGCTGTTATCGCAGCGGAATGGGGGGTGTACCAGCGTGGGCGTTCAATTTAGCCAACCGTGGTTTTTGCTGCTGCTGATTCCGGCGGGAGCGTTTCTCTATTACGCATATAAATCAGATTTTCGACTAAGTGGTTTTCGCAAGAAGCTGGCCTTATTTTTTCGAACCTGCGTCATTCTATTATTAATTCTGATGATATCGGGTCTTCATGGCTTTACCGTACTGCACGATAAACAGGTTGTGTATTTGGCTGACCGTTCGGACAGTATGGGGGACTCTGCACGGATTACGGGCTGGATTAATGAATCCCTTGCAGCAAAAGGAGAGAAGGATGGCAGCGCTGTTGTATCTACAGGCCTTGAGGGGGCTGTGGAACGGCGATTATCCTCTGCGGATAACGCGGGCGCCTCTTTAAATGCGCTGCTGGAGCAGCGATTTACCGGACTGGAGTCAGGGCTTCAGCTCGCGGGGAGCCTGTTCGAGGGCAGCAGAGATTCACGAATCGTGCTGATCTCGGACGGGGAAGAGAACGTAGGCAGTATGGCCGCAGCGGGCAGGCTGCTGAAAGATCGGGGAATCGCGGTTGATGTGCTTCCGACCCCGAAGCAGGTTATCCAGGATGTGGCTGTCGAGGAGCTGAAGGTTCCGGATAAGCTGTATCAGGCAGAGTCGTTCTATGTGGAGGTTATGATTCGCAGCACCTTCAAGACATCCGGCGAACTGCGCATATATGAGGATAATCGCGAGATCGGCCGGGAGCGTGTGGATGTAACGCCTGGTGAGAACCGGTATGCCGTGAAGGGTTTGGCCAAGAGCCCGGGTCTGCACCGATATCGTGCTGAAATCTTCATGGACGAAGACGAAGCAGCCGCCAATAATGCGGCTTTCGATTTTACCCGGGTAGAAGGTCCCCCGAAAGTGCTGATCGTTGAAGGGACGCCGGGAACGTCAGGGAATATAACGGCTGCACTGGAATCGGGAATGATTGGCACCGAAGTGATTCCGCCGGAGCTGCTTCCGCTGGAAGCGGCAAAGTACGCCGTGTATGACAGCATTATTTTTAATAATGTCTCCGGCAGCGATGTAGGCGGCAAGCAGATGGAATTGATCGAGCAGGCGGTCCGGAGCTTTGGCATCGGGTTCATGATGGCGGGCGGCGAGGACAGCTTTGGGATGGGCGGATATTTTAAAACCCCGATTGAAAAAGCGCTGCCGGTCTCCATGGAGCTGGAAGGCAAACGGGAAATTCCTTCGCTTGGCCTCATTCTTGTCATTGACCGTTCGGGCAGTATGGATGGTACCAAGATCGAATTGGCCAAAGAATCGGCCATGCGTACGGTTGAATTGCTGAGATCCAAGGATACGGTCGGCGTTGTTGCTTTTGACGATCAGCCTTGGTGGGTGGTACCGCCGCAGAAACTGGGCAATAAGGAAGAGGTGCTCAGCAGCATCCAGTCGATTCCGAGTGCTGGCGGGACCAATATTTATCCGGCCGTTTCCTCGGCGCTGGAAGAAATGCTGAAGATCAAATCACAGCGCAGACATATCATTCTGATGACCGATGGACAGTCCGCCATGAATTCCGGTTATCAGGATCTGACTGACACGATGGTGGAGAACAAAATCACGATGTCCTCCGTTGCGGTAGGTACGGATGCCGATACCCATCTGCTTCAATCCTTGGCGGAGGCAGCCAAAGGCCGTTATTACTTCGTTGAGGATGAAACTACGCTCCCGGCGGTATTTAGCCGGGAGGCGGTGATGCTGGCCAAATCCTATATCGTGGATAAACCCTTTGTTCCTGCCGTTCAGAACGCGGGCGATTGGGCAAGTCTATTCCAGCAGGGCGTACCGGGACTGTATGGTTATGTAGCAACAACACCGAAGTCCTCGGCCCAGACGGTTCTGTCCAGTCCGGAACCGGACCCGATCCTGGCGCGCTGGCAGTACGGATCCGGCCGGACGGTGGCATGGACGAGTGATTTAAGCGGGAAGTGGTCGAAGGAGTGGGTATCGTGGCCCGGCTTCGCCAGCACGCTGACCGAAATCGTGAAGTGGACGTTTCCGCAGTTTACGTCTTCGCCTTATGAAGTCACAACCGAGACTGCCGGAAACCAGGTGAAGCTGCAGGTGATCGCCGAGGGTGAGAACCCGCCGGAGAAGCTGAATGCGGTCATCGGGGATGACGAGGCCGGTGAACAGACGGTGGAGCTTATTCAGGAGGCACCCGGCCGTTATACCGGACTTGTCCATGTGTCCAAACCGGGAGCGTATCTCATGTCCCTTGAGGATGCCAGCGGGGAAGAGGCGCTGCAGGCTGCCCCCGGCACAGGTTTTGTTGTGCCGTATTCTCCGGAATACCGGTTGTCTTCCGGCAGCGGCGAGGAAGCCATGAAGCGCCTGGCCGAAGTTACCGGCGGCCGCGTGTTATCCTGGGACAATCCGGCCGAAGTGTTCGACCGGCAGGCGACCTCGCGGATGAACCTCCATGATTGGAGTTATCCGCTGCTGGTGGCGGCCCTGCTGCTGTGGGTCGCCGACATCGCCGTGCGGCGTCTGGCTCTGCCATGGGGCGCCATCGGCGCACGGCTGGCCGCCCTGCTGCGCAGGCGGCCGGCTCCTGCCGAGGCCGCGCGTGACGCCGGCCTCGAGCGGCTGGCGGCGCGCAAAGCCCGCGCCGCCAGCTTCTACGGCGGCAGCTCCGCTGAGCCGCCGCAGGCCCCGCCCGCGCGCGAGCGCAGCGGCGCGGGTAGCAGTGCCCGGGGCGGGAGCCCTGCCCCGGCACCTGGCGCAGCTCCGGCAGGGGGCCGCAAGGCCCCGCCGGAGGCGCGCGATGGCGCGCGCAAGGGAAGCGCGCCTACACCGCCTCCCCCGCCGCCGAAGGCGCAGGGGGAGGGCAAAGACCGGCCCGAGGATACCGGGCCGGCACCGGAAGGAGGCTCCTCTATGGATCGCCTCCTGAAAGCCAAAAAACGCGGCACTCGATAAAGTGCCGCCACAACCAAGCTTCGGTCCAGCATGTCGATTACGCTGGACCGAAGCTTTTTTATATATCCATGACGTAACTTTTTCCATGGGATCAGCTTGATTTATCTCGTTTAACATTGGTTGAATTCGGTTATAACCGGACTATTAAGGGAAATAATGCTGGGGGGATGTAATTGCCACAGGGTGACTTTTACACAACAATGACAATTACGTTATGGAAATGAAGCACGTCTGGTGATACAATAAGAGTCAAAATGATATTCTCAACATTCCTAACTGCTCTGTTTCCTTGATAATTGGGGCTGGAGGAACGGAAGAAGCCTCATTTTTGAAGCTTACTATGGAAAAGATTTGAGGAGGACGAATCATGACAACTGAACATAACCAAACGATCGACAACCTGTCTATCGCAACCATCCGGACACTGGCGATCGACGCGATCGAGAAAGCCAATTCCGGTCATCCGGGCATGCCGATGGGCTCTGCGCCTATGGGATACCAGCTGTTCGCGAAGACGATGAACCATAACCCGGACCAGCCGGCGTGGATTAACCGCGACCGTTTTGTCTTGTCTGCAGGCCATGGCTCCATGCTGCTCTATAGTCTGCTCCACCTGAGCGGTTATGACTTGTCCATTGAAGATCTGAAGCAGTTCCGTCAATGGGGAAGCAAAACTCCGGGACATCCGGAATTTGGCCACACGGCCGGTGTCGATGCAACGACGGGTCCTTTGGGACAAGGCGTGGCGATGGCTGTAGGTATGGCAATGGCTGAGGCCCACTTGGGTGCGACTTACAATAAAGACGATTTCAACGTAGTTGATCATTATACCTATGCGATTTGCGGCGACGGCGACATGATGGAGGGCGTTGCTTCCGAGGCAGCTTCTCTGGCAGGTCATTTGAAGCTTGGCAAATTGATCATGCTGTACGATTCCAACGATATCTCCCTTGATGGCGAGCTGAACTTGGCATTCTCCGAGAACGTAGCGAAGCGTTTTGATGCTTATGGCTGGCAAGTACTGCGCGTTGAAGACGGCAATGATCTCCCTGCGATCCAAAAAGCGATTGAGGAAGCACAAGCTGATACAAACCGCCCAACGTTGATCGAAGTGAAAACGGTGATCGGTTACGGCAGCCCGAACAAACAAGGCAAAGGCGGTCACGGCGGTACGCACGGTTCCCCGCTTGGAGCAGATGAGGCGAAGCTGACCAAGGAATTTTATGAATGGGTTTATGAAGAGGATTTCTACGTACCTGATGAAGTGCGCGAGCACTTTGGCAAAGTGAAAGAACGCGGCATTGCTGCATATCAAGCTTGGGTTGATCAATTCGCGAAATACAAAGAGGCTTACCCGGAACTGGCAGCGCAATTCGAGCGCGGTGAATCCGGTGAACTGGCTTCAGGATGGGACAAAAACCTTCCGAAATACAGCGCAGACGACAAAGCGGTTTCCACACGTGTAGCTTCCGGTAAAGCGCTGAACGGTTTGACGGCAGGCGTACCGCAGCTGCTTGGCGGATCGGCTGACCTGGAAAGCTCCACCATGACTCACCTGAATGATCTGGCATCTTTCACAGCAAACAGCTATGAAGGCCGTAATGTATACTATGGCGTTCGTGAATTTGCAATGGCTGGCGCTATGAACGGGATTGCGCTTCATGGCGGACTGAAAATTTTCGGAGGTACGTTCTTCGTATTTACCGATTACCTGCGTCCGGCTGTTCGTCTGGCTGCAATTATGAAACTGCCGGTTACGTATGTACTGACTCATGACAGTATCGCTGTTGGTGAAGACGGTCCTACGCATGAACCGATCGAACAATTGGCTTCCCTGCGTATTATCCCGGGTCTGACCGTGATACGTCCTGCGGATGCCAATGAAACTTCCGCGGCATGGGCTTATGCGGTTGAGAACACAGACCGTCCGGTAGCGCTGGTGCTGACTCGTCAGAACCTGCCGATCCTTGCAGGCGCAGTAGACAATGCACGTGAAGGCATCAAACGCGGGGCTTATGTTGTTGCTGACGCGAAAGATGGCAACGTACAGGCTCAAATCATTGCAACGGGTTCCGAGGTTCAGCTTGCTGTTAAAGCGCAAGCGGCATTGGCTGAAGAAGGCATCGCCGTTCGTGTCATCAGCATGCCAAGCTGGGATCTGTTCGACAGCCAGGATCAAGCATACAAAGATTCCGTGCTGCTTCCTGACGTAAAAGCCCGTCTTGCCATTGAAATGGCTCATCCGTTCGGCTGGGAGCGTTATGTTGGCGATAAAGGCGATATTCTCGGCATCAACACGTTTGGCGCTTCCGCTCCTGGCGACCGCGTCATTGCCGAATACGGCTTTACCGTTGAGAACGTAGTCGGCCGCGTAAAAGCTTTGCTGTAAAACATCCAAAACACCCGTGATGTAACTCCATATTGATTTTCCGGCACCCGTATCACACGGGTGCCGTCCATATATCAAGACATGCCTATTTTGGAGGAGGAGAGTTTGTCGATGTCACAATTTAAGAATGCTACCGTCACGAAAGCAGCCAATGTTTACTATGAGGGGAAGGTAACCAGCCGTACGGTGCTGCTGGAGAATGGCGAGAAGGTAACACTGGGGATCATGCTTCCGGGGAGCTATGAATTCGGCACAGATGGTCCTGAAATTATGGAAATCCTGTCCGGCGATTTGCGTGTCCTGCTGCCTGGAGAGCAGGAGTGGTTAGAGATTCAAGGGTCTGCGACCTTTAACGTTCCGGGCAATTCAAGCTTTAAGCTGGAAATCCGCACCGTCACCGATTATTGCTGCTCTTATCCGACCATGTAGCAGGACAAGCGGCGACGGAGCATTCATATTCGCGAATATGCCAAAAAGGCTCAAGCCGATGGCTCTGAGCCTTTACTGTCAATGCCGGATGTCAACGCAGGCCTTTATCGGCGGTTGATATAATGGACTTATTCCTCCGGGATTGTCACGATCTCGCCTTTATATCCGGGAGCCCGGTTGTCAAGCTCTACGTATCCTTCGCCCCATTCCTGGCCGCGATCCAGCAGGCGATAGCTGGTAACGCCGGAAGGGTAGCGGAATACAAATTTGGCGATCGTCCAATTTTGGGTGTTCGGCTGATTACCGATCTCAGCTTTCAGTGCAGGCAGGAAGAACAGGTTTTGGTTTGCCGATGCTTTAGTGCCATAGTCCAGCTTGCCTTGCCATTTTAAGTATTTGACGCCGCCATGGATATCGAAATAGCTGGCGATATCGTTGTCTACCAGGAAGAATGAATTGGATTTGCCTTTAGGAAAATAATAATTCACGCCCTGCATTTCCACGGGGAGCATCTCCAGTTCAGGCTTCTTCAGTTCGGATGAATAGGGAAGCTTGGCTGCAGCATTCCGGGCGGTGGCCAGATCGGTGCTTTTTAAGTCGGCGATGATACCCGGATCTGCCTTATTGATATAAGCTGTTTTTAAAGCGTCATTCCAGTAGACGTTGGCATCAAATGCTTGGGCAACAGCCCTTAAGGGAATCATGGTCTTGCCGTTATGCAGCAGTGGGGCTGAAGGCAGCGCCTTTTTAACTCCATCCACTTCCATGCTGGTATTTCCTGCTGTCAGGATCACCTTTCGGTTATCGCCTTGGATGGTCACCTGCTTTTTGCTGTTGTCGTATCTCAAGATGTAGTTACCCAGAGGTTTCATGTTGCAATTCCTCCCTTTGCATTGTAAACGGAGGAAATAACAGAAAAGTTTCTTTCGGAGAGGGAAATGGTGGAAAAGCTCAAAAAAAGGCCCCTTCCTCCTGGTCCGGATGACCCGGAACCAGCATGAAGGGGCCAGTAATGACAAGGCATAATCTGTCTGGTTATTGCGGCTGTTCGCCGATTTTTTGGCCGATCCAGGCTTCATAGCATTTCACGACAGCGGATAGATCCTCTTCGCCATAGCCTTCGCTGGCACCGGCTTGAAACAGGCTCTTGGCCAGATTCAGCATAGGGGAAGGCATGCCGATGCCATCGGTTAGTGAGGAGGCAAGCTTCAGGTCTTTGAGCATGAGTGCAAGCGAGAACTGGTTGCTGAAATCGCCGTCGATAATTTTGCGTCCCTTCAGCTCGGCCGCTTTGCTGCCAGCAGATCCGAGCTGTACGAGTTCCAGAAAGTTGTCGGCGGGAATGCCTGATTTTGCAGCGATGGCAAAACCTTCGGCCAGCGCCAGGTTGTTAATGCCCACAATGGTATTGTGCGCAAGCTTGGCGACGGCACCGCTTCCGTTTGGTCCCATGTGAATGACCTTTTTGCCCAGGGTGTCAAACACGTCGGCATGGGCCTCGATCACAGCTGCTTCGCCGCCGACCATGAAGACCAGGGTTCCATCAATGGCCGCAGGCTTGCTGCCGGTTACCGGGGCATCCAGGAAGGATGCGCCAAGCCCAGTTACGGCAGATGCGATTTCCTTGACAAGGCTCTCGGAGATCGTGCTGCAGTCGATGACGGTCATCCCGCCGGTCAGGGAGCCGAGCAGACCGTTCTCTCCATAGAACACTTCCCGGATGGAATGGTCGTTGCTCACCATCGTAATGACAAGATCCTGTCCTTCGGCAGCCTCGCGAGGCGTGTCCGCGATGGAAGCTCCCTGTTCGGCCAGCGGACGGCATTTTTCATGGGTGCGGTTATACACGGTCACGTCGTAATCCTGCTTAAGCAGATTGGAGGCCATAGGAGCGCCCATGGTGCCCAGTCCGATAAATCCGATTTTTTTCATAGCTATATCACCTTCGATTATGGATTCCTGATCCACTCTATCTTAGCATGGGTTCTGGAAACGAAGCCAGCGTTTGTGGGGGATTGGAGGTTGAAGGGTGTCCAGCATGAAGAATACATGACGGTTAGCCCGTGCAACTTGCGGTCTTTATTAAATTAAAGTATCCTATTTCTAAATTCACAGGAGGTTTAAGGCATGTCTAAAAAAATCAAGTTTGATTACAGTAAAGCACTGACTTTTGTCAATCAGCACGAAGTTGACTATTTTGCAGAGCCGATCCGTACAGCCCATGAACAGCTACATAACGGTACAGGTGCCGGTTCTGATTATCTGGGCTGGATCGACCTGCCAACGCAGTACGATAAAGAAGAATTCTCACGCATCCAGAAAGCGGCTGCCAAAATTCAGAGTGACTCTGACGTTCTGATTGTTATCGGTATCGGAGGTTCCTACCTGGGAGCGCGTGCCGCGATCGAAATGCTGTCGCATTCGTTCTATAACGAGCTGTCGAAGGACCAGCGCAAGACGCCGGAAATTTATTTTGCAGGAAACAACATCAGCTCCACCTATGTAACGCATCTGCTTCAACTGGTAGAAGGCAAGGACTTCTCGGTGAATGTCATTTCCAAATCCGGTACAACCACGGAGCCGGCTATCGCATTCCGTATTTTCCGTGCGGAGCTGGAGAAGAAATACGGCAAGGAAGAAGCTCGCAAACGCATTTACGCTACGACCGATCAGGAGAAGGGCGCACTCAAGAAGTTGGCAACCGAAGAAGGCTACGAGTCCTTTATCATTCCTGACGATGTCGGCGGACGTTATTCCGTGCTGACGGCAGTCGGTCTTCTTCCGATTGCAACGGCTGGAATCAACATTGAAGAGATGATGCAAGGCGCCGCTGACGCATCCAAGGAATACAGCAGCCCGAACGTAGCCGAGAACGAAGCATACCAATACGCGGCGGTTCGCAACGCTCTTTACCGTAAAGGCAAGGGCATCGAGATCCTTGTAAACTACGAGCCTTCCCTGCATTTTGTATCGGAATGGTGGAAGCAGCTGTACGGCGAGAGCGAAGGCAAGGATTACAAAGGCATCTATCCTGCTTCCGTAGACTTCTCTACTGATCTGCACTCCATGGGTCAATTTATCCAGGAAGGCAGCCGCAACATCTTCGAAACGGTCATTCAGGTTGAGAATGTATCCGAGCATATTACGATTGAATCGGATCCGGACGATCTGGACGGATTGAACTTCCTGACCGGGAAAACATTGGATTTTGTCAACAAAAAGGCCTTCCAAGGTACGATGCTGGCCCATACCGACGGACAAGTTCCGAATTTGATTGTGACAATTCCAGATTTCACTCCCTATTCGTTCGGATATCTGGTATACTTTTTCGAAAAGGCCTGCGGTATCAGCGGCTATCTGTTGGGTGTCAACCCGTTTGACCAACCGGGCGTAGAGGCGTACAAGAAAAATATGTTCGCGCTGCTCGGCAAACCAGGGTATGAGAAAGAGAAGGCCGAACTGGAAGCTAGACTTTCCGAATAAACCTGACACTTACATTGGATTAGACGTAAGACGCTGAAGGAAGCAGTCCGCTGGCAGATTATTGCCGTGGACTGCTTTCTTGGCAATATAGGGGTGGTTGTTGTTTCATGCTGGATCGTTACAAAACGGTACGTCAGGCGGGCTCCAAGGAGATTGTCATTAAGAAATCGCGATTCATCGGCCATGTGATGCCGGTCGAATCAGAAGAGGAAGCCGTCGCTTTTATTGAAGAAATCAAGAAGAAGCATTGGAATGCTACACACAATTGTTCCGCTTATATGATTGGCGAGCGGGATGAGATTCAGAAGCAATCGGATGATGGGGAACCGAGCGGAACGGCCGGCAAGCCGATTCTCGAAGTGATCCGAAATCAGGGGCGGAAGAATGTAGCCATTGTTGTCACACGTTATTTTGGCGGTATCATGCTTGGCGCAGGCGGACTGATCCGGGCTTACACCGACGGAGCCGTGGCTGCTATAGAATCAGGTGAACCGATTACAAGGGTTCTTCACCGGGAGATTTTAGTGGAGCTGGATTATACCTGGCTGGGTAAGGTGGAGAACGAGCTTCGAAATCGGGGCGTACGTATGGGAGAGACCAACTTTGCCGCCACGGTGACCTTGACCTGCTTGCCGCTCGATGGTGATGCGGAGAGCTTTATGACTTGGATGGTAGATTTGACACAGGGGCAGTCTTTGATCACGGAGGGAGAGCGGCTTTATTTTATTGAAGGGGAATAAAATAATATGGCAAGAAGAGCAGTAGAACGCGAGTTGTCGAGAGAGCGGATACTGGAAGCAGCGAGGCATTTGTTTATAACCAAAGGATACCGAGCCATTTCGATGCGAAGCATCGGGCAGCATTTGGGTTATAGCCACGGCTCCTTGTATTATCATTTTAAGGAAAAGGCGGAGCTTTTCTACGCCATTGTCATGAAGGACTTTAATGATCTAAATGATTTGCTGTTGGAAGTATCGGGAAAGCCTCCCTGTGACGGGGTATCGAAGCTGGAGCAGCTGATGCTGGAATTTGTTCGTTTCGGACTGGATAATCCTTACCAGTACGAGATCATGTTCATGATTCGGGACGAAGAGCTGCTGTCCTACTGTCGCTCTGAGCAGGGACGCTGTTTTGAAATGTTTGCTATGCTTGTCCGTCAGTATTTGCTTGATGAGAATTACAGTGAGGAAGAGCGGCGAACCGTTCCGCTGACCTTGTTTTTGTCGCTGCATGGATTTATATCCTATTATATTCAAGACCGAATTGGCTTTGATGAGATCAAACCAGCCGCTCTTACCCATGTCAAAGTGTTATGCCGGAGTTTGTACAGCAGGGTCTAACTTCTGATTATTGCCACGACGTGTGACTTGATACTTCAACCCATTACAACGACCTAGCGTTGAAACGTCAATCATCTAATGAAATAAAACAGACAGGTCCACGCCCCCTAGCATGTGCCTGTCTGCTTTTTGTGCTTTTTAACTGTCTTTCCCGTGCCTGTATCCCTTTTTGGCATCAGCCCTCCATGATTTTCACGTGATACTGACGCTGCCTCGGTCCATCGAATTCGCAAAAATAAATGCCCTGCCACCTTCCAAGAAGCAGATGACCGTTCTGAATAATGACGGTCTGCGAAGGACCGCAGGTGATCGATTTAAGGTGGGAAGCGGTATTTCCCTCCGCATGACGATATTTGGGATGATTCCATGGAAATACTTCATCCAAAGACATCAGCACGTCCCGTTTCACATCGGGGTCCGCGTTCTCATTAATGGCAATTCCGGCGGTGGTATGCGGACAATAGATCAGCACGATGCCTTGCTGAACCCCGCTTTGCTTCACGTGAGCAGCGATCTCCCTCGTGATATCCCTCATCTCGTCACGCCCTTGCGTGTTTAGTTCACCGGTATACAGCATGCAAATACCCTCCTCTATTTTTTCCAGTTCTATTATTTTACCCGATAAAGTGCAAAAGATGGATTGACGATCGGATTCAGCATTTGGTAAAGTATGTGTAAAGTAAAACCAAGTATACAAATAGGAAATATAAAGATGGTTGGTGGAGAAGTTGACCGGAATACCATCCGGAGGCAGGAGGGATACGATATGACCACATGGATTCGTCATAAAGGTTGGACTTGGGGATTTCGAAGTACCGTGCTGCTTTATTTTCTTGCCTTGATCGTGCTGCCGATCTTTGGGGTGTACGTGCAGTCATTCTCTGCAGGATGGAGCCATTTTACAGAGAGCATATTGGATCCGATTGCCTGGAAGGCCGTGCTGCTTACAATCAAACTGGGCATAATCTCTACGTTCATCAACGTGCTTGTCGGAACGATGATTGCTTGGGTGCTCGTCAGGTATCGTTTTCCGGGAAGGACGCTGCTGAACAGTTTGGTGGATCTGCCCTTTGCGCTGCCGACGGCGGTAGGGGGACTGATGATATTGCTGCTGCTGGGACCGGGGAGTTTACTTGGCGGCCTGGCGGAGAAGTTTGGTTTCGAAATCGTGTTTCACCAGCCTGCTATCGTTATAGCCATGCTGTTTGTCACGTTTCCGTTCGTGGTCCGGGCGGTACAGCCGCTGCTGGAAGAGCTGGATCCGCTGGAGGAAGAGGCGGCTTATACGATGGGCGCTTCGAGGACGAGAGCTTTCTTCAAGGTCATTCTTCCCTCGATGCTGCCGGGTATCATCAGCGGGGGAATGCTCGCTTTCTCAAGAGCGCTGGCTGAATTTGGTGCCGTTGTGCTGGTTGCGGGCAATATTCCCGGAAGGACGCTGATTGCTTCGGTCTTTATTTTTGGCGAGGTTGAGAGCGACAACCCGGCTGGTGCAGCGGCGGTATCCGTTCTGCTCCTTACCCTCTCCTTCCTCATCCTCTGGGTGATTAATGCCGTACAGCAGAGGGGGAGACGAGCTTGAGACGATTGTGGATCGGACTAACGTATGCCGTATTTATCATTCTGCTAATCATCCCCTTATCCCGGATTGCAATCGGAGCGTTTGATAAAGGGCTGGATGGGTTTGCGGAGGGCCTGCTCAGACCTGAAGCCCTGCATGCTCTTATGATGACGGGTCTTATCGTTGTATTCGTTACGGTGTTAAATGCGCTGTTTGGCATCATGATGGCGTTGTATCTGGTTCGGGCGAATTGGCTTAGCCGGAAGATCAAAGGCATTCTGAACAGCATTGTCGATTTGCCGTACGCGGTTTCGCCGGTCATTGGCGGCCTGATGATTGTACTGCTGCTTGGACCGGACAGCATCATTGGCGGTTTTTTTGAAGGGATCGGGTTTAAGGTCGTATATGCGTTTCCAGGCATGGTGATTGCTACGCTCTTCGTCACGTTTCCGCTGATGGTCCGTGAGGTCATGCCCGTCCTGCAGGAGATCGGGAATGATCAGGAGCAAGCGGCAGCAACGCTGGGAGCTTATGGCTGGACAACGTTCCGAAAAGTAACATGGCCCTCCATTCGGTGGGCTGTGGTGTACGGTCTGGTGCTAACTGTCGCCCGCTCGCTGGGGGAATTCGGCGCCGTACTGGTGGTGTCCGGTAACATCATGAACAAGACGCAGACAGCAACGACGCTTGTGTATCAGGATGTAGAGAATTTTAATGTGGCTGCTGCCAATGGTGTCGCATTGGTGCTGGCTGCCTTCTCCGTTGGTCTCCTGCTGCTGATGGAATGGGCCAAAAAAAGAAAGGATGTGCATTGATATGCATGTGGAAGTTCGCGATCTGAACAAGCACTTCGGTACGTTTCATGCCGTAAAGAATGTCAGCTTTGAGATTGAGAAGGGACATCTGATTGGACTGCTGGGACCCAGCGGCGGTGGTAAAACGTCCATTCTGCGCATGCTGGCCGGGCTTGAGAATCCCGACTCCGGGCAAATTTCCTTTCATGGTCAGGTGGTCAATGATCTGCCGCCCCAAGAGCGTGGAATAGGCTTTGTATTTCAGAACTATGCCTTGTTTAAGCATATGACCGTATTTGACAACATCGCGTTTGGCTTGAAGGTGAAGAAGGCATCCAAGGCCGAAATTAAAGACAGGGTAACGGAATTGGTGGAGCTGACCGGGCTAAAAGGTTTCGAGAGCCGCTATCCGCACCAGTTATCAGGCGGTCAGCGCCAGCGTGTGGCCTTTGCCAGAGCGCTTGCACCGGAGCCGCAGCTGCTATTATTGGATGAACCGTTTGCCGCGATTGATGCAAAAATCCGTCAAGAGCTGCGTTCCTGGCTTCGCGAGCTGATCGAGCGGGTCGGCATTACGTCGATTTTTGTGACCCATGACCAGGATGAGGCGATTGAAGTAGCGGATGAGATTATGATTATTAATCAGGGGAGAGTTGAGCAGAAGGGTACGCCCTGGGATATTTATAAGGAACCGAAAACTCCGTTTGTCGCTTCATTCATTGGCGAATCTACGGTCATATCGAGTGCTGCCGAGCTGAAGGGATTTGAGGCAGCAGCTAATAAGAATGCAACGCGCGCACTTATTCGTCCGGAATATATCGAGATTGGGAGCGAGCATGACTTCAGCGTGCTGTCGGCAACCGAGACGGGCGTTGTCCGTCATCTGCATTTTCGCGGCAGTGAATGGCTGGTGGAGGTGGAGGTTAAAGGACATAAGCTGATCACCTACCGTTCCCTGGAGAAGGAGACGCTGCAGCCGGGCCAGGAGGTTCGTGTCCTCGTTCACCGGGCTTATCTTTTCAATGACGACCACAGCTGGATTGAGGAGAACCGTCTGAAGGTTGATCCGATGCCGATTATGATCTGATTGTTCAATACTCCGAAGGGAAGTGGATTCATGCGGATCTTGAATATAAAACGCACCTCATTCCTGCTGGCTGGCATGGCGCTTCTCTTCAGTCTTCTCGTAGCAGGATGCGCCAGTGACGATCCGGCTGGTGAAGAAGTGACATCACCGTCAGGTGAGAGAACGCTGGTGCTTGGTGCTTACAGCGTCGTTAGAGATGCCATGTCCGAGATCATTCCCGCTTTTCAGGCGGAATGGAAGGAACAGACGGGCGAAATCATTAACTTTCAGGAATCTTACGAAGCCTCCGGAACGCAGGCTCGTGCCATCACAGGCGGATTTGAAGCAGACGTTACGCTGCTCGCCATGGAAGGGGATGTAGACAAGCTGGTCAGGTCAGGGCTTGTGGACCCGGAATGGAAGTCTCAGCCTTACAGCGGAATGGTGACACGCTCCATTGTTGTTCTGGGCACCCGTGAGGGGAATCCAAAAGGGATACAGGATTTTGACGACCT
The DNA here is from genome assembly GCF_029893715.1 of Paenibacillus sp. LBL. Taxonomy (NCBI): domain Bacteria; kingdom Bacillati; phylum Bacillota; class Bacilli; order Caryophanales; family Paenibacillaceae; genus Paenibacillus; species Paenibacillus sp. LBL. The sequence goes on along the minus strand of NZ_JARXYU010000017.1, from coordinate 71,146 downwards.
GACGAGATCAGACGTGAAGGTGCTGTATCCGAATCCGAAAACCTCCGGCGGCGCACAGTGGGACATTAACGCAATCTATGGCGCAGGCTTGAAGCAATCGGAAGAGAACGGAAAGCGCGATCCTGCTCAAGCGAAGGCTTTTCTTGAAGCGGTGCACCGCAATGTGGAATCGCTGGATAAAAGCGGGCGCGCGTCCATGGCGGCGTTTGAATATGGGGTTGGGGATGTTATCGTTACGTATGAGAACGAGCTGCTTGCCCGAATCGCCCAAGGCGTCCAGTACGATATCGTTGTGCCGGAGCATACGATGCTGATTGAGAATCCCGCTGCAGTTGTGGAGCGATTCGCTGATAAGCACGGCAACCAGGATGTGGCGGCTGCCTTCGTGGATTACCTGCGTACTCCGGAGGCCCAGAACATATTCGTCAAATATGGCTTCCGCCCGGTTGAGGAGTCGGTGCTTGCACAGACCAAGCATCAGTTTGCTAACCCGCCGGGGTTATTCGACATTGAGTACCTGGGTGGATGGGATCAGGTACGAGAGACGCTTTATTCGAGGCGGGGCGTCTGGTATCAGGTGCTGGCGGGATTGTAATGCCAGTTGTCATGGAATTCATGGGATACGTTGAATAAACAGATCCGCCATAATCATGTTTGAGTTTGCAGCGCCTATGAACATACCTTTATAAAAAAAACGAGCTGTCCCGGGAGACCCTGGGACAGCTCGTTTCATTTGTATGCTGATCCAAGGTGCGGATAATCGTCTGGCTATGTCCCTATTCAGCATGTACTCCCGAAGTTTTTGTAGATGGGTCATTCGATGCGGTTACACAAGCTGCCTTTTGTGCTTCCCATTCCTCTCGCAAAATGCCCATACGAATGGAATCGTAGTAGACGCCTGCGTAATATCGGCACTTCCGCATGCGGCCTTCAAGCTGCATGCCAACCTTCTCTGCGCAGCGCATCATTCTCGGATTGCCGGACCACGTCGTAATACCGACCCGGGCAATGTTGAGATGCTGGAATAAACATTCAATCCACAGCGACAGTGCCTCCGTACCATATCCACCGCTCCAATGGCTCGGATCGTAGATCAGGATGCCTGCTTCCAGCCAGCGCGAGGCTTCATGCTCCCAATAGAAGGTGACAATGCCAATCGTTTGTCCATTAGCTTCAATGAGCAGATCACCCGGGAATTGATCTGTCTCGAAATCCGCGTTCCATTGGGTTTCAAAAATCTCGTAGGAAATCTTCTTTAATGGAAAGTAGGGAGCGTCGAATTTTTTCCATTCCGGATTTTCCGTGCCATAGATCAGATTATATAGAACCGGTGTATCATCGGGCTTTCTGGATCGGAGCGTAACTTTACTGCCTTCAAGACGAATTTTTTGCATATGTAGAAGCTCCTTTCGTTCTGGCTGTCTTGGTTAATGATGGAGGATCCCATCTCTTTATTGTATCGGTGATGAAGTGGATTGCAACTAAATTTGGATAAATGAACCTTTATATGAAACATTAGGTGTATGGGTCCCGTCAATAGCAGATAGACAAAGAATATAATATTGAAGGGTGACAAGGATATGCGAAAAAGGCAGGTATTAATAGGTCTATGCTTGCTTCTCGGGCTTACGGCTTGCACTCAGGATGGTGGGTTACAGCAAGGGGAACCCCAAGGGAGCGCGCCACAGCAGCCCAAAGCGAAGGAATTGTCGGTCAATGAACGCAAAGAGGTATTAGGCAAGGTAGATACCGGCATGATGAACGCGCAAAATGCTTTTGGTTTACGATTGCACCAGGCGTTATCGGATAATCCTGAGTATACGAGTGATAATCTAATTATCTCTCCATACAGCATTACGCAAGCCTTGGCACTTGCCTATAATGGCACAGCCGGTGATACAGCAGCCGAGATGTCTGACATGCTTGGCTGGAAGGGCATGAAGACGGCTGATATCAACGAAGGGAACCGCCAGCTGCGGTCATTGCTGGAGAACGGGGGCGGCGTCGAGCTGAACGTGGCCAACTCCGTCTGGCACCGGCCAGGCCTCAAGTTGAAGGAAGCCTATTTGAAAGCCGTAAAGGACGGTTATGGTGCGGAGGTTGTGGAGACGGATCTGAAAAGCGGTGATGCGCTGAAGGCGATAAACAAGTGGGTATATGATAAAACCGGCGGTATGATTCCTGCCATCTATGAGGATCCACCAGGCGGTGTTGCGGTCTTGATCAATGCTATTTATTTTAACGGTGGATGGATGGATGAATTTGACCCTGCGCATACGGTGGATGAAGCATTCACGCTTGCTGACGGCAGCACTCGAAAAGTTCCGGTGATGAAGCGGGAAGGACAGTATAGTTACAAAGAAGGAGAGTCCTGGCAGGCTGTTCGCATTCCTTACGGAGACGGCCGTATGCATATGCTGGTCATCCTTCCGAAGGTGTCCTCCTCCATGGATGAGCTGCATCAGCTGCTGTGGAAGGATACGTCCGTCTGGAAGGACGATTACTCGTTTGAGACCGTTCGACTTGACCTGCCCAAATTCAAGCTGGAACAGAGCTTCGAACTTCCGGATGCACTAAGAGGACTGGGAATGGTCAAGGCATTTGATGCAGGCGAAGCTGATTTTAGCAATATGGCTGAAGAAGGTGATGGATTTTGGATCGATCATGTCCAGCACAAAATCATTGTGGATGTAAGTGAAAAAGGGACAAAGGCCGCAGCGGTTACGGCGGTGGGAATAACGGAAAGTGCCGAGCCGCCTGCCCAGCCGGTCGTGATGAAGATCAACCGCCCTTTTTTCTTTGCCATTGAAGATCGGGACACAGGCACATGGTTATTTATGGGGTCTGTTTTGCGACCTTAGCATATAATGTACCAACATGCGCCTGCCATTATTTTCACCCAAATATAGGCAACTTTGTTATAATGGTCGAATAAGACTAAAATGTATAACAAAGGGAGAATAGGATGTGCCTATGACCATACCGAAGCCGAATTTATTCATAGGTTCTTCCAGAGAGGCCATCAAGTATGCAAGGGCGATCCACGAACAGATCAAGCGATCCGCGCAAGTGACACCTTGGTACGGCGGTACGTTCGGGGCGAATATGTATACGATGGAAGCTTTGGAGAAGCAGCTTGCGTCCAGTGATTTTGGTGTGTTCGTCTTTTCTCCGGATGATGTGGCACTCATTCGAGGCAAACATGTATTTGTGACCCGTGACAACACGTTGTTCGAGATGGGACTGTACTGGGGAAGGCTTGGGCGACGAAGGGTGTACTGCATCATTCCGGATCAGGTGGAGCCAGACAGCATGTCTGTTCAGGATGTTATTGTTAAGGATTATCATCTTCTTTCCGACCTCCAGGGTATTACGCTGCTTGAGTATGAATTGCGAAGCGATGACGATTACAAATCAGCCGTTGACGTTGCATGCGGACATATTCTAAATGCCATAGAAACCGAAGGATTCTACAACAACCCGAGCACCGTGATTGAGCAGAAGGATGCAGAGCTTCGGCGCAAGCAAAGCGTGCTGCATTTTTTCTGGGAATATAATCGAAATGTGCATGTGATCGATGAAGCTGAAAAATATCATGCACTGAGTGAAGCCGTCCGAAACTCCTTACTCCCGCCGGCTGCAGGGGACTTTAGGGTGACCGGTGCCGCTTTTTGGGGACGCAGAGATGAAGGCATTGCCCAAATTGGGGGTAATGTAGGTAGAGGAAGGTATTTCCCGTTCGACGGGAAAGAGGAACGCTCGCCAAGTAACCAGTCTATTTACGTGATTGATGTCTATAATAGTGGAAAATGGGCATTTTATCACGAAGAGGAAGTTGCGCAGGTGTATGTGTTCTGCTATCCTTTAGGAGTAAATCATGTATTGTCCGTTCATTTCACGGGACATGAGATTCTTTCGGATGAAGATCTCGCGGAGGTTGTCGAACAGAATCGTGAGCTGCTTCGTACCATCAGGCATTTAGTTGGAGGGGATTCGTCGTGAGCAGGAATGAGAAGAAGAGAACGTCAGGTCATCCGCAGGGGTCCACCAATGGCAGCTGGGTGGTTCGGGGACCGGTACCGATGATGAGTACGCTGAAATCAAGGAAGCGCTCGGTAAGGCGCCAGAGCAAGAACAGTGTATATGTGGGTCCTTCTGTGGAAGGTGTAGATAAGAAATACGTCAAGGTCATCAGCGGAGCTGTTGACGATAATAAGCCCTCATTTGCTTAATGAATTGCTATTCTTAGCGACATTATAGGATTGGGAATGACAAGTGACCGCTCGGATATGATCCGGGCGGTCTTTGTTTTTTCTCCTTGCACTTATACAATAAGGGGACCGGGTTTCTTAACAAGATGCCTCTAGCTTGTTTAAGGAATCTAACGAGGAATCAGGCTGTAAAATGCAGGTCGAGGAGAATCCTAATGCGGGTCCTACTGCTAGAATCGGACTGGTTCCCTAGCGCTTGTTCAATCATGCTGATTTCAATCGAACTGGTTCGTCCTGCTGCTTCAGCATGCGTAGTTAATCTAATATGCTGCTTATCGTGATGAACCAGTGCCAGCCAGTCATACTGAAGAATGACCAGGTTTGATACCGATATGGGATTTCAATAAAAGAAAGTGGGGAATGCGTGTGAGCGGGGATACGTTAACTTTTTTGGGAACCGGGGATGCAATGGGCGTTCCACGGGTATATTGCGACTGCGAGGTATGCACGGAAGCACGGAATACGGGTGTGAATCGGCGTCTTCGCTCCTCGGTGATGGTGGAGTGTGGCGAAGCGTCTTTTATGATTGATTGCGGTCCGGACTGGCGCTTTATGATGGAAAGGCTCGGCAAGCGGAAGATGAGGGATATGCTGATTACCCACGCTCACTTTGATCACATCGGCGGTCTGCCGGAATGGAGCGATGCCTGCAGATGGCTGGGGGAGAAAGGTCGGTTATATGCTCCTGCCGACGTGCTTGAACAGATTGTGCGGCAGTATCCATGGCTTCCGCGGCAGATGGAGATGACAGCTGTGGATGACGGCATCACATTGGGCGGTTGGGAGATTTCCTGCTGGAAGGTGAATCATGGCAAGAACGGTTACTCCTACGCATACCGGCTCCAGAAAGGCGAGTATACATGGGTGTACAATTCGGATTCGATTAATCTGAGCCCGGCGGAAAAGGAGCCTTTAAAAGGCCTTGACCTGCTTGTCCTCGGGACAAGTTTTGTTCATGAAACCGCGATATTCGAGTCGCGCTCCGTTTATGATATGAAGGAAGCGGCACAGCTGCTGTCCGAGGTGAACCCGCGCCAAACGATATATACGCATATGTCGCATGATGTGGATGTCCGAAAAGAGCTGCCTCTGCCTGAAAGGGTAAGCGTGGCGATGACGGGGATGACTGTAGACTTGAGTAAATGAAAAAATGCTGATGATGACTCCGGGATGGAGTAAAATATATTCTTTGCTCTTTGGAGACTCTTGAGTTATGTGTACGTTCATCATGATCATCCTCCCGTTGTGTTCGAATAGAATCAATTCATCTCTGTACCCACCAATATACAACATTGATGCAAGTGAGAAGATGTTAAGCACCAAACCCAAGCGATCCCGAGGAGTTCAATTCATAACCTTTCCGAGGTACTTCAACCTTTTAATTAAAGGTTTGCCAATGGCTTGCGATTCTGGTAAAGTAGGCTCTCAATCCCAATCGAGGAGGGAACGCCATGCATTACCTCAAGCCAAAAGATATTGCGAAGGAGCTGCAAATCAGTACCAGTGCTTTACGGCATTATGAATCTTGGGGAGTGGTGCCCTCTCCTGAACGTAGCGAGAACGGATATCGTTTATATACGCAGACTCATCTGGCCTACTTTCGGTGTCTGCGTGCCATGTTCCCCGGTTTCGGTTTTGCGGTGACTTATGAGGTGCTTCGCCACATCCAGAAACAAGAGATGGATGAAGCCTTCTGGCTTGCAAACGGGGAGCAGGTCAGGCTGCAGCAGGAGAAGAATATTGCCGATGAAACGCTTGCTCTGCTTGAGAATCCCGACCTTAATCTCATCCAGGAGAAAAAGCTCAAAGCCCACATGACGATCGGCGAAGTTGCCGAACTGACCAATGTGGAATCGTCTGCCATACGGCATTGGGAGAGAGAAGGGCTGTTAACCCCGGATCGAAATCCCGAGAATGGCTACCGGCTCTATACTCCATCGCATGTCCGGCAGATTTTGCTGATTCGTTCGCTTCGGAGAACCGTGTACTATCTGGAGCGAATTAAAGAAATTATCCAAGCCGTAGAACATCAGAGTATCGATCAGGCCAGGAAATTGGTGCGTGAAGCGCTGTCCATCATTCATCAGCGGAATCGCCAGCAATTCAACGGTATTCATAAGTTGATGGAGCTGTGTATCGAGGTGGGGCTGCTGAAATACAACGAAGCATCACTCCTGAAGCCGATTCTTACATTTGATACGGACCGAAATGATACAGCGGAACGTCTGCAAGCTTGCTATGCTCCAAGCGAATGTAATTGACCGCGTACAAAGGACTAAATATGAACAAGTACAAGCCCCCATGGATCACCATGGAGGCTTGTTACCGTTTGTTTATTTTTTTCGTATGTTAACCGTTATTCAGCACGAATTTATCAATGACATGTTTCACGCCGTCCTCGTTGTTGCCAAGCGTAACGTAATCCGCAATCGCCTTAAGCGGCTCGATGGCATTGCCCATCGCGACGCCAAGTCCGGCTGCTTCCAGCATTTCGTGATCATTCCAGGAATCGCCGACAGCGATGGTTTCCTTCAGATCACAGCCAAAATGATCGGCAAGGAAGGTGAGGGCGTGTCCTTTGGTTCCTTCCTTATGCATGAACTCCAGAAAGTGCGGCTTGGATTTGGTAATATGCATTTCATCGCCAAGCAGCTCGCGGAACACAGGAATCAGCTCATCCAGATAGTCAGGATCGTCGATGATGAGCATTTTTGGAGTTGGCTTCTGAACCATGGTCATAAAATCAGGCTCAATATAATATGGCGTACGATTCAGGGCACAGTAATCGATAAGCTTCTGATTCTCTTCACGGGCATAGAGCTTGTCATCAATGTAGGTTTGCAGATGAAGATTGTGTTCCACACAGTATTCAAACAGCTTCACGGCAGCATCAATGGGAACGAAGCGTTCGTAGAGAACCTTCTCATCGAGCAGATTTTTAATCAAGGCACCTTGGTAGGTGATAATGGGAACGTTGAGTCCGGTCTGACGGGCAATGGCCTGGGCTGACGCATAGGCACGTCCGGTAGCCAGTGTCACAACGACACCGTGGGCGACCGCTTGCTCCAGCGCCTGCTGGACACCGGGGGTTACTTCCTTATCGTCATTGATCAGGGTATCGTCAATGTCGATGGCCATCAATTTGTAAGTTGTCATGGTTATCTCTCCTTTGAATCTATCTCTGTCTTATCTCTATTGTACCTTCTGTGGCGCAGACTTCAATTCCGCAATCATCATTCCTGCCAAAATACATAAACAACCGATGCCTCCGATGATTGTAAGCCGCTCCCCGGCAAACAGGATTCCGGTTAGCGCAGCGAATACGGGCTCAGTTGCGTAGATGATGGCTACACGGGAAGGCGTTGTATATTTTTGACAGACGGTTTGAATCCAGAAGGCGAAGGCGCTGGTGGGTCCGATGGATACAGCCAGTGCCCACAGGACGTTCGGCTGGGTCAACTTCTCCACGAGGTCGGACGTATTCCCGACATGTTCAGTCACCACGGAAGCGATCAAGCTGCATATTCCGACAACAGCCATCTGAAGCGCAGCCAGGAGCAAAGAAGGATAACGCCCGGCATAAATGCCCGTGTAGCCGATATGAAGCGCAAAACCAATGGCACATACCAGCACCAGCAAGTCCCCTTGATTCAGACGTATTCCCGATCCGGTGAAGGTCAGCAGATACAGGCCTGCTGCCGCAAGCAAGGCGCTGATCCAAGTGAATTTGGAGATGGCATGCTTTAATAAGGCGTAGGATATGAAGGGTACCAGCACAACGGACAAACCTGTGATAAATCCTGTATTGGATGTGGTCGTGTACAGCAGGCCGGCGGTTTGAAACGCATAGCCTATAAATAAAAAAAGACCCAGCAGACAAGCATGAACAAGCATTTTTCCGGAAATTCGCTTCCACTGGCTCCGATAAAACACCGTAATGATGAATGCCAGAAGCAAGGCCGCTCCCAGAAAACGGACAGAATTAAAAGCCATCGGCGGGAGCACGCGTACCGCATGCTGGACGATGAGAAAGGTAGATCCCCACATCATAGCCACCACGAGCAGGCTGAGATCGGCGATTCGTGCGCGTTTCACTTATGTAGTCATCCTTTCCGAAAATGAGAAACTCCAACTCCTGATGAGAGTCCGTACAGTTGTCCCCGGCAGAAATCCGGGGCAAGTGATCAAATTGTATCCCATATCAGATGATAGGACAACCATTTTTAACCCTAGCAAAAGTGGAAGGGCTAGACAAAAAGAGGATGATTTTGCTATACTTATGAACCGAACGTATATTCTCATGACCCTGGGCTTATCGGACGAAAGACCGGCATCTATCCCATAGTCAACACAGAGCTTTAGAAAGGAAGATTGTCATCATGATGGGGAGAGCTCATTTGATTATTAGCACAGGGGTTACTTTATCCGTAATGGGCATGAGCGGGGTGCCTGTCACATTGCCTGCTGCGGCTGTGGCCCTGGTTAGCGCTCTGCTTCCCGACATTGACGAACCCAACTCCCTGCTGGTCCGCAAAGCCATTCCTTCAGGCATGCTGAGGATACTTCAGCTCGCCATGATTGGCGCCGCTATATTCGTTGCATTCTATGGCAAGGAGTATGCGCCATGGAACATCGCCCTGGCCGGACTGATCGGGGTCGTGTCATACCTGCCAAGCCGGACGCTGCGTCATATCGTGATGTTTCTGATCGGTCTTGGACTGATATCCTTCGGGCAAAGCTTCAGCCCATGGAACACGATTGCAGGCAGCGTGCTGATTGCAGGTTCATTGGTGACCCATCGAGGGTTAACCCATACCGTCTATGCTGCCGTTGGATGGACAGGTCTGCTCTATTTTGCATCGCAGGGCAAGATCGGCGGGGAAAGTCTATGGTTTGCCGGAGGTCTGTCCTATTCCATTCATTTGCTTGCAGATGCCTTGACCAACCGCGGCATCCGGCCGCTGCCGCCGTTCAAATGGAGAATTAAATTTAAAATTATGAGCACGGGAAGCAAGTGGGGGCGTACAGTAGAGAATGTATGCATACTGTTGACGCTTATCCTGGTGTGGTATGTGTTTATGGCCTCGTGATGAATAGCTGTTATCGACGAAAAAAGCCTCGCACCCTTCTGTGTTTTTTACCACATGGGGTGGGAGGCTTATTTAAATTTGGGCCGGAATCCAGTAACAGGATGCCTCAGACCTTCTATTCCTCAAGAAAGATGAGGCTGATCAGATCATCAAACTCCAGGTTGCCAAAATAGTGTTTGACGTTGATGTCTGACAGTGCGGTGCGAACGGCATGCTCTTCGTAACGTTTGCCGCGGAGCAGGTTTTCGATGTCAGCGACATCGCCTACACCGAAGAAGTCGCCGTAAATTTTAATCTCTCCAATATGTCCTTCACGGATATCCATGCGGATATCGATAATGCCCACCGGGAATTTCTTGGCATGCTTCACGTTGCTCTCAGGGGACAGTCCGTAGTTCCAATCCCAGTTCCGATAACGCTCCTTCGAGATTTGGTTGATGATTTCCCAGTCCTTCTCCTGAAGCACATACTGCGGCACTTGGTCAGGCTCCATGCCAAAAATCGAGCGGAGCAGTTCAGCGCGGAACTGTTCAATGGTCATGTCGGTGCCGAGCAGCTCCTTGATGTTTGCAACGCGGCTGCGGACGGACTTGGTGCTCTTGGATTTGAATTTTTCCGGATTGGCATTCAGCGATGCCTGTACGTCATCCAGGTTCAGATCAAACATGAGTGTGCCGTGGCTGAACATGCGTCCCCGCGTCGAGAACTGGGCGTTCCCTGAAATTTTCTTCTCGCCGACCTGGAGGTCATTTCGGCCGCTGAGCTCAGCGGGCACGCCCATCTTTTGCAGGAAGTCGATGACCGGCTGGGTGAACTTCAGGAAGTTGTGGAAGGACTGCCCGTCATCCTTTGTAATAAAGCTGAAATTCAGGTTTCCGAGATCATGGTATACTGCGCCGCCGCCGGACAGCCGGCGTACAATCTGAATGTTGTTGTCACGAACGTATTCCTGGTTGATCTCTTCAATCGTATTCTGATGCTTTCCGATGATGATGGAAGGCTTATTAATATAAAAGAGAAGGTAGCTCTCGTCCATCGACAAGTGCTTCAAGACATATTCTTCAATCGCTAGGTTAATGGATGGATCATGGATCCCCTGATTATCGATAAATAGCATAGTATCCTCCGTCGTCACAATTCAAAATGTGGTGCCACAAAGACTATTGTAAACCAATTTTAAGGCAGAGACAAAGCATTCCATGTTGACGAGTCAAGGAATGTAGCGACATAATGGTGGCATTACATAACGGCAGGGCTTGCAAGCGCTGTGGAATGGAACTGGAGGAGCCCGTATGAGTGATAAAAGACAACCCTTGATCGAGGTATACGGACATGGCGGGGATGTGGAGACAGCTGCTTCGACGTTTGGACAGCCGATTTCGGCTTTTCTGGATTACAGCGCCAACATTAACCCGCTTGGACCGCCTCAAGGGGTCATAACAGCATTGCAAGAAGGACTGGGCGCAGTTATTCGTTACCCGGATCCCGGGCATCGCAGCTTCAAGGGAATGCTCGCTGAGGAATTGCGCACCGATGCCCAGCGAATTCTTGTCGGCAATGGGGCGGCAGAATGCATGGCATTGCTGCTGATGGGCCTTCAGCCGCGAACGGTTGGAGTGGTCGATCCCTGTTTTTCCGAATATCGGGAGCTGTCTGTCAAGTTCGGATCGGATATCCGATCCGTTTGCGGTCGCCCGGAACGGGACTGGCGTGCGGACAAGGCGGATATTGTGGCGCTGCTTGCCCGCACGGATTTAGTATTCTTGGGGCAGCCCAACAATCCGAACGGGGTTCAATACAGCCTCGAGGATATCCGCGATATGGCGTCTGCTGCAGAGCAAGAAGGGACTTGGCTGGTGCTGGATGAGGCCTTTATTGATTTCATTCCGCTGGAAGACAGGCAGACCTTGATGCCAGAGCTCCATCAATATCCTCGGACGGTAATCGTAAGATCGATGACCAAGTTCTATGCGATTCCGGGTCTGCGGCTCGGGTATACTGCTGCGCATCCCGATGTCATACAGGCGATGGCTGGCAAGCAGGTCACATGGAGTGTCAATGGGCTGGCATTGCTTGCAGGAGAAGTGTGTTTAGGGAGCGGAAGGGATTATGAACAGAATACGCTGCAGCTGATTCACGAAGAGCGTGTCAAGCTGATGCAGGGACTGCAAGCGCTGGGGCTCGATGTTACGCCAGGGGAAGCCAATTTTCTGCTGATGGAGCTTCCGCAGCATATGGACGCAGAAAGTTTTCAACGGGAAATGGGCAGACGCGGCGTGCTTGTCCGCAGCTGCGCCATGTACCCGGGTCTGGGTGAGCGCCATATCCGGCTAGCCGTTAAAGATGCCCAGTCCAACGACAGGATGCTTGCCATGGCGGCGGAGGTTCTTTTGAAATCTTCTGGATGACGTGCCTTAGGGATTGTCAGAACGGCAGTTACATGGGCAGCGCACTTGGTGGGGAGTTAACAAGATCATGGAGCAGGGAGAGAGAAACGTGGCCGTACCTTTTCTAACAAGCAAGAGTCACCTTTACCGTTCGGAAGCGTGGCCGGGAACGACAGTGTTCCTGGAAGCGGAGCAGGATTACCCGCATATTCGGATATCGCTGCCGGATCAGGCCGTTTCCTTAAGTAGTGCCATATATGGCGGCGGATTTGGGCGTGTGGATCATCTGGTGAACCGCTATGTGAACAGGCATTACGATTGCAGTGATCCCGTAAACGATATGTTTAGCTTTATCGAGGAACACGGGTATCCGGCTGGCTCTACGGCGGGATTGATGACAGCGGTAAAACTGAAATATGCATCCATATGGGAAGAGCGTGGGGAACAAGCCTCCATTCTATGCTGCGCCACCGCTGGTGTGGGCAATGCTGCGCGTGCAGGATCAAGCCGTACGACCTTTGCCGCTTATCAGCCGGGCACGATTAATATCATGCTGTTGATCGACGGGATGATGACGCCTGCTTGTATGGTGAATGCCGTCCTGACGGCAACGGAAGCAAAGGCCGCAGCACTTCATGATCTGGGCGTGAAGGATCATGAAACGGGAGCCATCGCGACCGGAACGACAACCGATGCCATCGTCTTGGGGGTTAGCGGAAATCCCGCTTACGGCGTGAATCATCATTATGCCGGAACTGCAACCGATATGGGCGGTATGATTGGCCAACTCGTTTACCGCAGTGTTACGGAGAGTATTGTCTCTGAGAGAGCGGACCGGATATGACAGCCATATGGGTCATCTGGGCAGCCGTGCTGCTGGACTTACTGATCGGGGATCCGAGATGGCTGCCCCATCCTGTCATCGGCATGGGGAAGGTCATTCGCCGGGTGGAAGGATGGATACGCCATCGTGCGACTACGGCTCAAGGCCTGAAGCGTGCGGGCATTCTGCTGCCGGTGATTGTGGCCGGCGGCTCCTTTGTGCTGACTTGGCTTCTGCTGCTGTTGTGTGCGGCGATTCATCCTTGGCTTGCCTGGGGAGCGGAGATCGTGCTCATAGCCACTACGATTGCTGTAAAAGGGCTGCGTGATGCCGGACTGGAAGTATACAGCCATCTTAATTCCGGGAATCTCGCCAAAGCGAGATACTCCCTTAGCATGGTGGTCGGCAGAGACACCGACCATCTGGATGAGCCGGAGGTTGTACGCGGAACGGTGGAGACGGTGGCGGAAAATATCGTGGATGCGGTGATCGCCCCGCTGTTGTTTGCCCTGATCGGCGGAGCGCCGCTTGCAATGGCCTACCGTGCGGTGAATACACTCGATTCCATGGTCGGTTATAAAAACGAGAAATACGAGTCCCTAGGCTGGGCTTCCGCCCGTTTGGACGATATCGCCAATTGGATACCAGCGCGCCTGACCGCAGGCCTGTTAACCGTGGTGGCTGCGATGTTCTCATTGCAGTGGAAGCAAGCGATTGCGATGGTCAAAAGAGATGCGCGGAAGCATCCAAGCCCGAACAGCGGCTTCCCGGAATCCGCGGTTGCCGGTGCCTTGGGCATTCGCCTGGGAGGCGAGAATTCCTATCAAGGCGTGATCTCGTTCCGGGCTTACATGGGCGATCCCGAACGTGCGCTTCATGCAGAGCATATTCGGGTGACAACCCGGCTTCTGCTGGGCGTATCCATTCTGTTCACGGTACTCGGCACAGCGGTGCTGGGGCTGATTACAGCAGCCGGAGGTGCGTTATGGCTGTAAGCCTGAACCTGTATCTTGTTCGTCATGGCCGTACGCAGTGGAATGAGGAACGCCGTTACCTGGGTCACGAGGATCAGGGGGCTCTGATGGAAGGGTTGGAACAGCTGCTTCCGCTGCGGGAGGAGTTTCGCTCCAGGCATTTTGCCAAGGTCTATTGCAGTGATCTCCTTCGTTGTAGACAAACACTGAACTGCATCCTGCCGGATTTACATATGCCCGGCATTACAAATGAGGTCGAGCTTGGCAGCGTTATTCCCGGTGTCTGTTATGACAGGAAGCTGCGGGAGCTTGATTTTGGCGATTGGGAAGGGAAAACCTACGAGGATTTGAAGGAAAATGCGGCTTATCGGCGCTGGATCGACAACCCGGGAACGGTTACGCCGCCGAGCGGGGAGAGTTGGCCATCTTTTTGTTCCCGAATTGAGGTTTTTCTGGCCGAAATGTATCAGGATATGAAGGGGTTATTGTCGATGCAGGAAGGCCCCGCTATTCTCTTGGAGTCAGAGTCAGAGTCAGAATCAGCGGGCCACGATACCGAGACTCAGCCGGGGGTGCTCGATATGGACGTGCTTGTAGTCACCCACGGGGGCGTCATCCGGCAGATTGCAGCGGCAACCCTCCCGGATACAGAATTCTGGGCTACGTCGGTATCGCCGGGCGAGGTGCTCCAGCTGCAGCTGGCCTGGGACGGAGCACGCTGGCGAGGCGTAAGGGTAAACGAATAAATGAAATCGTACGATTTTGGTGCGGAATGAACGATAACGGGAAAAACCAATATCGTTAAACCCTTGAAACGAGCGAAACTTCCAGTTGTAAGGCGATGGTTTATCGCCTATAATCTTGTGCAGAGAAACCATGCTTGGCCTATCATAAATAAATTCATATTGTTTGCGAGGGTCCCGGACAGAAGAGGTTATTCATGTCTTCTGCCGGGTTAATAGGGAAGCCGGTGCAAGTCCGGCACGGTCCCGCCACTGTGAAGCAGGGACTTCTCCACATGCCACTGAGCGTCAGCGCTTGGGAAGGCGGGGAAGTCGTTACAGCCTGTAAGTCAGGAGACCTGCCCTTAGCGAATGAATGACGGTCCTTCGAGGAGAGGATTACGTTTTGCAGTCCCGTGCGGACGGCAGTTTAAGGCGCTATCTGTGAACGGTTATCCAGGTGTCCTTATGTTAAAACGTAATCCCTGAGTCCTTATTTACGAGGAATCAGGGATTTTTGCTTCTTTGGAGTATGACGATTGACGTTTTTCTTCCTGCTCAGGGGATCGGTTGAAGGAATTTAGACGTACAGCGCCAGGTTCTCAATTATGTTTAGGGGGATTTGAAGAGATGAAAGCAATAAACAAAACATGGTCCGTACTTCTAGTAGCCATACTGATGGCTCTGGCCTTGATCGGCTGTGGCGGGGAAGAAGCGGCACCGAAAGAAACCACGCCGCAAGCTGCACAGGAGCAAGGGCAGACTAACGAAGCGCCAGCCGACTCCGGTGAGGAGCTTAAGACCACGTATCCATTAACGGTTAAGGATTCAACCGGGGTTGAAATGACGTTTGATAAAGCGCCGGCTAAGATTGCATCCTTGACTCCGTCCGAGACGGAAAAGCTGTTTGCTCTGGGTCTGGATGAGGAAATCGTAGGCGTATCGGATAATGACGATTATCCGGAAGCTGCGAAATCCAAGCCCAAATTGGGCGGATTCCAAGTGAATGAAGAGGCTATTATTGCAGCTGATGCCGATGTGGTGTTTGCCGCTTCGATGAATGCACAGAATGCCGAGAAACTGCGTGAGCTTGGCGTAACCCTGTTTGTCAATGATCCGAAAACCATCGATGCCGTGATGGAGAACATTGAGCTGATCGGACAAATTACCGATCGTCAAGCTGATGCCAAAGCGGTCGTAGATCAGATGAAGCAGGAACTGGCATCCGTTACGGAAGCTGTGAAATCCGTGAAGGATGAAGACAAGAAGAAGGTGTACGTCGAGTTCTCCCCGGGATGGACTGTAGGCAAAGGCGAATTTATGGATGAGATCATCACTGCAGCCGGTGGTGTTAATGCAGCTGGCGATACGGAAGGCTGGTTCGAAATCAGCGAAGAAAAGATTATCGCTGCGAACCCGGATGTTATTCTGTACACGGACGATGTGGTTGATGAAGCGACCAAAAAAACACTGGATCAACTCATTAAAGAGCGCGGAGGCTGGGATCAGATCGAAGCCATCAAGAACGATCAGGTCATTGCCGTAGATGCCAACCTGCTGAGCCGTCCGGGTCCCCGCGTTACGCAAGGACTGATTGAAGTGGCGAAGGCTGTTTACCCGGAACTGATGAATCCATGAGTAAAAAACTTGCAGGATTCGGTGCGGCCGGCGTTATCCTATTGCTGCTAACCTTGGTTGTCAGTCTCGGAATCGGATCCGTTCACCTGCCTGTGAGAGAGATTGGGGCGATGCTCCTGCACCGGCTGCCGGGGATCGGCGATTCCATCCTCCCGAGCTGGGAAGCTTCATCCGAACAAATTCTGATGAAGGTGAGGTTACCGCGGATTTTGCTGGGGATGCTTGTTGGAGCTTCCCTGGCGGTAGCCGGGGCTGCCTTTCAGGGCGTATTGCGTAATCCGCTGGCGGATCCGTTCACGCTCGGTGTATCCTCGGGTGCTGCGCTTGGCGCAGCATCCCTGATTTTTTTCGGGATGGAATACTCCTTTGCCGGAGGTTACACCCTGCCGCTTGTAGCATTTCTGACCGGAGCAGGCACATTGTGGGTTGTTCTGCTGTTGGCAAGGGATCAAGGAAAGCTGCCGATTCACGGACTGATCCTGTCCGGGGTGGTCATGCAGTCGTTTCTGGGCGCCGTGGTTTCGTTTCTGACGGTGATGTCCAAAGATACGGTAAACCAAATCCTGTACTGGACGATGGGGAGCCTGAGCATGCGCGGATGGTCGTATACGGCCATCCTTTTCCCGTATTTTATCGTGGGATTCGCGTATTTATGGAGCCGGTCGCGGGCGCTTAATATTTTGTCGCTTGGGGAACGGCAGGCCGCTCATATGGGATTGAATGTGGATCGCCTGAAGACAAGCGTACTGATCGTAGCTACCCTGCTTGCCGCCGCTGCCGTATCGGTCTCCGGCGTCATTGGCTTCGTGGGGCTTGTGGTTCCGCATATGATACGCCTTATCACAGGCTCCGATTACCGTATCATTGTCCCTTTGTCGGCTCTGGGCGGTGCGATTTTTATGGTCTGGTGCGATACGGCTGCACGTTCCGTGCTGGCTCCAACGGAAATACCGCTCGGGGTGGTCACTGCATTCATAGGCGCTCCTTTCTTTGCGTACCTGCTGTACCGGAACAAAAAACGGCGTAGGGAGGGGTTAGCATGATTAGAGCCCAGGGTCTTGGCAAGGCATATGGCCAGGTGCCGATACTTGCAGGTGTAGATCTGCACATAACGGAAGGTGAATGGTGGGGAATCATCGGTCCGAATGGAAGCGGCAAATCCACCCTGATGCAGCTGTTATCCGGTGTGGAGAGTCCTACGGCAGGGAGCGTCTCGCTCCGGGGCAGGGAGCTTTCGAGTTATAACAGAAAAGCGCTGGCACGAATCGTAGCCGTCCTTCAGCAGGAAGGTCTCGATCCGACGGATTTTACCGTGCGGGAAGTGCTGGAAATGGGACGCTTCCCGTTTCTGAATTGGCTTGGTCGAGAGGATAAAGATGCGACCCCGCTCATTGATGCCATTATTCGGAAGCTGGATCTTGGCGGTTTCGAGGAACGTCGGCTTACCGAGTTAAGCGGGGGTCAGCGTCAACGAGTTGCCCTTGGCAAGGTGATGGTCCAGGAGCCGTCCTTGCTGATGTTGGATGAACCGACAACCTATCTGGATATTCGCTATCAGCTTCAATTCATGGATATGGTGGCAGAATGGCGGAACTCATCCGGCATTACGGTGATCAGCGTACTGCATGATCTGAACCTGGCGGCTCAATTTTGCGATAAGCTGCTGGTTCTGGATCAGGGAAAGGTCGCAGGGGTCGGGAAGCCGGAGGAAGTGCTGACAGCAGAATATATTCGCCAAATATTCAGGGTAGAGCCCTCCATTGTCACCCATCCCGAGAACGGAGCTCCACAGGTGCTGTTAACGGCGAACAGCACATGGTCCTGACAGCTCTTGCTCCGGCTTCTGCTGGCGATGTAAGATTTAGGTGCAAGAAAGAAGGAGGAAGTTTGAATTGAGTAAATCCTTGACGGATCATTTGAACGATATACCGGCTAACATCAAACCTCTGAATGCCGAAGTACAGGCCGCGACCGCAGCCTATTTGGACACCTTGACGAAACCTCCGGGGAGCCTTGGCAAGCTCGAGTCGCTTGCAATTCAATTAGCCGGGATCACAGGCAACATCAAGCCGTCGTTTACAAAAAAATCTGTCGTTGTCATGGCCGGGGACCATGGAGTGTGTGAGGAAGGCATCAGCGCATTTCCGGCAGAGGTGACGCCTCAGATGGTCATGAACTTCCTGAATGGAGGCGCAGCTGTTAACGTGCTGGCGCGCCAGGCGGGAGCCGGCGTTCATTGTGTTGACATCGGCGTTGGGACAGAGCTGAACCATGAGAAACTCCTCTCCAGGAACATTGGCAGAGGAACCGCCAATATGGCTAAAGGACCGGCCATGACCAGAGAGGAAGCGCTGCAATCCATCATGACCGGAGCAGAGATAGCGGCAGAGCTGGCTTCCCAGGGGACGCAGATGTTCGTGACCGGTGAGATGGGCATTGGGAACACAACGCCAAGCGCCGCGATCTTCTCGGTTCTGTCAGGCAAACAACCCTCTGAGGTTGTGGGACGAGGAACTGGCGTAACCGATGAGCGGCTGATACATAAGATTAACGTTGTGGAGCAGGCTATACAAGTCAATCAACCGCATGCGCATGATCCTCTGGATGTGCTCTCCAAAGTCGGGGGTTATGAAATCGGCGGATTGACGGGGCTGATCCTCGGTGCAGCTGCACATGGATGCCCTGTTATCATCGACGGTTTTATTTCCAGTGCGGCGGCTTTGATTGCAAAATCGATTTGTCCGGAAGCCCTCGCTTATATGATTGCCTCTCATGCTTCGCATGAGCAGGCGCATGTTCTTCTGCTCGAAGAACTGGGACTCCACCCGATGCTGCAAATGGACATGCGTCTTGGAGAAGGAACCGGCGGCGTGCTGTGCCTGCATCTGGTGGAAGCGGCTTGCAGGATCATGCAGGAGATGGCGACGTTTGAAAGCGCCGGAATCAGCGGGGGATCGGTATGAGCCAACAAGGAAGCGTGCTGGTCACGGGAGGGGCAAGAAGCGGGAAGAGTTCATTCGCGGAGAAGCTGTGCATGAAGCGGGCTGAATCCGGAATGTATGTGGCGACTGCGCAGGCTTATGACGATGAGATGCAAGCACGCATCCGCATCCATCAAGACCGGCGGCATGATTCCGCTTATGGGTGGCAGACGGTGGAGGAGCCAATTGCCTTGCCAGAGCTGCTGGACACGCTTGGCGAAACGGTTTCAGATGCTCCGGCCGTAGTGGTGGACTGCCTTACGCTGTGGCTTACGAATGTACTGCTCCAGGCTGAGCCTGAAGGAACAGCCGTGATGGAAGAGCGTCTGGGCCTTTCGATCGGCAGGCTGGCAAGAGCGGTTCAGGTCTATCCGGGCCTGGTCATTTTGGTGACAAACGAAGTGGGGTCGGGCATTGTGCCCGAATATCCGCTGGGCAGGATATACCGCGACTGGGCCGGGATTATGAATCAGAGGCTGGCCCGGGTCTGTGACGAAGTATTTCTGGTGACTGCGGGAATTCCGGTGGAAATCAAGAGCAAGGAGTACCTCATATGAGCAAGATGATACAGGCGGCTGCGGCCGCTTTTCAATTTTTATCGAGGCTTCCAATTCGGCGCGAGATTCCCTTTACGCCAGAGGTTCAGCAGCGGAGCGTTGTTTTTTATCCATGGGTAGGCGCTGTTATCGGTCTGATTGTGGTCGGTTTGGGAATCGGCTTGAGCTTTGTGCTGCCTTCATTTCCTGCTGCTGTCATCCTGCTGATCGTATGGGTAGTGCTGACGGGCGGGCTTCATCTGGACGGCTGGATGGATAGTGCGGACGCCCTGCTTAGTCATCGGTCACGCGAACGGATGCTGGAGATTATGAAGGACAGCCGCGTAGGTGCGATGGGGGTCATGGCGTGTATGCTGCTTCTCCTGCTGAAGGCTGCCTTGATTATGTCCGTATGGGATTTATCGGAGGGGGCCTGGAAGCAGGAAGCTTGGCTGCTGGTGCTTGCTCCGGTCTGGAGCCGATGGTTCATGGTTCATGCCATGTATCGCTGGCCGATGGCGCGGGGGAGTGAGGGGCTTGCGGCCTTGTTTCACGGACTGACCGCTGGAAGAAGAAGGCTGGCGGGCTCCATGGCTGCGTTGTTAACAGTTGTCATCATAGGTCTCCAATGGGTCATGGCAGATACCGCTGATTATTGGCTGCTGGGCATCGGGGGATTCTTTTTCATACCGTTCATTTCATGGGCAATCGGAACGGTAACGGCGGAAAGGATGAGCCAAAGACTTGGCGGACTGACGGGAGATACTTACGGGGCGCTGAATGAACTGATCGAAGCGGTTGTGTTAATATTTGTGGTTCTGCTCTTGAAACTTACATGATAAGATAGAAGAGGCATAGCAGTGGTAATCCGATCAACATAATCAACATCAGCTGAAAAACAACGATTTCGATAGGAAATCTACGGGAATGGGTAATGTTATGTTTAGAGTGGGCCGTGAGATGGAAATGAATACATACTAGCGCACTTATGACATGAGGATGATACAACATATCCTTATACAAGAATGGGAGGAATGATTAGGATGGAAACGCTTTGGGTTATCATCAATGTCCTTGTTCTGATTCTGCTGGTCGGCATTTTGTACTGGATGCAGAAAAAGCATTACTCGTTTACCAAACGAGTGTTTGCAGGACTTGGCTTGGGTGTGTTGTTCGGAGTGGCACTGCAGCTCATCTACACTTCGACTTCCGATGTGGTGGTGAAATCCACCGACTGGTTTAATCTGATTGGATACGGGTATGTTCGGCTGCTGCAAATGATGGTTATTCCGCTTATCATGGTATCGATCATATCGGCTATCATGAAGCTAAAGGGAGGCCGGAATGTTGGCAAAATGAGCGGCCTCATCATCACGGTGCTCCTGCTAACGACGGCGGTTGCTGCAGCAGTTGGTATTACAACCGCTCTGGCATTTGATTTGTCTGCCGTGAATATTCAAGGCGGTGCTGCCGAAGAGCAGCAAGGCGCACTTCTGCAAGAGCGGCTCGGAGATGTTGAGGGCCGGACTCTGCCCCAGCAGATCCTTGATTTCATTCCGAGCAATCCGTTTGCCGACATGACCGGAGCGCGAAGAACCTCGACGATTGCGGTCGTCATTTTCTCCGCATTCATCGGGATAGCGGTTCTCGGTTTGGACAGGAAAAACAAGGAGCAGGCGGAAACCTTCCGCAATATGATCTCGGCAGTCTATGGCGTCGTCATGCGTATCGTGACCCTTGTGCTTCGTCTGACGCCTTACGGGATTCTTGCATTGATGGCCAAAACGATTGCCACAACGGATCTGCAGGTCATCATGAATCTGATCGATTTCGTGCTGGCTTCTTATGTGGCATTGATTGTTATGTTCATTATCCATCTGGTGTTGCTTGCGATATTCGGGTTCAATCCGCTCAAATATGTGAAGAAGGTGTTCCCTACCCTGACCTTCGCCTTTACGTCACGCTCCAGCGCGGCTACCATCCCGCTGAACGTACAGACGCAGAACAAAAAGCTAGGTGTTTCCGAAGGCATTGCGAACCTGTCGGCATCGTTTGGTGCCACGATTGGGCAGAACGGCTGCGCAGGCATTTATCCTGCCATGCTGGCCGTTATGATCGCGCCGACAGCCGGTGTGGACCCAACCTCCTGGTCGTTTATCCTTACCTTGATCGTGGTTGTTATGATCAGTTCCTTCGGCGTGGCGGGTGTTGGAGGCGGAGCAACCTTCGCTTCACTCATCGTGCTGTCGACGATGAACCTCCCGGTAGCCCTGGCGGGTCTGTTAATATCCGTAGAGCCGCTCATTGATATGGGCCGTACAGCGCTGAATGTGAATGATTCCATGACAGCCGGCGTGATTACAGGGAAAGTCATGAATGAAGTGGATAAAGACGTGTTTAATGATGACAACATTGAACTGGACTTGGTTCAGGGATAAGCGAAATAAGCGAATTGAATGGAGGGCCATCTTGACGGCGAATGTTGTGCCGGCAGGATGGCTTTTTCGCCTCGGGTGCGTACAAGGATAACATGGATCAGAGACAGCAAATAGGCCGTTGTAAACAGAGAAAGCCCGAATACCGTTGCATAACGGCATTCGGGCTTACTGCTATGATGAAAACAACGTTAACCGATGATGGTCAGCTCTTTCGGGAAAGAGGTTAGCACTTCTACGCCATTCTCGGTTACGATGACATCATCCTCAATCCGTACGCCGCCTACTCCTTGCAGGTAAACGCCAGGCTCGATTGTAAATACTGCACCGGGCCGCAAGAGTTCTTGGTTCATGCCGTGGATCGATGGATATTCGTGAACATCCAT
Source organism: Paenibacillus sp. LBL (assembly GCF_029893715.1). Classification (NCBI taxonomy): domain Bacteria; kingdom Bacillati; phylum Bacillota; class Bacilli; order Caryophanales; family Paenibacillaceae; genus Paenibacillus; species Paenibacillus sp. LBL. The sequence continues at coordinate 48,903 of NZ_JARXYU010000017.1, read as the reverse complement.
GCCAAGCCCGTGTCCTAAACGGTGTACAAAAGCATGGCCGTATCCTGCATCGTCAATCACCTTACGAGCCGCCTGGTCAATCGAACCATAGGTTACGCCTGGCTTGACGGCTTTAATACCGGCCAGGTTCGCAGCGAGGACCGTCTCATAGACGTGTACGGCTTCAGGCTTCGGTTCGCCTACGGCAAAGGTACGGGTAATATCCGACGCATAACCTCCGGCATATACGCCCAGATCAAACATGAGCAGATCCCCGGCTTGAATACGGCGTGTTCCGGGGACCCCATGCGGCAGCGCTGTGTTGGGACCTGATAGTACCATCGTGGCGAAGGAGGGGGCATCCGCGCCCAGCTTCTTCATCAAGTATTCCAGCTCTGCTACAAGCTCAATCTCGCTGACGCCGATTTTTACCTGGGCCAGTCCTTGAGTAAGAACCTCTTCAACCAGCCGGACTGCATGCTTGATGATCTTCACCTCATCTGCGGACTTCCGGATTCGCAGTTCCCGGAGAACAACACCGACATCATCGATGCGGTCAGCGTTCACATGCTGCTGGAGCTGCTCATAACGGGAGACGGTAAGCTGTTCCTTCTCCACGGCCCATGTCCCCGCTGCCCCTTGAATTTGCCGTTTAAGCAAAAGATACGGGTTCTCGGTATCCTGATGAGTGACAATATTCTTAACCGTTGAAGCAGCCCCGGCCGCATTGGCATCCAGAGCCGGCACGATAAGCACCGGCTCATTCACAGTGGAGAGGAGCAGGCCGAGAAAGCGTTCATGAGGATCGCTCGCAAAGCCGGTCAAATAATAGACATGCTTGGGGTCTGTCACCAGCAGATGATCCCAGCCGTGTGTATTCATGGATTGCTGCAAACTTTGCAGTCGTTCGTTCATTTGCATTCATTCCTTTCTTATTCGAAAAACGGTCGTTATGCCTTTAATGTTAGGGTATCGTGTTCCTTAGTGTAAGTAAAGTTTTCCTTGGGCAATACATTCGTGAATAATCTCCCCCTAAGAAAATAGAAGCGTTTTTCCGCTGCCTCTTGTACAATAGATCTCATATGGAGCAAGGCATCTTACACTCATTATGAGACTTTATTACGCATCTATTCGGAGGTAGAACATGATGACGCATCAATACCGTATCGATTACGCCGTCAAAGAGGATTTGCCGGCCATTGTGGACATCTACAATTCAACGATTTCAGGCAGAAAAGTAACCGCCGACCTGGAGCCTGTTACGGTGGAGAGCCGTATTCGCTGGTTCGAAGAGCACAGCAGCGATTTTCGGCCGCTGTGGGTCATGCGGTCTGATGATGGAATGGTTGCATGGATGAGCTTTCAATCCTTTTACGGGCGACCAGCCTATAATGGAACTGCTGAGATCAGCATATATGTAAACGAGAAATATCGCGGTACCGGTGCCGGCAGTATACTGATTGAGAAGGCAATTGAGGAGAGTCCGCGCCTTAAGGTCAGCAATTTGGTAGGGTTTGTATTTGGTCATAACGAACCGAGCCTGAAGCTGCTGAAGAAGTATGGCTTTGACCAGTGGGGGCTGCTCCCCGGGGTTGCGGAGCTTGACGGGATCAAGCGGGATCTGGTCATCGTAGGCCGTTCTGTGTAACCACCGCCGCGAGAAGAATACTCTGCCGGCGTTACCGACGTATTGCAGACCAAATGAACAGAAGGCTGTCCCCTGCTTCAATCTAAGGGGGCAGCCTTTTGTTGTGAAAATATACAGCGTTCCGCAAGCAGTATGGCCTGCCTGCCGATGCCAAAATGCTCCCTAGATACGCAGGTCGCCTAGCCAGCAGTCAGCCAGCAGCTTAATGCCTGCTTCAATCTCATCTTCCCTCAGTCCGCCAAAACCGAGAATGAACTCTCGATGCTCCGGCTCCTTGGGATGATCAGGGTTAGTCATTCGCGTATAGGAAGCGGAGTTTACGCGGATTCCCCGATCCTCGGCTATCGTCTGCAGCTCCTCCTCGGACAGGGGATGCCTCAGGCCGAGCATGAGGTGAAACCCGGAGCCGGTACCTGATATATGAGCGCGATCTCCAAAGTGATACCTAATGGCGTTGATCAGGCGATCATGCTTTCTGCGGAGTTTCATTCTCATTTTGCGCAGATGCCGTTCGACATGGCCTTCCCGCATAAAGCGCTCCAGTGTGATCTGATTCAGCTTAGAGGCCGTACAATCCAGAAACAGCTGGAACTTTAATTGATGATAATCCGGCAGCAGTATGTTCGGCAAAATCATATATTGGATGCCTAGCGCGGGGGACAGCACCTGCGAGAACCCTCCCAGGTAGATGACGCGGCTGTCGGGCAGCAGCCCCTGAAGGCTCGGGATCGGTCTTCCCTCATATCTGAACTCACCATCAGAATCATCCTCGATAATGAAACCACCGGTCTCATCTGCCCATTGCAGCAGCGACAGCCTGCGGGAGATGGGCATGATGACCCCCGTCGGGAACTGGTGGGAGGGGGAGACGGATACGAAGGATGCTCCGCTGCTTTGCAGTTCCTGCTGATGGATCCCATCCTGAAGCACGGGGATGGGAATGACATCGTAGCCCTTCTGCCGGAAAACCTCCGGGTGCTGCGGGTAACAGGGGTCTTCTACCGCGATAGTCTGTCCGTAAGGAAGCAGCAATCGGCTGACCAGATCCAGAAGAGGGAACGGGTCCGAGCCGATAATCACCTGCTCAGGTGTACAGGATACCCCGCGAAAACTCCTGGCGTAGTTTGCAATCTGGTAACGGAGCCCTTCCTCGCCTTGAGGGTCACCGTAGAACAGCATGTCAGTGGTGGCATTTTCCTGCAAACAACGGTTATAGGTTTTTCTCCATTCCGTCAGCGGGAAATATTGATATTCATTCTTCGACATGTGGAAGTCGTATGGGAAGTAGCGGTGGCGCTTAAGCATCGGCCCTTTTGGTAAAGACGTTTGTATAGGAGGCGAAAAGGGAGGATCGGCTGCCATCTGAACATAGTATCCGCTGCGGGGTTTGCTGGCAATGAACCCTTCCGCCAGCAGCTGCTGATACGCCATTTCAATCGGCGTGGTGCTGACATTAAGCAGCTCCGCAAGCTTGCGCACGGAAGGAAGACGGGCTGAATGAGGCCACTGACCGCCTGAAATCTCCTGTTTGATATATTGATATAATCCCACATACAGAGGGATAGAGGAATCATCAAGCGCTGATGTAATCTCTGTTTGATTAAGGGGAACCTGTTTCATAGAATCTGTCCTTTATAATTATTGGAATCTGCATATATGGATATGGTCAATGTATTGATATAGTATAAGGGATTTCAAGTTCCAGAGGAAACAGGAGGTTACAACGGCAATGAGTTCAACCATATGGAATCCGAAACCGGTACGGTTTCTGGAAGGCGAGCGGATCTACTTGAGACCCGTCGGACAAGAAGACACAGAAGGATATTTCCAGATGCTGTTCAATCCGGAAATGCGGAGGCTGACGGGGACAAGACAGGCTTTTACGATGGAAGGCGTTCGTCGATATATTGAGGCTAAATCTGTTGGCGGCGATACCGTGCTGCTCCTGATTGCTTTATCGGATAACGATCAGGTCATTGGTGACGTAGCTCTGCAGGACATCGATCATATAAACCGGAATGCTAATATTCGCATTGCTATCGATTCCGCTGAGCATCTAGGTAAGGGATATGGACCGGAAGCGATCAGGCTTTTGTTGGAATATGCCTTTGGACTTCTTAATCTTCACCGGATCGAGCTGCAGGTGTTTGATTATAACGAACGGGCGATTAAGGCCTACGAGAAGGTAGGGTTTAAACGGGAAGGGGTCCAGCGTGATGCGCTGTACTACAATCACCGTTACCATGACTCCATTATGATGAGTATCCTGGAGGATGAATACAGGGCGTTATATCATCAAGCGTAATAGCGGATATCGGGATGGCTAAATAGGGTTATCCATGCAAACAATTCATTGAAATCTGCATTCTAAACACCTGCATGTCCCCAGTACACTAGAATTAACGATGGACAAAAAGGATGTGGGATGTTTGAAGGCGGAGATTTATGTATATCGAGCAGAATTGCAGGATCTGGGCAAGGCAGCCGGTTTATTCAATCAGTATCGGCAATTTTACAAGCGGGATGATGACTTGTCCGGGGCAGAGCAATATATCCGGGAGAGACTCACTCAAGGGGATTCAGTTATTTATTTAGCAGTCTCTAAGACGGCAGATACTCTGGTTCCGGCAGGTTATGTACAGCTATATCCATCCTTATCATCGCTCTCGATGTCCCGCATATGGATTCTGAATGATCTGTTTGTGGATTCGGATTGCCGGGGGCATGGCATCGGCAGAAAATTGCTTGATCAAGCGAAAATGCATGCTGTTCAAACCGGTGCCAAGGGGCTGACTTTGTCCACGCAGCTGCATAACCTGAAAGCGCAGCGGTTGTATGAATCCGCGGGGTACGCGAGGGATGATGAGTTTGTGTATTATAACCTGAATGTATAATTATAGAGAGCGATATCCTCATCTATAAAACAAAGACGATTCTTCCAGCTGAAGAATCGTCTTTGTTTTATAGATATATCGAGCGTATTTTTCGGAACACCTCAACCCGCGCAATTTTAAGCCTCCACATCTGATCCAGCAGCTCGCGCTGCATGTCTTCATCATCCGTTGTCTTCAGATCATTGTACAGGACAAGCATGCGGTCATTGATTTGATCCACGCATTGCCACAGCTCCTGCTCGGTGCACTCGTCCTTTTTCATGTGCGGTTTGGACTGCGGCTCCTGCATTTGCTGGAGCGTGGCCATAATATCTGCCTGCCACTTCGTATCTCCCAAGCGAATGGCCAGATTCAGAAGATCGAGATAATCATCAAGGGACAAAGATGCCGGTTCTTTATCGTGATACTCCAAGTTGAAGGCCCCCTTAGCAAACTCTTTCTCAGTTTTATACCAAGTATTATACTTGGAATTATAAGTTTTTCAAGAGAAAAAATAATGAGTATATTGTCATAATTGCGATATCGATTGTTGCAACAATGCGCAGGAATCAATATAGTTAAATATGACCGTATTTTTCCAATCCAAGGAGTAATATGAATGAAGGTAATTCTCGTAGATGACGAACCGTTGGCCTTGAAGTATTTAGAACGGCAGCTGTTAAAACTGGATACCATTTCTATAGATGTAATAGGCGCGTACACGAATCCCTTTGAAGGGAGAAAAGAAATTCTATCACGGGATGTGGATATCGTTTTTTTGGATATCAGCTTACCCGAATTAAACGGAATTGAGCTGGCCGAGCAGCTTCTGGAACAAAAGCCCCATCTGTGCATTGTTTTTGTGACGGGTTATCACGAATATGCCGTTACTGCATTTGAATTGAATGCGGTCGATTACATTGTGAAACCCGTGCAGATCGACAGAGTGGCCAAAACGATGGAGCGCTTGCGAAGCCGCATTGCTGCAAGGCCGGAAGAGGTTATGGAGCCCAACCGCAAAATTCGGATGACAATGTTTCGTCAAGTGATGGTCGAGCAGCCGAATGATCCAGGGCAATTTGCCATGCTCCATTGGCGGACAACCCGGGCCCAGGAGATATTCATCTATATGCTGCAGCATAGGGGGCAGCTTGTTCGAAAGTCGGCATTGATTGATATGCTGTGGCCGGAGTTTGATATGGACAAGGCATATCCGCAGCTGTATACCGCCATTTATCACATCCGAAAGACCCTGGAGCCTTACGACACTAGGTTTCAGATTACCAACACGACGGAAGGCTACGTGCTGAATATAGAGGACGTACAGCTGGACATCGAGGAATGGGAGAACTGGTTCTCGTCAAACCCTTCCGTGTCGGCCGCTTCGATTGATCGGCATATTGAAATGATGAAGCTGTACACAGGCGATTACCTGCAGGAATATGATTATTGGTGGGCAGAGGGGGAACGGCAGCGCTTGAAGGAGTTATGGCTTACTTCTTCTTTATGCATGGCGGACTGGTATGTGGAGCAGGAGCGTATGGATGAGGCCATATTGTGTTATTCCTCGATCCAGAGGCAGCATCCCATGGAGGAGAAGGCCTATTTTTCACTTATGAAATTATATGTGATGCAGGATAATCCGGCACAAGTGCACCGACAATTCGCTCTTCTGTCTCAATTATTAAGGGATGAGATGGGTGAGGAGCCGAGTCCTTACATAAAAAAGTGGTACGACGAATGGAACCACGGAGCTCATACTGAGAGCCTGAACTAGAATAACACTTATATTGCGCGTAATCACCGGATATGCATTCGGTGATTTTTTTTATATTGTTCGAAGAAGGAAGACCTGCATTCTGGTGCCCTGTTCAGAAATTGTAGAGGATGGCCGCCTATACTCTGGAGAGAATCATAAGAATCAGGAGGTACATCATTCGGTTATGAAATTTATTCGGAGATTTAAGGAGTCTTCGCTGCATAAGGCTGTGGGGCTGGAGCTTGGATCGTTTCGGGAGCTTGAGCTGGATGCGGGGAAGGATGTCCAGTATTGCAGAGGCTTCTATGTTCATTTCAACACAAAGCTGATCGGCATCGTAGCGACAGACGAGGGGCCTGTATTCATATGTGACCAGGAGAAGTTTTTGCTGGATGAGCAAACACTTCATTTTTTATTGCAAAAAAATGCGGAGGTCAACACGTTTATTTTCATGTGGGAGGGCAAAGTGAAACTCCAAATCCCTTATCTGCGGTCGCTCGTTGAATACAACGGAAAATGGGTGGATGATTCGATATTCGATTTTTTCTCGTGGCTGTATGAGGCGTCGGGAAGGAAAAGATTTTATTCTTATTATAGGTTAAAACATGTTTCTGCCGCAGAATTATTTCCATACCGGCCGCTGCAGCGTGAAGGGAAGGCGGTTGTGTAAGGGGTGTGCCTGACAGTAGGTTAAGCTGAAACTTTGTCGAAATTAAAGACAGCGGTCCTGTAACGATGTAAAATAATGGACATGATGTAGGGTTCATTATTATAAGGTAAAGGACTGTTATGGTTGTCGACCCATTCCAACACTGAATCCAAACCGATCTCCGGCAGAAGATTGCTGGGGATTACTTTATTATTTATCGTGATATTACTCTTCATACGATTCGTATGGTTTAAGTTCATCATGGTACCCGAACAAGTCTCGTTCCAGCAGGGGGTGTTAGATCTGCGGGGGTGGCAGGCGGATGACCGAAATATGGTTGCTCTTAATGGGGAATGGATCTTTTATCCGAATCAATGGAGGGGCCCTGAACGGCTGCATCATCAAGGAGCACAGACGGCCTCCGATTCATGCTGCCTGCAGGTTCCCGGCCCTTGGAAGAGTTTGAACGAGAACGGAAGCGAGATCGGATACGGAACCTATCGTCTCAAGGTGCTCGTACCGAAACAGAGCGCAATTTATGGCATCTGGATCACGGATATCCGTACGGCCTATCGTTTGTACGTCAATGGCGATTTAGTGCACGAATTAGGCCATCCGTCTGATACGCCAGACACTCATGTCGCCAGGAATGTGCCTCATGTCGCAATCTTTCCACCGGGCATTGGAAATGAGCTGGATATCACCCTGGAAGTGAGCAATTATCAATATCCGGATTCCGGCGGAATCCGGCTGCCCATCAAATTTGGAACGGCTGAAGCGGTCATGAAGGGGAAAGCATTCTCGGAAAACATGCAGCTGCTGGTGTGCATCGTGTTACTGCTTCATGTCTTGTATGTGTTTATTTTGTATCTGATCGGCTATCGGAGCAAAGGCCTATACTATTTTGCCGGTCTCATTCTTGTCACTCTCCTTGCCACGCTGGTTGACGATGATAAGCTGCTTCTTGCCTGGCTTCCTGCCATTAATTTTGAATGGACGGTGAAGCTCAGGGTTATCAGTTATGTGGCGATTTCTCTATGCTTGATTCTGTGCACCAAGCATCTGCTTCAGCCCAGAATCAAGGAGGTCTTTTATCGGGTCTACGTGATTCTGGCAGTTTCCTATGCAGTGGTTTATTTGATTCTGCCGTTTCATCTTATGGTGTATCTCACTAAATTTTTGTCCGTGGTATTAATAGGTGCCGTGTTGTTTCTGCCCTCAATGGCCAGAAAGGCGGTCAATGAGCGGACGGAGGCCGCGATATTCATATTGCTGTCGGCCGTTGCCGTGTCCTGCAATATTATGCTAAGCGGAATTCTTAGATTTTGGTATTTCAAAGAGCTTCCGTATTATCCGGTTGATCTGATCATCGCATTTCTCGGTTTCGCCTCCTTCTGGTTCATCCGCTTTACGAGAAACGCTGTCGTTCTGAAGGAACAGGCTGAGCGGCTGAAGCGTGCAGACAAGATGAAGGATGAATTTCTCGCGAATACGTCTCATGAACTGCGGAACCCGCTGCACGGCATGATTAATATCGCACAAACGCTGCTGGATCGGGATAAGAAACAAGAAGCACCAGCGAAAGAGGATCAAAGACAGCTTGAGCTGATAACCGGAATTGGCCGGCGGATGTCGCTGCTGCTGGATGATTTGCTGGATGTTTCATTGCTGAAGGACAACCGAATGCGGCTTAACATTCAGCCTGTTCATCTTCAGGGTGCAGCCCAGGGTGTGCTGGATATGCTCCGGCCGATGGCGGAAGGCAGACCCATCGAGTTGGTATGTAAGATCGCAGATGACTTTCCTAAGGTACGCGCTGACGAAAGCCGTTTGGTCCAGATTTTGTTTAATTTGATCCATAATGCGTTGAAGTACACCGAGCATGGCCGAATTGAGCTAGCTGCGGATGCGGATCAGGCAACCGCTCGCGTCCATGTTCGTGATACGGGGATCGGCATGGAGAAAGAGACGCTGGGACGTATATTCCACCCATATGAGCAGGGTGATTCCCGTTTGACTGCTGCAAGAGGCGGCTTGGGGCTTGGGCTGAGCATCTGTAAACAGCTGGTCGAGCTGCATGGAGGGAATCTTTCCGTGTCATCTGTTCCCGGACAGGGAACTTCATTTACGTTCACCTTGAAACTGAACGAGATTACGGCACAGGAGAAGCTGCAGACTCAGGAATTGATCGCAGCGGCCGCTTCATCCTCAACTTCATTACAAGAGACGGGGGCCGCATTTGATAAGATGGATGTGTCCGATAAGGAAAGGACCGAAGCGGTGGAGGTTAAGCCGTATTCGGATCAAGACGTCTTCAGATTGCTCGTCGTAGATGATGATCCGGTTAACCTGAAGGTTATCCGTGGATTGCTCTCTGGCGAAGGGTATTGGATTACTGTCGTGACCCAGGCAGAGGAGGCCCTCCGATTACTGGAGCAGGCCGAGTGGGATCTGATCATTTCGGATGTGATGATGCCCCAGATGTCAGGATATGAGCTGTCCAGACGTATTCGGCAGAGATATATGCTCGCCGAGCTTCCGATCCTGCTGCTGACCGCCCGAAGCCAGCCCGAGGATATCCATATGGGGTTCATGTCCGGAGCCAACGATTATCTGATTAAGCCGGTGGATCATCTGGAACTAAAAACGAGGGTACGCGCACTGCTGGAACTGAAGCGGTCCATTCAGGAACGGCTGCATATGGAAGCGGCCTGGCTCCAGGCACAAATCCAGCCGCATTTTCTGCACAATACATTAAATTCGATCGCTTCATTAGGCGAGCTCGACCCTTCCCGGATGATTATGCTGATTGAGGAATTCAGCCATTATCTGAGAACAAGCTATGATGTCAGCAACTTGCAGCGACTTATACCGCTGGAGCAGGAACTGGGCCTGGTTCGTTCATATCTGTATATCGAGGGTGAACGGTATGGTAACCGGCTCCGCGTCCATTGGAATATTGCGGACGAAATTCCTGTTCAGGAATTGGAGCTGCCTCCATTGGCCATGCAGACGATTGTGGAGAATGCAGTTGTTCATGGAATACTGGTACGGGCTGAGGGGGGAACCGTGAGCATCAGCATTTCAAGTGAAGCGGAAATCGTGAAGATTATTATCGCGGATGATGGTGTCGGGATGGATGAGAAGCACCTCAGCCGCATGCTGGAGCAAGATCAGCGAAACCACAAACACCTCAAGGGAGTCGGCATGATCAACACGGACCGCCGCTTGAAGCAAATATACGGGCAAGGCTTGGAGATCAACAGCTCGCGGGGCAATGGAACCGTCGTTTCCTTTGTGATCAGGAGGCTTACATAATGAATACCTATTAGACCTATAGTCTTTGAATCTTGGACGAATGCTTCAGGGATGGGGTAGGATGTAGAGAACGTGATATTTTAATTTGTTTAAGGGTGAACTCCATGATCTCTTCTTTCTTAGCTACGATTTATAGCGTATTCCTGCCCATATCTCTGCCTGTCATCGGTGGAGCGCTGCTCAAACGCTTTAAGGGAATCGAAACCAAGGCGCTCTCGGCCTTGTCTTTGTATGTGTTAAGCCCGGCCCTCATCTTCGAGACGCTGGAGAAGGCTTCTATAACCTCGAACGAGGTCACGGTCACGGTTGCGTTTTGTCTTCTGAACGTGATGGTCCTGTGGGCACTCAGTGCCTTCGCCGGGAAAATGCTGGGTCTGTCCCAAACGGAAAAATCCGGGCTTGCCTTGACCACCATCTTCACCAACAGCGTGAATTATGGACTTCCGCTCGTGCTGCTGGCTTTCGGGCAGGCAGGGCTGGATAAAGCCTCCATCTATGTCATTGTACAAATTATCATTATGAATACATTAGGCGTGTATCTGGCAGCAAGATCACATTTTTCGGCAGTCAAAGCGATCCGATCGGTATTCACGCTTCCCTCGGTCTACGCAGCGGCGCTCGCCGTGCTCTTCCGCGTGACGGATTTCCAGCTCCCGCAAGGGTTGGAAACCGGCGTATCCATGCTGTCCGCAGCTTATGCGCCACTGGCCCTTGTGATTCTGGGCGCTCAGATGGTAGGCGTACGGGAAGCTGGAACGTCTTTATCCGTCACAAGGCGCGGATTCTGGTCGGGGATGGCGATGCGAATGCTGATCGGCCCGTTAGTGGCTTGGGGCTTGCTCGCGATACTATCCATTAAGGGAACATTATTCTCGGTTATTCTGATTCTGTCCGCCATGCCTGCGGCGGTAAACGCCGTGATCCTTGCGGAAGAGTATGACGCCGCACCGAAGCTTGTATCCAGGTGCATCCTGTGGACCACACTGGCTTCCTTCATCGTGCTGCCTGCCATGATTGGCTTTCTTTAAATAACAAGGCCTGCTAAGGTACTATCAATTACTCCAGTCTCCCTTGCAGAATGGTTCAATCTCTTGACGAGTGTGTAAAGAGTAGTAAGCTTCAAGAGATTACCATCATCTGCACTACAGAATCGGATGGAGGTGGAGACTATGAGCAGGCAGCGCCAGGACCATGACGTGGAGATTGAGACTCGGAACATCGAGGAGCGCAGCGACTCCAGCAGGGTGGCTTCTACTTTAATCAAGTACGTTGCATATCTGATCATCTTTTTTGGTTTCTTGTATTTCCTTATCAAATACGTATTCCCGATGTTCTAAATCCAGCGGATCCTAAACGTGAAAAGCCTCTCTCAGCCATATGGGACTGACCCATAGCGTGAAAGAGGCTTTTTTTCATGAAGGGATGAGCTTTATTTCGCAGGCGGGATCATCAGATTCTCCAGTGTGGTCTCTTCATCAGACCAGTTGGCGAGCAGCTCCTGAATACATCGGATATCCGAATCGTTAAATTACATATGAGGGACCGTGTTCCTTGGATTGATATAGCGCACTTCATGCTCTTGGCGGGGCTTGATCGTTGACTTTGCGGTGTAATGTAACTATGATGGTTACATGCTAGTTATTTGAAGATTGGGACCGTCAGGAGGGATCACATGAATATAAGCAGCCGATTTGCAGTGGCTATCCATATTCTTTCCGTGCTGGAGATGAATAAGGCTGGGATCAGCACCTCAGATTATATTGCAGAGAGTGTGAATACGAATCCGGTGGTCATACGGCGTATTGTCGGCATGCTGAGTAAAGCGGGCCTTGTTGAGGTTAAACCTGGAGTTGCAGGCGCGAAGCTGGCGAAGCATCCAGCCGAGATTACGCTTCTGGATATTTATCATGCCGTTCACGTCGTGCAGGAGGATTCCCTGTTCAGCATTCACGAGAATTCGGACACGAAGTGTCCTGTGGGCAAACATATACAAACGGCCATTGTACCGGTCTTCTCTGCTGCTCAGAAGGCGATGGAGAATACGCTGCATGAGGTGAGTTTGGAAGAGATCATCAGGAATATCTACGCTTCAGCTAATGGAACATTAAACGAAAATTAGTGATGATCAACGCTCTGTCCTAGTGTGGGAAGGGCGTTTTCTTTTTGTTAGCGGTAGTAGTGCAAATAGTTGAAATGTTAATTACTGTATTTGACAAAAGTCACGTCCTGTAACTATAATGATTACAAGTTAGATGTAACTGATTTGATTACAAGTTGTCCTTATAGAACAGATGAATATATTTTCTGGAATACAAACAACATTTAAGGAGTGAGAACATGACAGCCATACTACATCCATCCACAAATCTCGGACCGGTTTCTCTGCGCATCAGCAATCTGGCACAATCCGTACGCTTTTATACGGAGGTCGTTGGTTTGAAAATGCTTCGCCAACACGGCAGAGTGGCCGAGCTGACGGCGGACGGCAAGCAGCCGCTGCTGATTGTAGAGGAGGTTCAGGATCTGGTCAGACCCCAGACCCGAACGGCGGGTCTATACCATTTTGCAATTCTCGTTCCGGACCGGGAATCATTGGGGCTCGCACTTGCGAATTTAATTGCTCATAATATTCCGGTTGGTCAAGGCGACCATCTGGTCAGCGAAGCATTGTATATTAATGATCCCGATGGAAATGGCATCGAGATTTATGCCGATCGCCCGCAGGATACCTGGAAGCGGGATGCCAAGGGTGAATATGTGATGACCACCGATCCTGTCGATGTGGAGGGTCTGCTCGCTTTATCCAAGGATAAGGAATGGTATGGACTTCCGGAAGGCACCGTGATCGGGCATGTGCATTTCCATGTGTCCAGCCTGCAGGATGCACGGGCGTTTTATTGCGACGTGCTGGGTTTTGAGGTGACGGCCCATTACGGAGATGCTGCGCTGTTTATATCTGCTGGTGGATATCATCACCATATCGGACTGAATGTATGGGCTGGACGCGGTATTCCGAACACCCCGCGGAGCGCTGCGGGAATCGAGGATTATAGCATTGTGCTTCCAAGCCATGAGGAGCTTGAGGCCGTCACCGGGCGTATCCGTGAGGCCGGCTTGCAGCTGGAGCAGCGGGATGGCGTCTGGGCAGTCCAGGATCCATCGGATATCTGGATCCGATTGGTGGTTGCATAAGAATATAGCAGAAGAGCCCGACCTCTATTTAATGATAGGGTGGGCTCTTTCTTTTTATGAGATAGCTGCCTATGGAGTAACTCAGCATGATGATACCGGCAAGTCCTAGTATAAAATGTGCAATTAGAAAGGTATCGTCTTTCACCAAGCGGATCAACCAAGTTATGCCGAAAATCATCGTTAATCCGATCCCAGCAGACAGAATGAACCGTTTCACTAGAACTCACTCCTCTCTAATTCTTGTACACTATAGAGCCCCTTGCTAGTTACATCCGGTTTAATTCCCCCAGCGTACGAAGCATAAACTCGATCATGTTCTGGATATCCCCCATCTGTTCTTCGTTAATTTTGCGGGGAAAGCGAAGCTCAATGGTGTTGTGTAATTGAGGCGAATCGTTGCCGTAGGTGTAACTTATCGTTTGCACCGGACGAAGCTCGGGCTTCCATATCTCCTCCACGATCTGCGAAATGACCGGACATTCCCTGGAAACATCTGCGATATGTTTATAGAAGCGGAGCTTCAGCTCACAGCCAGGCTGTCCCTCCGAAATTTCCAAAATCTCAGTGGCAAGATCACGCAGTCCCGTCTCCAGAATAATCTCAGCCGAAGTCATGGGCTGCTGAACTAACTCGAATCGAAGGCTGAAGCTTCTGGACATAACGGCCATATCCAGCAGGTCTGCCCTGCCGATTACATGAATAACTTCATCCAGATTGTCAAGGTCATAGACGACATTCTCAATGCCAACCTTTAAATTATCAAATATATTGGGGTCAAACATAAGGCACATCCTTCGAAAATCATAATGACATAAATACGATGAGGCTACTATATCACAATTCGGTCATAGAAGGGGAACATGCCGACTATAGGATAACAGGATTGACTGTGGATAGTTGACATGTTAGGATGATACACGACCAACAGTAAAATTAATTTTACCGGTAAAGTATAGAGAGGTGTTAAATTGGAAATTACGGGTGTCTATAAAATTAAAACCCATGAGCAGCTGAAGGCGATTGCCGATCCGCTCCGCACGAAAATACTGATGAAACTCGTAAAGGATGCCCATACGGGACAGCAATTGGCAGAGATGCTGGATATAACGCGAAACAATATTTATTTTCACTTGAAAGAGCTGGAGAAACACGGGGTTATTCAGATCGTCCGCAAGGAAGAGAAGAACGGGATCGTTCAGAAATATTATCGCGCTGTCGCGAGCCGTTTTATTCCGGAAGATCACTTGCTCCCCAGCCTCGATTTGGTGGAAACCTCGCGGCAGGTCTTTATGGAGACGCTGGATATTACCCGGACGAAGATTGAGCATGCACCGGCAGCTTCTTTTGCCTTGAGCAGCGCGAATGAGCATCACCGGAAAAATCTGGCCTCGACCTATCGTTTCCATGCTACACAGGAGAGCTTTCATGCTTTTATAGAGGAGTTCAAATTGCTTATGGACAAGCACTTCAGGATGGAGCCGCCCCCAGCAGGTGGGACATCTCTGACCGCAGAAGAGAAAAGTTATTATATGTCTTTGATTGCATTTCAGGATAATCGTAAGGACATAAACGGCTAAATAAAGCTGAATGAGGGGGACATACATATGGAGCATAAACCATATCAAGTCGTGATCGATGATGTCTGGTTTACCGTATCCAAGCTTGACGACACTACGTTTGTGATCAGTGAATACGGTCATTGGGAGAAGGTGCACTCGTTTTTATTAATTGGCGACGAGCGGGCGGCATTGATTGATACGGGACTCGGCATCGACAACATGAAGCGGATGACGGATCAGCTGACGGATTTACCCATCATGGTACTGACCACGCATGTTCACGCGGACCATATCGGCAGTCACGGGCAATATGAAGATATTTATGTGCATGAGGCTGAGGAGGACTGGCTTGTCAGCGGTATTAAGAAGCTCTCTGTTGAACAGTTTCGCAAGGATATATCACGCGATATCACAAGACCCGTACCGGCCTCCTTTGATCCCGCAGCGTACACGCCTTACCAAGGGCAGCCGACCGGTCTCCTCCGGGATGGAGATATCATGGAGCTTGGCGGGCGAAATTTAGTCATCTACCACACACCGGGTCATTCTCCCGGTCATATCGCATTGTTTGATCCGAGCCGGGGATATTTGTTCACGGGGGATTTGTTGTATGACGAGACGCCGGTCTACGCATTTTACCCTACGACAAGCCCGGAGGATCTGGTGAACTCGCTGGAGCGGATAGCGGATATCGACGGGGTGAAGCGGATTTACGGAGCCCATAATACGATCGGGCTGGACCCGGTCCTGCTGGACGAGGTTCGAGCAGCGGTGCAAGCACTGCGGAAGCAGGACCTGGTTCGATTTGGGACGGGAATTCACCGGTTTGACGGATTTTCGGTTCAATTCTAATACACGGTTTATAGGTTAAAGCCTTTAAAGCCGCCTGCACTGCCAATATAGAAATTGGAGTGGGGCGGCTTTATTAGGGAGTGATACTACTGAGGGATCATGCTACTTCCACAAGCCCATGAGGGCATGGGCTTGGTAAGACAGATTCAACCGTGCTTTATTCGATATCGTTCCCGGTTTCTTCATCTCCTCAAGCTGAGCAATAAATGTATTCATGAATTTGAGCGCTTGCCCCCTGGAGCCTTTGCTCATGTGAAACTTCGCCTGCTTCAGGGAATGGGTGAGCCGGGAGTGCAGCGGATTTGTCAGTTCGCCCGAGAGGGCATATTCGCTCACCCGGTTTTCCAGCAAATCCAGCATGCCCGGTGATTGATAGTAAGGAACGGGAACAGCTGAAAAGTCCGTATCGGATGCAAAATAAAAGCTGGTGTAAGAAGGCTGGTTATACGTTGTATTCTGCCGGGCAACCTCTACCCGGTACTGCGGATCATGCATTAACGTATAGAGTTTTCGGTCGGTGACCTCGGTACTCAGATAGATCCGAAGTGCGGAGCTGTCCGTAGTGCGCACCACCAGCTCTTCTCTCCAGTCTCCGAAGATATCGGCAACGAGCGCCGGATTTCCCTTCGTACCGTTATTGGTGCGTGTGCCTTCTGCGGTGAGCAGTGTTCCATGGCGCCAGCGCTCAATGGAAGGCGTCAGATCTGAATTTCCGTTAATGATCTGGGTTGTCATGTCGGCGGACCATTTGATGTTCATGTTTGTGCCCGGCATGGCGGTGGAAAGCTGCTTCCCGTCTGCAGTCCACGTCCCGACAGCCCAGGTTTCAAGTCCCCGCTGATCGGGATCGATATCCCCAATCATGCCGCGGCCGGTGTCTTTTCCGGTATAACCACCGTACAGCAGCTCGCCTGTTGCAGCGTCACGGAGGGAATAACCGTAAGGGGCATAAGTGCCGCCTTCATGAACCATGAAGATTTCGAGACCCGGTCGATCCGGATCGATATCGGTCACATGCATCGCATCCCCGTGCCCAAGGCGAGCCACCGTACCGGGATCTGCGCTCTGGGGCGGAAGCACGTCCATGGAGCTGTACAGCAGCGTGCCGTCATGGTCAATCGTTGCGGAGCCGTATACGATTTCCTGTTTGCCGTCTCCATCGACGTCGGCCGCACTCAGAGAGTGTGCCCCTTGCGTTGTCAACGTACCGAAGACGGCATCGGTTCCGTCCCGGCCATGCGGGCTGTCGTTGAACGGATTGGTCATGGGCGTCCAGCCGCTGTCCACGTACCAATGCTCCTTTAAACGCTTCCCGTCCCATTGATAGGAGACCAGCGTGGATCGGGTGTAATATCCCCTAGCGAATACGGCATAGGGCTGTACTCCATCAAGATAAGCGACAGCAGCAAGGAAGCGGTCCACGCGATTCCCTGGCTCAATTCGGGCCATCGCATAATCGCCCCACATCAGACCGTCGTCATGTCTGCCGGGTTTGTAACGGATGGTTTCCAGCTCTTTGCCGGTTGCGCCTTCGAATACACTGAGATATTCCGGACCCTCCACGATAAACCCTTCGAAGGCCCGGAGATTATTGCGGGCGCTTCGCTGCGGCGCATAACGATCCATGAAATCATCGACCAGACTTTCGGCATCGGTGCGGGAGAGCGGATAGCTGTATTTTTTTTCCATCCCGAAGCTTTCTTCCAGTATAGCCGGCCAATGGCCGCTTGCGACCTCTTCATGCTGATGCCAATTCATGAACAAACTCACCATATGCTCGTAATAGCCGTCTTTACTCAGCCGGTAATCGTCCTGATTGGAGTAACCAGCCTTCACATCCTCGGGCAGCAGCGTAATGTATCTCTGGGAGGTCATGTTGCCCGCAGGGTCATAGCGCAGAATTTTAGTGCCGGGTGCTGTCTTGAGCATCATTTCCGCTTTGCCGTCACCGTCAAAGTCGTAGACCATGAACTGCGTATAGTGTGCGCCTGAACGAATGTTTACACCGAGGTCGATCCGATACAGCAGGGTACCCTCCAGTGTGTAACAGTCAATGTAAGTGTTGCCGGTGTATCCTATCTGGGAAACGTCTTTGGAGTTGGAGGGGTCCCATTTGACAAAAAACTCATACTGCCCGTCGCCGTCGACATCCCCGATGCTGGCGTCATTCGCGGAATACGTATACGGCTCTCCGGCAGGCGTCATGCCAGCCGCCGGTTTCTGGAGCTTCAAGTCGTAGTAAGGGGAGGACCAGGGGGCAGAGTCTGCACTTTGATCCACTTCCTTGCCGTCGATAACGGCGGATACGTAATAGGTCGATGAACTTGTACCTGATGGGTCCAGATAGTTGGTGCTGTTCTCCACAACGGCAATTTTGGCGCCGTCCCGGTATACATGGAAGATCGGACCGGTCAGTCCTTTGCTGCTATAGCCGGTCACTTCATCAGCAAGCAAACGCCAGCTCAGGAAGATACCTTCCGATGTGGGGGCCGATACGATCCCCCTGTCCAAATATTCCAGCTGGATGCGGCTGGCTTTCGCATTTGCTTCCTGAGGACTGCCCTCCAGGTCATGTGATTCCGCCGCAAACAATGGGCTGCTACCGCCAATCATAAGTGGAATGATAAGGGCTGCTGCCAGCAGCTTGCGGTAAAAGCCGATGATTATTCCTTTCTTCATGTTCAGCCACCTTTCCATGGTTGGTGTGGATGCTGATATACAGCCATCCGTATGCGCTTTCATTTACGGGGTGTGGAAATCCTCCTTCCCTTATGGAATGGCAAGTTATTGGAAAATCACTTTCATTGTATGGAACATTGGGGATTGGCAACATACAAAAAACAGGCCATTTGATTTAAAAAACAGAGTTTATTTCCTTGTTGGATATAAAGGGGAATATCAATAAGTCCTGCAGCGAGGGGTGCAGAACTTATTGATCCATGATTTATTTCAAGGCTATCGGGAGGGCGTAGTAGTTAAAAGCCTTGTCCAGCAGCGCACAGGCTTCTTGACGAAGGAGCAGCTGCTTGGAACGAAAGTGGACCGAGCCGTCTTGTTGGACGCGGGTGTCCGGGTCCACGACACCATTTCCGACAAGCGCTTGAACGGCTTCTACCGCCCAGGCATCTGTCGAACCGGATAAGGTAACCTTGGTATCCACGTTCAGCTGTCTTAGATTCTGGATCATGACAGCGGCAACTTGCCTTGTAATAGGCTTCGAGCGATGATAACCGGGAATGCCTTGGATCATTTGCTGTTGATTGGCTTTGGCCGCGACAGGGAATATATTCCAGCCGTGGGCTGGGATCAGCAGGTCTGCGAATTGTCCCTGCGTCATCGTTCCTTTGGGATCAAAGCGATTTCCCCCTATGCCCTGGATTAAGCCCAAAGTCTGCAAATGATCGATGTGGGTTCTAAACTTGCTGTTTGACGGCACATCTGCAAAAGGAGGTTTAGACTCCATTTTCTGAGATTCCGCTACGACACCCAGACCGACTGGGCTGGTGTAGTAAAAATATTGGATTTGTCCGGCTGCTCCTTTTTTGAAGCTGACTTTGTTTCCCAGCTCATCCTGGAACAGCAGGGCATTGATTTTCTGAAGCGTATGTTTACCCG
This sequence comes from Paenibacillus sp. LBL, assembly GCF_029893715.1. Taxonomy (NCBI): domain Bacteria; kingdom Bacillati; phylum Bacillota; class Bacilli; order Caryophanales; family Paenibacillaceae; genus Paenibacillus; species Paenibacillus sp. LBL. Next base: position 29,459 of record NZ_JARXYU010000017.1, on the reverse strand, counting down.
TTGTGGAATCTTCCATGGTAAGATGGCCGTTCTCGTAAGCGAATTGAGTTCGAATGCTGAAAGCCCGGGTGTTTTGATAAATCCCGGTATATGGCTTGGCTTCCTCTTTGCTTAATTCTACGAATGCAGGCTGCGGACTTGCTTCCGTTTCCGGGAAGTAGTGATCCATGAACGCCTCGTAGATCTCCAAGCTCATGTTGGTGTCGTTATTATAGGACATGTAAAAGCCCGTATTATGCTCCGGAATCAATACCATTAAGGAGGAATGTCCCGGCATATTGCCGCCTTTCAGGACGACATGGTGTCCATTCATTAGTTCTTTGTAGTAGCCTTCGAAGCCAACGGTGGCGATGGGGATCGAGGCTTCTGCGAAGGTTTGGTAAGTGTGCATCTGCTTCAAGCTTTGCGGGCTTACCAGCTGTTTATCGCCAGCCCTGCCATTTTGCAGCTGCATCAGAAGATATTGCGCCATGTCTTCGCCCGTGGATAAGATGCTTCCCTGAGGTCCATCAGTTGGAGCGTGACCAGACAGCGGCTGGAACTCTCCGGCCGGGCTGTAGTGGGAGGCCAGCCGCGCAAGCAGCTCCGGTGTGAATCGCACACTTGTGGATTTCATTCCCAAAGGCTCGAAAATATTCTTCTTCATATATTGGTCATAACGCATGCCGCTCATATTCTCCACTGCGTAACCGGCGAGCAGAAAGGCAAAGTTGTCGTACGTATAAGCTTCTCCTGGCGGACGGACCACGGTAGGCATATGCTTCTCCAAAAATTCTCTGGTCGGAATGTCCTGCTTCACGTATTCCGGTGAGACGTAGGTGGTAATGTCAGGCTTATCCACGCCGCTGGTGTACGTCAGCAAGTCGAACATGGTGATCGGCTTCCCTGTCTTGTTCGGAATCTTCAATCCGGCCAAATATTCTTCTATGTTATGGTCCAATTGGATTTTGCCCTGATCCACGAGCTGCATCGCTGCCAAGGCCGTGAACGTCTTGCTAATGGAAGCAATCTGAAATACGGTCTGAGAATCTACGGGAATTTGCTTCTTTTTATCGGCATACCCATAACCCTTGCTGACAAGCACTTTGCCATCTTTGACAACCACAAAATTGGATCCGGCGACATTGAATTTTTTCATTTTGTCGGCAAACAGCGGATCAGCGAATGTTAACAACTCCTGTACATCCTCAGGTCCGTTACGGACCGGGGCGGATAATACCGCCGGAGAGGTAATCGTATTCGTTGTCGTATTCGAGGCTACGGTTATAAGAGGTCCATTCCCCAATAGTGCAACCGCTGCAAGAGCTCCGGTCGTTACAAATAAACATGCCTTTTTCAGTTTCGGGTTGTTCCATTTCATTGATATCATACTCCTTCAGTTATGAGATTGGATAAGGCTGGTCCGATGGCTCCTTGATCCTGCATTTCATCATCTTGGGGCTTGGACGGCTTGATCTCCCACAGTATGGCAAACGGGTTGTCATATCGGCCAGTAACAAGCTGTCATCTCTTTGATGCAGCAGTGTCATATGACAATTTGACACTGTCCGATATGACAATGGGTGAAGTAGGATACAGGAAATCGAGGTCGCCAAGACCTGAAGGGAGCTCTGATAAGTATGAAGAAATGGCTGAGGGAATATCTGTTGAACTTTTGTTTTTTGATGTTGACTTTCGGAACCGGGGTATTTTATTTTTGCTATTATCTCGTGGGCCTGGTGTTTGGCTTGAGTATGTGTTTTACCATCGTGGGAATACCGATCCTTACGTATCTTCTGCGAACGACCCGGACCTTCATGAATTATGACCGGATCCAGACAAAGTTCTATACGGATATTACGATTGAGCCTGTTATGAAGAGGAAGGCGCACTCTGGGTCTTCCTGGACTCAGGCCAAGGAAGAGCTTGCGAACGTACGAAATTGGAAAGCGGTGTCGATGTTAATGCTGAAGTTTATCGTTGGCATCATTAGTTTATTCTGTGGCGTTATATTTTGTATTGTCCCTGTCTTGTGGATATTGGCACCATGGACCAGTTCGGTTGTGGATGTGAATTTAGGGAACCTTCGCATTGATACGTTGCCGAAATCCCTGCTTGTGATGGTGGCTGGCATTCTTTTTGCTTACGTCGGGTCGTGGGCAGCTAAGGGGGCAGCCAGACTGACAGGCCGCTACACGCAATGGATGTTCTCCGTTTGGCAGTAGACACATGCTGGGCGCCATGTCATATTAGTGAGGTATCGTGAGAGGAAATACAAGGAGTGGTAGCTTTGTTTGACATCGTGAAGCAATGGAAGTGGTACGAATGGGCGATGCTCCTGCTCCGCATGGTGGCCTGCATCTCTCTGATCTTAACGTTCATTGAGCTTCGAGATCAGTTTACTCTGGCGTTATGGGTTGTCGTCTTGTGGGAATTGGCGGCTTTCTCGGTACCATGGCTGTGCCTGCTGTTGAATCATAAAGCATATTGGGTTACGGAAACCGTCATTTCGGGCGGTATCTCTATATATTTGACCTCCATTTTTCCGGCAGCCTATCTGTCATTTATTGTACCGGCTTTTCTGATGGCTGCGAATAGCTCGGGCATTGCGTATCGATGGACGGGGCCAGTTACTATAGTGCTGATACCGCTGCTGATCAAGCTGTATGCGCCATCAACGAATTTGATCCTGATGATGGTTCATGTCGCGCTTGCGTTTGCATTTGGATTTGCTTTTCATCTGTTAATGGTCAATCATCGCCAGAATGAAATCATTCGAACGCAAAATACGGTGTTGGAGCAGTATTTGTCTCAGGTTGAGCGGGTCACGCTGCTCGAAGAGCGCGAACGCTTGTCCAAGGAGCTGCATGATACGATGGGTCATACGTATACCGCTGTCATTATGGGGCTGGAAAGCCTTCGCTCTACGGCAGCTGATGCAGCTGCACAGCATAAGCTGTCTGATCTGCTGGAATTGACGCGGACAAGTCTGGATGAGATCAGAGGGTATTTGCATGAGATGGATTCTCCACAGGAGCAGCTTCCGTTGGTACAGTCACTCCAACAGGCAGCAGAGGAGTTTGGGCGGAACGCCGGGGTTAAGGTAGGGCTCAGAGTACTTGGGGATGAGTATCAGATATCACGGCAGGCGAAAATGACCTTCTACCGCTGTTTGCAAGAATCTTTGACCAACAGCGTGCGGCACGGCCATGCTACGAGGATGGATGTTCTGCTTCAATTTGAGCTGCAGCAGACCCGGCTTGAGATACAAGATAACGGCAGAGGAACTGCCCGAATCCAGGAAGGCTTCGGCTTAAGCGCCATGAAAGAAAGAGCCAGCCGCCTTCAAGGGCAGGTATCGATCCACTCGGATTCCGAAGAAGGCACGGTTGTGACCTGCAGCCTGCCCAGGGCGCTGAAGCCGGCAGACGATGTCATAAAGCTAATGCTGGTGGATAATGAACCCTTTGTCAGGGATAGTCTCGGAATGATTCTGGAATCGGAGAGGGATTTCGAGGTGGTTGGGCGTGCAGAACATGGTCTGGATGCCGTGAACATGTGCGAGGAACTCCAACCTCACCTCATTCTGATGGATCTGGAAATGCCCGTGATGGATGGCATTACAGCGACTCAGAGTATCAAACAGCGCTGGCCCTTCATCAAGGTGGTCATCCTGACCACGTTTGAGCAGAAGGACAAGGCCGTCCAGGCTATGCGAAGCGGGGCTGACGGTTATTTACTGAAGACGATGGAGCCCCGTGAACTTGCCGAACATATCCGAATCGTGATTCGAGGCGGAACGCTGATGGATCCTTCCATTTCCGCGAAGCTGTTCGAAGGGGACGCGAGTGATTTTCTTGAGGAGAAGACGGCCATTGCTCCCCTGGATACTAGTGCTCCGGAGTCATCTCCGCTCAGGGTTTTATATGATCTGACGCCGAGGGAGATGGAGATTCTGCAGCATCTCTCCAAAGGCATGCGGTACAAATCGATTGCGATGAAATTGTATCTGTCTGATGGCACCGTAAGGAATTACGCTTCAGCCCTGTATGCCAAAATGGGCGTCCGTAACCGGGAAGAAGCCATAGAAGCGGCAAACAAGGCCGGGCTCATATGAGAGCCCAGCCTTGTTTAATATATCCGAATCGTCAATAACTGCGGTCCATGTTCTTACCGTAATAGATCTCATCCATCTCCAGCTTGATACGCTCTGTTATCTCCTGCTGCTCGCCTTCTGCCAGCTTGTCCTTGGTGTAACCGAACAGATAGTTGTCCAGGTCAAACTGCTTCAGCTTGCACTTGGTGTGGAAGATGTTTTCCTTGTAAACATTGACGTCAATCATATCGAACAAATCCTTGGCTTCGTCGGGAATGTAGTTCTGAATGGAACTGATTTCATGGTCGATGAACAGCTTGTGACCGTGAATATCCCGGGTAAATCCACGGATTCTATAGTCTATTGTCATAATATCCGTATCAAACGAGTGGATCAGGTAGTTCAGGGCTTTGAGCGGCGAGATTTCCCCGCAGGTTGACACATCGATATCTGCACGGAAGGTGCTGATGCCTTCGTCCGGATGGAATTCCGGATACGTGTGGACGGTGATATGGCTCTTGTCGAGCTGCAGCACAACGTTGCCTGGCAGTGGTCCCGGCGACTCGTCATAGGATTCCTCCGAAACCTCAACGACAGGCCCTTCGGATACGAGCACCGTAACGCTGGCTCCTTGAGGGATATAGTCCTGCTTAGCAATATTCAGCACATGGGCTCCGATAATTTCGGCCACGTGGCTTAATATGTTGGTAAGCCGATCCGCATTGTACTGCTCGTCAATATACTCAAGATAGGCTTCCCGTTCTTCCCGGGTCTTGGTGTAGCAGACATCGTACATATTAAAACTGAGCGATTTCGTCAGGTTGTTGAACCCATGCAGGGTGACACGTTGTTCCGGTGTAATATCCATATGAATTTCCCCTTGTGTAGTTAGTGTATCAGTTCGAGTACCTATTATTTCCGAAACCGGTAATTCCTAATCTATCGATGCTTCTGACTCCAGAGGTTTGCAACAATATGTTCTTACCCGTATCAGGTTAAACCTTAACAGAGGGTTCTAAGGAAAGCACAGAGTCAAGCATTCGCTGCATAAAAAAAGGATACCCTGCTACACGCAGCGTATCCTTTGGGTTTCGTACGTTTACTCCGTAAACTCAAGCAGTTCTATTACGTTGCCAAACGGGTCCCGAATCGCACTGTACAGACCGGGAGGGCAAGGCTGCGGCGTATCAAAGATCACCTCAACGCCCTGCGATTTGTACTTCGATATGGCAGCGCTCACATCAGCAGTTTCGATTCCGATAATCACCTGCGCCTCATGCGGGTAATCCGTTTTTGTAATGCGGTCGCATTTCTGCAGAACAAGAGAGAGGCCCTCGTTTTCCAAACTGATGATCTCTTCACTGTATGCCTTGGAAATTTGAAATCCCAGAATGTCGCAATAAAATTGCTTGGCTTGATCCATGTTACTTACATTAATCGACAGAACGCATAGATTGGGCATAGTTATTCACTCCTCTAGTTTAATTGGTTTACTCGCAGCATAGAATGCCATCTCCTGATTCGAAGCTCGATTTCAGGCTGGCTAACATGTCTTCCCAGGCATTCACATCCCATTCTCTGGCTTGCAGCCATTCTTGCGAATCCTTCCAGCCTGTATGCTCCAAGGTAACTCGGGTGCCGCTTCGATCCGGGTTTCTTGAATTATGGTCATGTCTTTTGCCTCCATCATCTAACGATCAAGCGTTCAGATTGCTTATTCTATAAATTCAGTATAGAGGGACAGGCTATTCCAAAATTCTTCTACTTTGCGCTGTTGCCCCGATCCTTCTCGAACAATAGCAGAGGCAGGTTGACCACGATCGGAGGGTCATAGGGCAGCGGCTCCCGCAGGGTAATCTTGACCGACAGATCGGTAGTCTCGTCAATATGAACGGGATTATCGAGCTTGCCGCGCAAGGAGTTGTTCAGCAGATAGTAATCCCGAGGATTCAGGCTCCAGGGGATGCCGGCAGCCAGCACATAGTACGTGCCGGCTGGAATGTGGGTCAATATACAGGACCGGTTTCTAAGATTGACAGCTGTACCGCTTATAGGCTTCTGGTCGGGAACGGGCCTCGGGAACACCCCGACATAGATCATGCCGCGGAAATTCTCCGGAGCTTCAATCTGGCAATGGATCCGGGGTAAGTCATTGAGTTCTTCCTCAGCCCAACTTAACGGTTTGTTCTCATACTGATTCACATACTGATGCAGGGATTCGGATGTGGACCGGAATCGCTTCGGGGACAGACCGACAAACTGCTTAAAACGGGTATTGAAGGTGCCCGGACTGGATAAACCGATAGTCATCCCGATTTTAACGAGCAGGGAGGGTCTCTTGAGGAGTTCAGTTTTGCCGGATTCGACTCTTAGCGCAGACAGGTATTGCCTGACCGAGATGCCGGTTACGCGTTTGAATACTCTGGAGAAGTGGAAGGGGCTGTATCCTACGAGATCGGCGAGCTGCTGTGTTGTCATAGGCTCATCGAGATGCTCCTTCATATATTGAATGACTTGCTGTACGGCTCCGGTATGTTCATCATTCACTAGGGATCACCAACTTTGGGTGTTTATATTTTTGACTATGAACGTAAGGCATTTTGTTTCCATGATTATCAAGTTCTCGTTATCAAATGCAATTTCCTTCTTGGATTCGGTTGCCCATTCACGGAAAGGCCGTTAAACTTAAAGGATGAGCGTTTCCAAAACGGAAAACCAAGGTGAAATAAGGAGTTTTTATCCATGAATGTGGAAACAAATGATAGAGAATCAACCAACATGAATACAGCGCGGGATTATCTGCAGAAATATTACGGTTATCCTGATTTTCGGGATGGTCAGAAGAAAATTGTTGCCAGTCTTCTGGAAGGCCAGGACACGCTGGGAATCATGCCGACCGGTGGAGGCAAATCCATCTGTTATCAGATTCCGGCACTGCTGTATCCCGGTCTGACGTTGGTAGTATCCCCCTTGATCTCTTTAATGAAGGATCAGGTGGATGCACTCACGACGGCGGGCGTTGCGGCTGCTTATATCAACAGCACGCTCAGCGGCAAAGAAGTGAACGAGCGCATACGCGCAGCGAAACGGGGAGACCTGAAGCTGTTGTATGTTGCCCCGGAGCGGCTTGAGCTGGATTGGTTCCGGGAGGAGATGGCAGGACTCGATATTTCGATTGTTGCCGTCGATGAAGCTCACTGCGTATCCCAGTGGGGTCATGACTTCCGGACAAGTTATCTCTCGGTGGCGCCTTTCGTTAAAGGATTGCCTAAGCGGCCGATTGTAGCCGCATTTACGGCAACGGCGACACCTGAGGTTATGGAGGACATGCAGCGTCTGCTTCGTCTGGAGCAGCCGCAAGTATTCGTAACGGGACTTGGGCGGGATAATCTGGAGATGTCGGTTCTGCGCGGTGAGAACAAGCGCGAGTTTGTGCTCGACTACGCGGCTTCGCATACCCACCAGCCGGGCATTATCTATGCTGCAACTCGCAAAGAGGTGGATGATCTGTCTCAGAGGCTGCAGGCTCAAGGGCTTCTTGCCGGCCGATATCATGCCGGAATGAGTGATTCGGAGCGAGCAGACAGCCAGGAGGCCTTCCTGTATGACGACATCCGGGTCATTGTGGCAACGAATGCATTTGGGATGGGGATCGATAAATCCAATGTTCGGTATGTCATTCATTACAATATGCCGAAAAACATGGAGTCCTACGTTCAGGAGGCTGGCCGTGCAGGGCGGGACGGCGAGCCGAGCCAGTGCATACTGCTGTTCAGCGCCCAGGACATCATGACGCAGAAATTCTTAATTGAACAGAATCCGCAGGAAGGCGAGCGCAAACAGAATGATTACCGGAAGCTGCAGCAGATGATTGATTACTGTTACACGACCCGCTGTCTGCGAAGCGCGATGCTGGATTATTTCGGGGAAGAGCATGAGGACAAGCCTTGCGGCACGTGCAGCTCCTGCACCGATGACCGTGAGCTTGTGGACATCACGGTGGATGCGCAGAAAATCTTCTCCTGCATTCACCGGATGCGTGAACGTTTTGGTGTGTCCATGATCGCCTCCGTGCTGAAGGGATCACGTGCCAAAAAGGTGCTGGAATACGGTTTTGACCGGCTTCCGACCTATGGTGTGATGTCCAATCGGACGGAGAAGGAGATTTCCGAGACCATCAATGTGCTGATTTCGGAAGGGTTTCTGGCGTTGACCGAAGGCCAGTATCCTGTCGTGAAACTTCAAAGCGAGGCGGCAGACGTGTTAAAAGGGCAGCGCGAAGTCATGCAGCGCGTTCCGCGACCTTCAAAAGCAGCAGGCAGCCAGCGAAGCAGCGGCCGTCGCGATTACTCGCCGTCCGCTGTGAATGAAACGGTATTCGAACAGCTTCGCCTGATTCGGCGTGAGCTGGCAAGCAAAGAGCATGTGCCTTCTTACATCATTTTTAATGATGCAACGCTGCGTGAGATGAGTGTGGCCTGCCCGCAGAGTGAGGATGAGATGCTGAATGTCAAAGGGGTCGGGGAAGTGAAATTCCGCAAATATGGCCGCCCGTTCCTGGATTTTTTCCTGAACGGACCGGGCGCATCGCCTGACAGTGACAACCTGTATGACTATGAATAACGAGCTGCCGCAGGTCAGAAGCACGGAATATATTATTTAGAAGGAAAGTGGACACTACCATGAAAGTCATACTAACAACCCTGAATGCCAAGTACATCCATACCTCTTTGGCGATTCGCTGCCTGAAGGCATATAGCGAGAAGGATTTCGATATTGAATTGACGGAGTATACGATCAAGGACCCGGTGATGAATATTGTCTCCGACCTGTTCCAGCGCAAGCCGGATGTGATCGGATTCTCGTGTTACATATGGAATATCGAAGAGACGATTAAAGTGATCGACATCGTGAAGAAGATAATGCCGGAAGTCACGATCATACTGGGCGGACCCGAGGTTTCCTACGATACGGACTACTGGATGAAACGGCTGCATAATGTCGACTTTATCGTGATGGGGGAAGGCGAGGAAACGTTCCACCATCTGCTGCAAACGATAGAAGGCGACCGGAAATTTCATTTTGTGTATGGCGTGGCCTACCGTAAACAGGGCGAAGTGATCGTGAATCCGGGAAGACCCAAAAGCATTCTGGCAGAGCTGCCTTCGCCGCATCGTTTTCCGGAGGATATACCGCATCTCGGGAAGCGGGTCGTATATTTTGAGACCAGCCGGGGGTGCCCTTTCAGCTGTCAGTTCTGCTTGTCGAGCATTGAGGTGGGTGTTCGCTACTACGACATCGAACGGACCAAGAAGGATATTCTCTATCTGATTGAGAACGGTGCGAAGCTGATCAAATTCGTGGACCGGACATTTAACATTAAGCGGGATTATGCGCTTGACATGTTCGAGTTTTTGATTGAGAATCATGGCGGCTGCGTATTCCAGTTTGAGATAACGGCGGATATCATGCGTCCCGAGGTTCTGGATTACTTGGCGAAAAATGCCCCTCCCGGCATTTTTCGATTTGAGATCGGGGTACAGTCTACCAACGATCCAACGAATGAGCTGGTGAAAAGGCGCCAGAATTTTACCAAGCTGTCCCGCACGGTGACCATGATCAAGGACAGCCGCAAGATCGACCAGCATTTGGATTTGATTGCAGGGCTTCCTGAAGAGGACTACGATACCTTCCGCAAAACGTTCAATGATGTATTTGCCCTCGGACCGGAGGAACTGCAGTTAGGCTTTCTGAAGATGCTTCGGGGAACTGGACTGCGGATTGATGCGGAGAAGTATAATTACACGTATATGGATCATGCTCCATATGAGATTTTAGGCAGCGACGTGCTTCCATTCTCGGATATCGTTCGATTGAAGAGGCTGGAGGACGTGCTTGAGAAGTATTGGAACGCGCACCGAATGGACCATACCGTGAATTATCTGATGAAGCATGAATTTACATCCCCGTTTGATTTCTTCCAGGAGTTCGGTGACTATTGGGAAGGACAGGGCTGGCAGAAAATCGGCCATCAGCTGGAGGATCTGTTTACGCGCTTGACCGCATTTCTTCAGCATCGAAAAACGCGACATATGGAGGTCATTCTGGGTCTTATGAAATTTGATTATTTCCTGGGCCATAAGTACAAGCCGCGTAAAATTTGGTGGGATCATACACAGGATAAAGCCCAGTGGACCGCCCATGTTCGTCATATTGTTGAGAAGCCTGCGGCACTGTCCGGCGATTTCGCCGATCTGGGAATCACTGAGCGCGACCTGCAGAAACATGCGATGATCGAGCTGCTGCCTTTTGACCTGAATGATGTCATTCAGGGAGGAATCGGCCTGCCGGCGAGCGGCGGCGAAGGTGAGGCGGCAACGATGCTGCTGGTATTGTACCAGCAGAATGAAACCGGGCAACCGCAGTACTACACGGTGCCAGTGTAACAAGGGCAGCTCCCGCTCGGAATAAAACTTCCCGGGTATCGGTATTCTAATCGCATCAACCTATATGAGGAGGCGATGTTTGGTGAACGGGAATCAGAAGGAGCGAGCGCCGCATTCGCATGATGAACCGACGATTGCGCCCGGGATGGAAACCAACGATGATTTGCGTATAGAGGCAGCAGAAGACGAAGTGGAGCGCGGGGATTATACCGAGGTCACACAATTGATCATTGACCGCACACCGAGCGACGAAGAATAATCAGCTTGTTTGTTCAACGCTGACAATTATTGATAAACAGAAAAAGGATGCCCAGGTTTACAACCCTGAGGCATCCTTTTCTATGATTGAGACATTAATAAGCATGTTTACATGATCTGTTCCGGCTTCCGGGTCGTATCACCTGATCCAGCTGTATGCCGCTCCAGCCAATCGAGGACATGGGCTGCTACTTCATCTCGATTGATCTCGTGCAGCATCTCATGACGGCCGCCAGGATACAAACGGTATTCCAGATCTTCAATGCCATACTTCTGGTACAGTTCAATCAACCGCCGCACGCCTTTGCCACGTTGTCCGACGGGATCTTCCTCACCCGAGAAGATATAAATCGGTTTATCCTTGAGCAGGCATTCCATCAATTCCGGCTTATGGATTTCGGACAGCAGCTTGAAGAAATCACGGAAGAACTGTGCACTGCACACCTGACCACAGTAGGGATCGTTCACATATTTATCGACTTCCGCTTCATCCCGGGACAACCAATCAAATGGCGTTCGGATGGTGCCGAAGCCTCTGTTGTATGGGCCGAACACGAGGGCGTTCAGCATCACGCTTCGGTGTGTGTTACCCTGGAAGCGCATCTGCAGTGCGGCCAGCTTGAGGCCAAACAGAAGCATTCCCTGGGGACCGTTTGAGCCGGAAAGGATGAAGCCATCGAATGCTTCCCCGTTCGAACACATGATTTTCTGTGTCAAAAAGGACCCCATGCTGTGTCCCATCAAGTAATGAGGAACAGCGGAATGCCGCTTGCGCAGCTCGGAAGCAAGAAGCAATTGATCCTCGATCATTCCTTCAAACCCGTTCTCCCCGGCATCGCCGAGAAACTCAAGCCCGGCCGTTTGTCCATGACCTCGATGATCATTGCAGTACACGGCATAACCATGTCCTGTAAGCAATTCAGCAAGCTCCTCGTACCGTTTGCCAGTTTCGCACATGCCGTGAGCAATTTGCACGACTGCACGGGTGGGAGTATCCGGGTCAGGAAGCCATTGATATACAAAAACATACATGCCCTGCGTATTCAGTATCGTAAACGTGTCGGTCTGCATTTTTGGGCTTTACACCTCCACAAAAACGAATGGATTACAGCATGTTACATAAGCTTATTAAGGAAGATAAGAACGAAGAACCGTCGACTGCCCATCCAGTGTATAGGCGCCCAGATTAGCAGGCAGCAAGAAGCATTGTCCCGATGTATAGCCGATGGAGCCGTTATCCCAGCTTAGCGTTCCTTGACCGTCGCATACCACGATGATGGTGAAGCTCTCAGGGGAAGTGGACTGTGACCAAGCTCCGTTGACAACACCTTTTTCCACTACAAAATACGGAGACCTGGCAAGCTCCAGCCATTCTCCAGGTACCGTGCCATCCGTGCTCATGGTAGTAGCGCCTGACCCTTCGTAAGCTGTGACATTCAGGGAATCCTCGATGTGCAGCTCACGCGGCTTGCCGTCAAGGCCCGGGCGATTATAATCGAAAATCCGGTACGTGGTATCGGAGTTCTGCTGGATCTCTGCCACAACAACGCCGGCACAAAGTGCATGAACCGTACCAGCAGGTATGTAGAACGTATCTCCGGCTTTTACGGATACTTCCCGAAGCTGCTCCATAACGGTCCCATTTTCCATGGCTTCCTTCAGGGTTTCACGGCTAACCTGATCTTTCAGACCGTAAATGATCTTGGCGTCAGGCTTCGCATCCAGCACATACCACATTTCAGTCTTGCCCAATTCGCCTTTCGGGAGTCCTTCGTAGTCATCGGTCGGGTGGACCTGAACCGAGAGGTTGTCATTACAGTCAAGCAGCTTGATCAGCAATGGAAAACGTCCGTTAACTTCGGAGAATCCTTTGCTTCCGAACCATTCCCGGCCGAATTGCTCCCGAACCTGATCCAGGCCGCGGCCAGCCAGCTCGCCGTTGACAATGCTGGTAGTGCCGTTCGGATGGTCAGCGATCATCCAGCCTTCTCCGATATGTCCTTCCGGAATATCCAGGCCGAATTGCTCGAGGGCGCGGCCTCCCCATACGCGTTCTTTGAATTCAGGTTGAAATAACAGTGGATATGGTTGTGTCATTGTACATCAACTACCTTTCGTCATGTTTGAAATTCTATGGCTGCTTTAACTTTGGGTTGCTTTAAGAACTTATATCATAAGGGCTTCTTGCGTTCCAATGCAATGAGATATGGTGCATCTGCACGCTGAAGGCCTCGATATAATATCGTTTGCACCGCGTGCTGCGGAAGCCGCTCCGCCCATGCCTGCACAGCGGCTGCTTCGGCGTCGCCGCCTTTGTGGCCCGGATAGAGCACGACCGTGATAATGCCTCCCGGCCGGAGAAGCTCGATTGCGGCTTCCAGAGCCGTTAGCGTGCTGGCGGTTTCCGTCATGATCCGTTTATCCGACGAATCAGCCGGTAGGTAGCCGAGATTGAACATAACCGCGCCAACTTGGCCGTGATCGCGATCCGAAACGCAGCTCTTCATGAGCGCATGGCTCTGCTGATGAAGGGAGATTGCGGGAAGCGAATCCGGCGATTCCTTGGCGAGCCTTTCGCGGGTTAGCTGCAGCGCCTGCTCCTGAATATCAAAAGCATACACCTTGCCTCTTGAGCCTATGCATTTGGCTAGATAGAGCGTATCGGCCCCGGTGCCTGCTGTGGCATCCAGAGCGATGTCTCCTTGCCGGAGCCTCTCAGCCACCAGTTTGTGGGCAAAACTCAACACCGAGAGGAAGCCCATCAGGATTCCCTCCACAATTTGCCCTGCCATGTATTCCGGCGTTTGAGTTCGGCATCAATGCCATTGAGGACCTCCCATTTTTTCAAACTCCACATCGGTCCGATCAACAGATCCCGGGGAGCGTCTCCGGTGAGGCGATGGACAATCATTTCCGGGGGCAGCAGCTCCAGACTGTCCACGATCAGCTTGATGTATTCGTCTTGCTCCAGGAAGCGCAGCAGTCCGGCTTCATACTGCTTCACCATAGGCGTCTTCCGCATCAGGTGCAGCAGGTGGATCTTAATGCCCTGCACATCCATCTTGGCTACGGCTCTGCACGTTTCCAGCATCATTTCATGGTCTTCTTGCGGGAGACCGTATATGATGTGGGTGCAGACACGAATGTTATGCTTGCGCAGCTTCTCGACGGCCTCCAGGTAACATTCCGTGTCATGGGCACGATTGATGAGCTCAGAGGTTGAATCGTGGATCGTCTGCAGACCCATTTCCACCCACAGATAGGTTCGTTCATTCAGCTCCGCCAAGTATTCCACGACATCGTCAGGCAGACAGTCGGGGCGCGTAGCGATCGACAGGCCGACAACACCTGGCTGCTGCAGTATTACTTCGTAGTATTCCCGAAGTTCTTCAACAGGAGCGTAGGTATTGGTATAGGCTTGGAAATACCCGATATATTTGGCGTTTGGCCACTTCAGGTGCTGTCTGTCCCGGATGGTATTGAACTGGGTAACGAGATCATCCCGCCTGCGTCCTGCAAAATCACCGGAGCCGCGTGCGCTGCAGAAGGTGCATCCGCCCTTGGCTATCGTGCCGTCACGGTTCGGACAAGTAAACCCGGCGTCCAGCATGACTTTGAACACCTTGTTCTGGAATTGGTTGTGCATTTCGTAATTCCAGGTATGAAATCGTTTCTCGCCCCATAGCTCTGGAGCGGGTATAAGTGGCGTATTCATGTGTTCTCCCTTTGTAGCTGTATAGGTTGAATTGAGATGTGCATCTTGAAGCTTCTAAGCATGCCGTTATTTGGCATTTGTTTATCAAACAGATACGTCTATTGTAACAAAAAATCCGGCTTTACGTCATATGCAGGTCTTCCTGCCTAATTAAGACGTTGTTACTTGAACGGACTACATATAATTGGTATATTTAAAGTAGAAAAATAAATATATGATTCAAGCAATTTTGGCATGGGTATATATCGGATAGGATTCATATTTGTGTGACGTCATGGATACAATAATACCGTGAGGTGATTACGAATGAATTCATCAACAGTAAAGCATGATCGTAGTGACAAAATCGCTGTGGAGCTTACCCCGAATGAAGCTTTAGCCCTTACAGGAGTAGAGTTTAACTCCAACCAAGATGTGAAGGCTTCAGCACGTCGCAAGATTCGGGCCGCCTTTGAGAAGACATTTGATTTTAAGGCAGATGAAAGGTAGACTATTCACAGTTTAACCATCGCGGAACCCCAATTCCAAATATAAGAAAAAGGAACCTAAAACCTTTGCGTTAAGCAGAGAATAGGTTCCTTTTTCTATGGGACTCTTTACATTTGGGGTTAACTTCGTCACAATAATGCAGTATCGGGATATAATTCTAAATCTTAACTTGGACAAGTTTCGGAGGTATGACATGCGTTTACGCGGAAGAAAAGGTATACGGGAAAATCTGGAGCAGCAGGAAGACCTGGTCGTTTTGGACCCCGGTCAATATAGAGGGAAATGGGCTTCATTATTTGGCAATGATCTTCCGATTCATGTCGAATTTGGCATGGGCAAGGGTCAATTTATCAGCCAGATGAGTTATAAGCACCAGCAAGTGAATTTTATTGGGGTGGACATGTACGATGAGTTGATTCGCCGCGCCAGTGAGAAGGGGCGCAACGTGTGGGCCCAGGAAGGTGTGGATACTCCGCCGAATCTGAAACTGGCGTTGTTTAACATCGAGAGTGTCGAACAGGTTTTTGAGCCTGGCGAAATTGAACGGTTGTATTTGAACTTCAGCGATCCGTGGCCAAAATCAAAACATGCACGCCGTCGTTTGACGCATCCTCGTTTTCTGGACAAGTACTCCCAGATACTGAACGATCGCGGGGAGATACATTTCAAGACCGATTCGGTGACACTGTTTGAATTCTCGCTGAATTCCTTTGCTGATTATGGGCTGCAAATGACCAACATTTCACTTGATCTGCATCGTGAAGGATTGAACGAAGAGCATGTAATGACAGAATACGAGACTAAATTCGTTGGTCAAGGCATGCAGATTCATCGCTGCGAGGCCATTGTGGGCAAGGAAGCGCTTGATGCCTATCGCAAGAACCGTCTTGAAAAATACGGAAAATAGTGTATATGCACGATAATTTCGTCTATGATAACGTTTACAACTATTATAATAGAAGAAAATCTATCAATCGGTGACATATTCACCGAAAAAACGCATAAAAAAGGTGTGCTCCGCTTTTAAAATGTACCCTATAAGATGACCTTTTCCAAAGTGTCTGTCTTATGGGGTACATTTTATTTTAGGAGTACACCTTTTCATTTTCGAGCATATCGATGATGCTGCGCGCGCTTTGCATCGGATGGAAGCGCTCGATATTTCGCAAGTTTTTCGCTCGCTGCAATTGGATCAGATCATAATGCTGGAGCAGTTTATTCATCCATTTACCAATAACCTCCAGCGAAGTGATGGGTTCTCCCAAGCCCTGGGCTGTAAAGTATTGGCAGTTCTCCTCTTCCTGTCCTGGAAGAGGCTGGTGAAACAGCATCGGGATTCCCTTCGCCAGGCCTTCGGTGCATGTCATGCCCCCGGGCTTCGTGACGAGCAGATCCGATACCTCCATCAGCTTGTCAATCTCGCGTGTAAAGCCCAATATCCGGATGTTGGGATGCTGGAACCGCGGATTGCTCTCCATTTCTTCGCGTCCCTTATCGTTATTGCCAAGACAAAATATGATCTGGACTTCGCCCCGCCATCTTGTCAAGAATTCATGGACAACCTCGTCATTCATGATTCCCCAGCCTCCGCCCATGACAAGCACGGTCGGCATATCGGACAACTGAAATCGTTCCCTGATCTCCTCTTTGCCCGGATGAGTCCAGAAGTCAGGATGAATGGGAATGCCGGTAACCTGAATTTTAGCTTGAGACACCCCGCGGTTGAGCAGCTTTCGCTTAACCTCCGGCGTGGATACGAAATAGCGGTCGACTTCAGGGCTAATCCATGTATCATGAGCATCATAATCGGTTATAACGGTACACAGAGGCACATCGGTGCCGAGCCGTTTCAAACGCGAGATCACAGCACTTGGAATGAAATGGGTGCACACGATGATATCGGGTCTGAGTTGTCTGACCACGTTCTTGGTGCTTGTATAGAACATTCGGTGAAGCGCCAATGCGGTGAACCGATTGAAGGATTTTTGATGACGATACATATACCCGACCAATCTCGGGCGAGTTGTGATCGTCTTCCTGTAGGCCGAAATGATCAGTGGAGCGATTTTCGGGTTCAAGAAGCTTCCAAGCTCAAGAACCTTGGTCTGTACGCTAGGCGACAATTGGCGCAGGCTGCTGGAAAGTGCGTGAGCAGCCTGCGTATGGCCTGCACCGAACCCTTCCGATAACAGCAAGACTCTTTTTTTAGCCACTACTTTTCACCCGTTCTGCAGCGTTATTCTTTAACTTTAACATATCGACTTTGGGAATAGAAATCAACCACTTCCAGCCTGTGCTCACGGGACTTTGGTCCCGGGAGAGCAAGCTTTTCTCGGCGAGGTTCTTGCCGGAGCCTTGTTACTAAAGGAGTTAGTCGCCAGCGCGCATTTTGTAGAAAATCAGGGTCCGTGGACTTTTGACTTGAGTATAAGTTGCCGCTACAATGATTCAAACGGGCGTCAAAAAGTTTATTTAGAGAAAGAGTGTTGAAAAACTAAAACTTTTTGGGTGTCTGTTACGTTTATTTATTGGCGGACAAGATTAAAAAATAAAAAATGGGCAGCCAAAGAAATAAAAAGTAAGAAAACAGATGAAAATAAGAACTAAAGCCGTTTGAAACGAAGCTTGCTGGCAAACTGGATCGCAAGCTGCGCTCTTTTACGAAGTTTTTCCGTAAATTAGAGCATTCCACGGTTTTGACAAAAGATTCAAAAGTGTGGAAAATCGTGTATGACGTGCGAAGTTGCCCCGCGGCACCGAGGCTACTATGAAGAAACAGACACAGGTCACAGGGTCATGCAACAACAAAAAAAAGCAAAAAACTTAGAGAGAAAAAATAACAAACATTCTCGGGTTATAAAAAGGGGGTAACGGAGAATCATGACAGACGCCATCTTTATCGCGCTCCAACTATTTTTGGCCGCGGTGGGTGTGTACCAGTTCGTATTCTCTTTGTTTGGTCTGATCAAGAGAAAAAAGAAGCAGCATTTTGAACCGAATAAATCATTTGCAGTGTTAGTTGCTGCACACAACGAAGAACAGGTTGTCGGAGCTCTGATGGAGAACCTGAAACAGCTTAACTATCCAAAAGATCTGTACGATGTATTTGTCATATGTGACAACTGTACAGACCGTACTGCTGAGATCGTCCGTGCCCACGGGATGAACGCATGCGTGCGTACGAACCAGAATCTGCGAGGCAAAGGCTATGCCATCGAATGGATGCTCAAAGAGCTCTGGGCAATGCCGCGCCAGTATGATGCGGTCGTCATGTTTGATGCAGATAATCTGGCAGATCCGAATTTCCTGATCGAAATGAATAATGATCTTAGCTCTGGAGCGAGAGTTATCCAGGGATACATCGATACCAAGAACCCTGAGGATTCTTGGATCACCGCCTCTTACGGGGTGTCCTATTGGTACATCAACCGTCTGTGGCAGCTTTCCCGCAGCAATCTGAACATGGCCAACTTCCTTGGCGGTACAGGAATGTGCTTCGAGACGAATCTCTTGAAGGAGATGGGTTGGGGCGCAACCAGTCTGGTTGAGGATTTGGAGTTCACCATGCGCAGCGTTATGCGCGGCGTGTACCCGAAATTCAACTATGATGCCAAGGTATTTGACGAAAAGCCGCTTACGTTCAAGGCTTCTGCCAGACAGCGTCTGCGCTGGATGCAGGGTCACTTTACGGTTGCCCGCCGTTATTTTTTCCCGCTGCTGTGGCGTGCCATTAAAGAACGCAGCCTCGTGAAGCTGGACTTGGCTCTGTACGGAGTTAACGTCTACATCGTGCTGCTGACTTTCTTGTTGACGGCCGTCATTTGGATTGACAACTCGTTCTTCGATGGTCCGAATATCGCAAATCTGTATGGATATCTGCCGCTGTGGCTAAGCTTTACCGCGATTGCGGCTAACGTGTTCACGTTCATGATTGCGATGCTGCTTGAGAAGGTCAAATACAAGAAGGTTTACTTGTATCTGGTGCTGTTCCCGATTTACCTGCTGTCGTGGTATCCTATCACGGTGTATGCGTTCTTCACGCAGAACAACAAGCAGTGGAGTCATACGGAGCATACCCGGGTTGTGCGCCTTGAAGAAGTGCAGAGCAAACAAGGGTAATAAAGTTTATGTTATATCTGTGTTGACACAGGCTGGTGGGACCTGTTATACTATCCTAGTCTGTTAAACAGAATATCTGATTGCAAGCAGAAGCGCCGCTTCTCACCTGACTGACATACGTTGGCTGGTTTGATCACGAAATCAATGAATGGATTCAACTTCATTTGTGAGATGAGTATCAAATAGGGATGTCGGTGATTAACCCGTCATCCCTTTATTTTTTTTGCAAACAGGAACAACAAGTAATTTGGAGGTGGAGGACTATCAGTAAGGAACATATGATCAATGACGAGATTCGGGCCAAGGAAGTACGTTTGGTTGGTGCCGAAGGTGAGCAAATCGGGATCAAGCCGATTCGTGAAGCACTGCAAATGGCAATTGATCTCAATCTGGATCTGGTGAACGTGGCCCCTCAGGCGAAACCGCCGGTATGCCGCATCATGGACTACGGTAAATTCCGCTATGAGCAGCAGAAGAAAGAGAAGGAAGCACGTAAGAACCAGAAAATTGTGGATATTAAAGAAGTATGGTTCCGAGCCAACATTGAGGAGCATGATTATCAAACCAAGCTCCGCAATGTCGTTAAGTTTTTGAAAGAAGGCGACAAAGTGAAATGCTCCGTGCGTTTCCGTGGTCGTGAAATCACCCATGCCAACATCGGGCAGAAAATTTTGGAGCGCGTGAAGGTGGAAGTAGCAGATCTCTGCGTCATTGAGCGTCAACCAAAACTGGAAGGCCGCAGCATGATTATGATTTTGGCACCAAAAGCCTAAGAGAAATTAGAGGAGGAAGTACTACAATGCCCAAAATGAAAACACATAGCAGCCTGAAAGGCCGCTTCAAAATTACAGGTACTGGTAAAGTAAAACGTTATAAAGCTTACAAAAACCACTTGCTTTCCCACAAATCCAAGCGTGCGAAGCGCGTATTGTCCAACAGCCCTGTAATGGCGCCTGGAGATGTTAAACGTTTGAAGCAAGGTCTGGCTAACTTGAAATAGTAAACAACAATTATTGGGAGGTCTTTTGATATGGCACGAGTTAAAGGCGGATTTGTCGTTCGTCGTCGACATAAAAAAGTATTGAAGCTTGCGAAAGGTTATTTCGGTTCCAAACACCGCATTTTTAAAACGGCTAACGAGCAGGTAATGAAATCCCTCGTTTATGCATACCGGGATCGTCGCAATACGAAGCGTAATTTCCGCAAATTGTGGATCGTTCGTATCAACGCGGCTGCTCGTCAAAATGGTCTGTCTTACAGCAAATTGATGCATGGTCTGAAACTTGCTGGCGTTGACATTAACCGTAAAATGCTGGCTGATCTGGCTGTTAATGATCTGAACGCGTTCAATTCCTTGGCTACTGTAGCTAAAGAAAAAGTGAACGCTTAATTATACGTGTATGAAAAAACCGCCGTAATATTACGGCGGTTTTTTCGTTTTTGAGGTCTTGTTGCATCCCCCGGATATATAATGCAGCCGAAGCCATGCTTTTTGCAGAATTATGCCTATCTTTTGCCCGATAAGGGCCATTAAACAAGCAAAGGATATCCTTCCTGAATAGATTGAAATGTATATTACCTGAGGAGGGATCTTATGCACAAGCCTGTCAGTAAGGCAAAAGTGAAATCATATGTGGGCAAAGAGATCGTAGCGTATAAGAAAGACGGGACTGTGGTGACAGGCAAGCTGGTACGTGTCTCCGGCAGCCGCCTTTTTGTGGTACCTGCAACAAAGGGCAAAAAAGTAAAGACCAAGGCGATTGTTCCGCTCGCATTGTTTGATCTTCTTGCCATTGGTACGGCTCCATACGCATTCGGCGGCGGTTTTGGCGGCTATCCGGGAGGATACCCTGGAGGATACGGAGGATTTGGACCTGGTTATGGCGGCTACGGCCCAGGTTTCGGACCTGGCTTTGGCGGGGGCTTTTTCTGGTAATTAAGCATACCAGATCTTCTCCAGTTCATAGCATTGGCTTGGTTCAATGATTCTGGTAACCGTATAACCGAGTTTGCGGTAAAAGTTAAGACCAGTTTGGTTGCCGATGTCTACCATGACCTTGGCGCGTTTGCATCCGCGGGATACAGCGAAACGTTCGGCATGTTCCATCAATCGGATACCCCACCGTTTTCGCTGTGCGGTGGGTGCTACGGCCAGCATGTCGATATAGAGCAGTTCGCCGTGCATCATAAAATGGATAAAGGCAATGACTTTTTCGTGATCTGAATTTGAGGCAACGAGAGTCACGCCGCGTCGCAATCGAGAGGGAATATCCTTGCGGATGGTATCCAACTCTTTTTTTGTCATATGGGAAAGCGGGACGAGTTGGGACTCAATCAGCTGTTGAATCATGGGATCATCCTGCCCAGGTTTTCGATAGCGGATCATCGTGTTATTCCCTCCCTTCACCGCTATTCAGTTAGCTCCATTTATCATATGTAGCAGGGTTTAATAGGGTGTTTTACATCAGAAAAGCGAAGGATTAACTCGAATTGCGAATGAAAACCTTTCATCGGAAGTAAAATAAATGTGTTGACTTCTGGAATGAATGAATCATATAATGTTTCTAAACATTTTAACGAATATATCCAATCGGCAATGATGAGGACGAAGTTTAAAGGGCTCTTTTGCTCAGAGAGTGGATGGATCAGCTGAAACCACCACCAAAACCCCTTTTATACGAGCTCACCTCGGAGCTGTTTTCCTGAAAGATGTTACGCTATGACTTTATCGCATTAAGTCGTAACAGCGTTTATTAGGGAAAATCGTCTTAGTCCACGTTACGGACTGCAGATATTGAAGATCTGTGTTTCATGTTCTTCATACCTGCTGAGGCTTTACACTGCGAAGTGTAGGGCAAACATGGGTGGTACCACGGAAGCTAAACCTTTCGTCCCTCACACGGAGATACTCCGGGTGTGGCGACGGAAGGTTTTTTTGTTGCTTGGATGATTGAATGAATGAGTGCCAATATTTGAGAGGAGGATGACTGATGAGCGCGCAAACTCCAGAAGTGCGGTCTACAGAACAATTACGAGAGAAATGGTTGAAGCCTGAAGTGATTACCGGATCGGAAATCTTGCTTCGGAGTCTTCTGCTCGAAGGTGTCGAGTGCGTCTTCGGATATCCGGGTGGAGCGGTCCTGTATATCTACGATGCAATGTATGGTTTTGAGGATTTCAACCATGTCTTGACCCGTCACGAACAAGGCGCAATTCATGCGGCTGACGGCTATGCCCGCGCAAGCGGCAAGGTCGGTGTATGTATTGCGACTTCGGGACCGGGGGCCACAAACCTTGTGACCGGTATTGCAACAGCCTACATGGACTCCGTTCCGCTTGTTGTCATTACCGGAAACGTAGCAACAACCCTGATTGGTACAGATGCTTTCCAGGAAGCGGACATTACGGGCATCACGATGCCGATTACGAAACACAGCTATTTGGTAAGAGATGTGAAAGACCTGCCGCGGGTGATTCACGAAGCCTTTCACATCGCTTCAACAGGACGCAAAGGTCCGGTATTGATCGATGTGCCTAAGGATGTATCGGCAGCAACCACGCTGTTCCAGCCGGATGATCGAATTCAGCTGAGAGGTTACAATCCTCGGACCGTGCCAAACAAACTTCAGCTGGATAAATTGGCCCGGGCGATCGAGGAAGCGGAACGTCCGATGATTCTTGCAGGCGGCGGCGTGATCTACTCGGGTGCTCATGAAGGACTTTACGAATTCGTGAATAAATCCGGTATTCCGATCACAACCACGCTTCTCGGCTTGGGCGCCTTCCCAAGCGGTCATGACCTGTGGACGGGAATGCCGGGTATGCACGGTACCTACACATCGAACCATGGCATTCAGCAATCGGACCTGCTGATCAACATCGGGGCAAGGTTTGACGACAGGGTTACAGGAAAGCTTGACGGTTTCGCTCCGCATGCGAAGATCGTCCATATCGACATTGACCCGGCTGAGATCGGCAAGAACGTGCCAACGGATATTCCGATTGTCGGGGACGTGAAGACCGTGCTTGAAATGCTGAATCCGATCGTTCCTTATGCGGCGAAGGCAGACGCTTGGAGAGATCAGATCAGCAAATGGAAAGCCGAGTATCCATTCCGTTATGTTGATTCCGAGACGGTGCTGAAGCCGCAGTGGGTTATTGAAATGCTGAATGATACAACGAAGGGTGAAGCGATTGTAACGACGGATGTTGGTCAGCATCAAATGTGGGCCGCGCAGTATTACAAGTTCAACCAGCCTCGTTCATGGATCACCTCCGGTGGACTTGGAACGATGGGCTTCGGATTCCCGTCAGCGATCGGCGCTCAAATGGCACATCCGGATCGGCTGGTTATTTCGATCAACGGGGATGGCGGCATGCAGATGTGTTCGCAGGAGCTTGCCATCTGTGCCATCAACAACATTCCGGTAAAAATCGTTGTTATCAACAACCAGGTGCTCGGCATGGTTCGCCAATGGCAAGAACTGATCTACGATAACCGGTACAGCCACATCGACCTGGCAGGAAGCCCTGATTTCGTTAAGCTGGCAGAAGCCTATGGAGTCAAGGGACTTCGTGCCACTACGAAAGAAGAAGCACAGCGTGCATGGGCTGAAGCGCTGGAAACACCGGGACCGGTCCTCGTCGAATTTGTTGTTGAGAAAGGCGAGAACGTGTATCCGATGGTGACGCAAGGGTCGACAATCGATCAAATGCTGATGGGGGATGCGTAAGATGAGTACAAAACATACCATTGCCGTACTAGTGAACGACCAGCCGGGTGTTCTGCAGCGTGTATCGGGATTATTCGGACGCAGAGGTTTTAACATCGAGAGCATTACGGTGGGCCAGTCGGAGGAAGCCGGATTATCCCGGATGGTTATCGTAACCACCGGTGATGAAACGACATTGGAGCAGGTTGAGAAGCAGCTTTACAAGCTGATCGATGTCATCAAAGTTATCAACCTGAGCTCGAAACCGATGGTGGCCAGAGAGCTTGCCCTGATTAAGGTGAAGGCAGAGCCTTCAGCCAGACCGGAGATTATGGGCGTTGTTGAGACCTTCCGTGCATCGGTTGTGGATATCGGCACAGCAAACATGATGGTTCAGGTCGTAGGCGACACAGTCAAAATCGATGCCATGATCGAGCTGCTTAAGCCGTACGGCATTCAGGAGCTTTCCCGTACCGGGGTTACTGCGATGATTCGCGGTAACGCGTAATGATACTATACGATGATCAATTACCCGAGATTACAAAGTTTACAGCTAATATAAAGCGATAGACGCCCGCATCGCATGAGCGGGTGTCTCAGCGGATCGGTGATTGGGAATAAAGTCGGTCTATTGAGATACCCGCTCATCATGAAGGGTCTTTAAAATCAAAGGAGGACTTATACAAATGGCAATTACTACTTATTATGAACAAGATGCAGAACTCAGCGTGTTGAAAGACAAAACAATCGCGGTTATCGGTTATGGCAGCCAAGGTCATGCCCAGGCACAAAACCTGCGTGACAGCGGATTGCAGGTCGTGATCGGTCTTCGCGAAGGTAAATCTTTTGATAAAGCGAAAAACGATGGCTTTGAAGTGCTTCCTGTAGCAGAGGCTGTTAGCCGTGCTGACGTGGTACAAATCCTGATGCCGGACGAAACGCAAGCATCCGTGTACAAAAACGATATCGAGCCAAACCTGAAAAAAGGCGCTGCCTTGATGTTCTCCCACGGATTTAACGTTCACTTCGGTCAAATCGTAGCTCCTAAAGACAACGATGTCCTTCTGGTTGCACCTAAATCCCCGGGCCACATGGTTCGCCGTACGTATGTTGAAGGCTTTGGCGTACCTGGATTGATCGCAATCGAGAAAGATGCGACTGGACAAGCTAAGGCGATCGGCCTTGCTTACGCAAAAGGCATTGGCTGTACTCGTGCAGGCGTTATCGAGACTTCCTTCCGCGAAGAAACCGAAACCGATTTGTTCGGTGAGCAAGCGGTATTGTGTGGCGGTGTATCCGCATTGGTCAAAGCTGGTTTCGAAACATTGACGGAAGCTGGATATGCGCCGGAGATGGCATACTTTGAGTGTCTGCATGAATTGAAGCTTATTGTAGATATGATCTATGAAGGCGGCCTTGCAAGCATGCGCGACTCCATCAGCAACACGGCTGAATATGGCGACTATGTAACAGGACCGCGCGTTGTAACTGAAGATACGAAGAAGGCGATGAAAGAAGTGCTGTCCGATATTCAACAAGGTAAATTCGCACGCGACTTTATCCTTGAGAACCAATCCGGACGTGCATTCCTGACAGCTACTCGCCGCAACGAGTCCGAGCATCCGATTGAAGTGGTCGGTGCCGAGCTTCGTGAAATGATGCATTGGATCAAAAAATAAGAATATATAGAATTCATAAGGAATTCTTCAGGAATGGGGCAGTCAAGCATCAGTTCAATGGTGCTGCTGCCCGTGCCCTGTAAATCAAGCAGCCGGCGGCAGGGTATAGGATGAACCTGCCGCCGGATGTTTAACGTCATGCGATAAACTTCAAGGAGGTGCCGACATGCGAAAGATTTATGTCTTTGATACAACGCTGAGGGATGGAGAGCAGTCTCCTGGCGTGAACTTGAACACTCGGGAAAAGGTGGAAATTGCCCTTCAACTCGAAAAGTTGAAAATCGACCGCATGGAAGCAGGTTTTCCGGCTGCGTCACCTGGTGATCTTGCAGCTGTGAATGCAGTGGCACGCGCGGTCAAGGACGTTACGGTCATTGGACTGTCACGCTCCAGAGAGAACGACATCGATGCGGTTAGGGAAGCCCTGCAAGGAGCACAGGATCCGTGTATTCACGTGTTCCTGGCTACATCGCCGATTCACCGCAAGTTTAAGCTGCGGATGGAGAAGCAGCAGGTGCTGGAAACGGCACAAGCTTCGATTCGTTATGCCAAGAAGTATTTCTCCAAAGTGGAATTTTCCCTGGAGGATGCTGGCCGGACAGAGCTGGATTTCATGGCGGAAGTGGTCGGCATGGCCGTGCGGGAAGGCGCGAACGTTGTGAATATTCCGGATACGGTAGGTTATTTGAATCCTTCGGAGTATGGAGCCATATTCAAATACCTGAAGGAAAATGTTCCGGATATCGAGAGGGTTCAACTGAGTGCGCACTGTCATAACGATCTGGGAATGGCTACGGCAAACACGCTTGCTGCCATCCTGAACGGGGCTGATCAGATTGAGGGAACAATTAATGGTATCGGCGAACGCGCAGGAAATACGGCAATCGAAGAGATTGCGATGGCGCTGGCGACCCGCGAGGAATTTTTCAAAGCGAAGACCGGACTTGTGCTGACCGAGATTGCCCGCACAAGCCGCCTTGTGAGCAAGCTTACGGGAATGGTAGTGCCAGGAAACAAAGCTATTGTAGGGGCAAATGCATTCGCTCATGAATCCGGCATTCATCAGGACGGGATGCTGAAGGAAAAAACGACATACGAGATCATGACGCCAGAGTCGATCGGCCTTAAAGAAAGCAAACTCGTACTAGGCAAGCATTCCGGTCGTCATGCCTTCCGCGAGAAATTGCTGGATCTGGGTTATGAGTTAAGCGAAGAGCAGGTGAATGACGCCTTCGCTAAATTCAAGGTGCTGGCTGATAAGAAGAAGGAAGTATCCGATGAGGATCTGCTGGCTTTGCTGGAGGAGAAACTGATCGATACGCCGGAAGTATTCAAGCTGGAAACAATCTTTGTTGCTTATGGCAATGAATCCACGCCGACGGCCAGGGTTCGCATTGCAACAGCAGATCAGACTATTGAGGAAGAAGCCGAGGGCAACGGTTCCGTTGATGCAATCTATAATGCGATCGACAAGGTGACCGGGGAAGAGGTAACACTCGCGGACTATTCCATTAAATCGGTTACCCACGGGAAGGATGCTCAAGGCGAAGTGCATGTAGTCCTGTCACAAAATGATGTGGCTGCACAGGGACGCGGCTTGAGTACCGACATTCTTGAAGCTAGCGCAAGAGCTTACGTGGATGCGGTTAACGTTCTGATTGAGAAACGCAAAACCTTTAGCCGGCGCGAGCGGGCTACACTATAAATACTTAATGCGAAGGGTAGCTCTGTTTCCCGAGTGGTAGCAGTGGAGATATCCAATGAAAAAGAGGGGCCGCCTGTTGAAGCGGTCCCTCTTTTTTTGGTCACTGCGATATATATAGCTTACCTGCTGTTATCCGTACGATGACGCTCGAATTAATCAGGCTTGAAGCAACCGTCGAGACGCTGCAAGTATTTACCAGGCGTAAGCTTGTGGAGCGGCTCCTCCCGGACCCGGGAAGATTTCATCGAGACGCTTCATCACCGACTCATCGAGCTCAACCTCAAGCGAACGAAGAGAGCTTTCGAATTGCTCCAAGGTGCGCGGACCGATAATCGGTCCTGTAACAGCCGGATTCTTGAGCACCCAGGCCAGGGCTACATTATCCTGCGGTTCCCCAAGCTCTTGGCAGAGAGCAGCGAACTGTTCCAGCTGTGGGCGATATTTTTCCACACGCTCCGCATTTCCGCCACTGCGTGAGCCCTCCATTTTCTTGAGCGCATTGCGTCCGAGTAATCCGCCATCCAGCGGGCTCCAGGGAATCACACCGAGTCCAAGCTTCTGCGAAGCAGGAAGCACTTCGAGTTCTGACAGCCTGCAGGTCAGGCTGTATTTATGCTGCTCGGAGACCAGGCCGAGGAAATGCCGATTCTGCGCAGCAGCTTGAGCAACTGCAATCTGCCAGCCAGCAAAGTTGCTGGATCCAACATATCCGATCTTCCCTTGCTGAACCGCAACTTCAAAAGCTCCCCATAGCTCGTCCCATGTAACGGATAAATCAATATGATGCATTTGATACAGCTCGATATGATCGGTTTGTAAACGCTTTAGCGATGCTTCGAGATGACGGCGAAGTTTATAGCTGGACAATCCGGCTTCATTGTTGGGGCCATCCAGCGGATCACTCATGGAACCGTAGAATTTGGTAGCCAAAATGACTTTCTCACGACGGCCTCCGCCCTGGTTGAACCAGCGTCCAATGATGGTTTCGGTCAGCCCGGAGTTCTCGCCCCAACCGTAGACATTAGCCGTGTCGAAGAAGTTAACGCCTGCATCGAGCGCTGCATCCATAATACGGAAGGCTTCTTTTTCATCCGTAGATGGACCAAAGTTCATAGTTCCGAGACAAAGACGACTTACTTTCATACCCGATTTACCGAGTGTGGTGTACTGCATCATTATTGATCACTCCTTGGTCGTGTAGGATATAAGACAAATTCATCCCTATTGTAGCGTATTGGAGGAAAATTGTAACTAATGGCATTCAGTAACGTTAATATTAATAAAGACAGACTTTATGAGGAGGGATAGGATGAATCGAAGAATCCCTATGAAGAATCTTTTCTTACTAGTGTCATTAATTTCCATGCTGCTGATTAGCGCTTGTAACCAAGCGCAATCTGACACGTTTGGCTACGCTGAGTCCAAGGAATCGATTGATAATCTGCCAAGTCTTCAGTCCGTATCATTGTCGGAGAATAACAAGCAGGTGATTCGAGAAACCTTTGATTCCGTGAAGGAACTTCAAGATAGAATCCGAAGTGGTCCAAATCCGGATTGGGTCGTAAAGGATGAAAAGGTTAATATATCGCTGAGCGATTATGTATTAGCCAAGAAAAACAGGGATTTAATCTATGCCTTGAATCAAGTGGTAGAGATTCCTTCAGACGAAGCACTCCTACAGGATATGGTCACCAAGCAGTTAACCGTGAATTATGCCAAACAGTCAGGCATTGTGGTAACACCCGAAGAAGTCAGCGAGGCAGTCCATTTTCAAAAAGCAGCGCTGGATGAAGCTGATCCGAATGATGAGAACCACCAGTTGATCCGTTATATGATGGAGAACCGCATCCGCATTACCAGTATGACTACAGAAGAGTTTTGGAACAGTGATGAGGTATACGAAGCCTACGAAACCTCGCTATACATCAGTAAATTCCTCCAGAGCATCCTGACAGACGAGAGCATGAAGGGCATGGACAGTTATCAGCAGCTCCAGGATAAGCTATTCAACGACTTCCAGAAGAGGCATCCCATTAAGGTGCCGGACTTTGACGTGTTGTTCCAAGAAGTCGACCTGTAATACCTCTGTTCCCTTCCTCGAGTTCGCCAAATTTAAAGGAGGAGAAGGGAGTAAGGAGGGAAGTAGCGGCTGAGTAAGAAACAAGAAGCACGAAGCGAGTATCAAGTAGCAAGACAGCAAGGAGCACGAAGCGAGTATCAAGTAGCAAGACAGCAAGGAGCACGAAGCGAGTATCAAGTAG